>NZ_JBSZIE010000002.1:4182500-4288836 GCF_056491235.1 Pseudomonas sp. C9D1
CTTAGAAGCAGCCACCCTTTAAAGAAAGCGTAATAGCTCACTAGTCGAGTCGGCCTGCGCGGAAGATGTAACGGGGCTCAAACCATACACCGAAGCTACGGGTATCACGTAAGTGATGCGGTAGAGGAGCGTTCTGTAAGCCTGTGAAGGTGAGTTGAGAAGCTTGCTGGAGGTATCAGAAGTGCGAATGCTGACATGAGTAACGACAATGCGAGTGAAAAACTCGCACGCCGAAAGACCAAGGGTTCCTGCGCAACGTTAATCGACGCAGGGTTAGTCGGTCCCTAAGGCGAGGCTGAAGAGCGTAGTCGATGGGAAACAGGTTAATATTCCTGTACTTCTAGTTACTGCGATGGAGGGACGGAGAAGGCTAGGCCAGCTTGGCGTTGGTTGTCCAAGTTTAAGGTGGTAGGCAGAGTGCTTAGGTAAATCCGGGCGCTTAATGCCGAGAACTGATGACGAGTCGTCTTTTAGACGATGAAGTGGTTGATGCCATGCTTCCAGGAAAAGCTTCTAAGCTTCAGGTAACTAGGAACCGTACCCCAAACCGACACAGGTGGTTGGGTAGAGAATACCAAGGCGCTTGAGAGAACTCGGGTGAAGGAACTAGGCAAAATGGCACCGTAACTTCGGGAGAAGGTGCGCCGGTGAGGGTGAAGGACTTGCTCCGTAAGCCCATGCCGGTCGAAGATACCAGGCCGCTGCGACTGTTTATTAAAAACACAGCACTCTGCAAACACGAAAGTGGACGTATAGGGTGTGACGCCTGCCCGGTGCCGGAAGGTTAATTGATGGGGTTAGCGCAAGCGAAGCTCTTGATCGAAGCCCCGGTAAACGGCGGCCGTAACTATAACGGTCCTAAGGTAGCGAAATTCCTTGTCGGGTAAGTTCCGACCTGCACGAATGGCGTAACGATGGCGGCGCTGTCTCCACCCGAGACTCAGTGAAATTGAAATCGCTGTGAAGATGCAGTGTATCCGCGGCTGACGGAAAGACCCCGTGAACCTTTACTGTAGCTTTGCACTGGACTTTGAGCCTGCTTGTGTAGGATAGGTGGGAGGCTTTGAAGCGTGGACGCCAGTCTGCGTGGAGCCATCCTTGAAATACCACCCTGGCATGCTTGAGGTTCTAACTCTGGTCCGTTATCCGGATCGAGGACAGTGTATGGTGGGCAGTTTGACTGGGGCGGTCTCCTCCTAAAGAGTAACGGAGGAGTACGAAGGTGCGCTCAGACCGGTCGGAAATCGGTCGTAGAGTATAAAGGCAAAAGCGCGCTTGACTGCGAGACAGACACGTCGAGCAGGTACGAAAGTAGGTCTTAGTGATCCGGTGGTTCTGTATGGAAGGGCCATCGCTCAACGGATAAAAGGTACTCCGGGGATAACAGGCTGATACCGCCCAAGAGTTCATATCGACGGCGGTGTTTGGCACCTCGATGTCGGCTCATCACATCCTGGGGCTGAAGCCGGTCCCAAGGGTATGGCTGTTCGCCATTTAAAGTGGTACGCGAGCTGGGTTTAGAACGTCGTGAGACAGTTCGGTCCCTATCTGCCGTGGACGTTTGAGATTTGAGAGGGGCTGCTCCTAGTACGAGAGGACCGGAGTGGACGAACCTCTGGTGTTCCGGTTGTCACGCCAGTGGCATTGCCGGGTAGCTACGTTCGGAAGAGATAACCGCTGAAAGCATCTAAGCGGGAAACTCGCCTCAAGATGAGATCTCACTGGAGCCTTGAGCTCCCTAAAGGGCCGTCGAAGACTACGACGTTGATAGGTTGGGTGTGTAAGCGCTGTGAGGCGTTGAGCTAACCAATACTAATTGCCCGTGAGGCTTGACCATATAACACCCAAACAATCTGACGATTGTTGTTATAAGGTGAAGTCGACTTAGCCGAAAATTGGCCAGAACTTGCAAAGCCTTATCACATACCCATTCGGGGTCGCGTCCTAGACGATACCCCAACCGAATTGCTTGACGACCATAGAGCGTTGGAACCACCTGATCCCATCCCGAACTCAGTAGTGAAACGATGCATCGCCGATGGTAGTGTGGAGTTTCTCCATGTGAGAGTAGGTCATCGTCAAGCACCTATACCAAACCCCCGATCTTCGCAAGAAGGTCGGGGGTTTGACTTTGCGCGGCAGAAAAGTTGGTGCAGCGGACGTCCTGGACGCAGTCTTAGGGCTATATCGTTTCATCTCGATCGGCTCCTTTTCTATGCAATCCCTACCTGCATGGCTATGATGCCTGCCTCATTCTGAGGCGGTGCGCGCATGCTTACCTTGTTGAAACTTCTACAGGATGGCCAGTTCCATTCCGGTGAGGCCTTGGGGCGTGTACTCGGCATAAGTCGCAGTGCTATCTGGAAACAGCTGCAGCAACTCGAACTCGATTACGACCTGCCGATTCATAAGCTCCGTGGCAAAGGGTATCGGCTTGCATCACCGCTCAGCCTTCTTGATCCTCTCAAGCTGAACGATGCTGTCCCTGGTTGGGCTAAAACCGTTGTGGAGACCATCGATTCCACGAATGCAGAAGTCATGCGACGGATTGCCGCTGAAGAAGAACCTCCCTTTGCTGTTCTGGCGGAGCATCAGAGTGGCGGTCGCGGCAGGAGAGGGCGGCAGTGGGTCAGTCCTTATGGCCAGAACCTTTACTGCAGTGTCGGGTTGCGGATCGAGGGTGGGGCGCGTCAGTTGGAGGGGCTCAGCCTTGTTGTGGGGCTTGCCGTCCTTCGAGCGCTACGTGCGAAAGGGCTTTCGGGGGTTGGGCTTAAATGGCCTAACGATATTCTGGTCGGTAATCGCAAGATCGCGGGAATACTCCTTGAACTCATAGGTGATCCTGCGGATATCTGCAGTGTCATCATCGGCATTGGCATTAACGTCAACATGCGCAGTCCTGATGTGCAGATAGATCAGCCCTGGACCTCAATGCTCCTTGAGGGAGGAGAGCTGGTCGATCGGAGCGAGCTGGCTGTGAGTGTCCTGGAGCAATTGGACCTTTGCCTGGCGCAGAGTGCCTATGGCGGATTCAAGACGCTGCGCGCTGAGTGGGAGGCTGATCATCTTTGGCAAGGGCGCAGCGCCTCTCTGGTGACGGGACAGCGTCGTATCGATGGCGTGGTGTTAGGTGTAGACGATAGCGGCGCCCTACGTATGGATGTAGAGGGTGTTGAAAGTGTCTTTAGTGGTGGAGAGCTCAGTTTGAGGCTGCGTGATGATTCTTGAGCTTGATTGCGGTAACAGCTTCATCAAATGGCGCGTGATATCTAATCCCGAGGCGCGCGTTGTGGCGGGAGGCGTAGTCGGCTCGGATGAAGAGTTGCTGCAGATGCTGTCTTCATCTCCCGGGGTGGAGCTAAGTCGTTGCCGTCTTGTAAGTGTCCGTAGTGATGAAGAGACCCGGCAATTGACGGGCAAGCTCCAGCGGGCGTTCTCCATAGACTCGGTTTGTGCGGAGTCGGCGCAGGAGATGGCGGGGGTCCGTAATGGCTATGACGAATTCCAGCGTCTCGGCCTCGATCGCTGGCTTGCCGTGCTGGGCGCCTATCACTTGTCGGGGTGTGCCTGTTTGGTGCTGGATCTCGGCACTGCGGTAACTTCTGACTTCGTTACTGCGGAAGGCAGTCATCTAGGTGGCTTCATCTGTCCTGGCATGCCGCTCATGCGCAATCAGTTGCGCACACACACTCGCCGCATCCGGTATGGCGATGATGCTGCCGAACGGGCTTTGCAGAAGATGATGCCTGGACGCTCCACGGTTGAGGCCGTTGAGCGGGGCTGCCTGCTGATGCTGCAGGGGTTCGTGCAGACGCAGGTCGAGCAGGCCGAGGAGTGGTTGGGTGGGGCTTACGAGCTGTATCTAACAGGTGGAGACGCATTTATGGTCAAGGACGCGTTTCCCCAGGCAAAAGTTCTTCCGGATTTGGTGTTTGTTGGTTTGGCGATTGCCTGCCCGCTCTCTTGAGGTTAGTCATGCGCTGGATGTTTCTACTGCTCCTGGTTCTTAACCTTTTCTACTATGTCTGGCATCAGCAGCAGGCCCCTCTTCGCGCAAAGGAGGTGGAGACACTCTCCCTCTATAAGGGCGGGCAGCAAGACATTCGCTTGTTGAGTGAGTCGAAGGATGCAAGGCCTCGGCGCGAAGAGCTTCCTGGCTCTCCTGCTTCTGCTCCGGAGACCGCATGCCTTTTCTTGGGAAGTTTCGAGCAAGAAGCTCAGGCCAAGGAGGTTGAGCAGCGGCTCATTGCGCTGGATATCCAGAGCAAGGTGCAAGAGGTCGATGCGGCGGCAGGGGTCGATTATTGGGTATATCTCGCTCCCCTTGCTTCCCGGCAGGCCTCCTTGCGCCAGCTGAAGGAGCTCCAGGCTCGGAAAATTGATAGCTATATAATCAGCCAGGGTGACCTGCAGAATGGGATTTCACTCGGGATTTTCCCGCGAATGGATTCCGCCGAGAGCGTAATGGCTCGTTTGAAGGACGCAGGGTACGAGCCTGCAATGCGCGAATTGTCACGCTCGCATCGAGATTTCTGGGTCAGAATCGCCCCGGAAAGCAGGCGCCTTGCGGATGACGCGTTGCTCGGTGAGCTGGCTCGGGACTTCGGTGGATTGCAGCATAAAATAATGCCGTGCGAAAACGTTGCATCCTCTAGATAGTTTGAATAGAATGGCGCCCGCTTCGCAGGCAGGCTGAAAAAGTGGAACTGCGAAGCTGCTGTCAGAGTTAGCTAACCTCAAGATTTAAATGAGAAAAAGCTTGACAGCAGGGTGGCAGAAGTTGAAAATGCCGCCTCCCAAATGGAGGGATTCCCGAGCGGCCAAAGGGATCAGACTGTAAATCTGACGTCATAGACTTCGAAGGTTCGAATCCTTCTCCCTCCACCAGATTCAAGCGTGAGCGACAGGCTCCGCGGGTATAGTTCAGTGGTAGAACCTCAGCCTTCCAAGCTGATGATGCGGGTTCGATTCCCGCTACCCGCTCCAAGTTTGGCGTTTGTGCAATGTGTTTGGCTCATGTAGCTCAGCTGGTAGAGCACACCCTTGGTAAGGGTGAGGTCAGCGGTTCGATTCCGCTCATGAGCTCCATCTCAACAAAGGCAGATATGTAAATATCTGCCTTTGTTTTAATGGTGGCGTGACTCGCTCAACTCTTTGATGGGAGACGTTCTCGATGGCTAAAGAAAAATTTGAACGTAACAAACCGCACGTCAACGTTGGCACCATTGGTCACGTTGACCATGGCAAAACCACTCTGACCGCTGCTCTGACCAAAGTCTGCTCCGAGACCTGGGGTGGTTCTGCTCGTGCGTTCGATCAGATCGACAACGCGCCGGAAGAGAAAGCTCGCGGTATCACCATCAACACCTCCCACGTTGAGTACGACTCGGCGATCCGTCACTACGCTCACGTTGACTGCCCTGGTCACGCTGACTATGTGAAGAACATGATCACCGGTGCTGCTCAGATGGACGGCGCGATCCTGGTTTGCTCCGCTGCTGACGGCCCCATGCCGCAGACCCGCGAGCACATCCTGCTGTCCCGTCAGGTAGGCGTTCCTTACATTGTCGTGTTCCTGAACAAGGCCGACATGGTTGACGACGCCGAGCTGCTGGAGCTGGTCGAAATGGAAGTTCGCGATCTGCTGAACACCTACGACTTCCCGGGCGACGACACTCCGATCGTTATCGGTTCCGCGCTGATGGCGCTGGAAGGCAAGGACGACAACGAAATCGGCGTTTCCGCTGTTCGTAAGCTGGTAGAGACTCTGGATACCTACATTCCGGAGCCGGTTCGTGCCATCGACCAGCCGTTCCTGATGCCGATCGAAGACGTGTTCTCCATCTCCGGCCGCGGTACCGTGGTTACCGGTCGTGTTGAGCGCGGCATCGTCAAGGTCCAGGAAGAAGTGGAAATTGTTGGTATCCGTGATACCTCCAAAACCATCTGCACCGGCGTTGAAATGTTCCGCAAGCTGCTCGACGAAGGTCGTGCTGGTGAGAACGTTGGTATCCTGCTGCGCGGCACCAAGCGTGACGACGTAGAGCGTGGTCAGGTTCTGGCCAAGCCGGGCACCATCAAGCCGCACACCAAGTTCGAGTGCGAAGTGTACGTACTGTCCAAAGAAGAAGGTGGTCGTCACACCCCGTTCTTCAAAGGCTACCGTCCGCAGTTCTACTTCCGCACCACCGACGTTACCGGTAACTGCGAGCTGCCGGAAGGCGTGGAAATGGTAATGCCGGGCGACAACATCAAGATGGTTGTCACCCTGATCGCTCCGATCGCCATGGAAGACGGTCTGCGTTTCGCGATTCGCGAAGGCGGCCGTACCGTTGGTGCCGGCGTGGTTGCCAAGATCTTCGAGTAATCGATTGATCTAATTCCGTCAGGCCGGCATAATGGTCGGCCTGACTTCGTTACAGGCCAGTAGCTCAATTGGCAGAGCGGCGGTCTCCAAAACCGCAGGTTGGGGGTTCGATTCCCTCCTGGCCTGCCAAATTTCCAGCAAGGAAGTTTGGCAAATATTCACAAGGTCCTAGCTGATGAATGCCAAGGCTGAAGCCAAAGAAACACGCTTCGACGTTCTGAAGTGGATCGTTGTGGCTGCAATTGTCGCGGTGGGCGTGGTTGGTAATCAGTATTTCTCTGCTGAGCCGATCATTTATCGCGTTCTCGTTTTGCTGGTTCTTGGTGCGGGTGCTGCATTTGTAGCGCTGCAGACTGCGAAGGGGCAAGCATTCTTTGTTTTGGCTAAAGAGGCCCGTGCGGAGATCCGCAAGGTCGTCTGGCCGACTCGTCAGGAAACCACGCAGACCACGTTGATTGTCGTGGCTGTTGTTCTGGTAATGGCGCTGCTGCTGTGGGGTCTTGATTCCCTGCTCGGTTGGCTCGTTTCGATGATTGTAGGTTAAGGGTGCGCCGTGGCTAAGCGTTGGTACGTTGTGCATGCCTACTCGGGTTATGAAAAGCACGTAATGCGGTCGCTGGTCGAGCGCGTGAAGCTTGCCGGCATGGAAGATGGTTTTGGTGAGATTCTCGTCCCCACTGAAGAAGTGGTTGAGATGCGGAACGGCCAGAAGCGTAAAAGTGAGCGCAAATTCTTCCCTGGTTATGTGCTGGTTCAGATGGAGATGAACGAGGGTACTTGGCACTTGGTCAAGGATACTCCTCGCGTCATGGGCTTCATCGGTGGTACTGCCGACAAGCCTGCTCCGATTACTGATAAAGAGGCCGAGGCTATCCTGCGTCGCGTTGCGGACAGCGGTGACAAGCCCAAGCCCAAGACCTTGTTCGAGCCGGGCGAAACGGTTCGTGTCATTGATGGTCCGTTTGCGGACTTCAATGGTGTCGTTGAGGAAGTTAACTACGAGAAGAGCCGGATTCATGTTGCCGTGCTCATCTTTGGCCGCTCCACGCCGGTGGAGCTGGAGTTCAGCCAGGTCGAAAAGGCATAGCTGAAATACGCATCCCATACCCCGCAGCCATCGGTTGCGGGGTTTTGTCGTCACTGGGATAAACGCGAAAGCAAACGGGGAGCCTCAAGGCGTTCGAACCCGCAATTGGAGTTATAGATGGCTAAGAAGATTCAGGCTTATATCAAGCTGCAAGTGAAGGCTGCTCAAGCCAACCCGTCCCCGCCCGTCGGCCCGGCTCTGGGTCAGCACGGCGTGAACATCATGGAATTCTGCAAGGCGTTCAACGCCAAGACTCAGGGCATGGAGCCCGGTCTGCCGACTCCCGTGATCATCACTGTGTACAGCGACCGCAGCTTCACTTTTGAAACCAAAAGCACCCCGGCTTCCGTGCTGCTGAAGAAAGCGGCTGGCATCACCAGCGGCTCTCCGCGCCCGAACAGCCAGAAAGTCGGCACCGTTACCCGTGCTCAGCTGGAAGATATCGCCAAGGCTAAACAGGCTGATCTGACTGCAGCTGACCTGGATGCGGCCGTGCGTACCATCGCCGGCTCCGCTCGTAGCATGGGCCTGAACGTGGAGGGTGTGTAAATGGCTAAGCTGACCAAGCGCCAGAAGGCTATCGCTGAGAAAATCGAAGCCGGCAAGCAATACGGTTTCGAAGACGCTGCCAAACTGCTGGCTGAGCTGTCGACCATCAAGTTCAAAGAGTCCGTTGATATCTCTATCAACCTGGGCGTTGACCCGCGTAAATCCGACCAGGTCGTGCGTGGCGCTACCGTGCTGCCGAACGGCACCGGCAGAAGCGTTCGCGTTGCCGTGTTCACCCAGGGTCCGGGCGCTGAAGCTGCCCTGGCTGCCGGCGCTGATCGCGTAGGCATGGATGAACTGGCTGCTGAAATGAAAGGCGGCGACCTGAGCTACGACGTCGTCATCGCTTCCCCGGACGCGATGCGTGTAGTCGGTCAGCTGGGCCAGATCCTCGGCCCGCGCGGCCTGATGCCCAACCCGAAGGTCGGTACCGTTACCCCTGACGTGGCCACTGCCGTTAAGAACGCCAAGGCTGGTCAGGTTCGTTTCCGTACCGACAAGAACGGCATCATTCACGCCTCCGTTGGCAAGATCGATTTCGAGCCGGCCAAGCTGAAGCAGAACGTCGAAGCCCTGCTGGTTGACCTGAAGCGCCTGAAGCCGTCCACCTCCAAAGGTGTCTACGTTCAGCGCGTGACCCTGAGCACCACCATGGGCCCGGGTCTGCAGATCGATCAGGCTTCCCTGGAAGCCTAAAGAATGAAAGTCGCAGCGAGTTCGCTCGCTGCGCAGGTATTGGGGTCCCTGCCTGGCGGGGGCTATCCAAGACCGTAGGCGGTGAAAGCCTCAAACCGGGAAGCGATTCCCGAGCCTACGCAGATGGTGCTCCCGATTCGTTTACCGAATCAGACACCAAAACGCCGTCCGGCCTCGGCTGGACGAACCGGTAACATCCAGGAGTGAACCCGTGGCAATTAAACTCGAAGACAAGAAGGCCATCGTCGCTGAAGTCAACGAGGCTGCCAAAGCTGCCCTCTCCGCTGTCGTGGCTGATGCCCGTGGCGTGACTGTGGGAGCCATGACCGGACTCCGTAAAGAGGCCCGCGAGGCTGGTGTGTACGTGAAAGTCGTGCGTAACACCCTGGCTCGTCGCGCCGTTGAAGGTACTTCTTTCGAAGTCCTCGGCGACGTGTTCAAAGGCCCGACCCTGATCGCATTTTCCAATGAACATCCGGGCGCTGCCGCTCGTATCTTCAAGGAATTCTCGAAGGGTCAGGACAAGTTCGAGATCAAGGCTGCCGCGTTCGAAGGCAAGCTGATTGCAGCTAACCAGATCGACGTACTGGCAACCCTGCCGACCTACGACGAGGCCGTATCGCAGCTGATGAGCGTGATTCAAGGCGCTACCAGCAAGCTGGCTCGTACTCTGGCGGCAATTCGCGACCAGAAGGAAAGCGCTGCTGCCTGATCCAGGCGCACTGCTTCTTCTACGTAAACTCGTTTAATCCGATGGCCACCAAAGGCCGTCCATCAATACAGGAATTAGAGTCATGGCTCTGACCAACGAAGACATCATCAACGCCGTATCCGAAATGTCCGTGATGCAAGTTGTTGAACTGATCAAGGCGATGGAAGAGAAGTTCGGTGTGACCGCTGCTGCCGCCGTTGCTGCTGGCCCGGCTGTTGCCGCTGCTGCTGCTGAAGAGCAAACCGAGTTCAACATCGTTCTGACCGAAGCCGGCGAGAAGAAAGTGAACGTCATCAAAGTCGTTCGCGAACTGACCGGTCTGGGTCTGAAAGAAGCCAAAGCAGTTGTTGACGGCGCCCCGGGCGTGGTCAAAGAAGGCGCTTCGAAAGAAGAAGCCGAAGCTGCCAAAAAGGCTCTGGAAGAAGCTGGCGCCAAAGTCGAGCTCAAGTAAGCGACGACTTTGCGTCTACAGCCCGAGCGACTCGCGCGAGGCTGATGGCTGGTGGCTTATGCCACCGGCCTTTTTCCGTTCTAGATGGTTGGCGCATGCCCTGTCCAGGACGTGAAAAACCACCCGAGAGGTGGCGCAAACCAAGGGGTTTGCACGATTTTCTGGCTACTCCCGTCGGGGGAGCCAAACAAGCAGGTGACCAAGCTGGGGAACGCTGATGGCTTACTCATACACTGAGAAAAAACGTATCCGCAAAGACTTTAGCAAGTTGCCGGACGTCATGGATGTACCCTACCTCCTGGCCATCCAGCTGGATTCGTACCGCGAATTCCTGCAGGCAGGCGCGAGCAAGGACCAGTTTCGTGATATCGGCCTGCACGCGGCCTTCAAGTCTGTATTCCCGATTATCAGCTATTCCGGTAACGCCGCTCTGGAATACGTCGGCTATCGCCTGGGCGAGCCGGCTTTCGATGTCAAGGAATGCGTGCTGCGCGGCGTAACTTTCGCCGTGCCGCTGCGAGTGAAAGTCCGTCTGATCATCTTCGACAAAGAGTCGTCGAACAAAGCGATCAAGGACATCAAGGAGCAGGAAGTCTACATGGGGGAAATCCCCCTGATGACCGAGAACGGTACCTTCATCATCAACGGTACCGAACGCGTCATCGTCTCCCAGCTGCACCGTTCGCCGGGCGTGTTCTTCGATCACGACCGCGGTAAGACCCACAGCTCGGGCAAGCTGCTGTACTCCGCTCGTATCATCCCTTACCGCGGCTCCTGGCTGGACTTCGAGTTCGACCCGAAGGACTGCGTGTTCGTGCGGATCGACCGTCGCCGCAAGCTGCCGGCTTCGGTACTGCTGCGCGCGCTCGGCTACAGCACCGAAGAAGTGCTCGACGCCTTCTATGCGACCAACGTTTTCCACGTCAGAGGTGAAAACCTTAACCTGGAGCTCGTTCCTCAGCGTCTGCGTGGCGAGATCGCCGTGTTCGACATCAAGGACGAGAGCGGCAAGGTCATCGTCGAGCAGGGCCGCCGTATCACTGCACGCCACATCAACCAGCTGGAAAAGGCCGGTATCAAGGAGCTGGAAGTCCCCTTGGACTACCTCCTGGGCCGCACTACCGCCAAGGTAATCGTGCATCCGGCTACCGGCGAAATCATCGCCGAGTGCAACACCGAGCTGACCACCGACATCCTGGTGAAAGTCGCCAAGGCGCAGGTCGTCCGCATCGAGACCCTGTACACCAACGACATCGACTGCGGTCCGTTCATCTCCGATACGCTGAAGATCGACTCCACCGGCAACCAACTGGAAGCCCTGGTAGAGATCTACCGCATGATGCGTCCCGGTGAGCCGCCGACCAAGGAAGCTGCCGAGACCCTGTTCAACAACCTGTTCTTCAGCGCAGAGCGTTACGACCTGTCCGCCGTGGGCCGCATGAAGTTCAACCGTCGTATCGGTCGTACCGAGATCGAAGGTTCGGGCGTGTTGAGCAAGGAAGATATCGTCGAAGTCCTCAAGACTCTCGTCGACATCCGTAACGGCAAAGGCATCGTCGACGACATCGACCACCTGGGTAACCGCCGTGTGCGTTGCGTTGGCGAAATGGCCGAAAACCAGTTCCGCGTTGGTCTGGTGCGCGTAGAGCGCGCGGTCAAAGAGCGTCTGTCGATGGCCGAAAGCGAAGGCCTGATGCCGCAGGACCTGATCAACGCCAAGCCAGTGGCTGCCGCGATCAAGGAGTTCTTCGGTTCCAGCCAGCTTTCCCAGTTCATGGACCAGAACAACCCGCTCTCCGAGATCACCCACAAGCGCCGCGTCTCCGCACTCGGCCCAGGTGGTCTGACCCGCGAGCGCGCTGGCTTCGAAGTCCGCGACGTACACCCGACCCACTACGGTCGCGTGTGCCCGATCGAGACCCCTGAAGGTCCGAACATCGGTCTGATCAACTCCCTGGCAACCTATGCCCGCACCAACCAGTACGGCTTCCTGGAAAGCCCGTATCGCGTTGTGAAAGGCACCCAGGTGACCGACGAGATCGTCTTCCTCTCCGCTATCGAAGAGGCCGACCACGTCATCGCCCAGGCATCGGCAACGATGAACGAGAAAGGTCAGCTGGTCGACGAGCTGGTTGCCGTACGTCACCTGAACGAATTCACCGTCAAGGCGCCGGAAGACGTCACCCTGATGGACGTATCGCCGAAGCAGGTCGTATCCGTCGCTGCCTCGCTGATTCCGTTCCTCGAGCACGACGACGCCAACCGTGCACTCATGGGCTCGAACATGCAGCGTCAGGCCGTGCCGACCCTGCGTGCCGACAAGCCCCTGGTCGGTACCGGCATGGAGCGCAACGTCGCCCGTGACTCCGGCGTCTGCGTCGTGGCGCGTCGCGGTGGCGTGATCGACTCCGTCGATGCCAGCCGTATCGTTGTTCGCGTCAATGATGACGAAGTCGAAACCGGTGAAGCCGGCGTCGACATCTACAACCTGACCAAGTACACCCGTTCCAACCAGAACACCTGCATCAACCAGCGCCCGCTGGTGCAGAAAGGTGATCAGGTTTCGCGCAGCGACATCCTCGCCGACGGCCCGTCCACCGACATGGGTGAGCTGGCTCTCGGTCAGAACATGCGCGTCGCGTTCATGCCCTGGAACGGTTTCAACTTCGAAGACTCCATCTGCCTCTCCGAGCGTGTGGTCCAGGAAGATCGCTTCACCACCATCCACATCCAGGAACTGACCTGTGTGGCGCGTGACACGAAGCTCGGCCCAGAAGAAATCACTGCCGACATCCCTAACGTGGGTGAAGCGGCACTGAACAAGCTGGACGAAGCGGGCATCGTGTACGTAGGTGCCGAAGTTGGCGCTGGCGACATCCTGGTTGGCAAGGTCACTCCGAAAGGCGAGACCCAGCTGACTCCGGAAGAGAAGCTGCTGCGTGCGATCTTCGGTGAGAAGGCTTCCGACGTTAAGGACACCTCCCTGCGCGTGCCGACCGGCACCAAGGGCACTGTCATCGACGTGCAGGTCTTCACCCGTGACGGCGTTGAGCGTGACAGCCGTGCGCTGGCCATCGAGAAGATGCAGCTCGACGAGATCCGCAAGGACCTCAACGAAGAGTTCCGTATCGTCGAAGGTGCAACCTTCGAGCGCCTGCGTTCCGCCCTGGTTGGTGCCAAGGCTGAAGGTGGTGCTGGCCTGAAGAAGGGCGCCGAGATCGATCACGGCTTCCTTGACGGCCTCGAGCATGGTCAGTGGTTCAAGCTGCGCATGTCCGATGACGCGCTGAACGAGCAGCTGGAGAAGGCCCAGGCCTACCTCTCCGACCGCCGTCAGCTGCTCGACGACAAGTTCGAAGACAAGAAGCGCAAGCTGCAGCAGGGCGATGACCTGGCTCCGGGCGTACTGAAGATCGTCAAGGTCTACCTGGCCATCAAGCGTCGCATCCAGCCGGGCGACAAGATGGCGGGCCGCCACGGTAACAAGGGTGTGGTCTCCGTGATCATGCCGGTCGAAGACATGCCGCACGATGCCAATGGCACTCCGGTGGACATCGTCCTCAACCCGCTGGGCGTACCGTCGCGTATGAACGTGGGCCAGATCCTCGAAACCCACCTCGGCCTCGCGGCCAAGGGCCTGGGTGAGAAGATCAACCGCATGCTCGAAGAGCAGCGCAAGGTCGCTGAACTGCGCAAGTTCCTCCATGAGATCTACAACGAGATCGGTGGCCGTCAGGAAAATCTGGACGAACTGGGCGACCAGGAAATCCTCGACCTGGCGAAGAACCTGCGTGCCGGCGTGCCCATGGCGACCCCGGTGTTCGACGGTGCCAAGGAGCGCGAGATCAAGGCCATGCTGAAGCTGGCCGATCTGCCGGAAAGCGGCCAGATGCGCCTGTTCGACGGTCGTACCGGTAACATGTTCGAGCGCCCGACCACCGTCGGCTACATGTACATGCTCAAACTGAACCACCTGGTCGACGACAAGATGCACGCACGTTCCACCGGCTCCTACAGCCTGGTTACCCAGCAGCCGCTGGGTGGTAAGGCGCAGTTCGGTGGCCAGCGTTTCGGGGAGATGGAGGTCTGGGCGCTGGAAGCCTATGGCGCCGCCTACACCCTGCAGGAAATGCTGACCGTGAAGTCGGACGACGTGAACGGCCGTACCAAGATGTACAAAAACATCGTGGACGGGGATCACCGCATGGAGGCCGGCATGCCCGAGTCCTTCAACGTGTTGATCAAAGAGATCCGCTCGCTCGGCATCGACATCGAACTGGAAACCGAATAACACGAGACGCCCACACGCTGCGGCTGGTCAAGGCCGGTCGCAGCGGGTCCGTGAGGAGGAAAGGCCTTGAAAGACTTGCTGAATCTGTTGAAAAACCAGGGTCAAATCGAAGAGTTCGATGCCATCCGTATTGGCCTGGCCTCGCCCGAGATGATCCGCTCCTGGTCCTTCGGTGAAGTGAAGAAGCCGGAGACCATCAACTACCGTACCTTCAAGCCGGAGCGCGATGGCCTGTTCTGCGCCAAGATCTTCGGCCCGGTGAAGGACTACGAGTGCCTGTGCGGTAAGTACAAGCGCCTGAAGCACCGCGGTGTGATCTGCGAGAAGTGCGGCGTCGAAGTCGCCCTGGCCAAGGTGCGCCGCGAGCGCATGGGCCACATCGAGCTGGCTTCGCCAGTCGCCCACATCTGGTTCCTGAAGTCCCTGCCGTCCCGTATCGGCCTGCTGCTGGACATGACCCTGCGTGACATCGAGCGCGTGCTCTATTTCGAGAGCTACGTGGTGATCGATCCGGGTATGACCACCCTCGAGAAGGGCCAGCTGCTGAACGACGAGCAGTACTTCGAATCCCTTGAAGAGTTCGGTGACGACTTCGACGCCCGCATGGGTGCCGAGGCTGTTCGCGAGCTGCTGAACGCCATCGACCTGGAGCACGAGATCGGTCGCCTGCGTGAAGAGATTCCGCAGACCAACTCGGAAACCAAGATCAAGAAGCTGTCCAAGCGCCTGAAGCTGATGGAAGCCTTCCAGGGCTCCGGCAACCATCCCGAGTGGATGGTGCTGACCGTCCTGCCGGTGCTGCCGCCGGACCTGCGTCCGCTGGTTCCGCTGGATGGCGGTCGTTTCGCGACTTCGGACCTGAACGATCTGTACCGTCGCGTCATCAACCGTAACAACCGTCTGAAGCGCCTGCTCGACCTGGCTGCTCCGGACATCATCGTGCGCAACGAAAAGCGCATGCTGCAGGAAGCTGTCGACGCCCTGCTGGACAACGGCCGTCGTGGCCGTGCCATCACCGGCTCGAACAAGCGCCCGCTGAAATCCCTGGCCGACATGATCAAGGGTAAGCAAGGTCGCTTCCGTCAGAACCTGCTCGGTAAGCGCGTGGACTACTCCGGTCGTTCCGTGATCACTGTGGGCCCGACCCTGCGCCTGCACCAGTGCGGCCTGCCGAAGAAGATGGCCCTCGAGCTGTTCAAGCCGTTCATTTTCGGCAAGCTCGAAGCCCGTGGCATGGCCACCACCATCAAGGCGGCCAAGAAGATGGTCGAGCGCGAACTGCCCGAGGTCTGGGACGTTCTCGCTGAAGTCATCCGCGAACACCCCGTGCTGCTCAACCGCGCACCGACCCTCCACCGTCTGGGTATCCAGGCGTTCGAGCCGGTGCTCATCGAAGGCAAGGCTATCCAGCTGCACCCGCTGGTCTGCGCGGCGTACAACGCCGACTTCGACGGTGACCAGATGGCCGTTCACGTCCCGCTGACCCTCGAGGCCCAGTTGGAAGCGCGCGCGCTGATGATGTCCACCAACAACATCCTGTCCCCCGCCAACGGCGAGCCGATCATCGTGCCGTCGCAGGACGTGGTACTGGGTCTGTACTACATGACCCGTGAAGCGGTGAACGCCAAGGGCGAAGGTCGCGTATTCGCTGACCTGCAGGAAGTCGACCGCGTATTCCGCGCTGGCGAAGCGTCCCTGCACGCCCGCGTGAAGGTCCGTATCAACGAGACCGTGAACGACCGCGACGGCTCCGTCACCAAGAACACCCGCATCGTCGACACCACTGTCGGCCGCGCGCTGCTGTTCCAGGTGGTTCCGGCCGGCCTGTCGTTCGACGTGGTCAACCAGCCGATGAAGAAGAAGGCGATCTCCAAGCTGATCAACCAGTGCTATCGCGTGGTTGGCCTGAAGGACACCGTCATCTTCGCCGACCAGCTGATGTACACCGGTTTTGCCTACTCCACCATTTCCGGCGTCTCGATCGGTGTGAACGACTTCGTCATCCCGGATGAGAAGGCCCGAATCATCGACGCGGCCACCGAGGAAGTGAAAGAGATCGAATCCCAGTACGCCTCCGGCCTGGTTACCCAGGGCGAGAAGTACAACAAGGTGATCGACCTCTGGTCCAAGGCGAACGACGAAGTGTCCAAGGCGATGATGGCCAACCTCTCGAAAGAGAAAGTGGTCGATCGCGAAGGCAAGGAAGTCGATCAGGAGTCCTTCAACTCCATGTACATGATGGCTGACTCCGGTGCGCGGGGCTCCGCGGCCCAGATCCGTCAGCTCGCCGGTATGCGCGGCCTGATGGCCAAGCCGGACGGCTCCATCATCGAAACCCCCATCACCGCGAACTTCCGTGAAGGCCTGAACGTACTCCAGTACTTCATTTCCACTCACGGTGCTCGTAAAGGTCTGGCGGATACCGCACTGAAGACCGCGAACTCCGGTTACCTGACCCGTCGTCTCGTCGACGTGGCCCAGGACCTGGTAGTGACCGAGATCGACTGCGGCACCGAACAGGGCCTGCTGATGACTCCGCACATCGAAGGCGGCGACGTGGTCGAGCCTCTGGGTGAGCGCGTACTGGGTCGAGTGATCGCCCGTGACGTGTTCAAGCCGGGTTCGGACGAAGTCATCGTCCCGGCCGGTACCCTGGTCGACGAACAGTGGGTCGAGTTCATCGAGCGTGCCAGCATCGACGAAGTGATCGTGCGTTCGCCGATCAGCTGCGAAACCCGCTACGGCATCTGCGCCAAGTGCTACGGTCGCGACTTGGCTCGTGGTCACCAGGTGAACATCGGTGAAGCGGTCGGCGTAATTGCCGCCCAGTCCATCGGTGAGCCGGGTACCCAGCTGACCATGCGTACCTTCCACATCGGTGGTGCGGCCAGCCGTACTTCCGCAGCCGACAACGTCCAGGTCAAGAACGGCGGTACCATCCGCCTGCACAACCTGAAGCACGTCGAGAACCTCAACGGTCACCTGGTTGCCGTTTCCCGTTCCGGCGAGCTGGCCATTGCCGATGATTTCGGTCGTGAGCGTGAGCGCTACAAGCTGCCCTATGGTGCTGTCATCAGCGTCAAGGAAGGTGACAAGGTCGACCCGGGCGCCATCGTCGCCAAGTGGGACCCGCACACCCACCCCATCGTGACCGAAATGAAGGGTACCGTTACCTTCGTCGGCATGGAGGAGGGCATCACCATCAAGCGTCAGACCGACGAACTGACCGGCCTGACCAACATCGAAGTCCTGGATCCGAAAGATCGTCCGGCGGCTGGCAAGGACATCCGTCCGGCCGTGAAGCTGGTCGACGCCAATGGCAAGGAGCTGCTGCTGCCGGGTACCGATGTACCTGCCCAGTACTTCCTGCCGGCGAACGCCCTGGTAGGCGTTGCTGACGGTGCTCAAGTGGGCGTGGGTGACGTTATCGCCCGTATCCCGCAAGAGACTTCGAAGACCCGCGACATCACCGGTGGTCTGCCGCGTGTTGCCGACCTGTTCGAAGCGCGTCGTCCGAAAGAGCCGTCGATCCTGGCGGAAATCAGCGGCACGATCTCCTTCGGTAAAGAGACCAAGGGCAAGCGTCGCCTGGTCATCACTCCGACCGACGGTTCCGATCCGTACGAAGAGCTGATTCCGAAGTGGCGCCACCTGAACGTATTCGAAGGCGAACAGGTAAACCGCGGCGAAGTAATCTCGGACGGCCCGAGCAACCCGCACGACATCCTGCGTCTGCTGGGTGTCAGCGCTCTGGCCAAGTACATCGTCAACGAGATCCAGGACGTGTATCGCCTGCAGGGCGTGAAGATCAACGACAAGCACATCGAGACCATCCTGCGTCAGATGCTGCGTAAGGTCGAGATCGCCGAGTCGGGTGACTCCAGCTTCATCAAGGGCGACCAGATGGAACTGACCCAGGTACTGGAAGAGAACGAACGTCTGGCGACCGAAGATCGCTTCATCGCCAAGTTCGAGCGCGTCCTGCTGGGTATCACCAAGGCATCGCTGTCGACCGAGTCGTTCATCTCCGCAGCGTCCTTCCAGGAAACCACCCGCGTCCTCACCGAGGCGGCGGTTACTGGCAAGCGCGACTACCTGCGTGGCCTGAAGGAGAACGTTGTAGTGGGTCGTCTGATCCCGGCCGGTACCGGCCTGGCCTACCACAGCGAGCGCAAGCGTCAACGCGAAGCCGGCAAGCCGGTCCGTGTCAGCGCGAGCGAAGTGGAAGCGGCGCTGACCGAAGCGCTGAACTCCAGCGGCAATTGAGTGCAAAGCCCCGGGCGACCCGTGTCGCCCGGGGCTTTGTCTTGACTGGGGGAATTAGTCTCTTTAGACTCATGCACCCCTAAATTTGGCAGGGCAAGCGCCCTGCCATTTTGCTTTAGGGCAATAGCGTCGAAAGACAACAGTGGAGCTTATAGATGGCAACTATCAACCAGCTGGTACGTCAGCCGCGCAAGCGTATCGTCGAAAAATCCGACGTTCCTGCGCTGCAGAACTGCCCGCAACGTCGTGGCGTGTGCACTCGCGTGTACACCACTACGCCGAAAAAACCGAACTCCGCACTCCGTAAGGTTTGCCGTGTTCGTCTGACCAACGGTTTTGAAGTCACCTCCTACATCGGTGGTGAAGGTCACAACCTGCAAGAGCACAGCGTAGTGCTGATCCGTGGCGGTCGTGTAAAAGACCTTCCCGGTGTTCGCTACCACACCGTTCGCGGTTCTCTGGACACCACCGGTGTCAAAGACCGTAAGCAGGGCCGTTCGAAGTACGGTACCAAGCGTCCGAAGTAATTCGGTTCGCTCACTGATTTTCAATTTTATTGAGTCGATAAGAGTAAGGTCGGACGTAACCGAATGGTTATGGTTCCGGGCTAACCTGAAGACCGTTTGAGGGCTTATCAATGCCAAGACGTCGTGTAGCAGCCAAGCGTGAGATCCTGGACGATCCGAAATACGGAAGCCAGATCCTCGCCAAGTTCATGAACCACGTGATGGAAAGCGGCAAGAAGGCCGTAGCCGAGCGCATCGTTTACGGTGCTCTGGATACCGTCAAAACCCGCAAGAACACCGATCCCCTGGAGATCTTCGAGAAAGCTCTCGACGCCATCGCTCCGCTGGTCGAAGTGAAGTCCCGCCGTGTAGGCGGTGCTACTTACCAGGTTCCGGTCGAAGTTCGCCCGTCCCGTCGCAATGCGCTGGCCATGCGCTGGCTCGTTGACTCCGCCCGCAAGCGTGGCGAGAAGTCCATGGCCCTGCGTCTCGCTGGCGAGCTGCTGGATGCCTTTGAAGGCAAAGGCGCTGCTGTCAAGAAGCGTGAAGACGTACACCGTATGGCTGAGGCCAACAAAGCGTTCTCGCACTACCGCTTCTAATAACGGCATCTATTCTTCTGCGAGGGCTTTATGGCTCGTAATACAGCAATCAACCGCTACCGGAACATTGGTATCTGTGCCCACGTTGACGCGGGCAAGACCACCACGACCGAGCGGATCCTGTTCTACACCGGTCTCAGCCACAAGATGGGTGAAGTACACGACGGCGCTGCTACCACCGACTGGATGGTGCAGGAGCAGGAGCGTGGTATCACCATCACTTCCGCTGCGATTACTACCTTCTGGGAAGGTTCGCGCGGTCAGTACGACAAGTACCGCGTAAACGTCATCGACACCCCCGGCCACGTAGACTTCACCATTGAAGTTGAGCGCTCCCTGCGCGTACTGGACGGTGCCGTCGTGGTGTTCTGCGGCACTTCCGGTGTTGAACCTCAGTCCGAAACCGTATGGCGTCAGGCCAACAAGTACGGTGTTCCGCGTATCGTCTACGTGAACAAGATGGACCGCGCCGGCGCCAACTTCCTGCGCGTCGTCGGTCAGATCAAGAACCGTCTGGGTCACACCCCGGTTCCGGTTCAGCTGGCCATCGGTGCAGAAGATGACTTCCAAGGGCAGGTCGACCTGCTGAAGATGAAGGCCATCTACTGGAACGAAGACGACAAGGGCACCTCCTACCGCGAGGAAGAGATTCCTGCGGATCTGGTTGAGCTGGCCAACGAGTGGCGCAACAACATGGTCGAGGCTGCTGCCGAGGCCAACGAAGAGCTGATGAACAAGTACCTGGAAGAGGGTGAGCTGTCGATCGAAGAGATCAAGGCCGGCCTGCGTCAGCGTACTATCGCCTGCGAAATCGTTCCTGCTGTCTGCGGCTCCTCCTTCAAGAACAAGGGCGTGCCCCTGGTTCTCGATGCCGTCATCGACTTCCTGCCTGCTCCGACCGAGATTCCGGCGATCAAGGGTATCCATCCTGATCTGGCCGACACTCCGAAGGAAGATGTCACCGCAGAGCAGTACGACGAGCGTCATGCTGATGACGCTGCTCCGTTCTCGGCGCTGGCGTTCAAGATCGCTACCGACCCGTTCGTTGGTACCCTGACCTTCGTTCGCGTTTATTCGGGCGTTCTGGAGTCCGGCCAGTCGGTCGTCAACTCCGTGAAAGGCAAGAAAGAGCGCGTTGGTCGTATGGTGCAGATGCACGCCAACCAGCGTGACGAGATCAAAGAAGTGCGCGCTGGCGACATCGCCGCTCTGATCGGCATGAAGGACGTCACCACCGGTGACACCCTGTGCGACATCGAGAAGCCGATCATCCTCGAGCGTATGGACTTCCCGGAGCCTGTTATTTCGGTGGCTGTTGAGCCGAAGACCAAGGCTGACCAGGAGAAGATGGGTATCGCCCTCGGCAAACTGGCCCAGGAAGACCCGTCGTTCCGCGTCAAGACCGACGAAGAAACCGGCCAGACCATCATCTCCGGTATGGGTGAGCTGCACCTGGACATCCTCGTCGATCGCATGAAGCGCGAGTTCGGCGTCGAGGCCAACATCGGCAAGCCGCAGGTTTCCTACCGTGAAACCATCACCAAGGACAACGTCGAGATCGAAGGCAAGTTCGTTCGTCAGTCCGGTGGTCGCGGTCAGTTCGGTCATTGCTGGATCCGTTTCTCGGCTGCCGATGTGGACGAGAAAGGCAACATCACCGAAGGTCTGGTGTTCACCAACGAAGTCGTTGGCGGTGTGGTTCCGAAGGAATACATCCCGGCGATCCAGAAGGGCATCGAAGAGCAGATGAAGAACGGCGTCGTTGCCGGCTATCCGCTCATCGGCCTGAAGGCCTCCGTGTTCGATGGTTCGTACCACGACGTCGACTCCAACGAGATGGCGTTCAAGATCGCTGCCTCCATGGCGACCAAGCAGCTGGCCCAGAAGGGCGGCGGTAAAGTGCTTGAGCCGATCATGCGGGTAGAGGTGGTAACTCCTGAAGACTACATGGGTGACGTGATGGGTGACCTGAACCGTCGTCGTGGTCTGATTCAGGGGATGGAAGACAGCGTTTCCGGTAAGGTAATTCGTGCCGAGGTTCCGCTGGGCGAGATGTTCGGTTATGCGACCGACGTACGTTCCATGTCCCAGGGTCGCGCGAGCTACTCCATGGAATTCTCCAAATACGCCGAAGCTCCGTCGAATGTCGTCGAAGCCCTGGTTAAAAAACAAGGTTGATTCAGCCCTTTAAGTAAGAGGTTTACTGTCGTGGCTAAAGAAAAATTTGAACGTAACAAACCGCACGTCAACGTTGGCACCATTGGTCACGTTGACCATGGCAAAACCACTCTGACCGCTGCTCTGACCAAAGTCTGCTCCGAGACCTGGGGTGGTTCTGCTCGTGCGTTCGACCAGATCGACAACGCGCCGGAAGAGAAGGCTCGCGGTATCACCATCAACACCTCCCACGTTGAGTACGACTCGGCGATCCGTCACTACGCTCACGTTGACTGCCCTGGTCACGCTGACTATGTGAAGAACATGATCACCGGTGCTGCTCAGATGGACGGCGCGATCCTGGTTTGCTCCGCTGCTGACGGCCCCATGCCGCAGACCCGCGAGCACATCCTGCTGTCCCGTCAGGTAGGCGTTCCTTACATCGTCGTGTTCCTGAACAAGGCCGACATGGTTGACGACGCCGAGCTGCTGGAACTGGTCGAAATGGAAGTTCGCGATCTGCTGAACACCTACGACTTCCCGGGCGACGACACTCCGATCGTTATCGGTTCCGCGCTGATGGCGCTGGAAGGCAAAGACGACAACGAAATCGGCGTTTCCGCTGTTCGCAAGCTGGTAGAGACTCTGGATACCTACATTCCGGAGCCGGTTCGTGCCATTGACCAGCCGTTCCTGATGCCGATCGAAGACGTGTTCTCCATCTCGGGCCGCGGTACCGTGGTTACCGGTCGTGTTGAGCGCGGCATCGTCAAGGTCCAGGAAGAAGTGGAAATTGTTGGTATCCGTGATACCTCCAAAACCATCTGCACCGGCGTTGAAATGTTCCGCAAGCTGCTCGACGAAGGTCGTGCTGGTGAGAACGTTGGTATCCTGCTGCGCGGCACCAAGCGTGACGACGTAGAGCGTGGTCAGGTTCTGGCCAAGCCGGGCACCATCAAGCCGCACACCAAGTTCGAGTGCGAAGTGTACGTACTGTCCAAAGAAGAAGGTGGTCGTCACACCCCGTTCTTCAAGGGCTACCGTCCGCAGTTCTACTTCCGCACCACCGACGTTACCGGTAACTGCGAGCTGCCGGAAGGCGTGGAAATGGTAATGCCGGGCGACAACATCAAGATGGTTGTCACCCTGATCGCTCCGATCGCCATGGAAGACGGTCTGCGTTTCGCGATTCGCGAAGGCGGCCGTACCGTTGGTGCCGGCGTGGTTGCCAAGATCTTCGAGTAATCGAAGATCCTGTTGAGGAAAGGGGCCCTTCGGGGCCCCTTTTCTTTTGGTTGGTCAAAAGTTGACACCTTTCCGGAGCATCCGTACAATCACGCCTCCTTTTAACGGGCGTAGTCCGTCCGTTGGGGAAGCAGAGATAGAGTCTGAGGTCAAAATGCAAAACCAACAAATCCGTATTCGGTTGAAGGCTTTTGACCATCGCCTGATCGATCAATCCACCCAGGAAATCGTGGAAACCGCGAAACGTACTGGTGCTCAGGTGCGTGGTCCGATTCCTCTGCCTACTCGCAAAGAGCGGTACACCGTTCTGATTTCTCCGCACGTCAACAAAGACGCGCGCGATCAGTACGAAATTCGTACCCACAAGCGTGTTCTGGACATCGTCCAGCCGACGGATAAAACCGTCGATGCGCTGATGAAGCTCGACCTTGCGGCAGGCGTGGAAGTGCAGATCAGCCTCGGCTAATAACCTTCGGGTTCTTAGTCGTGTAACGCTCTGAAATGGGCGGCCATAGCGGGTGAAAGCCCCGTACACTCATGAGGTTTACAACATGACTATTGGTGTAGTCGGTCGTAAGTGCGGCATGACCCGCATTTTCACCGAAGAAGGTGTCTCCATTCCGGTTACGGTCATTGAGATCGAGCCGAATCGCGTCACCCAGTTCAAAACTGAAGAAAGCGATGGCTATCGTGCAGTGCAAGTCACTGTCGGTGAGCGTCGTGCTTCGCGCGTGACCGCCGCTCAGGCTGGTCATTTCGCCAAGGCAAACGTTGCCGCTGGCCGCAGTGTCTGGGAATTCCGTCTCGAAGACGGCGAATACCAGGCTGGCGATCAGATCACTGCCGAAGTTTTCCAGGCTGGTCAGCTGGTCGACGTTACCGGTCAGTCGAAAGGTAAAGGCTACGCCGGTACCATCAAGCGCTGGAATTTCCGTGGTCAAGACAATACCCACGGTAACTCCGTTTCCCACCGCGCCCCGGGCTCCATTGGCCAGTGCCAGACTCCTGGTCGTGTCTTCAAGGGCAAGAAAATGTCCGGTCATCTGGGCGCTGAGCGCGTGACCGTGCAGTCCCTGGAAGTTGTGCGTGTCGATGCAGAACGTAATCTGCTGCTGGTTAAAGGTGCCGTTCCCGGCGCTACCGGCGGTGATGTCGTTGTGCGTCCGGCTGCCAAGGCTCGCGGTTAAGAGGGGAAGCTGAGATGCAATTGAATGTAAATGGCGCTCAAGCTATCGAAGTTGATGAGCGCACTTTTGGCGGCGAGTTCAACGAGACCCTGGTTCACCAGGCTGTCGTCGCCTACATGGCTGGTGGTCGTCAGGGCACTCGTGCTCAGAAGACCCGTTCCGAAGTGTCCGGTGGCGGCAAGAAGCCCTGGCGTCAGAAGGGCACCGGTCGTGCCCGTGCTGGCACCATCCGCAGCCCCATCTGGCGTTCCGGTGGTACCACTTTTGCTGCCAAGCCGCAGGACCACTCCCAGAAGCTCAACAAGAAGATGTATCGCGCAGCTCTGCGCTCCATCCTCTCCGAGCTGGTTCGTCAGGACCGTCTGATCGTGGTTGCCGACTTCGCAGTTGAAGCGCCGAAAACCAAGGATCTGCTGGGCAAGCTGAATGGCCTGGGTCTGACTGACGTCCTCATCGTTTCCGATGATGTCGATCAGAACCTGTACCTGGCTGCTCGCAACCTGCCGCATGTTGATGTTCGTGACGTGCAAGGTTCCGACCCGGTAAGCCTGATCGCCTACGACAAGGTGTTGATCACCGTGTCCGCCGTGAAGAAATTCGAGGAGCTGCTGGGATGAACCAGGAACGCGTATTCAAAGTGCTGGTTGGTCCGCACATCTCCGAGAAGGCTACCGTCCTGGCGGATGGCAAAAGCCAATTCGTTTTCAAGGTTGCCACTGATGCAACCAAGCTGGAAATCAAGAAGGCCGTAGAAAGCCTGTTCAGCGTGAAGGTAGAAGCTGTCCGCACTGTCAACGTACAGGGCAAGACCAAGCGTACCGCTCGCGGCCTGGGCAAGCGCAACGACTGGAAAAAGGCGTACATCGCCCTCCAGCCGGGCCAAGATCTCGATTTCGCCAGCAGCGCTGAGTAAAGGGGTGCATCATGGCAATCGTTAAATGCAAACCGACTTCCGCAGGCCGCCGTTTCGTGGTCAAGGTTGTCAACCAAGAGCTGCACAAGGGCGCCCCCTACGCACCGCTGGTTGAGAAAAAGTCGAAGTCCGGTGGTCGTAACAACAACGGCCGCATCACCACTCGCCACATCGGCGGTGGTCACAAGCAGCACTATCGTCTGGTCGACTTCCGTCGCAACAAGGATGGCATTCCTGCCACCGTTGAGCGCATCGAATACGATCCGAACCGTACTGCTCACATCGCTCTGCTGAAGTATGCCGACGGCGAACGTCGCTACATCATCGCGCCGAAAGGCGTGAGCGCTGGCGACCAGCTGATCTCTGGTGCTCACGCGCCGATCAAGCCGGGCAACAGCCTGCAGCTGCGTAACATCCCGGTTGGTAGCACCGTTCACGGTGTTGAGCTGAAGCCGGGTAAAGGTGCTCAGATCGCTCGTTCCGCTGGCGCTTCGGCTCAGCTGGTCGCTCGTGAAGGTGCCTATGTAACCCTGCGTCTTCGCTCCGGCGAAATGCGCAAAGTACTGGCTGAGTGCCGTGCGACCCTGGGCGAAGTCTCGAACTCCGAGCACAGCCTGCGTTCGCTGGGTAAAGCTGGTGCCAAGCGCTGGCGTGGCGTTCGCCCGACCGTTCGTGGTGTTGCCATGAACCCGGTCGACCACCCGCATGGTGGTGGTGAAGGTCGTACCTCTGGTGGTCGTCATCCGGTGTCTCCGTGGGGCTTCCCGACCAAGGGCGCGAAGACCCGTGCGAACAAACGCACCGACAATATGATTGTCCGTCGCCGTAAATAATCGAGGATACGACAGTGCCGCGTTCTCTGAAAAAAGGTCCTTTTATCGATCTTCACCTACTGAAGAAGATCGAAGTAGCGGTAGAAAAGAACGATCGCAAGCCGGTGAAAACCTGGTCGCGCCGTTCCATCGTTCTGCCGCAGATGGTTGGTCTGACCATCGCTGTACACAATGGCCGTCAACATGTACCCGTTCTCGTGAACGAAGACATGGTCGGTCACAAACTGGGCGAGTTCGCCGCTACCCGCACCTATCGCGGGCATGCAGCTGACAAGAAAGCCAAGCGTTAAGGGGTAAGGAACGATGGAAGTAGCCGCTAAGCTGTCGGGCGCTCGAATCTCCGCCCAGAAAGCCCGCTTGGTCGCCGACCAGATCCGCGGGAAGAAGGTGGGCGAAGCGCTCAACCTGTTGACCTTCAGCAGCAAAAAAGCCGCTGAGATCATGAAGAAAGTGCTCGAATCGGCCGTGGCCAACGCCGAGCACAACGAAGGCGCAGACGTGGACGATCTCAAGGTCTCCACCGTTTTCGTCAACGAAGGGCGTTCGCTGAAGCGCATCATGCCGCGTGCCAAAGGCCGCGCTGATCGCATCGTCAAGCGGTCTTGCCATATCACTGTCAAGGTTGCGGACAAGTAACGGAGTCGATCAGATGGGTCAGAAAGTACATCCCACTGGCATTCGCCTGGGAATCGTCAAGGAGCACACCTCCGTTTGGTACGCAGATAAGCGCACTTATGCCGACTATCTGTTTGCCGACCTGAAGGTTCGTGAGTACCTCCAAGACAAACTAAAAAGCGCGTCCGTAAGCCGTATCGATATTCATCGCCCGGCTCAAACCGCACGCATCACCATCCACACCGCTCGTCCCGGCATCGTGATCGGCAAGAAGGGTGAAGATGTTGAGAAGCTGCGTCAGGACCTGACCAAGCAAATGGGTGTGCCCGTGCACATCAACATCGAAGAGATCCGCAAGCCGGAGCTCGACGGTATGCTGGTTGCGCAGAGCGTAGCTCAGCAGCTGGAGCGTCGCGTTATGTTCCGTCGCGCCATGAAGCGCGCTGTACAGAACGCCATGCGCATTGGTGCCAAGGGCATCAAGATCCAGGTAAGCGGTCGTCTTGGCGGTGCTGAAATCGCTCGTACCGAATGGTACCGCGAAGGTCGTGTGCCCCTGCACACCCTGCGTGCCGACATCGACTATGCAACCTACGAAGCGCACACCACCTACGGTGTGATCGGTGTGAAGGTTTGGATCTTCAAAGGCGAGGTCATCGGTGGCCGCCAGGAAGAGCTCAAGCCCCAAGCGCCCGCTCCTCGTAAAAAAGCTGCTAAGTAAGGAGTACGCAAAATGCTGCAACCTAAGCGTACAAAATTCCGCAAGCAGATGACTGGTCACAACCGTGGCCTGGCTCAGCGCGGTAGCAAGGTCAGCTTCGGCGAATTCGCCCTGAAAGCTGTCGCTCGTGGTCGTCTCACTGCTCGTCAGATCGAGTCCGCACGTCGTGCGCTCACCCGTCACGTTAAACGTGGCGGCAAGATCTGGATCCGTGTGTTCCCCGACAAGCCCATCTCCAAAAAGCCTCTCGAGGTTCGTATGGGTAAAGGGAAGGGCGCCGTCGAGTACTGGGTAGCCCAGATTCAGCCGGGCAAAGTCCTGTACGAGATCGAGGGTGTTTCCGAAGAGCTGGCGCGTGAGGCATTCGCCCTGGCTGCTGCAAAGCTGCCGCTCGCCACCTCCTTTGTTAAGCGGACGGTGATGTGATGAAAGCGAATGAACTTCGTGAAAAATCCGTACAGCAGCTGAACGAGCAACTGCTCGGCCTGCTGCGCGACCAGTTCAACCTGCGTATGCAGAAAGCAACTGGCCAGTTGGGGCAGTCTCACCTGCTCTCGCAAGTGAAGCGCGACATCGCTCGCGTCAAGACTGTGCTGAACCAGCAGGCAGGTAAGTAATCATGGCTGAAGCTCAGAAAACTGTCCGTACGCTGACCGGTCGTGTCGTCAGCGACAAGATGGACAAAACCATCACCGTCCTGATCGAGCGCCGCGTAAAGCACCCGATCTACGGTAAATACGTGAAGCGCTCGACCAAGCTGCATGCTCACGACGAAACCAACCAGTGCCGTATCGGCGACAAGGTCACCATCCGCGAGACCCGTCCGCTGGCCAAGACCAAGTCCTGGGCACTGGTGGAAGTCGTAGAACGTGCCGTGGAAGTCTAAGGACTAAGGGTCGGAGAAAGATATGATTCAGACTCAATCCATGCTCGACGTCGCTGACAACAGCGGTGCTCGTCGCGTTATGTGCATCAAGGTCCTGGGTGGTTCGCACCGTCGTTATGCCGGTATCGGCGACATCATCAAGGTCACCGTCAAGGAAGCGATTCCGCGCGGCAAAGTGAAGAAAGGCCAGGTAATGACCGCTGTTGTGGTCCGTACCAAGCACGGCGTACGCCGTCCTGACGGCTCGATCATTCGCTTCGATGGCAACGCTGCTGTTCTGCTGAACAACAAGCAAGAGCCCATCGGTACCCGTATCTTCGGGCCCGTGACCCGTGAACTTCGTTCCGAGAAGTTCATGAAGATCGTCTCGCTCGCCCCCGAAGTGCTGTAAGGAGAAGCCGTCATGCAAAAGATTCGTCGTGACGACGAGATCATCGTCATCGCCGGCAAAGACAAGGGCAAGCGTGGCAAGGTGCTCAAGGTTCTCACTGACGACCGTCTGGTCGTTGGTGGGATCAACCTGGTGAAGCGCCACACCAAGCCGAACCCCATGTCCGGTGTACAGGGCGGTATCGTCGAGAAGGAGGCGCCTCTGCACGTCTCCAACGTCGCCATCTTCAATGCTGAAACCAACAAGGCTGATCGCGTTGGTTTCAAAGTAGAAGACGGTAAGAAAATTCGTGTCTTCAAGTCGACCCAAAAAGCGGTTGATGCTTGAGCACTGCTAGGTAGAAGACCATGGCACGACTAAAAGAGATTTATCGGAAAGAAATCGCGCCCAAGCTGAAAGAAGAGCTTCAGCTTTCCAACGTGATGGAAGTTCCGCGCATTACCAAGATCACCCTGAACATGGGTCTGGGCGAAGCGATCGGCGACAAGAAAGTCATCGAACACGCTGTAGCTGATCTTGAGAAGATCACCGGTCAGAAGGTCGTTGTGACCTACGCCAAGAAATCCGTTGCGGGCTTCAAGGTCCGTGAAGGTTGGCCGATCGGTGTCAAGGTAACCCTGCGTCGCGATCGTATGTACGAGTTCCTGGATCGTCTGCTGGCCATCTCCCTGCCGCGCGTGCGTGACTTCCGCGGCCTGAATGCCAAGTCCTTCGACGGTCGTGGCAACTACAGCATGGGCGTGAAAGAGCAGATCATCTTCCCGGAAATCGATTACGACAAAATCGATGCACTGCGCGGTCTGGACATTACCCTGACCACCACTGCCCGTAACGATGATGAAGGTCGTGCCCTGCTGCGCGCCTTCAACTTCCCGTTCCGCAACTGATTGGAGTAGGAACATGGCCAAACAGAGCATGAAGAACCGTGAGCTGAAGCGTCAGCAAACGGTTGCGAAGTTCGCTAAGAAGCGCGCTGAGCTGAAAGCTACCATTGCCAACCCGAACTCCACTCCGGAAGCTCGTTGGGAAGCCCAGGTAGCTCTGCAGAAGCAGCCCCGTGATGCAAGCGCCTCGCGCCTGCGTAACCGCTGCCGCATCACCGGTCGTCCGCACGGCGTTTACCGCAAGTTCGGCCTCGGCCGTAACAAGCTGCGTGAAGCTGCCATGCGTGGTGACGTTCCCGGCCTGGTCAAAGCCAGCTGGTAATGTCGCTCTGGATGTCGGGATGCAAGTCCCGGCCTCCGCCGAGTGGTATCAATCAAGCCCCTTTTGGGGCTTGATTCGTTTTTGATCAATCTCTAGAATATTCGGCTCGCCGGAGTCAGGCCTTGTTTGCCTGCGCTTTGTCGCGATTCTAGTCGCAAGGCTATTTCTTTTGTATTTAGGAGCAACTAGCCCATGAGTATGCAGGACCCGTTAGCGGACATGCTAACTCGTATCCGTAATGCCCAGATGGCTGAAAAGTCTGTCGTAAGCATGCCGTCCTCCAAACTGAAGGTGGCAGTGGCCAGCGTTCTCAAGAACGAAGGCTACATCACGGGATACCAGATCAGCAGTGACATCAAGCCTCTGCTGTCTATCGAGCTGAAGTACTTCGAAGGCCGTCCGGTCATCGAGGAACTCAAGCGCGTAAGTCGTCCTGGCCTGCGCCAGTACAAATCCGTCGATCAGCTGCCGAAAGTTCGTGGCGGCCTGGGCGTATCGATCGTTTCCACCAACAAAGGTGTGATGACTGATCGTGCTGCTCGCGCTGCTGGCGTTGGTGGCGAAGTGCTTTGCACTGTGTTCTAAGGGGGGATAAGCATGTCTCGCGTTGCTAAGAACCCCGTCAAGCTGCCCGCTGGCGTCGAAATCAAGATCGCCGGTCAGCAGCTTTCGGTGAAGGGTGCCAAGGGCGCTCTCGAACTGAACGTGCATCCGTCCGTGGAAGTTCTGCAGGAAGCTGGTGAGCTGCGTTTCGCTGCTCGCAACGGCGACCAACAGAACAGGGCCATGGCCGGTACCACCCGTGCGCTGGTCAACAACATGGTAGTCGGCGTCAGCCAAGGCTTCGAGCGCAAGCTGCAGCTGGTGGGCGTTGGTTACAAGGCGCAAGCCAAAGGTCAAGTGCTGTCCCTGGCTTTAGGCTTCTCGCACCCGGTGGATTACGAACTGCCGCAAGGCGTTACCGCCGAAACCCCCAGCCAGACCGATATCCTGATCAAAGGTATCGACAAACAGCTGGTTGGTCAGGTGGCGGCCGAGATTCGCGACTTCCGTCCGCCGGAGCCTTACAAAGGCAAAGGTGTGCGTTACGCCGACGAAGTCGTCCGTCGTAAAGAAGCTAAGAAGAAGTAGGGCATAGCAAATGAGCGTAAAGAAAGAAACTCGTCTGCGTCGCGCTCGCAAGGCACGCCTGAAAATGCGCGAGCTGGAAACCGTACGCCTCTGCGTGTATCGCTCTTCCCAGCACATCTACGCCCAGGTCATTTCGGCCGACGGCGCCAAGGTCCTGGCCACCGCCTCGACCCTGGACAAAGAACTGCGTGACGGCGCCACCGGCAACGTCGACGCGGCCAAGAAGGTTGGTCAGCTGGTTGCCGAGCGTGCGAAAGCAGCTGGTGTCACTCAGGTGGCGTTCGATCGTTCTGGCTTCAAGTACCACGGCCGCGTCAAGGCGCTGGCTGATGCTGCTCGTGAAGGCGGGCTGGAGTTCTAAGTTATGGCAAATAACGAGCAAAAGCGCGACGAAGGCTACATCGAGAAGTTGGTTCAGGTTAACCGCGTTGCCAAGACCGTTAAAGGCGGCCGTATCTTCACCTTCACCGCGCTGACCGTGGTAGGTGATGGTAAAGGTCGTGTTGGCTTCGGTCGCGGTAAGTCCCGCGAAGTGCCGGCCGCTATCCAGAAAGCGATGGAAGCAGCTCGCCGCAACATGATCCAGGTAGACCTGAACGGCACCACCCTGCAGTACCCCGTCAAGTCCGCTCATGGCGCCTCCAAGGTGTACATGCAGCCGGCTTCCGAAGGTACCGGTATCATCGCCGGCGGCGCCATGCGCGCTGTCCTGGAAGTGGCTGGTGTGCAGAACGTTCTGGCCAAATGCTACGGCTCGACCAATCCGGTGAACGTGGTTTACGCCACCTTCAAGGGGCTGAAGAACATGCAGTCCCCGGAGTCCGTTGCAGCCAAGCGTGGTAAGAGCGTCGAGGAGATTCTCTAATCATGGCAACTGTCAAAGTAACGCTGATCAAGAGCGTTAGCGGCCGTCTGGCTAACCACAAAGCTTGCGTCAAGGGTCTCGGCCTGCGTCGCATTGGTCACACCGTCGAAGTTCAGGACACCCCTGAAAATCGCGGCATGATCAACAAGGCTTACTACCTTCTGCGCGTCGAGGGTTAATCCATGAAACTGAACGATCTGCGTTCCGCGCCGGGTGCCCGTCGCGAGAAGCACCGTCCGGGCCGTGGTATCGGCAGCGGTTTGGGCAAGACTGGTGGCCGTGGTCACAAAGGTCAGACCTCCCGCTCCGGTGGCACCATCGCTCCGGGCTTCGAAGGCGGTCAACAGCCGCTGCATCGCCGTCTGCCGAAGTTCGGCTTCGTTTCCCTGAAAGCCATGGATCGCGCAGAAGTGCGCACTTCCGAACTGGCCAAGGTTGAAGGCGATGTCGTATCCCTGCAGTCGCTGAAGGATGCCAACGTGATTAACCAGAACGTACAGCGTGTGAAAATCATGCTGTCGGGCGACGTTACTCGCGCAGTCACCCTGAAAGGTATCGCCGCCACCAAAGGTGCGCGCGCGGCTATCGAAGCAGCTGGCGGTAAGTTCGAGGACTAAATGGCTAAGCAAGGTGCTCTCTCCGCGCTCAGCAATGGCGGGTTATCCGAGCTCTGGGCTCGACTGCGTTTCCTGTTCCTGGCGATCATCGTCTACCGGATTGGCGCGCACATTCCAGTGCCCGGGATAAACCCTGACCGGCTGGCCGAGCTGTTCCGGCAGAACGAGGGGACCATTCTTAGCCTGTTCAACATGTTTTCCGGCGGCGCGCTGGAGCGCATGAGCATTTTTGCACTGGGGATCATGCCGTACATCTCGGCGTCGATCATCATGCAGCTCATGACCGCTATCAGCCCGCAGCTGGAGCAGTTGAAGAAGGAAGGTGAAGCTGGCCGTCGCAAGATCAGCCAGTACACCCGCTACGGCACTGTAGTCCTGGCACTGGTGCAGGCAGTCGGCATGTCCGTCGGCCTCGCCAGTCAGGGCGTCGCTTTCTCGACTGATTTCGGCTTCTACTTCGTGGCTGTCACCACCTTCGTGGCTGGTGCGATGTTCATGATGTGGCTTGGCGAGCAGATCACCGAGCGCGGTGTCGGCAACGGTATCTCGATGCTGATTTTTGCAGGCATCGTGGCCGGTCTTCCGAGAGCGATAGGGCAGTCTTTCGAGTCTGCACGTCAGGGCGATATCAACATTTTCGCCCTCGTCGCCATCGGTTTGCTGGCGGTAGCGATCATCGGTTTCGTGGTGTTCATTGAGCGTGGTCAGCGTCGCATTGCGGTGCACTACGCCAAGCGTCAGCAGGGCCGCAAGGTCTTCGCTGCGCAGACCAGCCACCTGCCGCTGAAGGTGAACATGGCGGGCGTAATCCCGGCCATTTTCGCCAGCAGCATCCTGCTGTTCCCGGCTTCGCTGGGAGCCTGGTTCGGTCAGTCCGAAAAAATGGGCTGGCTCCAGGACCTGTCGCAGGCGATCGCCCCCGGTCAGCCGTTGAACATTCTGCTGTTTAGTGCAGGGATCGTTTTCTTCTGCTTCTTCTACACAGCGCTGATGTTCAACCCGAAAGACGTGGCGGAGAACCTGAAGAAGTCCGGTGCCTTTATTCCGGGTATCCGTCCGGGTGAGCAGTCTGCACGCTATATCGATGGCGTACTGACCCGCTTGACCATGTTCGGTGCTCTGTACATGACGGCTGTTTGCCTGCTTCCCCAGTTCCTTGTGGTTGCAGCCAACGTTCCGTTCTACCTTGGCGGGACCTCGTTGCTGATCGTTGTCGTGGTTGTTATGGACTTTATGGCCCAAGTACAATCCCACCTCGTTTCGCACCAGTACGAATCCCTGATGAAGAAAGCCAACCTGAAGGGCTACGGCGGCGGAATGCTCCGCTGACCCGGTTCCGTAAGGTTCTAGGAGTTACTGATGAAAGTTCGTGCATCGGTGAAAAAGCTGTGCCGTAACTGCAAGATCGTTCGCCGCGAAGGTGTTGTTCGCGTGATCTGCAGCGCGGAACCGCGTCACAAACAGCGCCAAGGCTGAGTGTGATTCACGCGTTATGAGCCCGGCAGCTAGTGCGCTGCCGGGTTGATTATTCGTTTCTACAGCGTTAATATCGCGCGCCCTATTTCTTGGCTTCCGGGGCGTAGGTAGCTGTCAACTGGAGTTTCACTGAATGGCCCGTATTGCAGGCGTCAACATTCCAGATAACAAGCACACTGTTATCTCGCTGACCTACATCTACGGTGTTGGTCGCACCACTGCACAGAGCATCTGTGCAACCACCGGCGTAAATCCGGCGGTAAAGATCAAGGATCTCTCCGACGAGCAGATCGAACAGCTGCGTGGCGAAGTCGCGAAGCTCACCACTGAAGGTGACCTGCGTCGCGAAATCAACATGAACATCAAGCGTCTGATGGACCTGGGTTGCTACCGCGGCCTGCGTCACCGTCGTGGCCTGCCTGTTCATGGCCAACGTACCAAGACCAACGCGCGTACCCGTAAGGGCCCGCGTAAGCCGATCCGCAAGTAATTGCGCCCGCGAATCGACAGGAACTAAGTCATGGCTAAGCCTGCTGCTCGTCCCCGTAAGAAAGTCAAAAAGACAGTGGTTGATGGGATCGCCCACATCCACGCGTCTTTCAACAACACCATCGTGACCATCACTGACCGTCAAGGTAACGCCCTGTCCTGGGCCACCTCCGGTGGTTCTGGTTTCCGCGGCTCCCGTAAAAGCACTCCGTTCGCTGCCCAGGTAGCTGCTGAGCGTGCTGGTCAAGCTGCCCTCGAATACGGCCTCAAGAACCTCGACGTCAACGTCAAGGGTCCGGGTCCGGGTCGCGAATCCGCCGTGCGTGCTCTGAACGCCTGCGGCTACAAGATTGCCAGCATCACCGACGTGACGCCGATCCCGCATAACGGGTGCCGTCCGCCGAAGAAGCGTCGCGTGTAATAGGAGACAGTGAGAAATGGCTCGTTACATTGGTCCCAAATGCAAACTGTCCCGTCGTGAAGGTACTGACCTCTTCCTGAAGAGTGGTGCCCGCGCGCTCGAATCCAAGTGCAACATCGAATCGGCTCCTGGCCAGCACGGCGCTCGCCGTGGTCGCCTGTCCGACTACGGTACTCAGCTGCGCGAGAAGCAGAAAGTACGTCGTATCTACGGTGTTCTGGAGCGTCAGTTCAGCGGTTACTACAAGGAAGCTGCCAGCCGTAAGGGCGCTACCGGTGAGAACCTGCTGCAACTTCTCGAGTGCCGTCTGGACAACGTCGTATACCGCATGGGCTTTGGTGCTACCCGCTCCGAATCCCGTCAGTTGGTATCGCACAAAGCCATCAGCGTGAATGGTCAGACCGTCAACGTACCGTCTTTCCAAGTCAAAGCCGGTGACGTGGTAGCAATTCGCGAGAAGTCGAAGAATCAGCTGCGTATCGTTCAAGCCCTTGAACTGTGCGCCCAACGCGGTCGCGTTGAGTGGGTTGAAGTCGACAGCGAGAAGAAGTCCGGCGTGTTCAAAAGCGTTCCGGCACGTGCTGATCTGTCCGCCGACATCAACGAAAACCTGATTGTCGAGCTCTACTCCAAGTAAGGGCTAGAAAATAGGTGCATCCATGCAGAGTTCGGTAAATGAGTTCCTGACCCCCCGCCACATTGATGTGCAGGTGGTCAGTCCGACCCGCGCCAAGATCACGCTCGAGCCTCTCGAGCGCGGTTTCGGCCATACCCTGGGCAACGCGCTGCGTCGCATCCTGTTGTCCTCCATGCCTGGCTGTGCAGTAGTCGAGGCCGAAATCGACGGCGTACTCCATGAGTACAGTGCCATCGAAGGTGTTCAGGAAGATGTCATCGAAATCCTGCTCAACCTGAAAGGTCTGGCTGTCAAGCTGCACGGTCGTGACGAAGTAACGCTGAACCTGGTCAAGAAGGGTTCGGGCGTGGTCACTGCTGCCGATATTCAGCTGGATCATGATGTCGAGATCGTCAATGGCGACCACGTGATCGCTAACCTGGCGGAAAACGGCGCACTGAACATGAAGCTCAAAGTGGCTCGTGGTCGCGGCTATGAGCCGGCTGACGCGCGCCAGAGCGATGAAGACGAGAGCCGCAGCATTGGTCGCTTGCAGCTCGACTCTTCGTTCAGCCCGGTCCGTCGTGTTGCTTACGTGGTGGAAAACGCCCGTGTCGAGCAGCGTACCAACCTGGACAAGCTGGTCATTGATCTGGAAACCAACGGTACCCTGGATCCTGAAGAGGCCATCCGTCGTGCCGCTACCATCCTGCAACAGCAGCTGGCAGCGTTCGTCGACCTCAAAGGTGATAGCGAGCCCGTAGTAGTCGAGCAGGAAGACGAGATCGATCCGATCCTGCTGCGCCCGGTTGATGATCTTGAGCTGACCGTACGTTCGGCCAACTGCCTCAAGGCGGAGAACATTTACTACATCGGTGATCTGATTCAGCGCACCGAAGTAGAACTGTTGAAGACTCCGAACCTGGGCAAGAAGTCCCTGACCGAGATCAAGGACGTCCTGGCCTCCCGTGGTCTGTCCCTCGGTATGCGCCTCGACAACTGGCCGCCGGCAAGTCTTAAGAAGGACGACAAGGCGACTGCCTGATCGTCGTAATCACCGAACGTGAGTTTGGTAAGGAATTGAACCATGCGTCATCGTAAAAGTGGCCGTCACCTCAGCCGCACCAGCGCACACCGCAAGGCCATGTTCCAGAACATGGCGGTTTCGCTGTTCGAGCACGAACTGATCAAAACCACCCTGCCGAAAGCCAAGGAACTGCGCCGCGTTGCCGAGCCGCTGATCACCCTGGCCAAGGAAGACAGCGTTGCCAACCGTCGTCTGGCCTTCGACCGCACTCGTTCGAAAGCCATCGTTGGCAAACTGTTCAACGATCTGGGCAAGCGCTACGCCAACCGTCAGGGCGGCTACCTGCGCATCCTGAAGTGCGGTTTCCGCGCTGGCGACAACGCTCCGATGGCCTACGTTGAGCTGATCGACCGTCCGGTCGGCGGCGCAGCAGTAGAAGCTGCCGAGTAAGTCGTACGCTACAAGAGAAAACCGGGCCTAGTGCCCGGTTTTTTCGTTTCAGTCCTATGGTTTTCTTCTCTTCGCATCCTGCCTGGAAGTGCTTCGGAGCCTCGTTGGAAATAATCAATTCGGGCCTACACGTCGAAAGATAATATCTATCGATCGCTTTCCCTTAATGCATTGGCTCTGCATCGCCGGCTGCTTCATCCTGTTCCTCGTTGGCTAGTAACTATCCGTGAGGAAGCAAGATGATGGACAAGAAGACCTACCTGACCACCGCCTCTGGCGCCCCTGTCGCCGACAACCAGAATTCCCGTTCTGCCGGCCCCCGAGGCCCGCTGCTGCTCGACGATTTCCACCTGATCGAGAAGCTCGCCCACTTCAACCGCGAGAACATCCCCGAGCGTCGCGTTCACGCCAAGGGATCGGGTGCCTACGGCACCTTCACCGTCACTCGTGACATCACCCGCTACACCAGCGCCAAGCTATTCGACGCCGTCGGCAAGCAGACGCCAACCTTCTTGCGTTTCTCCACCGTGGGTGGCGAACGCGGCTCGGCAGACACCGAACGCGACCCGCGCGGCTTCGCCCTGAAGTTCTATACCGAAGAGGGCAACTGGGACATCGTCGGAAACAACACCCCGGTGTTCTTCATCCGCGACCCGCTGAAATTCCCCGACTTTATCCACACCCAGAAGCGCCTGCCGCAAAGCAACCTGAAGAGCGCGCAGATGATGTGGGACTTCTGGTCGCATTCGCCCGAGGCGCTGCACCAGATCACCATCCTGTTCTCCGATCGCGGCATCCCGGATGGCTACCGTCACATGCACGGCTTCGGCAGCCACACCTACAGCCTGGTCAACGCCCAGGGAGAGCGCCACTGGGTCAAATGGCACTACAAGACCCAGCAGGGCATCAAGAACCTGGCGCCGGCCGAAGCGGCCCGCCTGGCCGGGACCGATCCGGATTACGCCCAGCGCGACCTGTTCAACGCCATCGAGCGCGGTGAGTTTCCCAAGTGGAGCGTGTGCATCCAGATCATGAGCGAGGCCCAGGCCGAAGCGCACCACGAGAACCCCTTCGATGTGACCAAGACCTGGTCGCAGAAGGAGTTCCCGCTGATCGAGGTGGGTGAGCTCGAGCTCAACCGCAATCCGCTGAACTACTTCGCCGAGGTCGAGCAGGCCACCTTCGGGCCGAGCAACATGATTCCGGGCGTCGGCCTGTCGCCGGACCGTATGCTGCAGGGCCGCGTATTCGCCTACGCCGATGCGCACCGCTACCGCGTGGGCACCAACCACCAGCAACTGCCGGTGAACGCGCCGCGCTCGCCGGTCAACAGCTACCAGCGCGATGGCGCCATGGCGTTCGGCAGCAATGGTGGCGCTGCGCCCAACTACGAGCCCAACAGCTACGCGAATGCCCCCAAGCAGGCACCGCAGTACGCCGAGCCGCCGCTGCAGTTGAGTGGTGCCGCGGCCCGTCACGATCATCGTGAGGACAGCGACTACTACAGCCATGCCGGCGCGCTGTTCCGCCTGATGAGCGCCGAGCAAAAGGCGTTGCTGATCAGCAACATCGCCGGCGCCATGGCCGGTGTCACCGAGGATGTGGTGCAGCGCCAGCTGCAGTACTTCTTCAAGGCCGACCCGGCCTACGGCGAAGGCATCGCCAAGGCGCTGGGCGTCCAGCTCGGCTAACCCTTCACCGGGCATGAAAAAGCCCCTGTCACCTCGCGGTGGCAGGGGCTTTTCATTGTGCGCTGGACTCAGGCGCGATCACGCTCCAGCAGCGGCTTGAGGAAGTGCCCGGTGTGGGACTGCTTCATCTTCGCCACGTCTTCCGGCGTACCGGTGGCGATGATCTGGCCACCTTTGGAGCCGCCCTCGGGACCCAGGTCCACCAGCCAGTCGGCGGTCTTGATCACATCCAGGTTGTGCTCGATGACCACCACGGTGTTGCCGTGGTCACGCAGGCGGTGCAGCACATCGAGCAACTGCTGGATATCCGCAAAGTGCAGGCCCGTGGTCGGCTCGTCGAGGATGTACAGCGTCTTGCCGGTGTCGCGCTTGGACAGCTCGCGGGACAGCTTCACCCGCTGTGCCTCGCCGCCGGACAGGGTGGTCGCCGACTGCCCGAGGCGGATGTAGGACAGGCCCACGTCCATCAGCGTCTGCAGCTTGCGCGCGATGGCCGGCACGGCATCGAAGAACTCCCGCGCTTCTTCGATGGTCATGTCCAGCACCTCGGTGATGCTCTTACCCTTGTAGCGCACCTCCAGGGTCTCGCGGTTGTAGCGCTTGCCCTTGCACACGTCGCAGGGCACGTAGATGTCCGGCAGGAAGTGCATCTCCACCTTGATCACACCGTCGCCCTGGCAGGCCTCGCAGCGGCCGCCCTTCACGTTGAAGGAGAAGCGCCCCGGCCCATAGCCACGGGAGCGCGACTCCGCCACACCGGAGAACAGCTCGCGGATCGGCGTGAACAGCCCGGTATAGGTCGCCGGGTTGGAGCGCGGGGTGCGGCCGATCGGGCTCTGGTCGATGTCCACCACCTTGTCCAGGTGCTGCAGCCCGTCGAAGCTGTCGTGGGGTGCCGCCTCCAGCGTGGTCGCGCCATTCAGTGCGGTGGCGGTGATGGGGAACAGGGTGTTGTTGATCAGCGTCGACTTGCCCGAGCCCGACACGCCGGTGATGCAGGTCAGCAGCCCGACCGGTATCTCCAGGTTGACGTTCTGCAGGTTGTTGCCGCGGGCACCTTTGAGCAGCAGCGACTTCTTTTTGTCGCGCGGGGTGCGCTTGGCCGGCACGGCGATCTTCACCCGGCCGGAGAGGTACTTGCCGGTCAGCGAGTCGGGGTGCGACATCACCTCGTCCGGGGTGCCCTCGGCGACCACGCGGCCACCGTGCACGCCGGCGCCCGGGCCGATGTCCACCACGTAGTCGGCGAGGCGGATGGCATCCTCGTCGTGCTCGACCACGATCACCGTATTGCCGATGTTGCGCAGGTGGGTGAGGGTGGCCAGCAGGCGCTCGTTGTCCCGCTGGTGCAGGCCGATGGAGGGCTCGTCGAGGATGTACATCACGCCCACCAGGCCCGCACCGATCTGGCTGGCCAGGCGGATACGCTGCGCCTCGCCACCGGAAAGGGTGTCGGCGCTGCGGTCCAGGGTCAGGTAGTCGAGGCCGACGTTGACCAGGAACTGCAAGCGCTCGCGGATCTCCTTGAGAATCTTGTCGGCGATCTCGCCTTTGCGGCCGGGCAGGCTCAGCTCGCCGAAGTAGTCGGCGGCATCGCCCACCGGCAGGCCGGTGACCGCCGGCAGGGTTTTCTCGCCCACCCACACATGGCGCGCTTCGCGGCGCAGACGGGTACCCCGGCAGTCCGGGCAGGGCTGGGTGCTGAGGAACTTGGCCAGCTCCTCGCGCACGGTGTTCGATTCGGTCTCGCGGTAGCGACGTTCCAGGTTGGGGATGATCCCCTCGAACGGGTGCGAGCGCTTGACGATGTCGCCACGGTCATTGAGGTAGCGGAAGTCCACGTCCTCGCGGCCGCTGCCGAAGAGGATCGCCTTCTGGTCCTCGGCCGGCAGTTCGTCGAAGGGCTTCTCCAGGCTGAAGCCGTAGTGCGCGGCCAGGGAGCCGAGCATCTGGAAGTAATAGACGTTGCGCCGGTCCCAGCCGCGAATCGCGCCCTCGGCCAGGGTCAGCTCGCCGTTGACCAGGCGCTTGGCGTCGAAGAACTGCTTCACCCCCAAGCCGTCGCAGGTGGGGCAGGCGCCGGCCGGGTTGTTGAAGGAGAACAGCTTGGGCTCGAGCTCGCTGATGGAGTGGCCGCAATGGGGGCAGGCGAAGCGTGCGGAGAAGATGATCTCATCGCCCGGCTCGTCGTCCATCGGCGCCACCAGGGCGATGCCGTCGGCCAGGTTGATCGCCGTCTCGAAGGATTCCGCCAGGCGCTGCTGCAGGTCGGCGCGGACCTTGAAGCGGTCCACCACCACATCGATGGAGTGCTTCTTCTGTTTGTCCAGCTTGGGCAGCTCGTCCATCTCGTAGATGCGGCCGTTGACCCGGGCCCGCACGAAGCCCTGGGCGCGCAGCTCGTCGAATACCGCCAGGTGCTCGCCCTTGCGCTCGCGGATCACCGGTGCCAGCAGCATCAGCTTGCGGCCCTCGGGCATCGCCAGCACCTGGTCGACCATCTGGCTCACGGTCTGCGCTTCCAGCGGCACGTCATGGTCCGGGCAGCGCGGCGTCCCCGCACGGGCATAGAGCAGGCGCAGGTAATCGTAGATCTCGGTGATGGTGCCCACGGTGGAGCGCGGGTTGTGCGACGTGGACTTCTGCTCGATGGAGATGGCCGGCGACAGCCCTTCGATGGTGTCGACATCGGGCTTTTCCATCATCGACAGGAACTGCCGGGCATAGGCCGACAGCGACTCCACGTAGCGGCGCTGGCCCTCGGCGTAGAGGGTGTCGAAGGCCAGGGAGGATTTGCCGGAACCGGACAGGCCGGTGATCACGATCAGCTTGTCGCGCGGCAGGGTGAGATCGACGTTCTTCAGGTTATGGGTACGGGCCCCACGGATCAGGATCTTGTCCACTGCTGCCTCGTTTGGCGTGCGGGAAACCCGCGATTATACGGGGCGCGCCTAGCCTGCGGCAAAGGCGCGCGACTGTGCTGTAGACCATCGGGACTGTTAGAATGCGCGACATTTTTTGGCGCCGGCACAGGCCGTGCACCCAGGGTCGGGTGCGTGCGCCGCCGAGGGGCACGACGCATTTCCCCGTATCCGTTTCCCATGAGGAATCTATGCACGACTCCCATTCCGAACGCATGAGCGGCCGCGAGACCCGAGCGGCCAGCGGCCTCGCCCTGGTGTTCGCCTTCCGCATGCTCGGCATGTTCATGGTGCTGCCGGTCCTGGCCACCTACGGGCAGGACCTGGCCGGCGCGACCCCCGCGCTGATCGGCCTGGCCATCGGCGCCTACGGCCTGACCCAGGCGGTGCTGCAGATCCCCTTCGGCATCGTTTCCGATCGCATCGGTCGCCTGCCCGTCATCTACATCGGCCTGCTGATCTTCGCTGCCGGCGCGGTGCTCGCCGCCAACGCCGACTCCATCTGGGGCGTGATCGCCGGCCGCGTGCTGCAGGGGGCCGGGGCGATCTCCGCCGCCGTCATGGCGCTGCTCTCCGACCTCACCCGCGAGCAGCACCGCACCAAGGCCATGGCCATGATCGGCATGAGCATCGGCGTCTCCTTCGCCGTCGCCATGGTGGTCGGCCCGCTGGTCACGCGTGCCTTCGGCCTCTCCGGCCTGTTCTGGGTGACTGCCGTGATGGCGCTGGTGGGCATCGCCATCATCGCCCTGGTGGTGCCGCGCGCCGACCACCCGCTGCAGCACCGCGAGTCCGGGGTCGCCCGCCAGGCGCTGCTGCCCACCCTCAAGCACCCCGACCTGCTGCGCCTGGACTTCGGCATCCTCGCCCTGCACGCCGTGCTCATGGCCAGCTTCGTCGCGCTGCCGCTGGCGCTGGTGGAGAAGGCCGGCCTGCCCAAGGAGCAGCACTGGTGGGTCTACCTCACTGCGTTGCTGGTGGGCTTCTTCGGCATGGTGCCCTTCATCATCTACGCCGAGAAAAAGCGCCGGATGAAGCGCGTGCTGCTTGGGGCGGTCAGCGTGCTGCTGGCCTGCGAGCTGTACTTCTGGGCCTTCGGCGACACCCTGCAGGCGCTGGTGATCGGCACCATCGTCTTCTTCACCGCCTTCAACCTGCTGGAAGCCTCGTTGCCGTCGCTGATCAGCAAGGTCGCCCCGGCCGGCGGCAAGGGCACCGCGATGGGCGTCTACTCCACCAGCCAGTTCCTCGGCGCCGCCCTTGGCGGCATCCTGGGGGGCTGGTTGTTCCAGCATGGCGGGCTGTCGGTGGTATTCATCGGCTGCGCCGTTGTCTGTGCGATTTGGCTCGCCATTGCTGTTACTATGCGCGAGCCTCCGTATGTCACCAGCCTGCGCCTGCCCCTCTCAGCAGCGGCCCTCGGCGATGCCGGGCTGGTGGCGCGATTGCTGGCAACGCCCGGAGTGGCCGATGCCGTAGTGGTGGCCGAAGAAGGCGCCATCTATATCAAGTTGGATACCGAACAATTGGACCGCACGTCCCTGGAGCGCCTGATCAACGCGGCGCCCGAACGTGCTGAAGCCTAGGAGAACGTTATGGCCCGTGGGGTTAACAAAGTCATTCTGGTTGGCAACGTCGGTGGTGATCCCGAAGTTCGCTACATGCCCAACGGCAATGCCGTGACCAACGTCACCCTGGCCACCAGCGAAAGCTGGAAGGACAAGCAGACCGGCCAGCAGCAGGAACGTACCGAGTGGCACCGCGTGGTGTTCTTCGGCCGTCTCGCCGAAATCGCCGGCGAGTACCTGCGCAAGGGCTCGCAGGTCTACGTCGAAGGCACCCTGCGCACCCGCGAGTGGGAAAAGGACGGCGTCAAGCGCTACACCACCGAGATCGTGGTCGACATCAACGGCCAGATGCAGCTGCTTGGCGGCCGTCCCGGCAACGATGGCGATTCCGCCCCGCGCGCCCCGCGCCCGCAGCGTGAGCCGCAACAGTCCGCCCCGCGTGAGCAACAGCAGCGCCCGGCTCCGCAGCCCGCCGCCCAACCGGCGCCGGACTACGACAGTTTCGACGACGACATTCCGTTCTGATTCGAGCCGTTCGGCACAGACAAAGGCGCAGCCCCCCGGCTGCGCCTTTTTCGTTTCGGGAGGAGGAAAACGGCACCCGACGCCTCGGTTATCCACAGCCGGCTTTCGGCTGTCGGATCAGCCTGCAGCCCGCGTGGTACGGGACTTTGTGAATGCAACATCACATTCGGGCCGGGCTCTGGACGCTGGCAAACCGCCTCTATAGGCTTGCCCACCATTCCATCGACCGCCTTCCCGGAACCCACCATGAAACTCAACGGACTGACCGCCGTTCTGCTTCTGGCCGGCCTGCCCCTGTGCAGCATCGCCAGCCCCTACCAGACCCTCGCCCGTGACGCGGAAAGCAGTGCCCGCTGGGGCCTGCTCGGCAGTGCTGCCGAGCAGTACCGCGCCATCCTCGCCGACCCGAGTCTGAGTGCCAGCCACCCCCGCGCGCGCCTGGCCCTGGCCAAGGTCCATGCCGACGCCCTCGACTACCCGGCCGCCAAGGCCGAGCTGGCGCGGCTCAAGCAGGACGCCCCCGACTCCGCGGAGGCCAAGGAAGGCGCCAAGCTGGCCAAGCGCATCGCCAGGAAACTCAAGACCCACACCTTCGGCGGCCGCGTCGCCGTGGCCCGGGTGCATGACACCGACACCGCCAACGCCAGCGCCGGCATGACCCAGGCCCCCTCGTTCGATGACGACGAAGACGAAGACATGGACGACATGGCCTTCGAGGACGACGACAGCCTCGACGACCTGCTCGACGACATCGACCTGGACGAGGACGACCTGGCCGACGACGGCGAGGAGGACGACGACACCGCGCCCACCCCGGTCGCCAAGCCCAAGTCCACCGTCCACGACAACCGCTGGCAGGCCGCCGGCAGCCTGCGCTACGGCTACGGCTTCGACGACCGTGGCAGCCGCTGGAACCTCGGCGCCAACATCGCCCAGGCCCGCCAGGACGACCGCGACGAGCTCAACCGGCAGACCTGGGCGGTCTCCACCGGCCCCACCTTCGTCATCCCGGCCTGGCGCCTGAAGATCAACGCCGCCGTCACCTACCTGCAGCTGTACAAGGACCACCAGTACGACCTCTCCAGCACCATCTGGTCACTGGGCGCCAGCCACAAGCTGAACCGCGTGCTGGAGCTGTACACCCGTTACAACTACGAGAACCGTGGCCTGGAGAACGACAGCCCGCTGGACATCGACGTCGACACCTTCAAGGTCGGCACCCGCTTCAAGCCCACCGGCAAGGACAGCTTCGACCTCAGCTACTCGCCCAAGGTGGAAGACAACGACAAGCGCAACAAGGACAAGGAGCAGGAAGGCTGGAAGATCAGCTACGCCCGCAAGCTGCCCTGGGACAGCTTCGCCAGCGTCGCCTACAGCCGCCGTCACACCGACTTCAAGCACGACCCCTCCGGCAAGGAAGAGGACGAGACCAAGCACGTCGTCACCCTCGGTCACAAGCTCACCAAGGACCTGGTGATGACCGTCAGCTACGAGCACAAGGACAAGGACTCCAACCTGCCCGGTCGTGACAAGAACAACGAAAGCACGGCCCTCGGCCTGAGCTACAAGTTCTGACCGAAAGCGGCTCGCCGCCCCTCGCGGGCGCGAGCCGCACTGGCGCGCCGGGCCTCCCGCTTGCGCCACCAGATGACCACGCCGGTAACGCTCAGCCCGGCGATGGCCAGCCCCAGCAGCGCGATCACGATGCGCCCCGGCAACCCCGCGATGCGCCCGCCGTGGATCGGTGCCTGCAGCCGGTAGAAGCGTTCACCCGGCGTGCCGCGCCCGGCGATTTCCTCCCCGATCAGTCGACCGTCGGTGCCATGGAAGAACAGCCAGGACTTGTCCAGCGGGTTGGCCTCGTGGCCCCCGAAACCGGCGCCGAAGAAGTTGTACTCGAAGCTGTAGTACAGCTCGCCGATTTCGCCCTCGATGCCCAGCCGCTCACCTTCCGCCTGCGCCAGCCGGTAGATGCGCTGGTAATCCATCTGTGTCTCGCCCAGCTGTTCGCGGGGCATCTGGCTGCGCCGCTGGTAGGTGCTCGGCGGCGCGTCCGAGAACAGCGACACCACCGGCTTGAACACCTGCTCCGGCAGGTTCATCGCCACGCTGCTCACCGCCACCGGCAGGAGCAGCAGCCACAGCCAGAGCCCACCGGCCCGGTGCAGGTCGAGGTTGCGCCGGTAGCGGCCGGCGCCGCGCTTGAGCGTCCAGGCCGTCCACCATTTCTTCAGGAAGGGCCGGCCACGGGGCAGCGTCAGCCAGGCGCCAGCGAAGCAGTCGATGACCCAGAGGATCGCCACCAACCCCATCAGGATCAGCCCCCAGTTGCCCGGCAGCGCCAGGTTGTAGTGGAACTCCAGCAGGAAGGGGATGACGTTCTGCGCCTGCAGGCAGCAGGCGCCCCACTGGCGCATGCCCAGCTCGGCGCCGCTCACCGGGTCCAGGTAGATCACCCGGTGGTGCAGGTCGTAGGGCGCGCCCGTAGCCGGGTCGGTGCGCGGCACCGCGGCCATCAGCGCGGCATGGCCGGCCTCGTCCGGGACCTCCATGTACCAGACCTGCAGGCGCGGTTCGGCGCCCTCGATACGCTGCACCAGCTCCCCCGGCGACAGCAGCGGCCCCTGCGCGGGGGCGTGGTAGAAGGCCGGGTTCAGCCATTCGTCGATCTCGTGCTGGAAGGCCAGCAGGCTGCCGGTGAGCCCGGCGAGGGCGAGGAACAGCGCGGTGGCCAGGCCGAGGTAGCGGTGCAGCAGGACGAGAAGAGGGCGCATGGATGCTCTCCTGTGGATAAGTCGATCACGCAAACGCACGAGCCCACCCCGGTGCCGGGGCGGGCTCGTTCAAGCACCGGTCAGAACTGGTAGCTGAGGGTGGCGGTGACGTTGCGCTGCTCGCCGAAGTAGCAGAAGTCCAGGCTGTAGCAGGAGGCGATGTAATCCTCGTCCAGCAGGTTGTTGGCGTTCAGGCTGAGGTCCATGCCCTTGAGCCCCACCTTGCCCAGGTCATAGCCCACCAGCGCATCGATCAGGGTGTAGGAGGGCACGTGCAGGGTGTTAGCCCTGTCCGCCCAGCTCTGGCCGACGTAGCGCGCACCGAGGCCGGTGCGCAGGCCGTCCAGGGCGCCGGCGTCGAAGCTGTACTCGCCCCAGATGGAGGCCATGTGGCGCGGCGCCTGGTTCGGCGTGTTGCCCTGGGTGCCGTCCAGCGACTTGGAGTAGGTGATGTCGGTGAAGGTGTAGCTGGCCAGCACCTTGAGGTTCCTGGTCACCTGGGTGTTGGCTTCCAGTTCCAGGCCCTGGGAGCGCACCTCGCCCACCGGGGTGTACCAATCCTGCTGCGGCAGCTTGGAGGCGACGTTCTGCTGGACGATGTGGAAAAGCGAGGCGGTGTACAGGCTGTCGCTGCCCACCGGCTGGAACTTCACCCCGGCCTCCCACTGCGTGCCCTCGGTGGGTTCCAGCGGCTTGCCGGCCTGGTCCGAATAGGCGTTGGGGTTAAAGGATTCGGAATAGCTGATGTACGGCGCCACGCCGTTGTCGAACAGGTACAGCGCGCCGAGGCGGCCGGTGAACTTGCTGCGGCGCTCGTCCGACTTGCTGCCGGCGGTCAGGTTCTTGTCCGAGACCTCCACCCAGTCCTCGCGCAGGCCGATGGAGAAGCGCCACTGGTTCAGGTCGATCAGGTCCTGCAGGTAGAGGCCGGTCTGCTCCAGGCGGCGGTCGTGCTCCACCTGGCCGTAGCCCACCAGCGCATCGTTGCCATACACCGGGTTGAAGGCGTCGATCGGGGCGAGGGCGGCGGAGCCCCATTCCACGTTGGTCTTGCGGTTCTGGTAGTCCAGGCCCATCAGCAGGGTGTGACGCAGGGCGCCGGTGTCGAATTCGGCCTGGACCATGTTGTCGACGATGTAGGCCTTCAGGTCCTCGGTGGCATCGGTGTAGTAGCGGTTCAGCTCGGTGGGCGAGGCCCAGCCATAGGCGTACGCCTGCTGCATGCTCACGTCGGAGCTGAGGTAGCGGAAGCTCTGGCGCGCGGTCCAGACGTCGTCGAAGCGATGCTCCAGCTGATAGCCGAACATGCGCTGGGTGCGGTCGAAGGCTTCCAGGCTCGGCTCGCCGTCGAAGAAGTCACGGCCGATGCGCTGGCCGCTGCGTTGGTACAGGGTGCCCTCGGCCGGTACGCCGCCGTGGTAGCCGCCGTTCGGGTCGTGCTGCAGGTAGCTCTGCAGGGTCAGGCTGGTGTCTTCGCTGAAGTCGATGGAGAGGGTCGGCGCGATGGCGTAGCGCTCTTCCTTGATGTGGTCGAACTGGGTGTCCGACCCCTCGCCCAGGCCCACCACGCGATAGGCGATGCGCTTGTCCTCGTCCAGCGGACCGCTGAAGTCGAAGCCCGCGCCCTTCTGGCCCATGTTGCCCACGGTGGCCTGCACCTGGTGGTAGTCCTCGTAGAGCGGCTTCTTGCTGGTCAGCGCCACCAGGCCGCCCGGCAGGCTGCGGCCATAGAGCACCGAGGAGGGGCCCTTGAGCACGTCGATGCGCTCGAGGAAGTACGGGTCCACCTGCAGCGAGCTGTAGGTGCCGCTGTCGCCCATGGTCTTCAGGCCGTCGAGGTAGACGTTATCCACGCTGTTGTCGGCGAAGCCGCGCATGACGATGTAGTCGTAGCGGTTCGAGGCGCCCACCTGGCCGGTGAAGATGCCGGGGGTGTAGCGGATCGCCTGCTGCACCGTCTTCGAGCCCTGGTCCTCGATCTGCTCGTGGGTCACCACCGAGACGGTCTGCGAGGTTTCCAGCAGCGCCTTGCTGGTCTTGGTGGCGATCTGGCTGTGGGTGGCCAGGTAGCCCGCTTCGCTGCCCAGCGCGTTGCCCAGGGCGAACACCTGGGTGGAGGGCACCTCCAGCGCGCCCTGGGTCTTCACCTCGCGCAGCACATAGCTGCCATCGCCCAGGCTCTCGGCCTGCAGCGGCGTGTCGCCCAGCAGCTGGCCCAGCGCGCCGTCCACCGACCAGGTGCCGCTCAGCCCGGGGGACTGCAGGCCACGGGTCTGCTCCGGGGTGGCGGAGAGGTTGATCCCGGCCTCACGGGCGAAGCGGTTGAGCACCTCGTCCAGCGGCCCGGCGGGGATGGCGTAGCTGCGGCTGGCGCTGGCCGCGGCTTCCTCGGCGAAGGCCGGTGCGCCCAGTAGCGGGGCGGCCAGTGCGGCGGAAAGCAGGGCGCCGCGTACGGCAAGGGCGAGGCGGGAGGCGCGAGGTGCGGTCATGAAGGCTTCCGTGAAAGGCAAAGGTTAATGGGATTCATTCCCTTTGCCGGGCGTTGCGGAAAAACCCGCCAAAAAAGATTTCAGGCCCTGGCCTGTACCGTCACCCACCAGCGGGTGCGGTAGTGCACCTCCACCGGCAGCGTGCGGCTCAGCAGCTCCAGCAGCTTGTCGGTGTCATCCAGGCGGTACACGCCAGAGAGGCGCAGGTCGGCGATGGCCTCGCTGCAGGCCAGGCGGCCGTTGCGGTAGCGCGAGACCTCGGCGAGGAAGTCGGCCAAACGCATGCCGCGAGTGACGATCAGCCCATCGGCCCAGGCGGCAGCGTCCATGTCCGCGGCCTCCAGCGGGCGCGCGGCGTACTCGTTGATATCGAAGCGTTGCCCGGTGCGAGCGACCAGGGCGCCGGTGCCGGCCAATGGGGCGATGCTCACGGCCCCTTCGGCGACGCTCAGGCGGGTGGCGGCCTGCTCCTGGCGCACCACGAAGCGGCCACCCAGGCTCTCCAGCAGGCCATGGCGGGTGCGCACGTGCAGGGGGCGGGGGATGCCCGTCGTGGCATCAGGGCCGCTGTCGACCAGGATCTCGCCACGGTCCAGCAGCAGCAGGCGCTGGTGCTCATCGAAGCGCACATCCACTGCGCTGTCGGTGTTCAGGTGCAGTTGCGTGCCATCGGCCAGCGCCACGTGGCGGCGTTCACCAACGGCGGTGCCGTAATCGGCGGTCAGGCGCGGCCAGGGCGTCAGGTCGCGGGCCAGCCACAGCGCAGAGCCGCTGACCATGGCTGCCGACAGCAGCTTCAGGGCCTGGCGGCGGCGCAGGCGCTGGGCCGAGGTTTCCAGGGTCTCCATCACCGTGCCGGCGCCGGGCACGGCTTTCAGCGAGCTGGACAGTTCGTCGTCCAGCACCTGCACGCGCTGCCAGGCCTGTTCGTGGTCCTGGTGAGCGGCGCGCCAGTGCTCGCAGGCGCGCTGCAACTCGGCATCGCCGCTGGCGGAGCGCAGTCGCACCAGCCAGTGGATCGCCTGGCGCACCACTTGCGCATCGGTCTGGGGCGAGGCGCTCATTCGGCGAAGCGCAGCTGGTAGCAATGGAACAGGGCGTCGGCGACATGGCGCTCCACCGAGCGCAGGGAGATGCCCATGCGCTCGGCCACCTGCACATGGGTCAGCCCCTCGCACTGGGCCAGCAGGAAAGCGGTGCGCACCTTCGGCTTCAGGCCATCGAGCATGCGCGCGATGCGCTCCAGCAACTCGAGGATCTGCTCGCGCTCCTCCAGGCTCGGCGTCTGCGCCTCCGGCAGGTGGGCGAGGGATTCCAGGTAGGCCCGCTCCAGTTCCTCGCGGCGCCAGTGGTCGATCACCAGTCCCCGTGCGACGGTGCGCAGGAAGGCGCGTGGCGTGGCGATCTCCAGCTGCTCACGGCGGGCGAGCAGGCGCAGGAAGGTGTCCTGGGCCAGGTCGGCGGCATCGGCGGCGTTGCCAAGGCGGCCGCGCAGCCAGTTCTTCAGCCAGCCGTGATGGTCGCTGTAGAGGCGTTGCACACTGAGATGGGGAGACGACATGGGGTCACCGAAGAATCGGTAGCAAATGAAAATTAATCGCATTTTCTTGATGCGCGAAGGGATTTGCAACGTTGGCGTGCAGGAAAAGGGCGGCCGGTCATGTCGAACCGTCCGCCCTTGCTTCGCGTCTTGCCAGGTGCTGGTGCCGCCTCAGCGATACCAGCGCGGGGTGTACACCCAGTCCTGGCCGTCGGGGCGGGGAATGCGCCGGGTCAGTGACGAACCGATGATCACCAGGGTGCGCATGTCCACCTGTTCCGGGCGCAGCTCGCCGAGGCTGGTAAGCGTCAGCGCCTCGGCCGGGCGGCCGATGTCGCGGCCCAGGACGACCACGGTTTCCGGGCGGCGGTGGCGGGCGACGATTTCCAGCGCGCGGGCCAGCTGCCAGGGGCGGGCCTTGGAAATGGGGTTGTAGAAGGCCATGGCCAGGTCGGCGGCGCCGGCGTGGTCGAGGCGTTGCTCGATCACCTCCCAGGGCTTGAGGTTGTCCGAGAGCGAGATCAGGCAGAAGTCGTGGCCCAGGGGCGCACCAGCCTTGGCGGCAGTGGCCAGGGCGGCGGAGACGCCGGGGAACACCTGCAGCTCCACCCGTTGCCAGTGCGGGTCGCGGTTGTCGTCCAGGGCTTCGAGCACGGCGGCGGCCATGGCGAACACGCCCGGATCACCCGAGGACACCACCACCACCCGACGCCCGCTGGCGGCCAGCTCGAAGGCGTGGCGGGCGCGTTGCAGCTCTTCGCGGTTGTCGGTGCAGTGCAGCACCTGCTCCGGGCGGAAGGGGCCGGCCATGCGGATGTAGGTCTCGTAGCCCAGCAGGTCCTCGGCCTCGTCCAGGGCGCGGCGCGTGGCCGGGACCATGAACTCGGCGGCGCCCGGGCCCAGGCCTACCACCGTCAGGCGGCCACGGCGCTGGCCGATGCGCTCCACATCCAGCGGCCGCTCCGCGCGGTACAGGCGGACGCCGGAGAGGTGCTGGTGCAGGGGCGGCAGTGCCTGTTCGTTGACCACGAAGCGCAATGGCACGCCGAGTTCGTCGGCGCAGGCGGCCAGCGTGGCGTCGGTCATGCGTTCGGGGGCGGCCAGCAGGCAGGCGAGGGCGCCGCTGGCCAGCCCGGCGGTTGCCAGGGCCTGGCGCACGGCACCGGCGTCCGCTGCCTCGTCGAGGCGCGCAGCCACCACGCGGGGGTGGATCAGCAGCTCGTCAGCGGCATCGGGACGTTGCTCGGCAGTGATGTGGATAACCCGCTGCGCCTGCTCCGCCAGGGGCAGGTTGGCGCTCTCCAGCCAGGGCGCCTCGCCCTCGACGCGGACGGGCTCGCCACCCAGCAGGTCGGAGACGAAGCGCTTGCCCTGCTCGATATCGGCCAGGGCATAGCCCGGCGACGGCTCCAGCAGGCAGGTGCCGAAACGCAGTTCGCCGCTGGTGGTGATGGCCGGGGCCACCTCCAGTTGCGCGGCGATCTCGCGGGCCATGCGGTTGACCCCGCCGAGCCCGCCCAGCAGCGGCACCACCGCGCTGCCGTCCTCGGCCACGGCTAGCACCGGCGGCTCGGCGCCCTTGCTGGCCAGTTGCGAAGCGAGGCTGCGGATAAGGATGCCGGCGGCGCACAGGGCGATGATCGGCCTGTCGTCGCGGTAGAGCCCGCGCAGGGTCTCGCCGAATTCGGCGTAGGTTTCGTCGGCGCCTGCCACGCGCCCGGCCAGGCCGAGCACGCGGGCCTGTGGATAAAGCGCCTGGATGCGCCGGGCGACGGGCAGGCCGCCCTGGCCGAGCAGCAGGATGGCCGGGGCCTTGCGTGCGTCCATCACCCTCTCCACTTCTGGCCGGGGACCAGGATCATGGAGAAGTAGGGCGAGGCCATCGGGTCCACCTCGTGCAGCGGCAGGATGCGCTGGTTGCCCATGGTGGCGCGCTCCACGTAATGGGCGCGGCCATCCAGGCCCAGCTCGCCGAGCACCCGGCGCACCTTGTCGAAGTTGCGGCCGAGCTTCATCACCACTGCCGCCTCGGCGTCCGCCAGGCGCGCCTTCAGCTCCGCTTCCGGCAGCACGCCGGAGAGCACCGAAAGGCTCTGGTTGCGGTACACCAGCGGCACGCCGAGCACCGCGGCGCTGCCCAGCATGGAGCACACGCCCGGCACCACTTCGGCCTCGTAGCGCTCGGCCAGGCGGTCGTGCAGGTACATGTAGGAGCCGTAGAAGAACGGGTCGCCCTCGCAGATCACCGCCACGTCGCGGCCGGCGTCCAGGTGCTGGGCGACCTGCTGGGCGGCGGTGTCGTAGAAGTCGCTGATCACATCCTCGTAGGAGAGCGGCGGCTCCAGCTTCTCGGTGGTCACCGGGTAGACCAGGGGCATGCGCAGCTGCGACTCCACCAGGTGCTGCTCGATGATGCCGAAGGCATTGCCGCCCTGGCCCAGGTTGGCCTTCGCCTTGGCCACGAAGTAGCCGACTACTGGGGCCGACTGCAGCAGGCGCAGGGCCTTGAGGGTGATGAGTTCGGGGTCGCCGGGGCCAACGCCCAGGCCGATCAGCCGGCCCTTGCCGGAATGTTCCTGCGCACCCATCACTCCACCTCCGTGGCCAGGGCGTTGATCGCCGCCGCCGCCATGGCGCTGCCGCCACGGCGCCCACGCACGATCACGTAGGGCACGCCACGGCTGTCGGCGGCGAGCATGTCCTTGGATTCCGCCGCACCGACGAAGCCCACCGGGAAGCCGAGGATCAGCGCCGGTTTCGGTGCGCCGGCATCGAGCATCTCCAGCAGGTAGAAGAGCGCGGTGGGCGCGTTGCCGATCACCACCACGCTGCCTTCCAGGTGTTCGCGCCAATGCTCCAGTGCCACGGCCGAACGGGTGTTGCCCAGTTCGCGGGCCAGCTCCGGCACACCGGCGTCACTGAGGGTGCAGATGACCTTGTTGTCCGCCGGCAGGCGCGCGCGGGTCACGCCCTCGGCCACCATGCGTGCATCGCAGAGAATCGGCGCGCCAGCGGCGATGGCGGCGCGGCCGGCGGCTCCGGCACCGGGGGAGAAGCGCAGGTCCTGCACCACGTCGACCATGCCGCAGGCGTGGATCACGCGCACGGCGAGCTTCTCCAGGTCCGGCGGGATGGCGGAGAGGTCCGCCTCGGCGCGGATGATGGAGAAGGAGTGGCGATAGATCTCCTGACCATCGCGGATGTAATCGATCATTCGGTGGAGCTCCAGCTGTCAGGCGTGGCGGCCAGCCAGGCGGCCGCCGCGTGTATGTCCAGGTCGCGCGCCAGCGGGCGGCCGAAGCCACCGGCGCCGTCGTCGCGTCGATAGAGGTCGTAATGGCCGTCGCCCGTGGCCAGCAGGGTCAGCGGCGCCACGTTGGCGGCGGCGCAGGAGCGCGGGCAGCCGCACAGGTGCACCTGGGCGCCGTCGGGCAGCACGGCGGCCAGGGTCAGGGCGTCGGCCTTGGTGTCGGCCAGGCCCTTGGCGCAACCGGCGGAACCGGTGCAGGCCTGGATGCGCACCAGGGGCGCGTCGATATCGGTGCACAGGCCCAGGGCCGCGAGCTCGGCCAGCAGCGGGGCGGTTTCCTGCCCCGGCACGTTGGGCAGCAGCACCGATTGCCAGGGGGTCATGTGCAGGCTGCCGTCGCCGTGGCGCTGGGCCAGTTCGGCGAGGGTCAGCAATTGGCTGGCCTGCAGGCGCCCCAGGGGCGGGATGGCGCCCACCAGGTACAGGCCGGCCTGCAGTTGCGGCAGCACGCCGACGGGGCGCAGGTCGCTGGCAGCGCGGCGCCAGTTGCCCGCGTCGTGCAGCGGGAAGGGCAGGCGCTGGCGCAGTTCGGCCAGCAAGCGCTCGGCGCCGAGGCTGCCGAGCAGGTCGCGCATGCGGGCCTGCTGCGGCGTGGCCAATTCGAGGAAGAGGTCCAGCAGCGCCTCCACCAGGGCCGGCACCCGGGCGCCGGGTACCGCCGCCAGGGCGGGGGCGTCGCCGGTTTCGCGGGGCGGGCAGCCGGCCAGGCCGAAGGCGAACAGGCCGTCCTTGCCGGGCTCCATGGCGGCCAGCCAGATGTCGTTGGGGTGGTCGAGCATCGCCAGGGCTTCGCCGCCGTCCAGCAGCAGGGCGAACTTGGGCGAAAGCACGTGGAAGCGCGGGTTGTCTTCCAGCAGGGCCAGCAGGCGCGCGGCCAGGGGGCGGATGTCCTGCAGCGCCTGCGGGTCGAGCCCGGCGGCGGGGCTGACCATCAGGTTGCGCACATCGTCCGCGCCCGGCGTGGCGGCGCCCAGGCCGATGGCCAGCAGCTCGGCGATCAGCGCCTGTTCGCGGCCCGGGGTCACGCCACGGATCTGCAGGTTGGCGCGGTTGGTGGCTTCCAGCACGCCGCCGGAATGGCCATGGGCGGCGATCGACAGGGCTTCGGCCGTGCCGGCCTGCAGGCGACCGCAGGGCAGCTTGATGCGGCAGATGCCGCCATCCTTCGCCGGGACGATGCGCAGCAACCCCGGGCAGGCCGAGGGGCGGACGGATGGAGCGCTGGAGGGAGCCTGTTTCACCGTGGTCACCGGGTCAGTTGCCGCGGCGACCGTGTTCCCCGCACGGGGAACCCTGGCACCGAGACACCCCGCTCGATGCGTGCACACGCGACTGGTGTCACCGGCAGGTCTCCTGGCTGGCAGGTCAGTGTCCGTCGCGGCCTTCCCGGTTTCCCAGTGGCACGGATCGCGAGAACTCGCTGCATACAGTTGCGGGGGCAGCCACGGCTTGGACCGTGTTCCCTCTTAGGCCGGGCGCAGTGGGCGCTCCGGCAACCGGTGAAGGGCGCTATTATGCCCGCTTTGCGCGGCTGTGGGATGCGGCTGGTTGTCGGATGCCCAACGGACGCGGCACGGTCGGATACGAGGAAAAACGCATGCAGCCCTGGCTGACGCTGGTGGGGATAGGCGAGGACGGCTACGCCGGCCTGGGCAAGGCCGCGCGCCATGCGCTGCTGGCCGCCGAGGAGGTGGTGGGCGCCCCGCGCCAGCTGGAATTGCTGCCCCCTTGCATCCGCGCCCGGCGCAGTGCCTGGCCCAGCCCCTTCTCCCTGGAGCCGCTGCTGCAACGCCGTGGCGCGCCGGTCTGCGTGCTGGCCAGCGGTGACCCGATGCTGTTCGGCGTCGGCGCCAGCCTGGCGCGGCAGCTGCCCGCCGACGAGCTGCGTGTGCTACCCGCGCCCTCGTCCACCTCCCTGGCCGCCGCGCGCCTGGGCTGGGCGCTGCAGGACACCAGCCTGGTCTCCCTGGTGGCGCGGCCCCTCGCTGCACTCAACCTGCACCTGCATGACGGCGCCCGCCTGCTGGTGCTGAGCAACGACGGCGCAAGCCCCGCTGCTATCGCTGGCCTGCTGAACGAACGCGGCTTCGGCCCCAGCGCCATGACCGTGCTGGAGCACCTGGGCGGCCCGGCCGAGCGGCGCATCGACGGCATTGCCGGCGAGTGGCCGGCCATGGAGGTCGCCGCCCTCAACCTGGTGGCCATCGACTGCCGCGCCGGCGAGCAGGCCCGGCGTCTGCCGCTCACCTGCGGCCTGCCCGACGACGCCTATCGCCACGACGGCCAACTGACCAAGCGCGACGTTCGCGCCATCACCCTCGCGCGCCTGGCGCCGCAACCCGGGCAACTGCTCTGGGACGTGGGTGCCGGCAGCGGCTCCATCGGCATCGAATGGATGCGCGCCCATCCCACCTGCCGCGCCATCGCCGTCGAAGCTGACGAGGGCCGTCAGGCACATATCCGCCACAACCGCGACGCCCTCGGCGTGCCCGGCCTGCACCTGGTGGCCGGCCAGGCCCCCACCGCCCTCGACGGCCTGCCCGCGCCCGATGCCGTGTTCATCGGCGGCGGCGTCACCGAACCCGGCGTGCTGGAGCGGTGCTGGCGCCAGCTCAAGCCCGGCGGCCGTCTGGTGGCCAATGCCGTGACCCTGCAGAGCGAGGCGGTGCTGGTGGCCTTCCGCGAAGCCCATGGCGGCGAGCTGACCCGCATCGCCATCGCCCAGGCCCAGCCCCTGGGCGGCTTCGACACCTGGCGCTCGGCACTGCCCATCACCCTGCTCGAGGTGCTCAAGGATGCCTAGGTTGGCGCCGAGCGCCGCCGAGTCCTGCCCTGCACGATCCCGCCATGCGTGACGAAACCCCCGAACAGCCGGCGCCCCTGCGCAGCGGCTACACCACCGGCAGTTGTGCCACCGCCACCAGCCTGGCGGCGGCGCGCCTGTTGCTGGGCGCCGCGGCGAGCGACGCGGTGGAGATCGTCCTGCCCAAGGGCCAGCAGGTGCTCATGCGCCTGGAGTTCTGCCGCCTGATCGAGGGCGGCGCCGAGGCCGGCACCCTGAAGGATGCCGGCGACGACCCGGACGTGACTCACGGTGCGCTGATCTATGCCCAGGTGCGCCTGGCCGTCGAACCGGGGGTGCGCTTCCACGCCGGGCCCGGCGTCGGCACCGTCACCAAGCCGGGCCTGACCCAGGCGGTGGGCGAGCCGGCGATCAACCCGGTGCCACGGCGGATGATGACCGAGCACCTCACGCGCCTGGCCCAGGAGCGCGGTCACGCCGGCGGCTTCGAGGTCACCGTCTGCGTGCAGGGCGGCGCCGAGCTGGCGCTGAAAACCATGAACCCGCGCCTGGGCATCCTCGGTGGCCTGTCGATCCTCGGCACCACCGGCATCGTCCGGCCCTTCTCCTGCTCGGCCTACATCGCCTCCATCCACCAGGGCATCGACGTCGCCCGCGCCAACGGCTTCACCCACCTGGCCGCCTGCACCGGCAACGCCAGCGAGGACGCCATGCGCCACCGCTATGGTTTCGACGACACCGCGCTGATCGAGATGGGCGACTTCGCCGGCGCCGTGCTCAAGCACCTGCGCAAGGCACCGGTGGAAAAGCTCAGCCTGTGCGGTGGCTTCGGCAAGATCAGCAAGCTCGCCGCCGGCCACATGGACCTGCACAGCCGCCACTCCAGCATCGACCTGCCGCTGCTCGCCGAATGGGCCGCCGGCCTGGGCGCCGATGCCGAGCTGCAGGACGCCATGCGCGGGGCCAACACCAGCCAGCAGGCACTGGCGCTGGCCCACGCCGCCGGGGTGCCCCTGGGCGATACGGTCTGCGCCCACGCCCTGGCCTTCGCCCGTCGTACCGTACCGGCCGGCGTCAGCCTGGAAGTCTTCGCCATCGACCGCCAGGGCAACCTGGTGGGGCAGGCCCTGGAGCACCCATGAAACGCATCCTGCTGCTGGGCGGCGTCACCGAGGCCCTGGCCTTGGCCCGGCGCCTGGGCCCCGAACACACCTACAGCCTCGCCGGCCTCGGCAAGGTGCCGGCCGACCTGAGCTGCCAGGTGCGCGTCGGCGGCTACGGCGGTGCCGAAGGGCTGGCGCGCTACATCGAGGACAACGGCATCGGCCTGCTGCTCGATGCCACCCATCCCTATGCCGCACAGATCAGCCATAACGCCGCCCGCGCTGCCGCTTTGGCGGGCGTGCCCTGCTGGGCATTGCGTCGCCCCGGCTGGCGCGCCGGCGAGGGTGACGATTGGCGCGAGGTTGTCGATTGGGCCGGGCTGATCGACGCCCTGGCCGCCTTCCAGCGTCCCTTCTTCACCCTTGGCCGCGAACCCCTGGAGCACCTCGGCGAAATTCCTGCCCACCAGCACTGGACGGTGCGCTGCCTGCAGGGACAGGCACCGGGCGAGCGTTTCGAGGTCATCGCCTCGCGCGGGCCGTTCGGCCTGGACGAGGAGCGCGCGCTGTTCGATCGCCTCGGCACCGACGTGCTGATCAGCAAGAACAGTGGCAGCCAATCCACCGAGCCCAAGCTGCAGGTGGCCCGCGAGCGCGGCCTGCCGGTGCTGATCCTCAAGCGCCCCGAGCTGCCTCCGGTCACCCGCGAATTCGATTCCCTCGACGGCCTCTGGCAGGCCCTCGTCCCCCAACTGGAAACACCATGACCGCTACTTCCTACGCCCGCGTGCTGTTCGCCGGGCCCGACCTCGACACCGGCTCCTTCGCCGAGCTGTTCCGCCGCCAGCTGAGTGCCCTGCGCGGTGAGGCGGCACTCGCCGACATCGTCGACACCGGCGCCGGCCTCGATGCACTGCTGCATGCCGTGCAAACCAGCCCGCGCCCGCTGCTGGTGATCGACCTCGACCCGCAGTCCAGCGCCCAGCACCTCGACTGGTTGCGCAGCGAACTGGGCCGCCTCGACGCCCCCGGGGAACTCTTCGTCGCCAGCCTGCTGGGCCAGTACGACAGCGACCCGGCCGGCGCCGCCGTCGCCCTGGTCGAGCGCCGCGAGCTGCACCTGGCCTGCGTCGGCGTGCCGGAGCTGCCAAGCAGCCACGCCTGGTCCTGCATCCCGCCCCACGCCCGCCGCCTGCTGCTGTGCAACGGCCCGCGCTGCACCCGCCGTGGTGCGCTGCCGCTGTGGAAGAAACTGCGGGAAACCCTCAAGGCCGCCGGCAAGCTGGAGTGCGAAGGCGGCGTGCACATCACCCGCACCCAATGCCAGTTCCCCTGCGACCTCGGCCCCACCGCCAGCCTCTACCCGGAAGGCGAGTGGTACCGCATCCGCGATGAAGCGGAGGTGCTGCGCTGGGTGCAGGAACGAATAGTCGAAGAACGGGCAGTGCCGGAGATGCTGACCCACACGGGCGGTTGATCTGGTTTCAGTTTCTCTGGCTTTTCACCGCGCGAAACGCCCCGCCGTCAGCGGCGCCGAGAGCATCAGCGCGCCGAGGATCATGAAGGCCGTGACCAGGCCCAGGCCCTGGGCGACGAAGCCCACCAGCGCAGGCCCGGCGAGTACGCCGGCGTAGCCGACGGTGGTCACGGCGGCCACCGCGAGGTTGGGCGGCATGGCGCTCTGGCGGCCGGCGGCGGTGAACAGCACCGGCACGATATTGGCCGCGCCCAGCCCGACCAGCAGGAAACCCGCCAGCGCCAGAGCGGTGTGCGGGGCCAGCAGCATCAGCGTGAAGCCGGCCGTGGCCAGCAGGCCGCCGCCCACCAGCACGCGGTACTCCCCCAGGCGGGCGATCACCCGGTCGCCCGTCAGCCGGCCGCTGAGCATCGCCAGGGAGAACAGTGCGTAGCCGATCCCGGCCTGGGCCGGGTCGAACTGGCGGGTTTCCACCAGCAGGATGGCGCCCCAATCCAGCAGCGCGCCTTCGGCCAGGAACATGGCGAAGGTCAGCGCCCCCAGCAGCAGAACGATTCCGCGTGGCAGCACGAACAGCGGCCCTTCGCTGCCTGAACGGGTGCGCAACAGGCGCGGTGCTGCGAGGGCGAGCCCGAGCATGACCACCAGCAGGGCGACGAGAATCGCCGGCAGCGGTGCCAGCCCGGCGGCCAGCAGCCCGGTCATGCCGAGGGAGCCGACGAAGCCGCCGAGGCTGAACATGCCGTGGAAGCCCGACATCAAGGGAACCGGTGCGTCGTTCGCCACCTCCACGGCGTGGATGTTCATCGCCACGTCCATGGCCCCCAGGGAGGCGCCGAACAAGGCCAGGGCCAGGGCCAGCATCAGGCTGGAGTCGGCACCGGCCAGCAGTGGCATGGCGCAGCACAGGCCCAGCCCGCCCACCAGGATCACCGGGCGTGCGCCGATCCGCCCGGCCAGCACACCGGCCACCGGCATGGACAGCATCGAGCCGGCTCCCAGGCACAGCAGCAACAGCCCCAGCACCGCCTCCTCGATACCCAGGCGCGCCTTGGCGTAAGGCACCAGCGGCGCCCAGCAGGCCATGCCGAAGCCGGAGACGAAGAACGCCAGGCGCGTGGCGAGGCGGGTGGCTGAGCTGTCGGCGCAGGGCACGGCTTGGTTCATCGGGCATTCCGCAAAGAAAAGGGGCGGACCTTAACACGCACCCGGGGCGGGCGACGTTCGACCATCTGGTTGATGGACGATCCAGGGCACCGGTGGTTCAGCTCCGACGTGGACGTAGGTTGGCGCCGAGCGCAGCGAGGCCCAACGTTGCGAGGCCGGTATGTGCAACTTCAGTTCATTGGGCATCCGCGAGGTTGGCTCGCATTTGGGGACACCTTCAGCTCTGCCCGGTGGACCGGTGAAGCGTGGTCCACCCTACGAAGTCGCGTGCCCTTCACGGGGTTCCCCCGCGGGTAGGGTGGACATCGCTCTTTATGTCCACCAAGCGGTGCCTATTCCGAGCGCATCCGGCTCAGTCCGACAGCACCCGGTATTCCGCACCCAGTTCCTCGGCCAATTGGCGGGCGCGGCCGAGGCGGATGGGGCCGCCTTCGATATCCACCAGCAGCGTGTCGCAGCCCAGCGGCTCCAGGGCGGGCCAGTCCTTGAGGCGGCCATCGGTGAGGATGAGCACGCGCTGGTGCTCCGAGGGCTTCTGTCGTTGGCGGCGCTGCAACCAGTCACGGGCCAGGTGCAGGGCCTCGATCAGCGGGGTGCCGCCGCCGGCACCGAGGCCGTCGAGCCATTGGTGCAGTGGCGCCGAGGCCTTGCTGCCCTGCCACAGCCAGCGCGGCTCGCGGCCGGTGGCGTGGAGCAGGGCGAGGCGGGCGCGCTGGCGGTAGGCGGATTCGAACAGCCCGGCCAGCAGGCCCTTGGCGCGTGACAGGGCGCCGTGGCGGCGGGTGGAGGCGGAGGCGTCCACCAGCACCAGCCAGAGCGCATCGGGGCGTTGGCCTCGGGGGCGGTGGACCAGGTCGTCGGCCTTGCGCGGGCGGCCGCGCAGCAGGGTCGGCAGCCACTGGATGGCACCGTCGCGCCCGCCACGGGCCGGGCCGCTGCGGCCGTTGGCGAGTGTCCCGGGGCCTGGTCTGGCATCCGCGCCCCTGACCCGGCGCGGGCGGATGCTCAGGGCTTTTTTGGCCAGCCCGGCAGCTCGCGTCGGGTGTCGGTGGGCACGGGTTGCGCGGGCAGCTCGCCCCACTGGCCTTCGGCGCCGGCGGCATCGCTGGGCGCCGGCGCGGAGGCGGGCGATTGTGCCGGCGGGGCCGAGGGTGGCGTTGCGTGGCGACGGCGATGGGCCAGGGCGAAGTGCTCGACGGCGTCGATATCCTCTGCCTCGATACGTGGCGCGCCACGCCAGGCGGCATGGGCGCGGGCGGCGCGCAGCCACACCAGGTCGGCGCGCAGGCCGTCGACGCCGGCGGCGAAGCAGCGCTGGGCGATCCGGTCCAGGGCGCTGTCATCCAGGGGGATGGCGGCGAGGCGTTCGCGGGCGTCCTGGCAACGGCGCGCGAGTGCCTGCTGCGGGGCGTCCCACTGGGCGATGAAACCCTGCGGGTCGGCGTCGAAGGCCAGGCGGCGGCGCACGATTTCGGCGCGCTCGGCCGGTTGCGGCTGGCCGTCGAGGGTGACCTTGAGGCCGAAGCGGTCCAGCAGTTGCGGGCGCAGCTCGCCTTCCTCGGGGTTCATGGTGCCGATCAGCACGAAGCGCGCGGCGTGGCGGTGGGACAGGCCGTCGCGCTCCACCAGGTTGACGCCGCTGGCGGCGACGTCCAGCAGCAGGTCCACCAGGTGGTCGGGCAGCAGGTTCACCTCGTCGACATAGAGCACGCCGCCGTGGGCCTTGGCCAGCACGCCGGGGGAGAACTGCGCACGGCCTTCGCCCAGGGCCGCGTCGAGGTCGAGGGTGCCGACGATGCGTTCCTCGCTGGCGCCCAGGGGCAGGGTGACGAAGATGCCTTGCGGCAGCAGGTCGGCGATGCCCCGGGCCAGGGTGGACTTGGCCATGCCGCGCGGGCCTTCGATCAGCACACCGCCGATGGCCGGGTCGATGGCTGCCAGGTACAGCGCGAGCTTCAGCTCGTCGGCGGCGACCACGGCGCTCAAGGGGAAGTGGGGGAGCTCGGACATGACGGGTTCCTGAAAACGCATCGCGGCATGGTAGCGAAAGGCCGAACGCGCCGATAGAAATCAGTGATTGAACGGCGGCCGGCGATGCAGTAATTTGGCCAGCATTCGCTTTGGAGATCGTCATGCCGCACCTCGCTTCCACTCCGCTCACCGCTTGCCAGGCCCAACGCCCGGCACGTGCGCGCGTGGCTGCTGCGGTCAGCTATTTCTATGGGTATTGGTTTAGCCACGGGCTGGCCTGATACCTGATCAGGCGGCCCACTCCAGCAGGGTCGCCAACCAAAGCTCCACAAAACCCCCGGTCGGCAACCCGCCCGGGGGTTTTTGTTTTTCCAGGGCCCACAAGGCCAAACGCACGTAATCCGAGGATCGCACCATGATCAGCTACCGCACCTACGCCACCTATTACCGCAACTCCGACTGGCGATTTAGCCGCTTCGCCGCCGCACTCACACCCCTGAATCGAACACCCAGTTAGAGCGCCGCGCGCGGACCGAACCGCGCCGGCCGAGGATGCCCGTCATGAATTCCGTTTCCGTATCGCCCATCGCCGCCCAGCCCCTCCACGCCCTGCCGCTGGAAAGCCTGGCGTCCCCCTCGCGCAGCACCCAACCGCTGCCCACCCCCGCCGAGTTGCGCCAGCGCCTGCCGCTGCACGATGCCCTGGCCCGCCAGGTCCGTGCCCAGCGCGATGCCGTGCGCGCGGTGCTGGATGGCGACGACCCGCGCCTGCTGGTGGTGGTCGGCCCCTGTTCCATCCACGATCCCGAATCCGCCCTCGACTACGCCCGCCGCCTCGCCGCGCTGGCGCCGGAGGTGAGCGACCAGTTGCTGCTGGTGATGCGCGCCTACGTCGAGAAGCCGCGCACCACGGTGGGCTGGAAGGGGCTGGTGTACGACCCGCACCTGGATGGCAGTGGCGATATGGCGGCCGGCCTGGCGCTCAGCCGCCGGCTGATGCTGCAGATGATCGAGCTGGGGCTGCCGGTGGCCACGGAATTGCTGCAACCCCTGGCCGCCGGCTACTTCGATGACCTGCTGGGCTGGGCCGCCATCGGTGCGCGCACCAGCGAATCCCAGGTGCATCGCGAGATGGTCAGCGGCCTCGACCTGCCGGTGGGCTTCAAGAACGGCACCGACGGCAGCCTCGGCATCGCCACTGACGCCATGCGCTCGGCGGCCCACGCACACCAGCACTTCGGCATCGACGACCAGGGCCGCCCGGCGCTGGTGCAGACCGCCGGCAACGCCGATACGCACCTGGTACTGCGCGGCGGCCACCAGGGCCCGAACCATGACGCAGCCAGCGTCGCGGTCGCACGGGCGGGGCTGGAGAAGCTCGGTATCGCACCGCGCATCATGGTCGACTGCAGCCATGCCAACAGCGGCAAGGACCCGCTGCGTCAGCCGGCGGTGCTGGCGGACGTGATCGACCAGCGCCTGGCCGGCCAGGACGCCCTGCGCGGGGTGATGATCGAGAGCCACCTGTTCGACGGCGCGCAGTCGCTGTCCTGCGACCTGAGCTACGGCGTGTCCATCACCGATGGCTGCCTGGGCTGGGACGGCACCGAGCGCATCCTGCGGGAGGCGGCGGCGCGGTTGCGCGGGTAATCATCGGTGGGCGGGGCGTTGCCCCGCCGGTTCGAGCGTAGGGCGGGCGAAACCCGCGTGTGCCGGTGGGACCCCGTGCCGGGGGGGGGGCGCGAGCAGAGCTCGCTCCTACAAGGGCGCCGGGTTTGTGGTGAGGGGGAGCGCCGGGGGCTACTGCTCCTCGATATCCAGCAGCAGGTTCTCGATGGCCTCGCGGTAGTCGCCGGGGTGTTCCCAGAGGCCGCGTTGCTGGGCTTCCACCAGGCGCTCGGCGATGTCGCGCAGAGCGTCGGGGTTGTGCTGCTGGATGAAGTCGCGGGTGTCGGCGTCCATCAGGTAGGCGTCGGCCAGCAGCTGGTACTGGTGGTCGTCGATCAGCTCGCTGGTGGCGTCGAAGGCGAACAGGTAGTCCACGGTCGCGGCCAGTTCGAAGGCGCCCTTGTAGCCGTGGCGCTTCATGCCGGCGATCCACTTGGGGTTGGCGGCGCGCGAGCGCACCACGCGGCCGAGTTCTTCCTTCAGCGAGCGGATGCGCGGCAGGTCCGGCTGGCTGTGGTCACCGTGGTAGCTGGCCACTTTCTCGCCGCGCAGGGTCTCGGCGGCGGCGAGCATGCCGCCCTGGAACTGGTAGTAGTCGTTGGAGTCGAGGATGTCGTGCTCGCGGTTGTCCTGGTTCTGCAGCACCGCCTGCAGCCGCTCCAGGCGCTGGGCGAAGCGCGCCCGTGCGGGCGTGCCGGCATCCTGGGCGCCGTAGGCGTAGCCGCCCCAGTTCAAATACACCTCGGCCAGTTCGGCGCGGTCCTGCCATTGGCGCTCCTCGATGGCGTCCTGTACGCCGGCGCCATAGGCACCGGGCTGGGCGCCGAAGATGCGCCACCCGGCCTGCAGCCGCGCGTCGTCCACGGCCAGCCCCTCGGCGGCGAGGCGGGCGCTTTCCAGTTTCACCCGCGCGGCCAGGGGGTTCATGTCCTCGGGCTCGTCCAGTTCGGCTACGGCCTGCACGGCGGCATCGAACAGGCGGATGAGGTTGGCGAAGGCATCGCGGAAGAAGCCCGATACCCGCAGCGTCACGTCCACCCGGGGGCGGTCGAGCAGCGACAGCGGCAGGATCTCGAAGTCTTCCACGCGCTGGCTGCCGGCCTGCCACACCGGGCGCACGCCCATCAGCGCCAGGGCCTGGGCGATGTCGTCGCCGCCGGTGCGCATGGTGGCGGTGCCCCAGACGGAAAGGCCGAGCTGGCGCAGGTGGTCGCCCTCGTCCTGCAGGTGGCGTTCCAGCAGCAGGCTGGCGGACTGGAAGCCCAGGCGCCAGGCGGTGGGCGTGGGCAGGTTGCGCACGTCCAGGGTGAAGAAGTTGCGCCCGGTGGGCAGGGTGTCGAGGCGCCCGCGACTGGGGGCGCCGCTGGGGCCGGGCAGCACGAAGCGGCCTTCCAGGGCGGCCAGCACGCCGCCGATTTCGGCGGGGCCGCAGGCGTCCAGGGTCGGGGCGACGACCTGGCGCAGGCTGTGGATAACCAGGTCGCTGGCGGGGCCCACCGACGGATGATCAGTCGCCCGGATCATCTCCAGGGCCAGCAGCTCCAGGCGCTCGCGGGTGTCGCCATTGCTGCGCCAGGGATCGATGCTGACCCGCTCCAGCAGCGCCGGGCGCGGGCCTTCCCAGGGCTCGGCCCAGTTGCAGTCCAGCGGGTCGCGGCCCAGTTGCAGGTCGGTGGCGAGCGCACGCAGCAGGCTGGCGTTGGCGCCCTTGCCGTCCCCCCGGGGGATGCGCACCAGGGACAGCAGGGTGTCGTCGCGCAGGCCGCCGACGGGGGATTCGCCGAACACGTGGAGGCCGTCGCGGATCTGCGACTCCTTGAGGTCGCAGAGGTAGGCGTCCAGCTGCGGCAGCCAGCTTTCCGGGTCGTCGCTGATGCTCAGCTCCAGCTCGCGGTCCAGCGCGGTGGCTTTCACCAGCTCGAGGATCTCGTTGCGCAGTTGCACGGCGCGGCGCGGGTCCAGCAGCGAGGCGTCGTAGTACTCGTCGGCCAGGCGTTCCAGGTCGCGCAGCGGGCCGTAGTTCTCGGCGCGGGTCAGCGGCGGCATCAGGTGGTCGATGATCACCGCCTGGGCGCGGCGCTTGGCTTGGGCGCCTTCGCCGGGGTCGTTGACGATGAAGGGGTAGATGTTCGGCAGCGGGCCCATCACCGCGTCCGGCCAGCACTCTGCGGAGAGGCCGACGCCCTTGCCCGGAAGCCATTCCAGGTTGCCGTGCTTGCCGACGTGCACCAGCGCGTCGGCGCCGAACACCTCGCGCAGCCAGAAGTAGAAGGCCAGGTAGCCGTGGGGTGGCACCAGTGCGGCGTCGTGGTAGATGGCCGCCGGGTCCAGCTGGTAGCCGCGTGCCGGCTGGATGCCGACGAAGGCCAGGCCGAAGCGCAGGCCGGCGATCATCATGCGCCCGGCGCGGAACATCGGGTCCTGCTGCGGTTCGCCCCAGCGCTCCGTCACCGCCCGCTGGTTGGCTTCGGGCAGGCGGGCGAAGCAGGCCAGGTAGGCGTCCAGCGCCAGGCTCTGGGCGCAGGGGCGTGCGTCGAGGCTGTCGAGGTCGTTGCTGACGCCGCCCAGCAGGCTGTGGATAAGTGCCGTGCCGCTCTCCGGCAGGCCGGCCAGGGGGTAACCCTCGGCCTCCAGGGCGCGGAGGATGTTCAGCGCGGCGGCCGGGGTGTCCAGGCCCACGCCGTTGCCAATGCGGCCGTCGCGGGTGGGGTAGTTGGCGAGGATCAGCGCCACGCGCTTGTCGGCGTTGGCCTTGCGCCCCAGCAGCAGCCAGCGGCGCGCCAGTTCGGCGACGAAATCCATGCGTTCGAGGTGGGGCAGGTAGCACACCACGTCGCTCTGGCTGCGCTCGCTGCGCCAGGCCAGACCCTTGAAGCTGATGGGGCGGGTGATGATGCGCCCGTCCAGCTCCGGCAGGGCGATGTGCATGGCCAGGTCGCGCGGGCCGAGGCCTTGCGGGTTCTCTTCCCAGAGCGGCTGGTTGTCCAGCGAGCAGATGGCCTGCAGCACCGGCACGTCGCGGCGGAAGGGACGCTGGCCGGGTGAGTCGGGGTTGGATTGGGCGAAGCCGGTGGTGTTGATGATCAGCTCGGCGTCGACGGCGTCCAGCCAGTCCTCGACCACGGCCAGGCACTCGGCTTCCTTGAGGCTGGCCACCGCGATGGGCAGCGGGTTGATGCCGACGGCGGCGAGGCGCTCGCAGAAGGCGTCGATGAAGGCGGTGTTCGCCGCCTGCAGGTGGGTGCGATAGAACAGTAGGGCTGCCACCGGCTGGCCCTCCCGCCAGTCGGCGCGCCAGTGGTCGAGATGAGCGGGGCGCTGGTGCGGGTGATGCACGGCAACGCGGGGCAGGGCGCTGGGTGCCTGCCAGGGGTAGTCGCGGCCCAGGCAGCGGCTGGCGAGGCTGGCGAACAGCTGGCGGGCGTTGTCCAGGCCGCCTTGGCGCAGGTACTGCCAGCAGCGCTCGGCGTCTTCTTCCGGGACGTTGCACAGGCGGGCCAGTTCCGGGTCGGGGCGGTCGTCGCCGGGCACCAGGATCAGCTGCGTGCCGCGCTCGGCCAGGGCCACCAGTTGCTCGATGCCGTAGCGCCAGTAGCCGACGCCGCCATGCACGGAGATAAGGATGACCTTGGCGTGCTGCAGCACCTCGTCGACGTAAAGGTCCACCGAGGCGTGGTTCTGCAGCTGCATGGGGTTGGCCAGGCGCAGGCTGGGGTAGTCCGCCGGCAGCTCGCGGGCGGCCTCGGCCAGCAGCGCCAGGTGCGAATCACCGCTGCAGAGGATCACCAGCTCGGCGGGCGTCTGGGCCAGGTGGGCGATGCCGTCGTCGGGGACGAAGCCGCCAGGTTGGGTGCGCAGCAAGTGCATGGCTCGGGCCTTGGCTCGGTGGAGCGGCCCTCTCCCGGGGGAGAGGAACCGGTTCGGCGGTTACGCCAGGGCGGTGCGCAGTTCGTTGGCGATGGTGGCCGGGTCCAGCTCCTGGCCGATCACCACCAGGCGGGTGGCGCGGGTTTCGTCGGCCAGCCACTTGCGGTCGAAGTGTTTGTCGAAGCGCTTGCCGACGCCCTGTACCAGCAGGCGCATGGGCTTGCCGGGGATGGCGGCGAAGCCCTTGATGCGCAGCACGTCGTGGCGCTCCACCAGTTGGCCGAGGGCGGCCAGCAGGGCGGCTTCCTCCACTTCCGGCAGGTCGACGTGGAAGGAGTCGAACTCGTCGTGGTCGTGGTCCTCGTGCCCTTCGTGGTCGTGGTGGGTGGCGCGGCTGTCGATGTGCGCCTCGGCCTCGGCGTTCAGGCCCAGCAGCACGGAGAGCGGCAGCTTGCCGGCGCTGGCTTCGACGATCTTCACCGCCGGCGGTAGCTCCTCGGCCACCTCGGCGCGCACGGCGGCCAGGGCGTCGGCATCGAGCAGGTCGGCCTTGTTGAGGATCACCAGGTCGGCGCTGGCCAACTGGTCTTCGAAGAGTTCGTGCAGGGGCGACTCGTGGTCGAGGTTCGGGTCCTGCTTGCGCTGCTCGTCCACCTGCTCGGGGTGGGCGGCGAAGGTGCCGGCGGCCACGGCTGGGCTGTCGACCACGGTGATCACCGCGTCCACGGTGCAGGCACTGCGGATCTCCGGCCACTGGAAGGCTTGCACCAGGGGCTTGGGCAGGGCCAGGCCGGAGGTCTCGATGAGGATTTGGTCGAGGTCGCCACGGCGTGCCACCAGCTCGCGCATCACCGGGAAGAACTCTTCCTGCACGGTGCAGCACAGGCAGCCGTTGGCCAGCTCGAAGACGCGGCCCACGGCCTCTTCCTCGCTGCAGCCGATGGAGCATTGCTTGAGGATTTCGCCGTCGATGCCCAGCTCGCCGAACTCGTTGACGATCACCGCGATGCGGCGGCCCTCGGCGTTGTCGAGCATGTGGCGGAGCAGGGTGGTCTTACCGGCACCGAGGAAGCCGGTGACGATGGTGACGGGGAGTTTGGCCAGGGTTTTCATGCGCGGCAGCCCTTTGCTGGGAGTCGATCGGATCGGCGGGCGCGCGGGACGAGGGCACGGAGGGCCCGATTCGCCACCGGATCACCCCGCCCGGTTGTATGGAAATTCGCCGAGGCAGGTCTCCTGGCTCACAGCCTGGCGCGATGCGCCGTCCTTCCGCCTTCCCGCCCGATGGGCAGTGGCTGTGGATAGGACCTCAGCTGTTCACAGTTGCGGGGGCAGCCACGGCTTGGCCGTGTTCCCTCTTAGCCGCGGCGCACGGCCGCGGAACCTCGAAGGGCCGAAGGCTACGCAGGGCGGGGGCGGCGGTCAATCGCGGCGGTTGACGGCCAGTCGGACTCGTGATGTTCTTGTGCGGTTTTTTCAGGTGTCTCGCGCCGTCGCGCGCGAGGTGAAACGGGAAGTCGGTGTGCCCCAGGGCGAGTCCGACGCTGCCCCCGCAACGGTAAGCGCACGTAGGGATCTGTAAGCCACTGTGTCCGGCGGACATGGGAAGGCAAACCCGACCAGCCATGGCTGGCGTCGCAAGCCCGGAGACCGGCCTGATCACTTTTTTGGCAACCCGCGGTGGGCGGGCGCACGCCGGAAATGCGGTCCCCGCGCGGCCGCTTTCTTCGCACGCGTTCCTCTTGCCGACTCACCCGCATCGCAGAGGAAGCACCATGTCCAGCAGCACACTGAGCCATTCGGCCGCCGCCGTCCCCCTGTCCAAACGCCTGGCCATCGCCATCGGTGCCAGCCTCCTGGGCCTGTCGCTGGTGTACTTCGCCGGCTTCTCGCACATCGAGGCGGTGCACAACGCTGCCCACGATACCCGTCACAGCTCCGCCTTCCCCTGCCACTGAGGGCGCAACCGTGACCAAGCGCATCGCCCAGACCGCCGGGTTCGCCGGTCTCTTCGCCGCCATCGTGCTGACCCTGCTGCAAAGCCTGTGGGTCACCCCGCTGATTCTCCATGCGGAAACCTTCGAGAACTCGGCACCGGCCGAGCAGACCGAACACGCCCACGAGCACGCCGCCGGCGCGCCCGCCCATGAACACGACGCCGAAGCCTGGGCTCCCGCCGACGGCTGGCAGCGCACCCTGTCCACCGGTGGCGCCAACCTGGTGGTGGCCGTCGGCTTCGCCCTGCTGCTGGCCGCGCTGTTCAGCCTGCGCGGCCCGACCCGCGCCTGGCAGGGCCTGCTCTGGGGCCTGGCCGGTTTCGCCACCTTCGCCCTGGCGCCGTCCCTCGGCCTGCCGCCGGAGCTGCCGGGTACCGCAGCCGCCGACCTGGCCCAGCGCCAGGTCTGGTGGATCGGCACCGCCGCCTCCACTGCCGCTGGCCTGGCGCTGATCGCCTTCGGCCGCAACTGGGTCCTGCGCATCGTCGGCCTGGCGCTGCTGGTGATCCCCCATGTGGTCGGCGCACCGCAGCCTGAAGTGCATGCGAGCCTGGCGCCGGAAGCGCTGGAGCACGAGTTCATCGCCGCCTCGCTGGTGACCAACGCGCTGTTCTGGGGCGCCCTGGGTTGGGCCGCTGCCTGGCTGTACCAGCGCTCCGCGAGCCAAGACCTGGCGTGAGCCGGGCTTCGCTGCCGATCGACCCCGCGCAGGGCCCAGCCCTTCGCGGGGTTTTGTTTTGTGAGGCCGGGCGATGACCCTGGTGGCCGGCCTCGGTTGCCGGCGCGGCTGCTCGGAGCAGGAGCTGCGCGCGCTGCTCGACGCTGCCCTGGCCGAGTACGAACTTGTACCCGGCGATCTCAGCGCCCTGGCCAGTGTCGACAGCAAGGCCGATGAGCCGGGGTTGCAGGCGCTGGCGCTGACCCTTCGCTTGCCCCTGGCGCTGTTGCCGGCGGCGCAGCTGGCGGCCTGCGAGGGGCGCCTGTCCGGCCTGTCGGCCATCGCCCTGCGGGAAACCGGCAGCCCCGGCATCGCCGAAGCCGCCGCGCTGGTACAGGCCGAAGCCCTGGCCGGCCGCCCGGCGCGGTTGCTGGTGGAGAAACGCCGCAGTGCCAACGCCACCTGTGCGCTGGCCTGCACCCTTGAGGATGTGGATACCCCATGACGGTCTATTTCATCGGCGCCGGCCCCGGCGATCCGGAGCTCATCACGGTCAAGGGCCAGCGGTTGATCCGCAGTTGCCCGGTGATCCTCTACGCCGGTTCCCTGGTGCCGGAAGCGGTGCTGGATGGGCATAGCGCCGAGCGGGTGGTGAACACCGCCGAGCTGCACCTGGAGGCGATAGTCGCCCTGTTGGCCGAGGCCCACGGGCGTGGCCAGGACGTGGCCCGGGTGCATTCCGGCGACCCCTCGCTTTATGGCGCCATCGGCGAGCAGATCCGCCACCTGCGCGCGCTGGGCATTCCCTATGAGGTGGTGCCCGGCGTCACCGCCACCGCCGCCTGCGCCGCGTTGCTCGGCACCGAGCTGACCCTGCCGGATATTTCCCAGACGCTGATCCTCACCCGCTTCGCCACCCGCACGCGGATGCCCGAGGGCGAATCCCTGGCGGAGCTGGCGCAGCACCGCGCGACCCTGGCCATCCACCTGGGCGTCAGCCACCTGCCGCGCATCGTCGAAGAACTGCTGCCGCACTATGGCGCCGATTGCCCCGTGGCCGTGGTGCACCGCGCCAGCTGGCCCGACCAGGACTGGGTGACCGGCACCCTGGCGGACATCGAGGCACGGGTGGCGCAGAAGGATTTCCGTCGCACCGCGCTGATCCTCGTGGGGCGGGTGCTGGCTGCCGAAGGTTTCACCGATTCCTCGCTCTACCACCCTGATCACGCCCACCTCTACCGCCCAACGGAGCCTCCGCAGAGCTGAAGTGGCGTGCCGCATGGCGCGCCACTAGTGACGCAGCGCCGGGAAATAAGCAGAATGCGTCTTTCCCGGTCGGAAACGGCCGCTGGCTTGCGTGCCCGATGTCCCCGTCACGGCGATCCTCCTGGTCACAGGGAGGGCGCTATCGCGGGACGACGGCTGATCGTTAACACCCACTGGCTTTAAGCGACCTTCTGTCTATGCGTATGCGCTTGATGCTCCTGGGCGGTGGCAATGCCCTTGGCCAGGCGCTTATCCGCCTGGGGGCCGAGGATGATGTAGGGTTCCTCGCCCCGCGCCCGCCCGAACAGGGCTGGGATGCCGCCAGCCTGACCCAGCTGCTCGATGACACCCGCCCCGATGCGGTGATCAACCTCGCCTACTACTTCGACTGGTTCCAGGCCGAAGAGGCCAGCGCGGGCCGCTTCGCCGCGCAGGAACGCGCGGTGGAACGCCTGGCCGAGCTCTGCCAGCACCACGGCATCGTCCTGTTGCAGCCTTCCAGCTACCGCGTCTTCGACGGCGCCCGGGCCACCGCCTACAACGAGAAGGACGAGACCATCCCCCTCAGCCTGCGCGGGCAGTCCCTGTGGCGCATCGAGCAGAGCGTGCGCGCGGTGTGCCCCAAGCACGTGCTGCTGCGTTTCGGCTGGCTGCTGGATGACAGCAACGAAGGCATCCTCGGGCGCTTCCTCGCCCGGGCCGAGCGGGACGACGAGCTGATGCTGGCCGACGACCGTCGTGGCAACCCCACGCCGGTGGATGATGCCGCGCGGGTGATGCTTGCGGTGCTCAAGCAGCTGGACTGCGCGGCGCCGCTCTGGGGCACCTACCACTACGGTGGCCACGAGGCGACCACCACCCTGGCGCTTGGCCAGGCGGTGCTGGCCGAAGCCCGCAACCTGCATACGCTGAAGGTGCAGGAAATCACCCCCCAGGCCCACGCTGCCCGTCCCGATGCGGCGGACGAGCCGCAGCACGCGGTGCTGGCCTGCAAGAAAATCCTCCATACATTCGGCATCAAGCCCCGCGCCTGGCGCGCGGCGTTGCCCGCTCTCCTGGATCGTTACTACCGCCATGGCTGATTCCCCCATCCTCGTTACCGGCGGCGCCGGCTTCATCGGCTCCAACCTGGTGGACGCGCTGCTGGCGCGCGGGCATTCCGTGCGCATCCTCGACGACCTGTCCGCCGGCAAGCGCGACAACCTGCCGTTGCACGATTCCCGCGTCGAACTCATCGAAGGCAACGTCGCCGACGCTGCGCTGGTAAGCCGTGCCGTGGCCGGCTGCAAGGCGGTGGCGCACCTGGCCGCCGTGGCCTCGGTGCCGGCTTCGGTGGACGACCCGGTGGCTACCCATCAGGCCAACTTCATCGGCACGCTCAATGTGTGCGAAGCCATGCGCGAGCACGGCGTGAAGCGCGTGGTGTTCGCCTCCAGCGCCTCGGTCTACGGCCAGAACGGCGAAGGCCAGGCCATCGACGAAAACACCCCGACCGCGCCGCTGACCCCCTACGCGGTGGACAAGCTGGCCAGCGAGCAGTACCTGGATTTCTACCGTCGCCAGCACGGCCTGGAGCCGGCGGTGTTCCGCTTCTTCAACATCTTCGGCCCGCGCCAGGACCCGTCCTCGCCCTATTCCGGGGTGATCAGCATCTTCACCGAGCGCGCCCTGGCCGGCACGCCGATCACCATATTCGGTGACGGCGAGCAGACCCGTGACTTCGTCTATGTCGGCGACCTGGTGCAGGTGCTGGTGCAGGCCCTGGAAAACCCCAGCGTTGAAGCCGGCCCGGTGAACGTCGGCCTGCAGCGCTCCACCAGCCTCAAGGACCTGCTCGCCGCCATTGGCAGCGTGGTGGGCGAACTGCCGGCCATCAGCTACGCCGAAGCGCGCTCTGGTGACATCCGCCACTCCCTGGCGGACAACGGTCGCCTGCTGGAGCGCTTCGCCTTCCCCGAGCCGACGCCCCTGGCGGTCGGCCTGGCCCACTTGCTGGGCCGCTGAGCCGAATGGAAAAGGCGCCCGCGAGGCGCCTTTTTTGGCTCTGTCTGCGTTAGCTGTTGTGGTTTTAAAGCAAGGGCTCAAGCACGGTGTCTTCCGGACGCCCTCCACCGCATGAGTTTCGCTTCGCTCTACGCCATCCTACGAAAGCTGCCGCCACTACGTGCGCGCTGGGGCGCACATCGATGTGATGCGTTGGGCGAAGAAAGCTGGAGCAGCCGCCAGACCCGTATGGAGGGCCAAGTTTTTTGGTTTCTTTTCACCGGGCTGGCGTTCCAGCGATTGGAAAAGGGACTCGCCCGGGTGGGCGAAACCAGAAGTACCAGCAAAACTCAGCAATCAGCTGGGCTCAAATCCTCTAGCAACACTTAACGCAAAAAGCCTTTTTTCATCCCACCAGATGGGCCGGTGATGCCAACGAAAAGGCGCCCGAAGGCGCCTTTGTTCAGTGCGGTTGGGCTTAGAACTTGTAGCCCAGGCCGACCATGTAGACCCACGGGTCGACATCCACGTCCACCTTGGCGCGTACGTTCAGGGCGGTGTTGTCGACATAGGCCGTGGTGTCGATGTCGATGTAGCGCACCTGGGCGTTGACCATGATGCTGTCGGTCAGCATGTAGTCGGCGCCGACCTGCCAGGCCAGGCCCCAGGAGTTCTTCACGCGGAAGTTGTCGAAGCCGGCTGCGGTTGCGCCGCTGCCCACGTGCTCGTCATAGATCCAGGTGTAGTTGATGCCGGCGCCCACGTAGGGCTGGAAGGCCGACTGGGATTCCAGCGGGTAGTACACGACGCTCAGGGTCGGCGGCAGGTGCTTCAGCGAGCCCAGGCTGCCGTTGGCGGCGTCCAGGCCGGTGCCCTTGAGCTTCACTTCGTGCTCGAAGGGGGTGGCAGCCAGCAGTTCCAGGCCGAAGTGGTCGGTCAGCATGTAGGCGAAGTTCAGGCCCAGCTGGGTGTCGCTGTCCATGGTGGCCTTGCCACCCAGGTCGAGACCGGCCAGGGCACCGCGGTCCACTTGGACGCTGGAGCTGTCGGCTGTCGGGTTGACGGTGATGGCACCGGCACGAACGAGGATGTCACCCGCCTGGTGAGCCTGGGCCAGAGGGGCGGCCACAGCGAGGGCGAGAAGGGAGGCGGCTAGGAACGGCGTTTTCATTTATTGGCTCCGAGGTCATGAGCTTGTGTTGGCTGGGCTCAGTTTCGGGGAGCGCGAACCACGGCACCTTGATCTAGCTCAATGCCGTGGTGAGTTCGTTAGCAGGCTTGCTTATCAGCTCTCGGGGATCTCGTAGGGGTAGATCTTGCTGGCTTCCATCTGGTAGCCGGCCTCGGCCAGTTCGCTGGTGCTGGATTTCACCTGCAACGGCCCTTCGATCCAGAACGGCTGGTAGAGCGCGTCCATCAGCACGCCGAGTTCGCTGGTGACGTGGACGATCTGGTTCGACGGCGGTGGCGGCACGTGGATGCAGGCACCGAAGTAGGGGACCAGTAGGAAGTCGGTCACCCGGCCTTCTTCGGTCACGTCCAGCGGCACGATATAGCCGGGCAGCTTCACTTCCAGGCCATCCAGCGTCGGCACCACCGGAGCGGTCGGCGACTGCTGGGTGGCTGCCGGGCCCGCCTCGGCGGCCAGGGAGTCGGCCAGTTGCGAGAGGTCGTGGATGGGCGCGGGGGGCGGTGGCGGCGGAGCGTCGGCGGGGATCAGCTCGGACCAGGTCAGTTCACGGACCTCACCGGCCCAGAGGCCGGTGGCGGTCAGCAGGATCAGGGCCGGAAGGGCCAGCAGGGCGCGTTTCATCGTGGGCTCACAGGCGAATGGACAGGCCGTCGGCCAGGGATTGCCGATAGGCGCGCCAAGCCGGCACGGCGCCCATCAGCAGGGCGGCGGCCAGGATACCGCCCAGCAGCGTCCACTCATAGCGGCTTGGCAATGCCAGCGGCAGGTAGAGGCCGTAGTTGGCCTGCACGTAGCCTTGGGCGAGGGCGATACCGAGGTAAAGCACCACCAGGCCGAGCACTGCACCGGCCAGGGCCAGGGCGAAGGCTTCCAGCACCAGCAGGCTGGCGATATGCCAGGGCCGCGCGCCCACCGAACGCAGGATGGCCATCTCGCGGCGGCGCTCGTTGAGGCTGGTGAGGATGGCGGTGAGCATGCCGATCAGCCCGGTGAGCACCACGAACAGCGAGACCACGAAGAGCGCCTTCTCGGCGGTGCCCATCAGGCTCCAGAGCTCCTGCAGGGCGACGCCGGGGAGGATCGCCAGCAGCGGCTCGCCCCGGAACTCGTTGATCTCCCGTTGCACGGCGAAGGTGGCGATCTTGCTGTTGAGGCCAAGCAGGAAGGCGGTGATGGCCTTGGGTTGCAGGTCCAGGGCGCGGGCCTGCTCGGCGCTGACCTTGCCGGCTCCGCGGGCGGGCACGCCGTTCTGCCAGTCGACGTGCAGCGCCTCCATCCCCGCCAGGGAGATGTGCAGGGTGCGGTCCACCGGCGTGCCGGTGCGTTCGAGGACGCCGACCACGGTGAAGGGTTTGTCGTCGTGCTGTACCAGGCTGACGGTGCTGACGCCGTGGGACAGCACCACCTTGTCGCCCAGCTTGTATTTCAGGGCTTCGGCCACTTCGGCGCCGAGTACCACGTCGAACATGTCGGCGAAGGGTTTGCCTTCGGCCAGCTTCAGCGGCTGGGCGCGGCCGTAGCGGTAGTGTTCGAAATAGGCTTCGCTGGTGCCCATCACCCGGTAGCCCTTGTGGGAGTCACCCAGGGAGATGGGGATGGCCCACTTCACCTTGGGGTTGTGGGCGAGGGTTTCGAAGCTGTCCCAGCGGATGTTGTTGGTGGCGTTGCCGATGCGGAATACCGAATACAGCAGCAGGTTCACCGAACCGGAGCGAGCGCCGACGATCAGGTCGGTGCCGCTGATGGTGCTGGCGAAGCTGGCACGGGCCTCGGTGCGCACCCGCTCGACCGCCAGCAGCAGGCAGACGGAAAGGGCGATGGCGAAGACCGTGAGCAGGGCGGTGAAGCGGCGGTTGGCGAGGCTCGCCAGGGCCAGGCGGAACAGATACATCTCAGGCCTCCTGCGGGCGCGCAGCGCGGTTCAGTTCCAGCAGCGACAGGCTGCGATCGAAGAGCGCTGCCAGGCTCTGGTCATGGCTGACGAACAGCAGGCTGGCCCCGGCCTCGCGGCATTCGCCGAAGAGCAGCTGGAGGAAGCTTTCCCGGGCGTCGGCATCCAGGGCCGAGGTGGGTTCGTCGGCGATCACCAGTTCCGGCTGGCCGATCAGTGCGCGGGCGGCGGCGACGCGCTGCTGCTGGCCGATGGACAGGGCATCGGCGCGGCGCTCCAGCAGGCTGGCGGCCAGGCCCAGGTGGCCGAGCAGGGTGGCGGCGGCCTGGGCCACGCTGCCGTGGCGCTGCTGGGCGCGCTGGGCCCGCAGGCGCGAGAAGTGGCAGGGCAGCTCGACGTTCTCGCGCACGGACAGGAAGGGCAGCAGGTTGAACTGCTGGAAGATGTAGCCGGTGTGGTCGACGCGGAAGCGGTCGCGGGCGCCGGAGGCCATCTTGCCCAGGTCGCGGCCCAGCAGGTTGACGCTGCCACGGCCGGGGGTCTGCACGCCGCCCAGCAGGCCCAGCAGGGTGGTCTTGCCGCTGCCGCTGGGGCCTTTGAGGAAGAGGGTCTCCCCGCTTTGCAGGGCGAAGGCGGGGATGTCGAGCAACTCGGCGTGGCCCGGCCAGGCGAAGCCCAGGTCGGTGATTTCGATCAGTGTCTGGCTCATGGGGTGCCGGCCGGGTTGCCCCGGCCGGTTCATCGGGTTCAGAAGCTCAGGGAAGGGCTGGCAGGGGTCAGTTCGGCGCCTTGCTGGCCCTGCGGGCCGATCAGTTGTACCTGAATTTTCTGGGTGGCGGGGAAGCGCGTGAACAGCGCCTTGAGGTCCAGGGTCTTGAGGTTTTCGGGCTTGGCGCATTCCAGCTGGTAGTGGGCGTGGATCTCGCTGTGCTCGTGGTGGTGCTCGTGGCCTTCCGCTTCGTCGTGGTCGGCGTCTTCGTGTTCATGCTCGTGTTCCGGGGTATTGCCGAACAGCGGGCTTTCCAGCTCCTGGCCAGCCACCTTGCAACCGGCAACCAGGGGGATGGCGAACAGGTCCAGGGGCTTTTCCAACTGCGCGCGGGCGGCGGCGACCTTGGCCTTGTCGGCGTCGTTGTTGGCGGCGTGCTCGAAGCCCACCAGGTTCATGGCCGGGCTTTCCAGCTCCAGCTCCAGGCTGTTGCCGTCCAGGGCGACGTTCATCCGCGCCACGCCGTGCTCATGGGCTCCGAGGCTGCCGTGCTCCTCGTGCTCGTGTTCGTGGGCCTGGGCGGCGGCCAGGGGCAGAAGGGCGAAGGGCAGGGCGAGCAGCAGGCGGCGCATGGGGCACTCCGGGGTGGGGGCTGAAATGAGGTGTTACGTTATAACAACTTTGCGTTGGCCATGCCAGTGCTGCTTGGCGCCTCGTGGAGGGGCGTGGGAGCATTGCCCGATTCAAACCCGGGGAACTGGACATGCTGCGAATTCGTGGACGGATCGGCGATTGGCCGGTCGACCTGACGGTGGAGATGGACGAGGAGGACTGGCAGCGCCTGGGCGGGCAATTGCAGGTCAGCGTCGAGGCGCCGTCGGCTCCTGCCCCTGTCGCCACGCCTGCCGCGCCGAAGCGCAACGATGCCCTGTGGGATGCCGCGCTGGGCCTGTTGCAGGGCGCCGGGCGCATCGAGGGGCCGCGCCTGCTGGTGGAGCTGGAAGCCCTGGCCGGTGGCGCCGCTGCGGGCAAACGCCTGCTGGTGCGGCTGCGCCACAGCGAGCAGGTGCAGCTGGAGATGGGCGGCGACGCGCCCGTCTATATCTGGAAGGGATAAGCGCCGTAGGTTGGCGCCGAGCGCAGCGAGGCCCAACGTGATGGATGTGGGCTCCGCTGCGTTGAGCTTCGTACCTCAGCCCAACCTACGTGGGTCGAGCGATCAGTAGATCGCCTGGTACAGCTTGCGGCGGTAGGTGGTGACCAGCGGGTGGTCGTTGCCCAGCAGGTCGAACACCTGCAGCAGGGTCTTATGGGCGATGCCTTCGGCGTAGCTGCGGTTGCGCACGAACAGCTTGAGCAGGCCGTCCAGCGCCGGCTCGTACTGCTGGCGGGCCAGTTGCTGGATGCTCAGCTGGTAGCTGGCCTCGTCGTCATCGGCGTTCTGTGCCAGGCGCGATTTCAGGTCGGCGGCTTCCGGCAGGTCGGCGGCCTGGCGCAGGAAGGTCAGCTGGGCGCGGGCGCCGGCCAGGGCCTGCTTGTGCTCGTCGCTCTTCACCGCATCCAGTACCGCCTGGGCTTCGCCCAGCTCACCGCGCTCGGCCAGGCAGCGCGCGTAGAGGATCAGCGCGGCGGCGTTGCTATTGTCTTCGGTCAGTACCTGCTTGAGCAGGGCTTCGGCATCGCCGATACGGCCTTCGGTGAACAGCGCCTGGGCGGTTTCCAGCGGATCGGCAGCGGCCGGTGCGGGTTGCTGCACATGGGGTTCGAGCATGGCGCGGATCTGCGATTCCGGCTGCGCGCCGGCGAAGCCATCCACCGGCTGGCCGTCCTTGAACAGCACCACCGTGGGCAGGCTGCGGATGCCGAAGCGCATGACGATGTCCTGCTCGATGTCGCAGTTGACCTTGGCCAGCAGCAGCTCGCCCCGGTACGACTCGGCGATCTGTGCCAGCAGCGGCATCAGCGCCTTGCAGGGCGCACACCACTCGGCCCAGAAGTCCACCAGGACCGGCTTGTGGAAGGAGTTCTGGATCACCGCCTGGTCGAAGTCGGCGGCGGTGGTATCGAAGATATAGGGCGTGTCGCTCATCGGGGTTCTCGAGTGCGCAAGGGATGGGCGAATGATACGGCTGCCGCCTGCAGCCGCCTACCGGGGCTCGTCGTTATCTCACTGCGTGATACAGGCTCACGTGGCGGAATTCCTCGGGCTCGGCCAGGTCCGGCCAGGTGCAGGCTTCGAGCATGGCCAGGCGGTTGTAGTGCGGGTGGGCGAAGTCGCGGACGCGGGAATCGGCCACCAGGGCTTCGCGGCCACGGCTGAGGAAGTGGTCGAGCAGGGGCAGGTTGGCGCGGTCGTAGAGCACGTCGGCGACCACGATCAGGTCGAAGCGGTCCGCTTCGGCGAAGAAGTCCTCGGAGTAGCCCAGCTCCACGCCATTGAGGGCCGCGTTGGCGCGGCAGGACTCCAGGGCCAGCGGGTCGAGGTCGCAGGCCACCACTTCCGCCGCGCCGGCCTTGGCCGCGGCGATGGCGGCGACGCCGGAGCCCGCGCCGAAGTCCAGCACGCGCTTGCCGGCCACCCAGTCGGGGCGCTCGGCGAACCAGCGCGCCAGGGCCAGGCCGCTGGCCCAGCAGAAGCACCAGTAGGGCGGCTCTTCGAGGATGCGCCGGGTTTCCTCGGGGTTGAAGGCACGGTCCATGTTGGCGCCGTCGATCAGCCACAGGCGCAGGTCGGTGCCCGGCAGCTTCTCGGCACTGAGGCGGGCGTCGCCGAGCAGGTCGCCGAGGGCGCGCTGCAGGCCTTCGGGGGGCGTCACGGTGCGCGCTCCAGCTGCAACGGGCCGAAGGCCTGGCTTTCGGCCTGGAGGATGCGCCGCGGTGCCAGGCGCTGCACCAACTGGCCGGACTGGCTGACCCGGGCGCGCAGCTCGACGCGCCGGCCCTGGGGGAACACCTCGGGGTTGAAGGTCAGCTTGAAGGGCAGGGCCTGGCCGGTGCCGGAGAGGCGCAGGCTGGCCAGCAACTGCTGTGGGCGGTCACGGTCGTCGATCACCAGCAGGGCCATTTCCACTTCGCTGCCGGCCGGGGCGCCGAGCAATTGGCCCCTGAGCTCGCGCAGGTGGGCGGGCGTGGGTTCTTCGGCCTGCTGGCGAGGCGCGGCCGGCTTGGAGGCTGACGTGGGCGCGACGGGCGGCTCGCTGGAGCAGGCGACCAGCAGGGCGGCGAGGGAAAGGACGGAAAGGGCACGCATCGATGACTCCTGGCCTTTGTTGCGGAGGGCTCTGGGCGGCCTTATAACGCAAAGCCCGCGGCTTGTCTTGCGGGGGAGATGCGCTACCATGTGGCCTTCTTTTTCCGCAGTTGTCGCCCACCATGCACTGTCCCTTCTGTGGCGCCCATGACACCAAGGTGATCGATTCGCGACTGGTCGCCGAAGGCGATCAGGTCCGCCGCCGCCGTGAATGCCTGGCGTGCGAGGAACGCTTCACCACCTTCGAGACCGCCGAACTGGTCATGCCTCGGCTGATCAAGCAGGACGGCAGCCGCCAGCCCTTCGACGAGGAAAAGCTCCGCGCCGGCATGCAGCGCGCGCTGGAGAAGCGCCCGGTGAGCATCGAGCGCCTCGAAGAGGCCATCGCCCACATCAAGCACAAGCTGCGCGCCACCGGCGAGCGCGAGGTGAAGTCCCGCGTGCTCGGCGAACTGGTGATGCTGGAGCTGCAGAAGCTCGACGAAGTCGCCTATATCCGTTTCGCTTCGGTCTACCGCCGATTCCAGGACCTCAACGAGTTCCGCGAGGAAATCGAGCGCCTGGCCCGTGAGCCCTCGAAAGACTAAAGCATGACCCAGAACGATCAGGCCTTCATGGCCCGCGCACTCGAGCTGGCCCGCAAGGGCCTGTATTCCACCCATCCGAACCCCCGCGTCGGCTGTGTGATCGTCCGGGACGGGCGCATCGTCGGCGAAGGCTGGCATGCCCGCGCCGGCGAGCCCCATGCCGAAGTCCACGCCCTGCGCCAGGCCGGCGACAAGGCCCGTGGCGCCACCGCCTACGTCACCCTCGAACCCTGCAGCCACCATGGCCGCACGCCGCCCTGCGCCGATGCATTGGTCAATGCCGGCGTGGCGCGGGTGGTGGCGGCGATGCAGGACCCCAACCCCGAAGTCTCCGGCCGCGGCCTGCCGCGCCTGATGCAGGCCGGCATCGCCGTGCAGAGCGGTGTGCTGGAAGCCGAAGCCCGTGCGCTGAATGCCGGCTTCATCAAGCGCATGGAACAGGGCCTGCCCTTCGTCCGCGTCAAGCTGGCGATGAGCCTGGACGGTCGCACGGCCATGGCCAGTGGCGAAAGCCAGTGGATCACCGGGCCCGATGCCCGCGCCGCCGTGCAGCGCCTGCGCGCCCGCGCCAGCGTGGTGCTGACCGGGGCCGACACCGTGCTCGCCGATGACGCGCGCCTCACCGTGCGCCCCGACGAACTGGGCCTGAATGCCGAGCTCACCGCCCTGGCGCTGGATCGCCCGCCGCTGCGCGTGTTGGTGGATGGCCGCCTGCGCGTGCCGCTGTCCGCCCCCTTCTTCCAGGCTGGGCCGGCACTGGTGGCCACCTGCGCTGCCGCCGCCGCGCGCGACCGCTTCCAGGACGATGGCCACGAGCTGCTGGCGGTGCCGGGCAGCAATGGCCACGTCGACCTCAAGCGCCTGCTGGCCGAGCTGGCCTCGCGCGGCGCCAATGAAGTGCTGGTGGAAGCCGGCCCCCGCCTGGCCGGCGCCTTCGCCCGTGCCGGGCTGGTGGACGAGTACCAGATCTTCATGGCCGGGCGCATCCTCGGCTCCAGCGCCCGCCCGCTGCTGGACTGGCCCCTGGCACGGATGGCCGAGGCGCCGCAGCTGAAGATCGTCGAGATGCGCGCGGTCGGGGATGACTGGCGGATCATTGCGGTGCCGGTCGCAAGCTCGAAGCCTGAAGCCTGAAGCCGGCACACTTGTCGCTTCCAGCTTCCAGCTTCCAGCTTCCAGCTTCCAGCTTGGCGCTTTCCCCTCCTTGTGTTAAAAAACCGCCTCGGCCACGCCAGTGGCCGAATCGTTCTCAGGGCGGGGTGAAAGTCCCCACCGGCGGTAATTGCGCATTGCGCATAGCCCGCGAGCGCTTGCTTAGTCGCAAGGTCAGCAGACCCGGTGTGATTCCGGGGCCGACGGTCATAGTCCGGATGAAGAGAGAACGGGATTGCCTGCCTGGGCGTGTTTCTGCGCGCCTGCGAAGTCCCTTTCGATCCAACGCGCCCTGTTTTTTCATAAACAGGAGTTCAACGATGTCCCATACCTTTCTCCCGGCGCTCGCAGCATCGTCTGCGTGGATGACCGCGAGCGCATCCCGGGCGCCTATAATGCGCTCCCGGGCCTTGCGCACCGGCCATCCTGTTGCAGTGGAGGTCCCATGTTCACCGGCATAATCGAAGCGATCGGCAGCATCCGCGCCATCACCCCCAAGGGCGGTGACGTGCGCGTCTACGTGGCCACCGGCAAGCTCGACCTGGGCGATATGAAGCTCGGCGACAGCATCGCCGTCAACGGCGTCTGCCTCACCGCGGTGGAACTGCCCGGCGACGGCTTCTGGGCCGACGTCAGTCGCGAAACCCTGGCCCGTACCGCCTTCATCGACCTGAAGACCGGCAGCAAGGTCAACCTGGAAAAGGCCCTGACCCCCACCAGCCGCCTCGGCGGGCACCTGGTCAGCGGTCATGTCGACGGCGTGGGCGAGATAGTGGCGCGGGAAGACAATGCCCGTGCCGTGCAATTCAGGATCCGCGCACCGCGTGAACTGGCGAAGTACATAGCCCTGAAGGGGTCGATCACCGTCGACGGCACGAGCCTGACGGTGAACGCGGTCAATGGCGCCGAATTCGAGCTGACCATCGTTCCGCACACCCTGGATGAAACCATCATGGCCGACTACCGGCCGGGCAGGCAGGTCAACCTCGAGGTCGACCTGCTGGCGCGTTACCTGGAGCGCCTGCTGCTGGGCGATAAGGCCGCCGAGCCCGCCGCCTCGGGCCTGACCGAAAGCTTCCTCGCCGAACACGGCTACCTCAAACACTGAATTCAAAAGGAGGGCCCATGGCTCTCAATAGCGTTGACGAACTGATCGAAGACATCCGCCAGGGCAAGATGGTCATCCTCATGGATGACGAAGACCGCGAGAACGAAGGCGACCTGATCATGGCCTCCGAGTGCGTGCAGGCCGAGCACATCAACTTCATGGCGCGCTTTGCCCGTGGCCTGATCTGCATGCCCATGACCCGCGAGCGCTGCGAGACCCTCAAGCTGCCGCTGATGGCCCCGCGCAACGGCTCCGGCTTCGGCACCAAGTTCACCGTCTCCATCGAGGCCGCCGAAGGCGTCACCACCGGCATCTCCGCCGCCGACCGCGCACGCACCGTGCAGGCTGCGGCCGCCAAGGGCGCCAAGGCCGACGACATCGTCAGCCCCGGCCACATCTTCCCGCTGATGGCCCAGCCCGGCGGCGTGCTGGCCCGCGCCGGCCACACCGAGGCGGCCTGCGACCTGGCGCGCATGGCCGGCTTCGAGCCGTCCGGGGTGATCTGCGAAGTGATGAACGACGACGGCACCATGTCCCGTCGCCCCGAGCTGGAGGCCTTCGCCGCCGAGCACGGAATCAAGATCGGCACCATCGCCGACCTCATCCACTACCGGCTGATCCACGAGCGCACCGTCGAGCGCATCGCCGAGCAGCCGCTGGACAGCGAGCTGGGCCAGTTCAACCTGGTCACCTACCGCGACGCCGTCGAGGGCGACGTGCACATGGCGCTGACCCTGGGCACCATCAGCCCGGAAGAGGCGACCCTGGTGCGCGTGCACAACATGGACCCGCTGCGCGACCTGTTCATGGTCAACCAGGAAGGCCGCTGGAGCCTGCGCGCGGCGATGAAGGAAGTGGCCAAGGCCGGCAGCGGCGTCGTGCTGCTGCTGGGCAACCCGCTGACCGGCCCGCAGTTGCTGGCGCACCTGGAGCGCCAGCTGGGCAGCGATGCCAAGGTCACCAACCCCGCCACCTACAGCACCGTCGGGGCCGGCTCGCAGATTCTTCGCGATCTCGGTGTGCGCAAGATGCGCCTCATGAGTTCGCCGATGAAGTTCAATGCGATATCCGGTTTCGACCTGGAAGTTGTAGAATACCTGCCCGCTGAATGACCCGTAGGGCGCGTCACCTGCCGTGAACGCGCCCTCGCTCTTTAATGAACGAGAACTCGCCATGACCCTGAAGACCATCGAAGGTACCTTCATCGCCCCCAAAGGCCGCTTCGCCCTGGTGGTCGGCCGCTTCAACAGCTTCGTCGTAGAAAGCCTGGTGAGCGGCGCCGTAGACGCCCTGGTACGCCACGGCGTGAATGAAAGCGACATCACCATCATCCGTGCCCCGGGTGCTTTCGAAATCCCGCTGGTGGCGCAGAAAGTCGCTCAGCGCGGCGAGTACGCAGCGATCATCGCCCTCGGCGCCGTGATCCGTGGCGGCACCCCGCACTTCGAATACGTCGCCGGTGAGTGCACCAAGGGCCTGGCCCAGGTGTCCATGGAGTTCGGCGTTCCGGTCGCCTTCGGCGTGCTGACGGTCGACTCCATCGAGCAGGCCATCGAACGCTCCGGCACCAAGGCCGGCAACAAGGGCGCCGAAGCTGCCCTGTCCGCCCTCGAAATGGTCAGCCTGCTGGCGGCCTTGGAGGCCAAGTGAGTTTCAACAGCGACATCGACAACCCGGACGAAGCCAACAAGCCCGTCGCCAAGGGCAAGACCGCTGCGCGCCGCCAGGCCCGCAGCCTGGCCGTCCAGGCCCTGTACCAGTGGCACATCGCCGGCCAGACGCTCAATGAAATCGAGGCGCAGTTCCGCGTCGACAACGATTTCTCGGCGGTCGACGGTGCCTACTTCCACGAGATCCTCCACGGCGTACCGCGCCAGGTGACCGAGATCGACGAGGCCTTCACGCCTTGCCTGGATCGGCCCCTGGCGGAAGTCGACCCGGTCGAACTCGCGGTGCTGCGCCTCTCCACCTACGAGCTGCGCAACCGCGTCGACGTGCCCTACCGTGTGGTGATCAACGAAGGCATCGAGCTGGCCAAGGTCTTCGGCGCTACCGACGGGCACAAGTTCGTCAACGGCGTGCTGGACAAGTTGGCACCGCTGCTGCGTGCCGCCGAGGTCCGTGGCGCCAAGCGCTGACCGAGGAATGGGTGAGTTCGAGCTGATCCGCCGTTACTTCGTCGCCGCTGCCTGTGCAGCGGCTGGCGAGGGCATCGCGCTGGGTATCGGCGACGACTGCGCCCTGCTGCAACTCCCCGCCGGTGAACAACTGGCGGTCTCCACCGATACCCTGGTCGCCGGGGTGCACTTCCCCCTGGACTGCGACCCCTTCCTGCTCGGCCAGCGCGCCCTGGCGGTTTCCGTCAGCGACCTGGCCGCCATGGGCGCCACGCCCGTCGGTTTCACCCTCGCCCTGACCCTGCCGTCCGCCGATGCGGATTGGCTGCAGGGGCTCGCCCGTGGCCTCGACGCCATGGCCCGCGACTGCGCCATCGCCCTGATCGGCGGCGACACCACCCGTGGCCCGCTGAGCATGACCGTTACCGTGTTCGGCCGCGTGCCCGCCGGCCAGGCCCTGACCCGTGCCGGCGCCCGCCCGGGCGACCTGCTCTGCGTCGGCGGCAGCTTGGGTGACGGTGCCGGCGCCTTGCCCCTGGTGCTCGGCGAGCGTGATGACCACAGTCATGAAGCCCGTGCGCTGCTCGCCCATTACTGGTCGCCGCCGCCGCAGCTCGGCCTCGGCATCGCCCTGCGCGGCAAGGCCAGCGCGGCGCTGGATATTTCCGATGGCCTGCTCGCCGATTGCGGGCACATCGCTGCCGCCTCCGCTGTCGCACTGATGGTGGAGCGCGAGCGCCTGCCGCTGTCCGCCGGCCTGCGTGCGCTCTACCCGCGCGAGCCGGCCCTGAACCATGCACTGGCCGGTGGCGACGACTACCGCCTGGCCTTCACCCTGCCGCCGCAGCACCTGGCCGCCCTGCAGGCCGCCTGGCCCGAGGTGGCCGTGATCGGTCGCGTCGAAGCGGGCCAGGGCGTGCACCTGCTCGACGCCGATGGCGGGGATATCCGGCCGCCCGCACGGGGCTTTCAACATTTCGGGAGTCAAGGTGACTGATCATCCGCAGCAAGAGCCGGTGCTACCGGCCCCGCCCTCGGTCTGGCGCAACCCCTGGCATTTCCTCGCCTTCGGCTTCGGTTCCGGGACCCTGCCCAAGGCCCCCGGCACCTGGGGTTCGCTGGTGGCGCTGCCGTTCATCCCGCTCTGGCAGATGCTGCCCGACTGGGGCTACTGGCTGATGCTCGGGCTGACCATGCTGTTCGGCTTCTGGCTGTGCGGCAAGGTCGCCGATGACCTGCGCGTGCACGACCACGAAGGCATCGTCTGGGACGAGATGGTCGGCATGTGGATCACCCTCTGGCTGGTGCCCGAAGGGTGGCAGTGGCTGCTGCTAGGCTTCCTGGTATTCCGGTTCATGGACATCCTCAAGCCCTGGCCGATCCGCTGGATCGACCGGCACGTCCACGGCGGCGTCGGCATCATGCTCGACGATGTGCTGGCCGGCGTCTTCGCCTGGCTGGCGATGCAACTGATCGTCTGGGGCGTGGGCTAGCCGCCAGACCTGGACTCGGCAGGGAGCGGAAGGGGAGTGATGATGCGCGGCTGGTTGGTCGGACTGCTGGCAATGATGCTGGCGCCCTGGGCGCTGGCAGCGGACGCATCCCCGGGCAACAAGCCCGAGGCGAGCGCGACGGAAGTCGTGATCGCCGCCGAAACCTGGGCCGCACACACCGACGCCGACGGCAGCGGCCTCGGCTGGGACATCCTGCGCAAGGTCTTCGAACCGGTCGGCGTGCACCTGCGCACGCGCTCGGTGCCCTACACCCGCTCCATCGGCCTGGTGAAGCGCGGCGAGGCCGACGCCTGGGTCGGCTCCTACCGTGACGAAGTGCCCTGGGCCATCTACCCCCACTGGAACTACGACGCCGACCGCATCAGCGCCCTGGCCCTGAAGGGGGCACCGGTGCCCACCCTGGCCAACCTAGGCGAACACCGCCTGGTGTGGATGCGCGGTTACGGCTACGAGCGCTACCTGCCGAACCTGGCGCATTTCCAGGAGATCGAGCGGCGCGGCGGCATCCTCTCGATGCTCGACCTCGACCATGCCGACTACTACATCGACGCCCGCACCGAGGTCGACGACGTCCTGCGGCAGAGCCCCAACCCGGAAAACTACCGCATCACCTACCTCACCCAGCTCAAGCTCTATGTCGCCTTCGGTGACACGGCACGCGGACGCGAATTCGCGGAGCTGTTCGACGAACGCATGGCGCGCCTGGTGGAAAATGGCGAGCTGCGCCCGGTCTTCGCCCACTGGGGGCAGCCGTACCCCTTCGACCCGGAACCGGAGAGCCACCATGCGTCGCCTTGAACTGTTCTGCGCCAGCCTGCTGCTGGCCTGCTGTGGTGCCCTCCATGCCGAACCCCAGGTGCAGGTGGTCGGCCTGTTCCCCAATGCCGCGGTGCTCAGCGTCGACGGCCAGCGCAAGCTGGTGAAGGTCGGCCAGACCGGCCCCGGCGGCGTCGAGGTGGTCAGTGCCAGCAGCCGGGGCGCGGTGCTGCGCATCGGCGGTATCGAGCGCACCTACGAACTCTCCCGCGAGTACAACCAGGCCGGCGCCAGCGCCCCGCAGAAGACCCAGATGAGCATCGCCCGCGGCAACAATGGCCACTTCATGGTGGCCGGTGCCATCGAGGGCCACCCGGTGCAGTTCATGGTCGACACCGGTGCCTCCACCGTCGCCATGAGCGAGAACCAGGCGCGCATCCTCGGCATCGACTACCGGGTGACCGGCAAGCCGATGACCGCCAGCACCGCCTCCGGTACCGTGCGGGCCTGGCGGGTGGTCTTCGACCGGGTCAAGGTCGGCCCGCTGGAAGTGCTCGGCGTCGAAGGCGCGGTGGTCGAGGGCGATGCCCCGGTCGACGTGCTGCTGGGCATGAGCTTCCTCAACCGCGTGCGTTGGCGCGAGGACCAGGGCGTGTTGCTGCTGGAATCGAAGATCTGAGGCTCGATCGTCCAAGCGTTTCGATCCTTATCCCCAACTATTCAGTCTGACCGGCCGGTTAATGCTGCTGATACAATGCCGGCCTTTCGAAATCCCAGGAGATCCGTGGTGTCCGTCGTCTTCGTCGCCGCCTCCCAACTGCCCACGCCCTTTGGCCTGTTCACCATGCATGGCTTCCTCGACCAGGCCAGCGGCAAGGAACACGTTGCCCTGACCATGGGCGAATTCGCCGATGGCGCCCCGGTGCTCGGCCGCCTGCATTCCGAATGCCTGACCGGCGACGCCCTGTTCAGCCTGCGCTGCGACTGCGGCTTCCAGCTCGAGGCCGCCCTGCGCGCCATCGCCGAGGAAGGCCGTGGCGTGCTGCTGTACCTGCGCCAGGAAGGCCGCGGCATCGGCCTGCTGAACAAGATCCGCGCCTATGAGCTGCAGGACGGCGGCGCCGACACGGTCGAGGCCAACGAGCGCCTGGGCTTCGGTGCCGACCAGCGCGACTACGCCATCTGCCTGCCGATGCTCGACCACCTGGGCATCTCCGGCATCAAGCTGATGACCAACAACCCGCGCAAGGTGAAGGCCCTCGAAGGCTTCGGCATCCGCGTCGCCGAACGCGTGCCGCTGCAGACCGGCCTCAACCCGCACAACAGGAAGTACCTGGCGACCAAGGCCGGCAAGCTCGGCCACATGCTCGGCAGCCTGCACCAGGGTGAAGTCGAGCTATGACCCGCAACCAGGTGCGCCGCAAGCTGGGCCTGGAATGGTGGGCCTACCTCGCCATCGCCCTGGCCCCGCTGTTCGTGCTCAACCTGCTGTTCGGCCCCGGCGAGCCGGTGTTCGCCGCCCTGGAGATGCCGCTGTTCCTGGCGGCGCTGATCTCCATGTTCATCAGCCTGCCGCTGTTTCGCGGCTACAAGCGCGCCCTGATCGCCACCGAGGAAGCCCTCGACAGCGAGGAAGAGCCCGCCGCCTGGATCGCCCTGGCCCGTGCCCGTCGCGTCGCCTTCCTCGGCGCCGGCCTGCCGGCCTGGATCGGTGCGGTGGCCGTGTTCGCCGGCCTCAACGCCGTGGCCCTGGTGCTGCTGGCCCTCGGCAGCGTGGTGATCTTCAGCCTCTACCGCATCCCGCGCCAACTGGGCTGATGCGCAGCCTGCTCGGCGCGTTGCTGCTGTGCCTGGCGCTGCCGGCGGTGGCGCAGCTGCGTGTGGTCAGCCTGGCCCCTTCCCTTACCGAACTCATGCTCGACCTGGATGCCGCCGACCTGCTGGTGGGCGTGCTCGATGGCGGCGAGCGCCCGGCCGCTCTGTCGGGGCTGCCCAGTGTCGGCCGCTACGGCCAGCTGGAAATCGAAAGCCTGTTGGCGCTGAAGCCCGAGCTGGTGCTGCTGTGGCCCGACAGCGTGGGCGCTGCCGGGCGTGAACAGCTCAGGCGTACCCCCATCGAGCAGTTGCGGGTGGAGCCCCGGCAACTGGATGACCTGGCCGGGGTGTTCGCCGAAGTCGGCCAGCGTGTGGGGCGCGCCGAACAGGGCCGTGCCCTGAGCCAGCGCTTCGCTGCGGGGCTGGCGGAGTTGCGTGGGAAATACCGCCGCGAGGTGCCGCTGGCGGTGTTCTACCAGGTGTGGGACAAGCCGCTCTACACCCTGGGCGGGCAGCAGATCGTCAGCGATGCCCTGCGCATCTGCGGCGCCGAGAACGTCTTCGCCGACCAGCGCCTGCCGGCGCCCCAGGTCAGCATCGAATCCATCCTGCAGCGCCAGCCCCGGGTCATCCTCGTCAGCGAACCGGCCCAGGCCGCCGCCTGGCGAGCCTGGCCGCAGATCCCCGCGGTCGCCGCCGGCCAGGTGTGGCCAGTGCCCGACCGCGGCCTGGAACGCCCCAGCTTCCAGATGCTCGACGCCACGCGAAAGCTCTGCGAGCGCCTTGCCACCGCTCGTTGAGCGCCGCCCGACGTATCCTACGAAAGACGCCATCCGCAGCGAGCACCCAGCGGGCTGTAGGGTGGATGACGCTTCACCCATCCACCATGGGCAGGCAGGGATCTATGGACCTGGCACCGAGGCTGATCGGTACCTCGATGGTGGATGAAAAGAGCGTCATCCACCCTACGCATCACCTATCTCATTCGCGATGCCGGCTCCGTGCCGGGCATCGATGGGTTTCGCTGCGCTCTACGCCATCCTACGAAAGCCGCCATCCGCAGCGAGCACCCAGCGGGCTGTAGGGTGGATGACGCTTCACCCATCCACCATGGGCAGGCAGGGATCTATGGACCTGGCACCGAGGCTGATCGGTACCTCGATGGTGGATGAAAAGAGCGTCATCCACCCTACGCATCACCTATCTCATTCGCGATGCCGGCTCCGTGCCGGGCATCGATGGGTTTCGCTTCGCTCTACACCATCCTACGAAAGACGCCATCCGCAGCGAGCCCCCAGCCTTGCATCGCCTGGCTTCAAAAGGAGCATCAACGCCCCGCCGACATGGCCACCGCCGCCGCTGCGGTGCGGGTTTCTACGCCCAGCTTTACGTAGACGTGCTCCAGGTGCTTGTTCACCGTGCGCGGGCTGAGGCCGAGGATGTCGCCGATATCGCGGTTGGTCTTGCCGCAGGCCACCCAGTGCAGCACCTCCATTTCCCGGCCGGTGAGCTGGAAGCGCGAGGCCAGCGCCTCCTGGGTCTGCTCGTCGTCCAGCGCCGGGCGTGACGCCGGGGCGTTGCGCACGGCCTGCAGGGCGCGGGCGGTGCGCAGGTGAGCGGCGACGCGGGCGAGCACCTCGTCGGGCTTGATCGGCTTGGTCACGTAGTCGATGCCGCCGGCGGCGAAGCCTTCCACCACATGCTCGCTCTCGGTCAGCGCGGTCATGAACAGCACCGGGATGTCCGCCGTCTCGCCACTGGCCTTGAGCCGTCGGCAGGTCTCGAAGCCGTCCATGCCCGGCATCATCGCGTCCAACAGGATCACGTCCGGCTGGCTGCGCTGGGCGCGCTCCAGGGCGCTGGTGCCGTCCAGCGCCACCAGCACCCTGTAGCCGGCGGCGTCGAGGGCATCGCTGAGCAGGGCGAGGTTGTCCGGGGTGTCGTCGACGATCAGCACCACGGCGCTGTCACGGCTCGAGCTGTGCATGGGCTCCTCCTGTCTGGTCGCGCGCCAGGTCGACGCGGGGGGTGGGGCTGCCGGCCGCTTTCAGCAGCGTATTGAATTCGTTGAGTTGGAAGCGCCGCGCGCGTTGTCGCAGGCCGGCGAGGACGGCGGTGCACCCGGGCTCCTCGCGCTCGATGGCGTCCAGGCGCTCGAGGATGCCCTTGACGTAGCCCATCTCGCTCAGCTCGCGCAGCGCCTCCAGGGCGGCGGGCGAGGGCCGCGCGCCGTCCGCTTCGGTACAGGGGGCCACGGGCGGACGCTTGAGCCATTCCAGGCCCAGGTGCTCCTTGATCTTCTCCAGCAGGGCCGGGGTGTGCACCGGCTTGGCCAGGTAGTCGTTGCAGCCGGCCGCCACGCTGCGCTCGCGGTCGTCGGCGAAGGCGTTGGCGGAGATGACGATGATCGGCGCCCGCGACTGCACGTTGCTGCGGATCAGGCGGCTGGTCTCCCAGCCGTCCATGTGCGGCATCGACAGGTCCATGAGGATCAGGTCCGGGTGCAGCAGGGCCACCTGGCGCACCGCCTCCTGGCCATCGGCGGCCTGGACGATCTCGAAGCCCAGCGGTCCCAGCATGCCGGCCAGCACCCGACGGTGCTCGATATGGTCGTCCACCAGCAGCACGCGGCGGCGCGCGCCCTGGTAGCCGATGATGTCGTGCTCGACGTGCACCACCGCCTGGGGCACGCGCACCTCGGACAGGAACAGGCGCACCTGGAACGAGGTGCCCTGGCCCGGCCGGCTGTGCACGCGGATATCGCCGCCCATCAGCGCGATGAGCATGCGGGTGATGGTCAGGCCGAGCCCGACGCCGTTGTCCTGGCGCAGCGGGTCGCCCCGTTCGAAGGGCTGGAAGATGCGCTCGATCTGGTCCGGAGCGATGCCGATGCCGGTGTCGATGATCTCGAAGGTGGCGGTTTCGCGCAGGTAGCTGACCCGCAGCCGCACCTCGCCGCTCTCGGTGAAGCGCACCGCGTTGCCCAGCAGGTTGATGAGGATCTGGCGGATGCGCTTCTCGTCGCCGCGCACCACCACCGGCAGGCGCCCGCCGGGCTCGTAGCGGAAGGCCAGGCCCTTCTCCTCGGCCTGCGGGCTGAACATGTGCTGCAACTGCTGGAGGAATTCGGGGAAGGGGATTTCGCTGGGCTCCAGTTGCAGCTTGCCGGCCTCGATCTTGGCCACGTCCAGCAGCCCGTCGATCAGCGACAGCAGGTGCGAGCCGCTGCGGAAGATGGTCGCCAGGGCCTCCTTGTGCGGCTCGGGGGTGAGGCCGTCGCGCTGCAGGATCTGGGTGTAGCCGAGGATGCTGTTGAGCGGCGTGCGCAACTCGTGGGACAGCCCGGTGACGTAGCGGCTCTTCGCCGCGTTGGCCGCCTCCGAGGCTTCCTTGGCCTTCTGCAGCGCCTCGTCGGTCTTGCGGTGGGCCTCGATCTCCTGCATCAGCAGGGTGGTCTGGCGGTTCGACTCCTCCAGCGCCACGTGGCGACTCTCGCGGGTCAGCACCACCCACCAGGCGAGTATCGCGGCGAACAGCGAGAGGGTCAGGAAGGCCTTGAGGAACGCCTGGTAGAGCGTCTGCGCGGCGTCCGCCGGGGCCTGTTCCAGGCCCTGGGAAACCTGGCTGTAGATCAGCGCCAGGGCGCAGAACAACAGGATCACGATCACCGCCAACACCCCCAGGTAATGGGCCAGGCGCGTGTGCAGGCGCGGCACCGAGGCGTTGGGCAGCAGCCAGCGCACCAGGTCGTCGAACTGTTCCGAGAGCCGCGCCCGGGGCTTGCAGGCATCGCCGCAGCGGGCGTCCAGCGAGCAGCACAGGGAGCAGATGGGCGCGCCGTAGGCCGGGCAGAAGGCGGTGTCCTCGCGCTCGAAATCGTTGCTGCACAGGGTGCAGGTGACCTTCTCGCGTAGCGGATGGAGCAGCGCCGGGTCGCTTTCCCGGGCGATGTAGTAGCGCCCGCCGGTGAGCCAGGCCAGCAGCGGCGCCACCGCCATCGCCGAGACCAGCGCCACCATGGGCGAGGCCGCCTGGGCGAGGCTGCCGAGCAGCCCGGCATGGGCCAGCACCGAGAGCAGCGAGGCGATCAGCATGGCGCCGACCCCCACCGGGTTGATGTCGTAGAGGTGCGCGCGCTTGAACTCGATGTGCCGCGGCGACAGGCCCAGCGGCTTGTTGATCACCAGGTCCGCCACCAGGGCGCCGATCCAGGCGATGGCGATGTTGGCGTAGAGCCCCAGCACCTGCTCGATGGCCTCGAACACGCCCAGCTCCATCAGCATCAGCGCGATGGCCACGTTGAACACCAGCCAGACCACGCGGCCGGGGTGGCTGTGGGTGATGCGGGCGAAGAAGTTCGACCAGGCCAGGGAGCCGGCGTAGGCGTTGGTGACGTTGATCTTCACCTGGCTGACGATGACGAACAGCACCATGGCGCCGAGCGCCCATTGCGGCGAGGCGAACACGTAGTTGAAGGCCACCAGGTACATCTGCGTTGGTTCGGCGGCGCGCTCCAGGGGGATCTCGTGCTGCAGGGCGAGGAAGGCGAGGAAGGCGCCGCCGAGCATCTTCAGTGCGCCGGGGATGATCCAGCCGGGGCCGGCCAGGAGCATTGCCGCCCACCAGCGCTTGCGGTTGGCGCGGGTCTTCTGCGGCAGGAAGCGCAGGTAGTCCACCTGCTCGCCGATCTGCGTCACCAGCGCCAGGGCCACGGTGCAGGCGGCGCCGAAGTGCAGCGGGTTGAAGGTGCCGGCCTCGCCGTCGCGCCCGGCGAAGCTGGCCAGGTCGCCGAGCGCCCCGGGGTTCCTGGCGATGACGAAGACGTAGGGCAGCAACAGCAGCAGCAGCCACACCGGCTGAGTCCACATCTGCAGGCGGTTGATCAGGGTGATGCCGAAGGCCACCAGGGGAATGATGATCACCGAGCAGATGACGTAGGCCAGCGCCAGCGGAATGCCGAAGTACAGCTCCAGGGCCAGCGCCATGATCGCCGCCTCCAGGGCGAAGAACAGGAAGGTGAAGCTGGCGTAGATCAGCGAGGTGATGGTGGAGCCGATGTAGCCGAAGCCGGCGCCACGAGTGAGCAGGTCCATGTCCACGCCGTAGCGTGCGGCGTAGTAGCTGATGGGCAGGCCGGTGAGGAAGATCACCAGGCTCACCGCCAGCACCGCCCACAGGGTGTTGGTGAAGCCGTAGCTGATGGCCAGGGCACCGCCTATGGCTTCCAGGGCGAGGAAGGACACGGCGCCGAGGGCGGTGTTGGCGATGCGCAGCTCCGACCATTTGCGGAACGAGCGCGGCGTATAGCGCAGCGCGTAGTCCTCCAGCGTCTCGTCGGCGACCCAGCTGTTGTAGTCGCGGCGGATCTTGGCGATGCGTTGCGTACCGGTCTGTTGCACGGCGGCGCTCCTGGGCGGCGGTGGGCGTGTGCAGCAACTTCCATGCCCCGCCCCGGCCCCGGGTGCGCACCGCTCTGGCACGGCCCTCCCGGGTTGGCTGCGTCATCGCGCGCACGTCCTTGCGCCTGTCTGCGAGCGCAGCATGCCCCAAGCTGGCGCAGCGGCCACTACGTCAGATGACGTATGCCGCTACGTCAATGTGCGTATACCCCCGCCCCCTGGCCGAACGCATCCTTGCCCCGAACCGAGGCCGGTACCCGCAAGGCGAGCCGACCACGCCAACCACAGAGGAGCAGGACCATGGATTCAAGCTTGATGACGGGTGCGAAACGCTTTCTTCCGCGCCGGCTGGCGCTGGGCGCCGCCGCGCTGTCGCTGATGGCCGCAGCGGTATTCGGCCAACTGGCGGTGGCCGCCGACGCCAACACCACCGGCCTGGCGGTGACCGACACCGAAGTGACCGTGGGCCAGCTGCACTCGGCCACCGGCACCATGGCCATCTCCGAGACCGGCTCGATCCAGGCCGAGCGCCTGGCCATCGAGCAGATCAACGCTTCCGGCGGCATCCTCGGCCGGCAGATCAAGATCATCCAGGAAGACGGCGCCTCCGACTGGCCGACCTTCGCCGAGAAGGCCAAGAAGCTGCTGGTGAACGACAAGGTCGCCACCGTCTTCGGCTGCTGGACCTCGGCCTCGCGCAAGGCCGTGCTGCCGGTGTTCGAGAAGGAGAACGGCCTGCTTTACTACCCGACCTTCTACGAGGGTCTGGAGCAGTCGAAGAACGTCATCTACACCGGCCAGGAGGCGACCCAGCAGATCCTCGCCGGCCTGGACTGGGTGGCCAAGGAGAAGGGCGCCAAGACCTTCTACCTGATCGGCTCGGACTACATCTGGCCGCGCACCTCGATGAAGATCGCCCGCAAGCACATCGAGAACGTGCTCGGCGGCAAGGTGGTGGGCGAGGAGTACTACCCGCTGGGCAACACCCAGTTCGGCTCGCTGATCAACAAGGTCAAGCTGAAGAAGCCTGACGTGGTCTTCGCCGCCGTGGTCGGGGGCTCCAACGTCGCCTTCTACAAGCAGATGAAGGCCGCCGGCGTCACCGCCGCCAAGCAGACCCTGCTGACGCTCTCGGTGACCGAGGATGAACTGCTCGGCATCGGCGGCGAGAACATGGCCGGCTTCTACGCCTCCATGAAGTACTTCCAGAGCCTGGACAACCCCAACAACAAAGCCTTCGTCGAAGCCTTCAAGGCCAAGTACGGCAAGGACGCGGTGATCGGTGACGTGACCCAGGCCGCCTACCTCGGCCCTTGGCTGTGGAAGGCCGCCGTGGAGAAGGCCGGCAGCTTCGACGTCGACAAGGTGGTCGCCGCCTCCCCGGGCATCGAGCTGACCACCGCGCCGGAAGGCTACGTGAAGGTCCACGACAACCATCACCTGTGGAGCAAGACCCGCATCGGCGAGGTCCAGGCAGACGGCCAGTTCAAGGTGGTCTACGAGTCCGGCCTGATCGAACCCAATCCCTTCCCCAAGGGGTATCAGTGAGTAGGGAGCGGCAAGCGGCAAGTTTCAAGCTGCAAGAGGCAAGCGAGAAGCGAGAAGCAGCTTGAAGCTTGAAGCTTGAAGCCTGAAGTGGGGTCGGGGTTTGTCTGACCCCCGTTTCACCCTGAATCCAAACCCCGGCGGGCGGCGAGGCTGTCGCCCGCTTCCGGAGAACCTTATGGAATGGCTATCTGAGTTCGGCGCCATTGCGGCCATGCAGGGCTTCAACGGGCTGTCGGTGTTCTGCGTCCTGCTGCTGATGGCCCTGGGGCTGGCGATCATCTTCGGCCAGATGGGCGTGATCAACATGGCCCACGGCGAGTTCCTCACCATCGGTGCCTACACCACCTACCTGCTGTCGGCACTGACCACCCACTACGCGCCGGCGATGCAGCCCTATTACTTCTTCTTCGCCATCGTGCTGTCGTTCTTCATCGCCGGGGCCATCGGCTGGCTGGTGGAGTGGGCAATGATCAGCAAGCTCTACCAGCGCCCGCTGGACACCCTGCTGGCCACCTGGGGCCTGTCCCTGGTGATGCAGCAGGCGTTCCGCTCGATCTTCGGCGCGCGCGAGGTCAGCGCCACCCTGCCGGAATGGCTGATGGGCTCGTTCAACCCCACCGAGAGCATCGACATCCCGCGCAACGGCCTGTTCGTCATGGGCCTCACGGTGCTGCTCACCGCCACGATCTTCCTCATGCTCTACCGCTCGCGCTGGGGCCTGCAGGTGCGCGCCACCATGCTCAACCGGGTGATGAGCCGCGCGGTGGGCATCAATACCAAGCGGGTCGACCGCATGACCTTCGCCCTCGGCTGCGGTGTCGCCGGGGTGGCCGGCGCGGCCTTCACCACCATCGGCTCCACCGGGCCGACGGCGGGCTCGCTGTACATCGTCGACACCTTCCTGGTGGTGGTCTTCGGCGGCGCGCAGAGCCTGTTCGGCACCATCGCCTCGGCCTTCACCATCGCCCAGACGCAGTCCATCTCCGAATTCTTCATGAGCGGCTCGATGGCCAAGGTGCTGACCCTGTCGGCGGTGATCCTGATCCTGATGCTGCGCCCCCAGGGGCTCTTCTCCATCAAAGTCCGTAAATGAGGGGCGGCAGATGAACGCAATCGACAACGTCCTCGGCGGGCGGCAGGGCACCATCGGCCTGCTGATCCTCGCCGCACTTATCCTGGTGGTGTTCCCGCTGGCGCTGGACGCCTTCCGCCTGAGCATGGTCGGCAAGTACCTCACCTACGCTTTCGTCGCCGTCGGCCTGGTGCTGTGCTGGGGCTACGGCGGCATCCTCAGCCTCGGCCAGGGGGTGTTCTTCGGCCTCGGCGGCTACTGCATGGCGATGTTCCTCAAGCTGGAGGCCTCCGACCCGGAGAGCACCAGGATCCAGTCCACCCCCGGCATCCCGGACTTCATGGACTGGAACCAGATCACCGAGCTGCCGCTGCTCTGGCAGCCCTTCCACAGCTTCGGCTTCACCCTCGTCGCGGTGCTGGCGGTGCCCATGCTGCTGGCGGCGGTGATCGGCCTGGCGATGTTCAAGCGGCGGGTCGGGGATGTGTACTTCTCCATCGTCACCCAGGCCATCGCCATGATCCTCACGGTGCTGATCATCGGCCAGCAGGGGCTCACCGGCGGGGTCAACGGCATCACCGACCTGAAGACCCTGATGGGCTGGGACATCCGCACCGATGGCGCCAAGCTCATCCTCTACTTCGTCAGCGCCTTCCTGCTGCTGGGCTGCATCGTCATCGGCAAGTTCATCCTCGCCTCCAAGCTCGGCCGCCTGCTCATGGCCATGCGCGACAAGGAGGAACGGGTGCGCTTCTCCGGCTACGACGTGGCCAGCTTCAAGATCTTCGTGTTCTGCGTGGCCGCCGGCTTCTCGGCCATAGGCGGGGCCATGTTCGCCCTGCAGGTGGGCTTCATGTCGCCGAGCTTCGTCGGCATCGTGCCGTCCATCGAAATGGTCATCTTCGCCGCCGTCGGCGGGCGCATGTCGCTGCTCGGCGCGGTGTACGGCGCGCTGCTGGTGAACTACGGCAAGACCTACTTCTCCGAGAGCTTCCCCGAGCTGTGGCTGTACCTGATGGGCGGCCTGTTCATCGCCGTGGTCATGTACTTCCCCAACGGCCTCGCCGGGCTCTGGCAGAGCCATGGCCGCCCGCGCCTGGAGCGCCTGCTGGCCACCCGCGCCAAGGCACCCGCCGCAACTGTGACGACGCCCGCCGCGAGCCCGAGCCCGGCCCCGAGCACCCCCCGTGAAGTGGAGCGCACACCATGAGCCCGAGCGGATTCGAAAGCCCGAAACCGGTGCTGGCCATCGAGGGCCTGACGGTGTCCTTCGACGGCTTCAAGGCGGTCAACGACCTCAACCTCTACCTGGACCGCAACGAGGTGCGGGTGGTGATCGGCCCCAACGGCGCCGGCAAGACCACGGTGCTCGACCTGATCTGCGGCAAGACCCGCGCCACCGCCGGCAGCATCCAGTTCGACGGCCGCGAGCTGACCCGCATGCGCGAGTACGACATCGTCCGTGCCGGCGTCGGGCGCAAGTTCCAGAACCCCTCCATCTACGAGAACCTCACGGTGTTCGAGAACCTGGAGATGTCCTACCCGGCCGGGCGCAAGGTGCTCGGCGCGCTGTTCTTCAAGCGCAGTGCCGAGGTCATCGCCCGGGTCGAGGCGGTGGCCGGGGAAATCTTCCTCAGCGAACACCTGCACCGCCAGGCCGACCTGCTCTCCCACGGCCAGAAGCAGTGGCTGGAGATCGGCATGCTGCTGATGCAGGACCCGGAGCTGCTGATGCTCGACGAGCCGGTGGCGGGCATGAGCGTCAGCGAGCGCGCGCAGACCGCCGAGCTGCTCAAGCGCATCAGCCAGGGGCGTTCGGTGCTGGTCATCGAGCACGACATGGAGTTCGTCAAGAGCATCGCCCACAAGGTCACCGTGCTGCACCAGGGCAAGGTCCTGGCAGAAGGCAGCATGGAGGCGGTGCAGAGCAACCCGAAGGTGATCGAGGTGTACCTGGGGCATTGAGCCCCGGGCCAGCCATCAATGGAGTCCAGCATGTTCCAGATCAGCAAGCTCACCTCGGGCTACGGCCAGAGCCAGATCCTCCACGACCTCGACCTGAACGTGGCCAGGCAGGAAATCGTCGCCGTCATGGGGCGCAACGGCATGGGCAAGACCACCCTGTTCAAGAGCCTGATGGGCATCCTCCCGCAATGGGGCGGTGAGGTGCGCGTCGATGGCCAGGACGTGTCGGCCCTGGAGACCCACCAGCGCGTCGAACGCGGCATCGCCTACGTGCCCCAGGGGCGGATGATCTTCTCCCACATGACGGTGCTGGAAAACATCCAGACCGGCCTGCCGGCCTCGGCCAACGGCCAGGTTCCGGACGATCTCTACGCGCTGTTCCCGGTGCTCCACGACATGCGCTCGCGCAAGGGCGGCAACCTCTCCGGCGGCCAGCAGCAACAGCTGGCCATCGCCCGCGCCCTGGCCACCAACCCCAAGGTGCTGCTGCTGGACGAACCCACCGAGGGCATCCAGCCGTCGATCATCAAGGACATCGCCCGCAGCCTGAAGGAGATCCGCACCCTGCGCGACCTGACCATCGTCGTCTCCGAGCAGGTGCTGTCCTTCACCCTGGAGATCGCCGACCGCTTCCTGGTGATCGAGAAGGGCCGCTTCGTGATCGAGGAAACCCGCGACCGGGTCGACGAAGCCACCATCAGCCGCTACCTGTCGGTGTAGCCCGCAGCCGGGCCGTGGCCCGGAATCCCCGCCAAGCCGTCCCCGTGCCCGCGCACGGGCGACGGCTTTCGCGCGCCCGCCCGGCCGCTTCCCACCTACGTAATTCGACGTATTCCCGATCCCGGCCAGGCGGCCAAGACTAGCTCCCAGCGCGGCCCAGACCGCCCGTCCAACACTTGGTCCCAAGGAGCACCGTCATGACCGAAACGCTGATCAAGGTCGACCTCATCCAGGCCGCCACCGAGAACGAACAGATCCACAACCGCTGGCACCCCGACATTCCCATGGCCTGCTGGGTCAACCCGGGGGATGACTTCATCCTCGAGACCTACGACTGGACCGCCGGCGCGATCAGGAACAACGACGACGCCTCGGACGTGCGCGACGTCGACCTCTCCACCGTGCACTACCTCTCCGGCCCGGTGGGGGTGAAGGGCGCCGAGCCGGGCGACCTGCTGGTGGTGGACCTGCTGGACATCGGCGCCAAGCCGGATTCCCTGTGGGGTTTCAACGGCTTCTTCTCGCGGCAGAACGGCGGCGGCTTCCTCACCGACCACTTCCCCATGGCGCAGAAGGCAATCTGGGATTTCCACGGCCTGTTCACCAGCTCCCGGCACATCCCCGGCGTGCAGTTCGCCGGGCTGATCCACCCCGGGTTGATCGGCTGCCTGCCGGACCACAAGATGCTCGCCGACTGGAACAGCCGCGAGCAGGCGCTGATCGACACCAACCCGACCCGCGTGCCGCCCCTGGCCAACCCGCCGATGGCGCCCACCGCGCACATGGGCAAGCTGCGCGGCGAGGCCCGCGACAAGGCGGCCATGACCGGCGCGCGCACCGTGCCGCCGCGCGAGCATGGCGGCAACTGCGACATCAAGGACCTGTCCCGCGGCTCGAAGATCTTCTTCCCGGTCTACGTCGACGGCGCCGGCCTCTCGGTGGGCGACCTGCACTTCAGCCAGGGCGACGGCGAGATCACCTTCTGCGGCGCCATCGAAATGGCCGGCTGGGTGCACATGAAGGTCGAGCTGATCAAGGGCGGCATGGCCAAGTACGGCATCAAGAACCCGGTGTTCAAGCCCAGCCCCATCGTGCCCAACTACAAGAACTACCTGATCTTCGAAGGCATCTCGGTGGACGAGTCCGGCAAGCAGCACTACCTGGACGTCAACATCGCCTACAAGCAGGCCTGCCTCAACGCCATCAACTACCTGACCAAGTTCGGCTACTCGCCGGCCCAGGGCTACGCGCTGCTTGGTTCGGCGCCTGTGCAGGGGCACATCAGCGGGGTGGTGGACATCCCCAACGCCTGCGCGACGCTGTGGCTGCCGACGGAAATCTTCGACTTCGACATCAACCCCAACGCCTCTGGCCCGACCCGCTTCCTCGACGGCAGCGTCGACCTGCCCATCGCGCCGGACAAGTGAGTTCACCGCCCCGGCGGGAGGTTGCTCTGGACGGCGTACCTCCCGCCGGGACGGCGGACATCGAACGAAGACGAGGACCCCAACATGCCCATCTACGAATACGACTGCGCTACCTGCGGCGACTTCACCGCCCTGCGGCCCATGGCCGAGCGCGAGGCCCCCTGCCCATGCCCGGCCTGTGGTGGCAGCGCGCCGAGGGTCATCCTCTCCGCACCCGGCCTGGCCACCCTGGCCGGCAGCCAGCGCCGCGCCATCGCCGCCAACGAGCGCAGCGCCAACGCGCCGCAGACGGTCGAGGAGTACCGCGAGAACCGCAAGCACCCGAAAGGCTGCGGTTGCTGCACGCCGAACAAACCCCTGGCACCCACCAAGGCCAACCCCCACGCGCTGAAGACCAAGCCCAGCGCGCGGCCCTGGATGATCAGCCACTGAACGGAAGGAGAAGCCCATGCGTCACGGTGATATTTCCAGCAGCCCGGATACCGTCGGCGTCGCCGTCGTCAACTACAAGATGCCGCGCCTGCACAGCAAGGCCGAGGTGCTCGACAATGCCCGGCGCATCGCCGAGATGATCAAGGGCATGAAGCTCGGCCTGCCGGGCATGGACCTGGTGGTGTTCCCCGAGTACAGCACCATGGGGATCATGTACGACCACGACGAGATGATGGCCACCGCCGCCAGCATCCCCGGCGAGGAAACGGCGATCTTCTCCGCCGCCTGCCGCGAGGCCGGGACCTGGGGCATCTTCTCCCTCACCGGCGAACGCCACGAGGAGCACCCGCACAAAGCGCCCTACAACACCCTGGTGCTGATCGACGACCGCGGCGAGATCGTGCAGAAGTACCGCAAGTGCATCCCCTGGTGCCCCATCGAGGGCTGGTACCCGGGCGATCGCACCTACGTCAGCGAAGGGCCCAAGGGCCTGAAGATCAGCCTGATCATCTGCGACGACGGCAACTACCCGAGATCTGGCGCGACTGCGCGATGAAGGGCGCCGAGCTGATCGTGCGCTGCCAGGGCTACATGTACCCGGCCAAGGAGCAGCAGGTGCTGATGGCCAAGACCATGGCCTGGGCCAACAACTGCTATGTGGCGGTGGCCAACGCCGCCGGCTTCGATGGCGTCTACAGCTACTTCGGCCACTCGGCGATCATCGGCTTCGACGGCCGCACCCTGGGCGAATGCGGCGAGGAGGAGATGGGCATCCAGTACGCCCAGCTGTCGGTCTCGCAGATCCGCGACGCGCGGGCCAACGACCAGTCGCAGAACCACCTGTTCAAGCTGCTGCACCGGGGCTACACCGGGGTCTACAACTCCGGCGATGGCGACCGTGGCGTGGCCGATTGCCCCTTCGAGTTCTACCGCACCTGGGTGCTGGACGCGGAGAAGGCCCGGGACGATGTGGAAAAGCTCACCCGCCGCACCATCGGCGTGGCCGACTGCCCGGTGGGCGAGCTGCCCCATGGTGGGCGCGAGCAGGTCGCGGGCTAGCGCGACGGCGCTCCGTGAACGGGGCGGCCCGCCGCCCGTGATTCCCTGAACCGAGGAGCCCGGATGCCCTTCGTCAACGACCTGATCGAGCACAACCGCGAGCACCTGGGGCGCGGCGAGGTGCCGGCGGCGCGCTTGCAGTCGCGCTTTCTCTTCGAGCCCGACACCGTCATGGCCCTGCTGCGCACCCGCATCGTCGGCCAGGACGCCGCGCTGGAGGCGGTGGAGGCCCTGCTCAAGGTGGTCAAGGCGGACATCGGCGACCGCGAGCGGCCCCTGGCGGTGAACCTGTTCATGGGCCCCACCGGCGTCGGCAAGACCGAGCTGGTGCGCCTGCTGGCGCTGGCCCTCCATGGCCGCGCCGACGCCTTCTGCCGCATCGACATGCAGACCCTGGCCCAGGAACACTACGTCGCTGCGCTCACCGGTGCGCCGCCGGGCTACGTGGGCAGCAAGGAGGGCGCCACGCTGTTCGACGCCGAGGCCATCCAGGGCAGCTTCGGCCGCCCCGGCATCGTGCTCTTCGACGAACTGGAGAAAGCCGGCAAGGAGGTGGTGCGCAGCCTGCTCGGGGTGCTGGAGAACGGCCAGCTGACCTTGAGCGCCGGCAGCCGCCGCATCGACTTCCGCAACAGCCTGATCTTCCTCACCAGCAATATCGGCGCCCAGGAGGCCTGGCAGTTCCGTGAGCGCTATTCGCGTGGCTGGCGGCGCCTGTTCGGAGTCTCCCCACGGGACGAGGCGCGGGTGCTGGAGGCGGCCTTGCACCGCCACTTCGACCCGGAGTTCCTCAACCGGCTGGACCGCGTCGTCTGCTTCGAGCGCATCGGCGAGGACCACCTGGAGGCCTTGCTCGACATCGAACTGGCGCGCCTCAACCAGCGCCTGGCACGCCAGGGGCGCACGCTGGTGTTGCAAGAGGGCGCCCGCGAGCTGCTCTGCCTCGGCCATGACCCGCGCTACGGCGCCCGTGACCTGGGGCGGCGCGTGCGGGTGCTGCTGGAGCCGGCGCTGGCCGAGTGCCTGCTGGCGTCCCCCGGCGCGACCCGCCTGGTGGCGGGCTGCTGCGAGGGCGGCCTGCGGGTGAGCGCGGGCGAGGCAACCTGACTAGAACTGCGGCGACCACTTGAGGGTCATCACCACCTTGCGGCCCTCTTCCTGGAAGCCGGTGTTCTCCTCGATGGTCGGGTCGGGGATGTCCACGTCGTTGTCGACGTAAGGCACGCCGTCGCCGAAGGGGTTGGAGGAGAAGCTGGAGCCGCTGCCGTAGTACTTCTGCGAGTACTGCTTGTTGGCGATGTTCTCCACCCGCGTCTCCACCTTCAGGCCCTTGAGGAAGCCCCAGCCGGCGCGGATGTCGATGCGCCCGTAGCCCGGTGATTTCTGGGTATTGGCGGCGTCCACGTAGCGGCTGGAGACGCCCAGCCAACTGAAGCCGAAGCTGTAGTCGCCGAACTGCTTGTCCACGTCCAGGGCCAGGTTGCGCCGCGAGCGGCCGGGCAGGGTATGGCCGGTGTCGCGGTCGCGCGGGTCGACCAGGCCCAGGTTGAGGCGGGTGGTCCAGCCCATGAAGTCGCGGGATGCGCTGAGGTCCAGGCCGTTGATGCGGGCCTTGCCGACGTTGCGCATCTCGTGGACGAAGACGGGGTCGAACTCCATCACGTCGGTGATCAGGTCTTCCACATCGGTGCGGTAGACGCCGAAGCTCCAGTCGGTGTCGTAGTGCGCGCCGCGCAGTTGGGCTTCCCAGGTCTTCGAGTGCTCGGGTTCGAGCTTGGGATTGCCGTTGGGGAAGAATATGTCCGGCACATAGAGCTCGGTGAAGGTGGGCACGCGGAAGCCTTCGGCGTAGCTCAGCACCAGTTGGGTGTTCAGCGGCAGGTCGAAGTCCAGGGCGGCGTTGAGGCTGTCTTCGCTGCCGTACTGCTCGTTCTTGTCGTGGCGCCAGCCCAGCTCGGTGCCGAAGGGCGCGGCGCGGAAGCGATGCTGGGCGAACCAGGCCTGGTTGCGGCGTTCGGTTTCCTCGAAGGGCACGTTGGCGCGCAGGCGTTCCTCGTACCATTCGGCGCCCAGCAGCACCTGCTGGTGCTCGTCCAGGCGCAGGGTGTTCTGCCATTCCAGGGAGTCGCGGTAAGTGGCGTATTCCTCAAGGGCAGTGATGAAGTTGTAGACGGTGTCGAGGTGGCTCTTTTCCTCGGCATGGCCAGCCTGCAGGCGGCTGGTCCAGCGCGGGTCGAGCTCCGCCTCCAGGTAGGCCGAGGTGCTGCTCAGGGTGAATTCGTCGGTGGGCTGGCCGGGGAACCAGACGGAGTCGCCGTCCATGTCGCTCTTGCCGCGCTGGTCGAGCAGGTTGAGGCCGGTGCGCCACTGCTCGGTGAGGCGGTGCTCCAGGCTCATGCTCAGGCCGCGGTTGCGGTAGGTGTCGTCGTCGGTGTTGGCGCCGTCGATGTCGTCACTGCGGTCCATGCGCAATTCTTCGAGGCTGGCGTTGAGGTCGAAGCGGGTGCGTTCGTCACCGCCGGACAGGCCCAGGCTGTTCTCGTTGGTGTCGCTGTCGCCGAGGCTGAAGTCGAAGCGCGGCTCCAGGCCGGCGCCCTCTCCACGGCGGGTGAACACCTGGATGACGCCGCCCATGGCGCGCCGAGCCGTACAGGCTGGAGCGCCCGCCCCGGGTGACCTCGACCCGCTCGATCTGCTCCATGCCCCAGGTATTGCAGGCGTGGCAGGCCGTCCACCAGCGAGCCGATGCGCACGCCGTCGATCAGCACCAGCGTCTGGTTGGCGTTGCTGCCGCGCAGGTAGAGGTTGGCCGAGCTGCCGCGCCCGCCGCTCTGCTCGACCGACATGCCCGGCACGCGGGCGAGCAGGTCCGGCACGCTCTTGGCCTTGAGCCGGGCGATGTCCTTGCGGGTGAAGATGCTGGTGGCGGCGGTGGCCTGGGAACGGGGCTCCAGCGCGTTGCCCGAAGTGGCCACCACATAGGGGCTCTTCAGCGCGTCGAGGCTGTCCAGGGGGATTTCTTCGGCTGCCGCGAGGCAGGGGGCCATGGCGATGGCCAGGGCCAGACGGGAA
>NZ_JBSZIE010000003.1:0-613266 GCF_056491235.1 Pseudomonas sp. C9D1
CCAGGCCAAAGGCTGGCGGGGCCAGCACTAGCCGCTACCATTCGCCCCTACCGGCAAACGCATATCTGACGAGCGCTCATCCCATCAAGGAGGCACAATACAGGCAAAAGCGCTTGCAGATTCCTAAATCAGAGCCATTGACACCCTCGGTGCCATAAACCCAAAAAGGAAAAAAGAATGGACCCGAAAAAGCTAGAAATTTTAATGAATAATTTTATCAACGAATCAGACACAAACATCAGTGCTTCCAACAACCTTGAATCGCTATTGGACGACCATTTTCCAGACGATGAATTCGTGCAACAGACCGTTGAAATGCTGTCTTGCTATCGACCCGAAGGAGGAGACTTTCTCTTTAACAAGCAGCAAATACAAAAACGCCTCATCGAGACAAGAACCCATTTAGAGCAAACCCAGAGCACGCATAATTAGATTTAAAGAAGTCTCATAAAGATACATCCCAGCAGTTCAAATTACTCAACCCCTTAGAAATCTACGAAAAACATCCAATGAAGAGAATAGTATTTGATGGCAGCGCAGCCCAAGTGAAATTAGTATTTGATGAGTATGGAAGTGGAAATCTATCCGTGGTCTGCCCAAAATGTTTAGAAGAAGCAATAGTTATTACAACCAACGAAGATATAATAAAACACCAAAGAGCCCCCGGGGTATACTGCCCTCACGACCACTTTATACTTGTTATGAATAGATCCTCACGCCCTCCAAAAACCTAGCCAGCAAGCAATTACTGCGAGGATTTTTTCAACGCGCCCTATGGACCAAACAGACTAAAGGAGCCACCACAAGCAGCTCTAATCTCTGACAGAACGCCCCTTATATACACCCCATTATTCAAAGTGCGGATAGCATGTAGTTGACCAACATTATTTCTCTCACGACTAATCGCATAGAGGCCGACCAGCTTTTTATCGATAAGCTCTGAGGCGATCTCGGGGGAGGCAAGCCTTACATCACTTGCCCCTCAAGCTCCCCCTACTTGCTGTCTAGGATCACGACTCCAAGCCAGAATCAAATCTCGCCGGTGCGTACTCACGTCGCATCCGCATGGCTCACCAGCCCCTTGATCACCACCGCCGCCGTGGCGATGGCAGCGGGGACCACCAGCGCGGTGAGCACCTGTTCGAAGTTCCAGCCCAAGCCCAGCAGCGTGGCACCGATCCAGGCACCGAGGATGGCGCCGAAGCGGCCGATGCCGAGCATCCAGGACACGCCCGTGGCGCGGCCCTGGGTGGGGTAGAAGCGTGCGGCGAGGGACGGCATCGCCGATTGGGCGCCGTTGATGCACATGCCGGCGAGCAGCACCAGGGTCGCCAGCAGGGTGACCTGGCCCAGGCTCTGGCCGACGAAGTAGGCGAAGACGCCCGCCAGCAGGTAGAAGATGCCGATGACCTTGTGCGGGTTGAATTTGTCCATCGCCCAGCCCACGCCCACGGCGCTGAGCACGCCGCCGAACTGGAACAACGCGCCGATGAAGGCGGCCTGCTCCATGCTCGCGCCGCTGTCGCGCATAAGCGTCGGCAGCCAGCTGGTGAGCAGGTAGACGATCACCAGGCCCATGAAGTAGGTCAGCCACAGCAGCAGGGTGCCTGCGCTGTAGGTGCCGGCGAAGACCACCTTGAGCACGTTGCGGCTCTGCACCGTCTTCTGTTCCGGCACGCTGAAGTCCGTGGCCACGGCCACTTCCGCCGGGGCGATGGGGGCCAGCACCTGGCGTACCTTGTCGGCACCGCGGTTGCGCACCACCAGGTAGCGGGCGGATTCCGGCAGCCAGACCACCAGCACCACCGCCAGCAGCAGCGGCAGCACGCCGCCGAGCAGAAGCAGGCTGTGCCAGCCGAAGGCCGGGATCATCTTCGCGGAGACGAAGCCGCCCGAAGCCATGCCGAGGTTGAAGCCGCAGAACATGCTGGTCACCAGCAACGACTTGAGCCGTTCCGGCGTGTATTCGGAAAGCAGCGTGGTGGCGTTGGGCATCGCCGCGCCCAGACCAAGCCCGGTGAGCAGGCGCAGGGCGAGCAACTGGTCGATGTTGCTGCTGAAGGCCGACAGCAGGCTGAACAGGCCGAAGAGGAACACCGCCACCACCAGCACGATCTTGCGGCCGAAGCGGTCGGCCAGCGGGCCGGAGCCCAGGGCGCCGAAGACCATGCCGATCAGCGCGGCGCTCATCACCGGGCCGAGGCTGGCGCGGTCGATGCCCCAGTCCTGGGTCAGGGCCGGGGCGATGAAGCCCATGGCGGCGGTGTCGAGGCCGTCGAGGAAGACGATGAGGAAGCACAGCAGCACGATCCGCCATTGGTAGCGGGAGAGAGGCTGGGCATTGATGAAGGATTGGACGTCGAGGGTACCGGCGGCCGGTAGCTGTGCAGGGCGGGTCATGTAGGAAGTTCCTGTGAAGGCGTCTTCGCGCAGCGCGGGTCGATGGGTTCGACCTCTAAGCCGGACTGCGCGAATGAGACAGGAATGAGCGTGCCCGGCAGGCGAACCCCTGCGGCGTGCGACGACGGAGCGCTTGCGCGCTGCGGGTGGCTGCTGGCCATGGCTGACTCTCATTGTTGTTATGGCGCCGCATCGTGTCGTGCGGCCCGGCAAACACTACGGAGAGGCCCGGGGCAGTTCAATTCGATAATCGACTATGCGTGCGCTTATCGAACGCTTTGCAAGCGGCGCTGCGCGTGGATGTCGGAGCGACATCCACGCCGTGTGGGAATGCCCTTACTGGAACAGCCGCGCGCTGAGTTCCTTGCTCGCCTCCAGCAGTACCGGCAGGAAGCGCGTCTCCAGTTCCTGGCGGGTGACGCGCCCGGCATGGGTGCCGACGTTGAGGGCGGCGAGCACCTGGCCGGCGGAGTCCTTCAGCGGCACCGCCACCGAGCGCAGGCCGACTTCCAGCTCCTGGTCGATGATCACCCAGCCCTGGGTGCGGATCTCCGCGACGCTCGCGCGCAGCCCCTCGGGCGTGTGCACGGTGCGGCTGGTCTTGATCTGCAGGTCGGCGTGCTCGATGTACTCCTCCAGCGCCGCGTCATCCAGCGCGGCGAGAAGGATGCGGCCCATGGAGGTGCAATAGGCCGGCAGGCGGCTGCCGACGCTGAGGTCCACCGATATCAACCGCTGCGGCGTGGCCGAGCGGGCGATGTAGAGGATCTCGTCGCCCTCCAGGGTGGCCATGGAACAGGCCTCGTGCAGCTGCTCGCTGAGACGGTCGAGGATCGGCTGCGCGGTGACTGCCAGGGGCGTCGACGACAGGTAGGCGTGGCCAAGGGTGAGCACCTTGGGCAGCAGCGAATAGGTGCGCCCGTCGGTGGTCACGTAACCGAGGTTCATCAGCGTGTGCAGGCAGCGGCGCACCGCGGCGCGGGGAATCTCGGTGCGGTGGCTGATCTGGGCGATGGTCAGGTGGCGCTTGCGCTCCTGGAAGGCGTGGATCACCGCCAGGCCGCGGGCCAGGGAAGTCATGAAATTGGGGTCGCCGGTGAAGGCTTCGATGCGCTTGGCCGGCGAGGCGATGATGGGCGGCGCCAGGGGCGGCAGGGGGACGCGTTGTTCGTCGCTCATTGTTGTTGTCCTTGGCGGTCACGGCGAGAGTCGGGCGATTATCGAAGCGGTGGGCGGTTATCGCAATTGTCGGCACGCCCTCGCAAATACGGGACTACTGGGCAGCGTCCAGCTTCACGCTGCGCAGCTGCTTCATGCGGCTCAGGGTGCGGGCGAAGTCCACCGCATTGCCACCTTCGGCCAGTTGCTCCAGCGCCACGGCGGAGAACAGCCGCAGGTGCAGCCCACGGTCGTAGGCGATGTCGATGAAGTTGAGGAAGCGCTGGCTGACGTCCTGGGGGTGATCGCCGAGGCGGTCCAGCCCGCCCACCGCCATATGCGGGAAGTGCTCGATCAGCCACAGGTAGTCGCTGGCCGAACGCGGCGTGGCGAACAGCTCGTGGAAGTCCAGCCAGGCGCGGTCGCCTTCCAGGGCATGCACCCGCAGCGGGTGGTGATTGACCTCCAGCACCTGGTCCAGCAAGGCGCCCTCCCCCAGCCCCAGGGCACGGCGGATCGACGCGCCGCCATCAACCGGCTCGGGCCAGCAGTAATCGCCCCAGGCTTCCAGCTCGGTGCTGTGCTGGCGGTAGTCCTGCCCCGCATCCAGGGAAACCACGTCGAAGCGCTTCTCGATCAGCTGGATGGCCGGGCGGAAGCGCTCACGGTACAGCGGGTTGGGGCACAGCTTGTCGGGGCTGTAGTTGGAGGTGCAGACCAGGCCCACGCCCTCCTCCACCAGCACCTTGAGCAGGCGCCCGAGCAGCATGGCGTCACCGATGTCGTGCACGTGGAATTCGTCGAAGCACAGCAGTCGCGTCTGCTGGGCGATCTCCTCCGCCACGCGCGCCAGGGGGTCGGCCTGGCCGCTAAAGGCGAGCATGCGCACCTGCAGCTCCTGCAGGAAGGCGTGGAAGTGCACCCGACGCTTGGCCTGCACCGGCGCCGCGGCGAAGAAGGCGTCCATCACGAAGCTCTTGCCACGGCCGACGCCACCCCACAGGTAGACGCCCGCCACCGGCCGGCGGAACCAGCCATGACGGGCGGCCAAGTGCTTGCCCAGCCAATTGCCGAGGTGCTCGATGGCCGCCTGCTGCGCACTGTCGGCACGGTAGCCCCGCGCCTCCAGCACCCCATTGAAGTGCCGCCGAACGCGATCGAGGACCGCTTCGGCGGGCTGACCCGCCTCGTGAATCTGCGCGTTAGAAGTCAAAGAAGACCGTTTCCCCTTCCCCCTGGATGCGGATATCAAAGCGGTAAGCGAGCCTGCCGTCCACCTCGCAGCGCTTGGCGACCAGGGTTTCGCGCCGCTGCGGCTGCTCGATCAGGTTGAGCACCGGGCACCGGGCGTTGGCGTCGGCCTCGTCGTCGAAGTACAGGCGCGTCTGCAGCTGGATGTTGATGCCCCGGGCGAACAGCGCGACGTTGATGTGCGGCGCCATCGGCACCCCGGCGGCGTTGTGCACCACGCCGGGCTTGATGGTCTTCAGCGTCCATTCGCCGGCATCGAAGGTGGTGGCGGTGCGGCCGAAGCCGTTGAAGGGCTTCTCCAGGTCGAAGGCGCTGTCGTAGCGGCCTTCATGGTCGGCCTGCCAGAACTCGAGAAAAGAGTCGCGCACCAGGTGGCCGTTGCCGTCATGAACGTGGCCGATGAGCAGGATGTGCTCGCCCGGCGCACCGGGCTTGGCCATCTCGCACCAGATCTCCTGTTCGCGGACCGGGTTGCCGGCAGCGGCGAGCGCCAGGCCGATGTGCACGTAGGGGCCGGCGGTTTGCGACGGGGTTTCCGGCAGCAATTGAATGGGCATGCGCGCAGCTCCTCAGCGGTTTTCGAAGTGGGTCCGGCGCTGGCCGCGCAGGACGATGTCGAAGCGGTAGGCCAGGCAATCCATGGGGTTGGCGGCGTTCATGTCGAGCTTGGCGATCAGGCTCTGCACCGCCTCGGGGTTGGCGATGGATTTGACGATGGGGCACATGGGGATCAGCGGGTCGCCCTCGAAATACAGCTGGGTGATCAGCCGGGTGGCGATCGACGGGCCGCTGATGGAGAAGTGGATATGCGCCGGGCGCCAGTCGTTGGGGCCGTTGCGCCACGGATAGGGGCCGGGCTTGATGGTGCGGAAGCTGTAGTAGCCCTCGCTGTCGGTCAGCGCGCGGCCGACCCCGCCGAAGTTCGGGTCCAGCGGCGCCAGGTAGCGGTCGTTCTTGTGGCGGTAGCGGCCGCCGGCGTTGGCCTGCCACATCTCCACCAGGGTGTGCGGGATGGGCTTGCCGTACTGATCGCAGACGCGCCCGGCGACGATGATGCGCTCGCCGATGGGCAGGCCGCCGTGGTCGAAGTTGAGCAGCAGGTCGTTGTCGAAGCGCCCCAGCTTCAGGTGCGAGAAATCCGGGCCGCTGGTTTCGGAAACCGACTGCGGGATGCTCACCAGCGCCTGGCGCGGGGAACGGGGAATGGAGGTCTTGTAGTCAGGCGTCAGGGCTTTGGGGTGCCAGTTGCGGTCACGAATGACGAAGCGGCTCTCTTCCGCATCGGACATGTCGATCTCCTTCTTATTGGATTTATGGAGGCTGCGGGGCAGCAGGCTGTGGCGGAGTGTCGCGCCTCGCTGGCGGCGGTAAAACTGAAATAACGCCACCCATCCATAACCAATCAGTTAAGGATATTGCCCTTCGCGGTACGACTGCCCCAGCTCCCGCAACACCTCCACGCACCAGTGCGCCGCCAGGGGCAGCGGCAGCGCGGCGTTGCTGCAGATGCCCACCGAACCGCCCGGCTCCTGGATGCCCAGTTGCAGTTCCACCAGTTCACCCCGACGCAGGTCCAGCTGCACCGCGTCGGTGGGGGCGATCCAGATCGCCTCGCTGGTCTGCACGTAGCGCCGGCTCAAGGCCACGGACAGGGTTTCCAGGCGCTGGCGCGGCGGGTTGATGCCGCATTGCACGAAGAAGGCATCGGCGTACTTGCGGATGGTGGTCCCGGCCAGCGGCAGCACCAGCGGATAATCCTGCAGCCGTTCCCGTGCCGGCGGCCCCGCCAGCAGCGGGTGGCCGGGGCGCACCACCAGGGTCATCGATTCGCTGTACAGGTGCTCGAACAGCAGGCCCTGGATCTGCGGGCTGTCGGTCATGCGCCCCACCACCAGGTCCAGCTCGCCTACGTGCAGCTGCGACAGCAGGTAGGCGCTGGGGCCGGTCACCACGCTGGCCACCAGGGTCGGGTGGCGCGCGTGAAGGCGACGCACCACCTCGGGCACCAGCAGACTCTCCACCGTCGACAGCACGCCCAGGCGCAGGGTGGCGGACTCGTGCTCGCCACTGCGCAGGCTGTCCACGCCATCGCGCAGCGCCTGCACGCAGGGGCCGGCGTAGCGCATGAAGGCCACGCCCGCCTCGGTGAGGGTGACGCCGCTCTTGCTGCGCGCGAACAGGCTGGCGCCGAGCAGGTCTTCCAGTTCCTTGAGGGTCTTGGAAATGGCCGGCTGGCTCACCGCCAGCTTATCCGCCGCCCGCGCCAGGGTGCCCTGGCGCGCCACTTCGAGAAAGCACACCAGGTGGCGGAACTTGATGCGGGTATCGATATTCACGGCAGGCGCCCGGTGAGGGAAATGCCGGAAGCCTAGCCTTGATTCCGGGCCAGGCCAACAGATTTGGTTATGACCGGGGACCGAGTTCGCGTCGCGTAGAGCGAGCCGTCGACACAAGCGAGGAATGACTCCACCCCATAAAAAAACAGGCCCGAAGGCCTGTGAATTAGGAGGGTGTCGCACTTGCTCAGTGGGCGATGCACACCGATTTCAGCTCGGTGTAGGCCTCGATGACGGTGCGGCCGAACTCGCGGCCCATGCCCGATTGCTTGACGCCGCCGAACGGCATGTTGGGGTCCAGCAGCACGTGGGCGTTGACCCACACGGTGCCCGCTTCGATGCGCGGCACCAGGTTCATCGCCTTGGTCAGGTCGTTGGTCCAGAGGCTGGCGGCCAGGCCGTATTCGCTGTCGTTGGCCATGGCGATGGCGCTCTCCTCGTCGTCGAAGGGGATCACCGACAGCACCGGGCCGAACACTTCCTCGCGGGAGACGGTCATGGAGTGGTCGACATCGGCCAGCACCGTGGGGCGCACGTAGAAACCTTCGCTGTCCACCGGCGTGCCACCGGTGACCACACGGGCACCCTCGCTGCGGGCCAGCTCGATATGGCGCAGCACGCCCTGCTGCTGCTTGCGCGACACCAGCGGGTTGATGGCTGCCGTGCAGTCCATGCCGGCACCGATGCTCATGCCGGACACGGCGGCGGCCAGCTTGTCGACGAACTCGTCGTAGCGCGAGCGCTGCACATAGAAGCGCGACGCCGCGGCGCACACCTGGCCCTGGTTGAGCAGGCCGCCGAGCAGCGCACCGCCGATGGCTTTGTCGATGTCCGCGTCGGCGAGGATGATCATCGGGTTCTTGCCGCCCAGCTCCAGGGCGAAGCGGGTCATGTTGCGCACCGCCACCGCGCCGACGCTCTTGCCCACGGCGGTGGAGCCGGTGAAGGACACCTTGTTGATCAGCGGGTGCGAGGCCAGGGCATTGCCCACGGTGGCGCCGCCCCCGGTCACCAGGTTGAACACGCCCGGCGGGATGCCCGCCTCCAGCGCCAGTTCGGCCAGGCGCAGCGCGGTCAGCGGCGTCTCGGTGGCCGGCTTGATCACCACCGTGCAGCCGCAGGCCAGCGCCGGCATCAGTTTCCAGGTGGTGATCATCAGCGGGAAGTTCCAGGGCACGATGCCGGCCACCACGCCCACCGGCTCGCGACGGGCGAAGGCGGTGAAGCGCGCGCCCTCGGGCAGCGGGATGGACACGTCCAGGGTCTGGCCCTCGATCTTGGTCGCCCAGCCGGCCATGTAGCGCATGAACTCCACCGTGGCGCTGACATCGAGCATCCGCGCCATGTTGATCGACTTGCCCTGGCTCAGGGTTTCCAGTTGCGCCAGTTCCTCGCCGTGCTCCTCCACCAGCGCGGTGAAGCGCAGCAGGATGCGCTCACGGTCGGCCGGGCGCAGGCCCGACCAGACGCCGGCCTTGAAGGCGCGGTGGGCCGATTGCACGGCACGGTCCAGCAGCGCGTCATCGGCTTCCGCGACATCGGCGATCACCTCGCCGGTGGCCGGGTTCAGCACCGGGGTGGAAGCGCCTTCGGGCACCACCCACTGGCCGTCGATGAAGCAGCCGTGGCGGCGTTGCAGGAAGGCCGCGACCTGCGGCAGTACGTCAACCTTGCTCATGTTCTTTCCTCGTTCATGGGAGTTCCGGAGCGCCTCAGTGCGGCTGGGCGAGGAAGCAGGCGATGGCCTGGCGATCCGTCGCGTCGGCCAGGCCGGCATAGGGCATGTAGGTGCCGGGCACCTGGGCCTGCGGCTGGGCGATGAAGGCTTGCAGGCTGTCCTGCTGCCAGGGCTGGGCGCGGGCCTTCATCGCCTGGGAATAGGCGAAGCCGGGCTGGCTGCCGGCGGCGCGGCCGATCACCCCGGCCAGGTTCGGCCCCATACCCGGCGCGGCACCCTTGCTGGCGGCGTGGCACACCGAACATTCGGCGGCGAAGGCATTGGCGCCCCGCTCCACCCCGGCCTGGCCGCAATCGGCGAGAACCGGCAGGGCCGGCAGCAGGAACAGCAGAGAGGCGGCAGCGAGGAACGGGCGGATCTTGTTGTTAGGCGGCATGCAACGAACCTTGATGACCTGGGCCACCCGGCGGACACCGGGGCGCCCTGCGGGAAATGCCGCCCTCGAGGCCCTCCCGCAAAGGGAGGGGCCACTGGGGTGGCGGTCAGTCGATTCTTACCGCTCGGGAGAGCCCGGGGTTTTTCCTGCATGCCAGACGTATTGGCAGTTCTGCCAGCGCCCGCTCCGCGAGGAACAGGGCGCCATTAAGCGAGGGAATGCGACCCGGAGCGGCTCCGGGGCGGCGGGGTCACTTGGCGTCGACGACGCCCGTGGTATTGCCCAGCAGGCTCTTGGTGGCCACCTGGAGGAAGGCTTCGAGGCGACGGCTCATGGTTTGTACCGCCTCCGGGTCCTCGACGCGGGTCGCGCCCTGCTCGCTGTTGAGGTGGTAGTCGTAGAGCAGCGGGTCGCCACCACGCGGCTGCACCAGGATGCGCCCGTCGGCCACCATGGCCACGGTCTGGTCGCTGCCCGAGGGCTTGATCACGCCGAAGCCCTTGTCTTCCGGCGCCAGGCTCAGCAGGTCGCGGCCCCAGCACTGGTGGCGGGTCTCGCCACCGAGGCGGCCCATGATGGTGGGCACCACGTCCACCTGGGTGCCGACCACGTCGGTACGCGCGCCGAACTTCTCCTGGAGGCCGGGGGCGATCAGCAGCAGCGGCACGTTGAAGCGGTACAGGTCGATGTCGGTGAGCTGCTCGGGGGTGCCGAAGCCGTGGTCGCCGACTATCACGAACAGGGTGTCCTTGTAGTACGGCGACTGCTTGGCCTTCTCGAAGAACTGCCCCAGCGCCCAGTCGGAATAACGCATGGCGGTGAGGTGCTGGTCCAGCGAGCCGAAGCCGGTGACCGGCTCCACCGGCAGCTGCTCGGGCAGCGCGTAGGGGGTGTGGTTGGAGAGGGTCTGCAACAGCGCATAGAAGGGCTTGCTGCCGTAGTTGTCCTTCAGCTCCTGGGCGGCGCGGTCGAACATGTCCTGGTCGGAAACGCCCCAGGTCGGGTCCGAGACCACCGGGTTCACGAAGTCATTGCGGCCAACGAAGTTGCGCATGCCCTGGTTGCCGAAGAAGCCCAGCTGGTTGTCCCAGCCGAAATCACCGTTGTAGACGTACAGGTCGTCGTACTGGCGGGCGCTGAGCAGCTGCGGCAGGCCGGAGAACTTGTGGGTGCCCTCCTGCTGCTCCATCAGGTACTCGAAGCCCGGCAGGTTGGGGAAGCAGGCCATGGTGGCGAACATGCCCTGGTGGGTGTGGGTGCCATTGGAGAAGAAGCGGGTGAACAGCAGCCCTTCCTTGCTCAGGCGGTCGAAGTTGGGGGTGATGTCGCCCTTGCCGCCGAGGGCGCCGACGTAGTGCCCGGCCAGGCTCTCCATAAGGATGACCACCACGTTGCGCACCGGCAGGCTGCCATCGGCGTTGGGCGTGAGCAGGCGGCGTACCGCGGCGCTGCCCTCGTCCACCAGTTGGTCCTGCGGGGTCAGCAGCATGTCGCGGACCACATCCTGGGCCTCGCCTTCCGGCAGGCTGGCCTTCCACTGGTTGTCACGGGTTTCGGAGAAGCGCGCCTGGGCGGCGTTCATCAGCATCAGCGTGCCGTTGAGGCCGAGCTGGTTGGCGAAGGCCGAGTCGGTGGTGTTGGCGTCACCCCAGCGCAGCGGCGGCCCCTGGCGCAGGGTGCCACGGGCGGCGACCACGGCGAGTACCAGCACCAGGCCGAAGACCCCGGCGCGCAGGTACCAGGGGGCGATGGCGGCGCGGTCGCTGCCCTCGCCCGCCAGCGCCTCGCCACGGGGGCGGTGCACCCGGCTCAGCCACTGGAACAGCTTGAACAGCAGCCAGGTGGCGATGGCCCAGGCCAACAGGTAGCGCACCACCGGGAAGCCGTACCAGAGCATGCTCAGCACCGTTTTCGGGTCCTGGCTCATGTACTGGAACACCAGGCTGTTCAGGCGCTGGTGGAATTCACGGTAGAAATCCAGCTCCAGCAGGCCGAAGAACAGGGTGACGCTGGCGAAGCCGGTCAGCCACACCAGGTGCAGGCGACGCGCGGCCATGGCGCCGGCGAAGGGAATGGACAGCAGCAACGGCGCCAGGGCGTAGATGGTCAGGCGCAGGTCGAAGCGGAAGCCGTTGAAGAAGGCCTCGACGAAGGTGGCTGCCGGCGTGGCGCCGATCAGCTCGCGGTTGTAGACCAGCAACGCCCCCCGCAACAGGGTGTACATCACCAGGAACACCAGGCCACACGACAGGGTGAAGGCCAGGTGGCTGCCCAGGGTCGGGCGGTAGGCGCCCAACGGGTTGCGGGTTCTACTCATGTCTCGGAGTCCATCCAATTGGAAAGGAAATGCGAACTGCCGGGCGCCCGAAACGGGATGCCGGGGAGGCGCGATGATAGTGCTTAGGTGACGCAAAGGGGAAAGGTTCAGCTGTAACCGGTTTTTCCATCACCCGTCCTTGCGCAGGACGTAGGTGCGCACCATCGCCCAGCCGGGCAGGAAGTCCTGGTGCGAGAGGATCTGCAGGCCCAGTTGGCGGAACTCGTCCTCCAGCACGTCACGGCGCAATGGCGGCACGCTGGCACCCTCGCCCCGGTGGCGCCGCCAGTGCCAGGCCTCCAGGTTGCCGTCCACCGGCAGCGAGAGGATCAGCGTGTCGCGGGTCACCCGGCGTAGCTCGCGCAGGGCCATCAGGCGTTGCTCCGGGCTCAGGCGGCTCAACGACTGCAGGCAGAGGATGCTGTCCACCGCATTCTCCGGCAGCTGGATGGCCAGCACCGAGGTCTGGAAGCCCCGCACCCGCTCCACCAGGGGGCCGCTGCGGGCGGCCAGGGCACGGTCGAGCACCTCCCGCGAAGGATCGGCGGCGAGGATGAAGCGGTTCGGGTGCTCGGCCAGCAGCGCCCAGGAGCGCCCCAGCCCGCACGGCAGGTCGAGCACCAGGTTGGGCTCGCCGGCGGCCTTGAGTGCGCGCCGGGCGATCTGCCGCTGGCGCCAGCGCCCGAACCAGGGGGCCAGGGTCATCAGGACGCCGATCTCCGGCAGGGTGCGAAGAGGTCCAGGTCGCGCTGGTATTCGCCGGTCTCGATCTGCAGCAGGCCGAGCATGGAATGGAACAGGTTGTCCTGGCTCACCGGCTTGTCGCGCTGGCTGCCGAGGCAGGCGTTGTCCAGGCCGAAGTCCTTCTGGTAGCCCTCGGAGAACCAGGTCAGCAGGCCGACGTGCTTCTGCTCGTCCGGCGCCATCGCGTAGGGCGTGCCATGCAGGTAGAGGTTGTATTCGCCGAGGGATTCGCCATGGTCGGAGAGGTAGATCATCGCCGTGTCGACGCAGTCCTGGTTCTTGCGCAGCAGGTCGATCAGGCTCGACAGCAGGTAGTCGGTGTAGACCAGGGTGTTGTCGTAGGCATTGATGATGCTCTCCCGCGAGCAGTCGCTTAGCGTCGCGCTGCGGCACACCGGGGTGAAGCGCTCGAAGGCTGCCGGGTAGCGCTTGTAGTAGGCCGGGCCGTGGCTGCCCATCTGGTGCAACACCAGCACGCTGTCGTCCTTGAGGTTATCGATATAGCCCTGCAGCCCGTCGAGGAGGATGGCGTCGTGGCATTCGCCGTCGGCGCACAGGCTGGGGTCCTTGGCGTTGCCCATGTCCTCGAAGGCCACGCGGTCGCAGGTGCCCTTGCAGCCGGACTGGTTGTCGCGCCAGCGCACCGCCAGGCCGGCGTGCTTGAGCACGTCCAGCAGCCCTTCCTGGGATTTGGCGCGGGCGTAGCTGTAATCGCTGCGGGTCATGTTGGAGAACATGCAGGGCACCGACACGGCGGTTTCGGTGCCGCAGGAGCGCATCTGGGTGAAGGCGGTCAGGCCCTGCTGCTTCGCCAGCAGCGGCGTGGTGTCGCGGCCGTAGCCCAGCAGCCCGAGGTTGGCGGCACGGGCGCTCTCCCCCACCACCAGCACCGTCAGGGACTTGCGCGCATGGCCCTGCCAGGCGGGCGCACGGCGGGCATCGGTACCGATGGCACGCATGGGCTCGTCCGCCGTGGCGAAGTGGGTGCGCAGGTAGCTGAACGAAGCCCCCAGGTAGTTGCTCGGCACCACCATCAGGCGCAGCTCGTGGTGATTGCGGAACAGCGAGGCCAGCGCCTGGTAGTTGCCCAGGGCGATGGCGCCCAGGGCCACCAGGCAGGCCACCGTCACCAGCAGCTTGCTCAGCAGCTCGCGCAGCAGCGGGCGATGGCCGATCTGCAGGTGCCACAGCAAGCCGGCCGGTAGCACACCGAACAGCAGCAGGAAACCGGCGAACTTCAGGGTCAGCAGGTCGCGCACCTCGCTGACGTTGGTCTCGGCGACATTGCGCAGCATCTCGATGTCCACCACCACGCCGTACTGGGTCATGAAATACAACACCCCGGCGCTGCCCAGCAGCACCAGCGTCAGCAGCGGCTTGAACACCCAGCGGAAGGAAAACAGCGTCAGCACCAGGTTGAAGATCAGCACCACCAGCACGCCGAAGACCACGCGCAGCCAGGGGTCGGGCACGATCTGCGCGACATGGCGCCACAGCGGCAGGTTGTAGAAAAGCAGCAGCGCGACGCTGACCAGCAGGGTCAGGGCTTCGGGGCGCAACCGGAGGTTCTTCAGCATGGACGGGGCTCGACCGGCCCTGCAGGGGTTGCAGGAGACGGCTCGCAGCCTAGGTAGGGGGCAGTCAAGAATTCGTGAAAAAAACCTCGTGGAAACGTCGCCGCTAGCGCCCAGGGGCCGCGACGGCCAGCAGCGGCGATTGCCAGCTTTCAGGGCGCGAATATAGAATGAGATCAATTCTTATCTACATCCAGGGCGGGCCGCCCTGACGGACGCAGTAGCCCATGTCGGCAGCCGATCAGCCCCTCAACCGCCAGATCCACACCCTCTACAACGACCACCACGGCTGGCTCCACGCCTGGCTCAGCCGGCGCCTGGGCAACGCCTGGGATGCGGCGGACCTGGCCCACGACACCTTCCTGCGCCTGCTGGGCCGCCAGGTCGGGCGTGATTTCGGCAGCGAGCCCCGCGCCCTGCTCACCCATATCGCCAAGGGCCTGGTGATCGACCGCTGGCGGCGCCAGGACATCGAACAGGCCTACCTGGAAAGCATCGCCCACCTGCCCGAGCCCGAAGCGCCCTCCCCCGAAACCCGGCTGCTGATCCTGGAAACCCTGTGCCGCATCGAGGCGCTGCTCGCCGAAATGCCCGAGAAGACCCGCCAGGCCTTCCTCCTGTCCCAGCTCGAAGGCCTGGGCTACGCCGAGATCGCCACGCGCCTGGGCGTGTCCCTGGCCAGCGTCAAGCGCTACATGCGCGACGCCTTCCTCGCCTGCCTGAGCGCAGCCTGATGAACCGCATCGACCCGCAGATCCTCGGTGAGGCCGCCGACTGGCTGGTGCACCTGCACTCTGGCAGTGCCACCGAGGACGACCACCGCGCCATCCAGCTGTGGCGCAACCGCAGCCCGCAACATGCCCAGGCCTGGGCCCGCGCCGAAAGCATCCTCGGTGATTTCCGCAACCTGCCCGGCAGCCTGGCGCTGCAGACCCTGGACAACGCCAAGCGCAAGGGCATCGGGCGCCGCCAGGCCATCGCCCGCCTGGGCATGCTGCTGCTCGCCGCGCCCGTCGCCTGGACGGCCTGGCGCCAGCTGCCCTGGCAGGACTGGAGCGCCGACCTGCGCACCGCAACCGGTGAACAGAAGGACCTGCACCTGCCCGATGGCACCCGCCTGCAACTCAATACCGCCAGTGCCCTGGACGTCGCCTTCGACGCCACCCGCCGGCGTCTGCGCCTGTTCAGCGGCGAGGTGCTGATCACCACCGCCAAGGACCCGTCCCCCACGCCGCGGCCGTTCCTGGTGGAAACGCCCCAGGGCATCGCCCAGGCGCTGGGCACCCGCTTCAGCCTGCGCCTCGACGGCGAGCGTTGCCGGGTCGCGGTGATGGAAGGTGCCGTACGCATCAGCAACAGCGGGCACAGCGACTCGCAGGTGATCGAGGCGGGCCGACAAGCCGCCTTCGACCGCGACCGCGTGCTGCCAAGCACCGCCCTGGACCCGGCCGCCACCGCCTGGGAAACCGGCATGCTGCTGGCCCAGGACATGCGCCTGGCCGACCTGGTGGACGAACTCGGCCGCTACCGCCCCGGCGTGCTGCGCTGTCACCCGCGCATTGCCGATATCCGCGTCTCCGGCGCCTTCCCGCTGCGCGACACCGACGCCAGCCTGCGCCTGCTGCAAGACACCCTGCCCATCGCCCTCAGCAGCCTGACCCGCTATTGGGTGACGCTGGAGCCGGCGACGCCCGCCTGACCCCACCGCCACCCGGCGGTAATCCCCCGGACGCAACGCCCTGCGACAGGACCGCAGGCCGCTTCACCTCACGGATCGAAACCCCAGGGAAACGGGGCCCCACGGCCTCGCGGATTTATTTTCGCGGTGCCCTGACACCTTTTTCGATTTCGTCCGGTGTGGTGGATGAACCCCTTTCATCCAAGCGTCGACAGGAAAGCAGCATGACTTCGTGGTCGCCCCAGCAGCGTCGCTCCGCCACCCAACCGGCTCCGGCCCGTATTCCGTTGCACGCCCTGAGCCTGGCCATCGGCCTCGCCCTGTGCGCCGCACCGTTCGCCCAGCCGGCCCTGGCCGAGGACGCCATGCAACAGGCCGCCGCGCGCCAGTACACCATCGCCCCCGGGCCGCTGGGCCATGTGCTGGCCCGCTTCGCCGCCCAGGCCGGCGTGCCGCTGTCCTTCCGGCAAGGCCTGCTCGATGACCAGCAAAGCCCCGGCCTGCAAGGCAGCTACAGCGTGCAGGACGGCTTCGCCACCCTGCTCGCCGGCAGCGGCTACCAGTTGGCCAGCAGCGGCAACGGCTACACCCTGGTGCCGGCCGCCACCAGTGCGGGCCTGGAGCTGGGCGCCACCACCATCAATGACAGCGCATTGCGGGGCGACGGCCTGCCGGAAAGCTACGCTGGCGGCCAGGTCGCGCGTGGCGCGCGCATCGGCATGCTGGGCAACCAGGACATGCAGGACGTGCCCTTCAGCTTCTCCAGCTACACCCGCGAGCTGATCGAGAACCGCCAGGCGCAGAACATCGGCGACGTGCTGCGCAGCGACCCGGCGGTGCGCCAGTCCTACGGCTTCGGCAACTTCTCCCAGGTGTTCGTGATCCGCGGCTTCGCCCTGTTCAGCGACGACATTTCCTTCAACGGCCTGTACGGCGTGCTGCCCCGGCAGATCATCGCCACCGAGTCGGTGGAGCGCGTCGAGGTGTTCAAGGGCCCCAGCGCCTTCCTGAACGGCGTGTCCCCGGGTGGCAGCGGCATCGGCGGCAATATCAACGTGGTGCCCAAGCGCGCCGAGGACACGCCCACCCGCCGCCTGACCCTGGATTACGCCAGCGACGACCGCGTCGGCGGCCACTTCGACTTCGGCCAGCGCTTCGGCGAGGACAACCGCTTCGGCGTGCGGGTCAACATGGCCAAGCGTGACGGCGAGACGGCGGTGGACGACGAGCATCAGCACTTCAGCCTGTTCAGCGTCGGCCTCGACTACCGGGGCGACCGCCTGCGCCTGTCCGGCGACTTCGGCTACCAGAAGCAGCGCATCAACGACGGCCGCTCGGTGGTCTACCTGGTCACACCGCCGACCTCGAACCTGACGAAAGTCCCCAAGGTGCCGGATGCCAACCACAGCTACTCCCAGCCCTGGGCCTGGTCGCAGCTGGAGGATACCTACGGCATGCTCAACGCCGAGTACGACCTCAACGACAGTTGGAGCAGCTACCTGGCGGTTGGCAGCAAGTACACCCGCGAGAACGGCGTGTATTCCTCCCTTTATGTCAGCGCACCGGATGGCACCGGGCGTGTCGGTCGCCTGTACGCACCGCGTGATGAGGAAAGCAACAGCGTCAGCAGCGGCCTGCGCGGCCATTTCGACACCGGCGCGGTGAGCCACCAGGTGAACCTCGGGCTGTCCGGCAACTGGCGGGAATACCGCAGCGCCAACCAGTCCACCAGCGCCGGGAATCGCCTGCCAGGGAATCTCTACGACCCCTTCCCCAGCCCGGAGCCGACGCCGACTCGTAACGGCGACCTTCATCACCCCGGTAAGACGGGCTCCAGCAAGGCACGCAGCGTGGCGGTCTCCGACACCCTGGGCGTCTTCGATGACCGCACCCTGCTGACCCTGGGCATCCGCCGCCAGTCGATCGCCACCGATGGCTGGTCCACCGCAGGCGTGCGCACGTCCGACTACGAGGACTCGATCACCACCCCCGTCTACGGCCTGGTGGTCAAGGCCACCGACTCGATCTCCCTCTACGCCAACCGTATCGAGGGCCTGGCCCCGGGTCCGATTGCGCCGGCGGCGTCCTTGAATCCCGCCGGCCAGATGTTCGCGCCCTACCGCACCAAGCAGATCGAAGCCGGCATCAAGCTCGACCAAGGCTCCTTCGGCGCACAGCTCGGCATCTATCGCATCGAGCAGCCCCAGGGGCTCATCGGCGGAGACGGTTACTACCGGGTGGACGCCCAGCAACGTAACCGGGGCATCGAATTCAGCGTCTTCGGCGAGCCGCTCACGGGCCTGCGCCTGCTGGCTGGCGGCACGCTGATGGACACCGAACTGTCGGGAACCACCAACGGCGCCAACGACGGCAACCGCGCCGTGGGCGTGCCGGAGTTCCAGTACAACCTCAGCGCCGATTGGGATGTGCCCGGTGTGAATGGGCTGGCAGTCAACGCCCTGCTGCAACGCACCGGCGGCCAGTACTACGACACGGGCAATGCCCTGAGCATCCCCGCCTGGACCCGTGTCGACCTGGGCGCGCGCTACGCCTTCAAGCTGGACGAACGCGACATCACCCTGCGCGCCGGGCTGGAGAACGTGGCCAACGAGGACTACTGGGAATCTGCCTACGGCGGCTACCTGACCCAGGGCGCGCCGCGCACCCTCAAGGTCTCGGCCACCATCGACTTCTAAGTCGACACGACCGGCGGCTGAACCGGGCCACCCGCTCCTTGTCAGAAGGTCAGCACGATCACTGACAAGGAGTTCCCGACGTGGCCCTCATCGACTGCCCCGAATGCAACCGCTCCATCTCCGACCAGGCCCCCAACTGCCCGCAATGCGGCTACCCGATGAAGGGCGGTGCCAACCCGCGCCTGCTCTCGGAGAAGAACATCGGCCAGGTGGCCGGCGTCGCAGGCGTCTGGCTCGCCGCGCCCTGGCTGGCCCGTACCCTGGTCGCCGTGACGCTCATCATCGCCGGCACTCTCGCCTACATCTATCGCTGAACCGGAAAGCGGCGCGCCCATGTGGGCGAACTCATTGGCTTCGTCTGCGTTTGCTGCTGTGGTTTTAAAGCAAGCCCTCAAGCACGGTGCTTTCCGGGCATTTATGGATTTATTCCACCTCCACAGCATGGGTTTCGCTTCGCTCTACACCATCCTACGAAAGCCTGTGCGCACCACGTGGTGAAGCGTTGGCGAAAAAGTTGGAGCAGCCGTCAACGCCCCTCCAGGAGGCCGAACGCAGTCGTTGCGCCGGGGGGACGAGCGGCATGGATGCTGCGAGAGGCGCGCCAGGCCATGGATGGCCCATCGCGCCGGCCCCCAGAGCGGCGATGGAGTGAGGGAACCCCGGCGAAGCCGGGGCCGGATGATGGGGCAAGCCCTTTTGGTTCCTTTTCTGGCGACTGAGAAAAGGGACTCGCCCGGGGGGGCGAAACCAGAAACATCACCAGAGCTCGGCAATCAGCTGGGCTCAATTCTTCTAGCAACACTTTGAGCTTCCCGGGCTGAAGCCCGGGCTACAGGTCGGTGTCGATTCCGGCGGCTTCGAGCATGCGTCGGTAATACCCGGCGAGCTGCCCGCTGGCATCCCAGGCATCGGCGCGGCATTCCTCCAGGGCGATATGGCTGCCGGCGCGGCAGCGGGTGTCCAGGCCGCACTCGCGGTAGAAGGTGTTGACCACCTCCACCATGGCCTCGCGCTGGTTACCCATGAGGATGGCGCCGTGGGCCAGCACCACGTGGCGGCCGTCGCGTTGCCGGCGGCGCCAGCGCTGGGCGGTGCCCACCAGCTTGCGGCCCTGCAGGTTGACGTTGAAGCGGCCATCGCAGAAGGCGCCCTCCACCTCGCCCAGCCCAGGTTCCAGGTCCAATCCGCTGAGCCAATCGCACAGGGGCTGGCACAGCCGCCTATAGGCGGTCTCGATGCGCGTCAGTTCGTTTTCTTCCCGGGGCACCGCATAGGCCAGGGCGACGTTGAGCACCGCCGATGATTGCGGCACCGGCTCGCCCCCGGTGTCGCGCAGGGCGATGGGCCAGCCTTGCTCCAGGCAGGCCCGCCGGGCGCTTTCGTAGGCTGGCAGGCGACTCATGCGCCGGGGCATCACCAGCGCCGCATGCAGGGGGCGCCACAACAATAGGCCGCTGTCGCGCTGCCCGTCGTAGACCTGATCCAGCAGTTGCCGTTCCGCGTCCAGCCCCGCACCCACCGTGTGTCGCTGCATGCTTTCACCACCGCCTCGAATACCTGGAGGGTGCCGATGCTACGCCGGCCCCCGATCCTTGCCCAGACGGCGGCCGGCGACCTTGATGCAAATAAATTGCTGCAAACGAGCAATATTATTCATTGGCGGCATAGCTGATGCCGCCCTTAGGATGCCCACCATCTCGCCGCCCGGCCGCGCCGGCTGCGGTAACGATCGCCCCCCCTTGCTCCTGTTCCATGTCCAAGGATGGCACCCCTCCCGCGCACGCAGTGGGACTCCTGCAGGGCCCTCAAGGGGCCCTTTTTTATCGCCCCGAACGACTGAAAAGCGAACGAGACCCCGATGCACGAGAACCCGGACGCCCTCTGGCAGCGCTGGCGCAAACGCCTGTCCCCCGCCCCACGTACCGCTCACCCCGGGGAATGGCTGCGTGCCGCACTGGGCGCCTGCCTGGGCCTGGCGCTGTGCTGCATCGCCTGCGGCCATGTGTTCGGTACCGAGATCGCCCTGCGCCTGGCCGGCCCGCTCGGCGCCAGCTCGCTGCTGGTGTTCGCCGTCGCCTCCAGCCCGCTGGCGCAACCCTGGTCGGTGGTGATGGGCAACCTGGTGGCGGCCCTGGTGGGCACGGCGGCGGGCCTGTGGATCGACCACTCCATACTGGCCGCCACACTGGGCCTGGCCCTGACCGTGCTGGCCATGTACGCCCTGCGCTGCCTGCACCCGCCGGGCACCGCGCTGGCCGTATCGGTGGCCCTGGGCGGCCCCGCGTTCGAGGCCCAGGGCTTTGCCGTCGCCTGGCCGGTGCTGCTCGGCTCCGCCCTGCTGGTGGCGGTCGCCCTCGTCTATAACCGCGTCACCCGCAGCGCCCTGAGCACCGCCCCGAGCCAGGCCCGCAGCGGCCAGCACCTGACCGCCGACCCGCTGCCCAGCGAGCGCGGCGTGTTCTCCGATGAAGACCTGGACCAGGCCCTGGAAGAGTTCGGCGAGTTCGTCGACATCACCCGCGACGACCTGGAACGCCTGCTGCGCCAGACCGAGCGCAACGCCCTGCGCCGCAGCGTGGGCCAGGTGACGGCGGAGCAGATCATGTCCCGCGACCTGCTCACCGCCACCCCGCAGAGCACCCGCGAGCAGGCCTGGAAGCTGTTCGAGAAGCACCACATCAAGGCCCTGCCCGTGCTCGACGAACAGAAGCAACTGGTGGGCATCGTCACCCCCGGCGACCTGTTCCGCCACGCCCAGGAAGACACCCCCGGCTCGCTGTTCGGCCGCCTGCGCCACCGCCCGGCGCCACGCCTGGGCGAGCTGATGACCCGCTCGGTGCGCTGCGTGAAGCGCGATACCGATATCGGCGTGCTGGTCTCGATGCTCTCCGACCAGGGCCTGCACTGCCTGCCGGTGCTGGGGGATGACGACACGCTGGTGGGCCTGGTGACCCAGAGCGACCTGATCGGCGGGCTCTACCGCTATTGGCTCAAGGATCTGACCGCCCGTGCTCCGGCCCCAACGCTGAAAGTCGCCAGCTGACGCCCGGTAGCCTGGGCTTCAGCCCGGGAAGGCCCCGCACCGGGCTCAGAGCGTGGCTTCCCAGCGCTGCGACCAGTCGATGTCCTCGCCCACTACATCGCGCAACACGGCGATGGCCTGCTGCAGCAGCGGCGAATCCTTGTCGCGGGAATAGACCAGGTAGGTCGGGTAGGTGAATTCCGGCGCGCGCTCCACGCGCTTCAGCTGGCCGCTGTCCAGGTAGCTCTGCACCACGCGGGTACGGAAGTAGCCCGAACCGCCGTGCTGGAGGATGAACTGCAGCGCCAGCGGCCCGAGGTTCACCGTGACCGCAGCGCGGGCCTTGTCCGGCAGCGCGGCGTCGTGCTGCTGGCGGAAGGTCGGGCCCCAGTCCACCTGCACATAGGGCTCGGGGTTGGCGGTGGAGCGGATCAGGATGAGTTTTTCCTCCAGCAACTGCTCCACCTGCATGCCCGGCCAGTACTCCGGCTGGTAGACCAGTGCGGCATCCAGCAGGCCCAGCTCCAGCTGCTTCTGCAACTGCTGCCCGGGCGCGACCTCGACGCGCACCGCATGGGAGGGAATGCGTTCGCGCAGGCGGCTCATCCAGCCCAGCAGCAAGGGGTTGCTCAGGCTCTGTTCGCCGCCAATGGCGAGCAGGTCGCGGTAGCCCTTGGGCAGCGGCAGGTCACGTCGCGCGGCTTCCCAGGTCTGCACCAGTTGCGTGGCGTGACCGACGAACACCTCGCCTTCGGCCGTCAGCCTCGCACCGGCGCGGTTGCGCACGAAGAGCTTGCAGCCCAGCTGGTTCTCCAGGTTCTGCACCCGAGCGGTGATCGCCGTCTGCGTCACATGCAGGCGCTCGGCGGCGGCGACGAAGCTGCCGCTACGAACGATTTCGAGGAAGGTGCGCGCCAGGTCGATGTCCAAGGTACTGACTCGTTGATAAAGAGGGAGATTTTAGCAAGAGCCACCCAACGATTCTCAGGTCGGAACCCGCCGAACGGACACGGAGGCAAACTCCTCGGAACTAGCCTGCTGACGGGGCGACTATTCCTACAACCCACATGGATTACGGACTCCATTCGACCTAGAAAGCCCTCGTTATCATTGCGCTCGCTCTGCTGAATGCGATCCAGCTCTCATTATCGAGGCTGCAGCGCGATTCGGTTCTGGTTCCGACTCTTGAGGTCAACCTTTAATCCGGCGCGTGGAGCCAGGCGCCATCAAGGAGAGATAAATGAAGAAGTTCCTCACCACCAGCGCGGCACTGGTAGGTTTTGGCCTGAGCAGTCTGGCGCTCGCATTCGACGGCACCGTCACCATCAAGGGCGAGGTTTCCAGCAAGACCTGTGATATCGCCACCCCTACCCTTAACCAGACCGTGCAACTGCCGGTCGTCTCCCAGAGCTCCCTCGTGGAAGGCCAGAATGCCGGCCTCACCCCATTCGTGATCGCACTCTCCAACTGCACCCAGGGTTCCAAGGTGAAGGCGCACTTCGAGATAGGCCCGAACGTCGACCCCGCCACCGGTACCCTGAAGAACGAGCTCAGCGGCGCTGACGCCTCCAACGTCGCGGTGCAGCTGTTCAACAAGGACCAGGAGCCCATCAACCTCGCCACCGGCGAAAACAACCTCGAAGAGCTCAGCGGCGCAGGCGGCAACGCCTTCATTGGCCTTTTCGCGGCATACCACGCGCCGCGCGGCGCAGATGCCCTGCCTGGCCAGGTCAGCACCAGCATCACCTACACCATGAGCTACGAGTAAGCCCCTCGGCTCGCCCGGCATTGCCGGGCGAGTCATTCATGCGACACCCCGCCCCAACCTCCTCGTTATTCCAACCTCCCCAGACCTTCACCGAGCTGCCGGACGAGCCGTCATGCCTCCTCGGGCGCATCGAAGCGCACCGCCTTGGCGCCGTAGCGCCAGATCGCCTCACCCAGCAGGCGCGCGCTGCAGGAGTCGCCGTCCAGGGCCGCCTGCGCCGCATCGGCCGAGGCCCAGCGGCTGCGCTGGATCAGCCAGCGGCCATCGGCGCTCGTCTCCAGGCTGGTGGACAGCAGCCCCACCTGGGCTTTCAGGCAGGCGGCCAGGCGCACCCCCAGGTCCTCCACCAGCGCCGGCAGGCAAGCCGGGTCGGCCGCGAAATGAATGGATGAGACGACGCCCTGCAAATGCTCGTTGGTCATGCCGAAACTCCTTCTACCGTTGTGCAATGCTGGCGGCGAGGGTAAAACCTCAACTTAACTTGAGGTCAAGAGGAAATGGCACGCATGCCCAAGGTGACGGCGAGCAACATCGGCAAGGCGCTGACGGTGGGCCAGGTGGCCGAACGCAGCGGGGTGGCGGTCTCCACCCTGCACTTCTACGAAGCCAAGGGACTGATCAGCAGCACCCGCAACGCCGGCAACCAGCGCCGCTATCCACGGGAGGTGCTGCGGCGGGTGGCGGTGATCAAGGTGGCCCAGCGCCTGGGCATCCCCCTGGCGTCCATCCACGCGGCGCTGATGACCCTGCCGGAAGGTCGCACGCCCACCGCCGCCGATTGGCATGCGCTCTCGGCGCGCTGGAAGGCGGAGCTGGACGAACGCATCCGTCGCCTCACCCAGTTGCGCGACCAACTCGACGGCTGCATCGGCTGCGGCTGCCTGACCATGGAGGTCTGCCCCCTGCGCAACCCCGGCGATGAACTCTCCGACCTGGGCAGTGGGCCGGTGCTGCTGGACACGGGCGACGCCGTCGAGTGACCGATTATCGAACGAAATAACCCAAGGCAAACCCACCGCCCGCCCGCCATCGATTGATTAAATTAACCAGTTAGTACATTTTTCATTGCAACGCTCCCCGTGCATTCGGGAGGGTTCATAACAATGGAGAAATGTCCGCGATGTCCCCCACCCTGCTGGTCCTCAACGGCCCCAACCTGAACATGCTCGGCACCCGCGAGCCCGCCAACTACGGCCACGAAACCCTCGCCGATATCGAGCGGCTGTGCTGCGAAACGGGCGCTGCGCTGGGCCTTGAGGTCGAATGCCGCCAGACCAACCACGAAGGCCAGCTGATCGACTGGATCCACCAGGCGCGCGGCCGCTGCGCCGGCATCCTGATCAACCCCGGTGCCTGGACCCACACCTCGGTCGCCATCCGCGACGCCCTGGTGGCCAGCGAGCTGCCGGTGGTCGAGGTGCACCTCTCCAACGTCCACAAGCGCGAGGAATTCCGCCAGCACTCCTTCGTCTCCGCCATCGCCGTCGGGGTCATCTGCGGCCTGGGCAGCGACGGCTACCGCGCCGGCGTGCAGCATTTCGCCAAGCGGCTCGCGGGGTGAGGCCATGACTGCACATGCAAGCGTTCTCGCCGGCCTGATCGGCTCAGGCATCCAGGCCTCGCGCACCCCTGCCCTGCACGAGCACGAAGGCGATGCCCAAGGCCTGCGCTACCTCTACCGGCTGATCGACCTCGACCCGCTCCAGCTCGATGTCAGCGCCCTGCCCCAGCTGCTGGAAGCCGCCGAGCGCACCGGCTTCACCGGGCTCAACATCACCTTCCCCTGCAAGCAGGCGATCATCCCGCTGCTCGACGAGCTCTCCCCCGAGGCACGCGGCATCGGCGCGGTGAACACCGTGGTGCTGCGTGGCGGTCGACGCGTCGGCCACAACACCGACTGCCTGGGCTTCGCCGAAGGCTTCCGCCGTGGCCTGGGCGACGTCGCCCGTGAGCGCGTAGTGCAGATGGGGGCCGGTGGCGCCGGTGCCGCAGTGGCCCATGCGCTGCTCGCCGAAGGCGTCGGCACGCTGGTGATATTCGATGTCGACGCCGGGCGCGCCCAGAGTCTGGCGGACAACCTCAACCAGCACTTCGGCGCCGGCCGTGCCCACGCGGGCGAGGACCTGCCCGGCGCCCTGGCGACGGCGGACGGCCTGGTCAACACCACGCCCATGGGCATGGCCAAGCTGCCCGGCACACCGGTGCCGGCCGAGTTGCTACGGCCCGCCCTGTGGGTGGCCGAGATCGTCTACTTCCCCCTGGAAACCCAGCTGCTCAAGGACGCCCGCGCCCTCGGTTGCCGCACCCTGGACGGCGGCACCATGGCGGTGTTCCAGGCGGTGAAGGCCTTCGAGCTGTTCAGCGGCAACGAGGCAGACGCCCAGCGCATGCTCGAACACTTCCGCCGCCTCGGCGCCTGATCAGGGCTGCAGGTCGAACAGTGCCTGGCCACTCTCCATGTCGAAGGGCGCGGAGAAGTGGTCATGGACGATGCGCCACTTACCGCCGCTGCGCTGGTAGCCGCAGCTGACGCGCATGTAGCCCTGCTGTTCGACCCCTTCGGCGTTGGTGCCGCCGCACAGGCAGAGGAAGTGGGCGAAGCCGACATCGCCACTGGCGCGAATCTTCACGTGCTGCGGGTCGAAGATCGAATGTCCCTGGCACATCTCCATGCAGTAGGCCCAATGGGCGCCATAGGCCTCACGACCGACGAACTGCAGCTGGAGGATGGCGTCATAGGCCACCACCTCCTCGGCATAGAAACCGACGATGCGCTTCACGTCCTTGCTGCGTACCGCCTCGGCCCAATCGGCCAGCAGGGCCTGGATCTCGGCGACGGCCTGTTCATTGCTGCTCATGCTGTTTCTCCTTCGTGGTCCAACCCTGAAAACCCATAGCCCGGGCTTCAGCCCGGGCAATCCACATCACTGCCCCAGTTCCGCCAGGCGCCGCTCGATGAAGCGCCGTTCGGTGTCCTGGCGGGTCAGCCCCAGTGCCACCCGGTAGGCCGCGCGGGCCTCGTCGCGGCGGCCGAGGCGGCGGTAGAGATCGGCGCGAGCCGAGTGCGCCAGCTGGTAGTCGCGCAGCTCGCCGCGCTCGAGGATGGCCTCGATCAGCACCAGCCCGGCTTCCGGCCCCTGGTGCATGGCCACCGCCACCGCGCGGTTGAGTTCGATCACCGGCGAGCCGATGCCGCGCTGCAACACGCCATAGAGCGCGACGATCTGCGCCCAGTCGGTGGCCTCGGGCGTGGCGGCGCTGGCGTGCACGGCGGAGATGGCCGCCTGCAGCGTGTACATACCGATGCGCCGCGACGCCAGGGCGCGCTCCACCAGGGCGCAGCCCTCGTCGATCTGCTGGCGGTTCCACAGCGCACGGTCCTGGTCCTCCAGCAACACCAGCTCGCCATCCACGCCGGTGCGGGCCTGGCGCCGCGAATCGTGCAGCAGCATCAGCGCCAGCAACCCCATGACTTCCGAATCCGGCAGCAGCTCCAGCAGCAGGCGCCCCAGGCGGATGGCTTCGGCCGAAAGATCGGCGCGGGTCAGCGAATCCCCAGAGGTGGCCGAGTAGCCCTCGTTGAACACTAGGTAGATGACCCGCAGCACGTTATCCAGGCGCTCCGGCAGCTCGGCCATGGCCGGCACCTGGTAGGGAATGCGCGCATCGCGGATCTTCGCCTTGGCGCGGACGATGCGCTGGGCGATGGTCGACGGCGTGGCGAGAAAGGCCCGGGCGATCTCCTCGGTCTTCAGGTCGCACACCTCGCGCAGGGTCAGCGGCACCTGGGCGTCCGCCGGCAGCGCCGGGTGGCAGCAGGTGAAGATCAGGCGCAGGCGGTCGTCTTCCACATCCTCGATCTCCTCGGGCTCGTCACGCTCCAGCTCGATGATCAACTGCGCCTGGCGCGCATCGAAACGGGCGCGCCGGCGCAAGGCGTCGATGGCCTTGAAGCGCCCCGCCGACACCAGCCAGGCGCGCGGGTTGGCCGGCACGCCGTCGACCGGCCACTGCTCGACGGCGGCGATGAAGGCGTCGTGCAACGCCTCCTCCGCCAGCTCGAAATCCCCCAGCAGGCGGATCAGCGTCGCCAGCACCCGGCGCGACTCCTCGCGGTAGGCCGCTTCCACCCGCTGGCGGGCCTGGGTCACCTCCATCAATCGCCCCCGGCCTTGGCCGAGCAGCAGTCGTGGCGCGGGCCAGCGCCTTCGTAGCGGTCGTGGTGGCGCACCCAGTCCATGATCTCGTCCTCGTCGCGGCCCTTGGGCAGCAGGTCGAGGAAGTTGTAGGTGCCCACCAGCATGTCCAGCCCGCGCGCGTAGGTGGAATAGGTGTGGAACACCTCCCCCGAGGGCAGGCGGAAGAACACGCTGAGCCCAGGCATCTCCTCGCCGGGGTCGCGGCTGGTGTCGTAGTTGTAGCGGGCGGTGCCGGCGGCGATCGCCTCGGGCGTGGCGCTGACGCCGAAGTCGGCGTTGAACGCGCAGCCGTGGGACGACACCCACTTGAACGCCCAGCCCATGCGCCGCTTGAAGTCTTGGAACTCCTGCCAAGGCGCACGGGAGACGGCCACCAGGCTGACGTCGTGGTGGGCCAGGTGCAGGTTGGCGCCGTCGAAATGGTCGGCGAGGAATGAGCAACCGTCGCAGCCCTCCTTCCACCCCGGCCCGAACATGAAGTGGTAGACCACCAGGGTGCTGCGGCCCGCGAACAGCTGCTCCAGCGTCTCCTGCCCCGTGGGGCCCTCGAAGCGGTAGGTATCGCTCACCCGCTCCCAGGGCAGGTCGCGGCGGGCGGCGCTGAGTTCGTCACGCAGGCGGTTGAAGTCCTTCTCCTTGCGCAGCAGCTCCTTGCGGGCGTCCAGCCACTGTTCGTGGCTGACCACGGGATGGGATTCGATCTTCATCGGGGGTTCCTCCGTTTCAGAGCCTGGGCAGTTCCTTGATCGGGCGGATCTCGATGCAGCCCAGGCGGGCCGGCGGGATCTTCGACGCGATCTGGATCGCCTCGTTGAGGTCCTTGGCATCGATCAGGTAGAAGCCGCCCAGTTGCTCGCGGGTCTCGGCGAAGGGGCCGTCGGTGATCGACAGCTTGTCGCCCTGCAGGCGCAGCGTGGTGGCGGTCGCGGTGGATTGCAGCGCCTCGGCGGCGATGTACTGGCCGCTGCGTTGCAGGCGCTGCTCGTATTCCATGCAGTGGCCGACGATGGATTCGAAGCGCTCGGCGGGCATGGAGTCGAGCACGGTCTCGTCGAAGTAGATCAGGCACAGGTACTTCATCATTCGCTCCTTGTTGTGGGGCTTGCATCCATAGTCGAACGGCAGCGGGCCGGATCGACAGGCCCGCTGAAAAAAGTCGTCCAAGCATAGACAGTGATAGTCCGTCCGCCCTTGGCCGGCCCTTCGACCGATTGGTGCTAAGGGGCCCACTCCTGGGAACGGGCGCCTATAACGCACCCCGTGCCAAGGGTTCCGCTAGCGTCGCCGGGCGATCTGCACCGTTACCGGCGCCAGGGGGAAGGTCACCGCCGGCAACTGCCCGGTCACCTCGAAGCCCACTGCTTCCAGCACCGTGACCAGCTCACCCGGCAGCGGCAGGTAACGGCCCTGCATGCGCAGCCCCAGGTAATAGGGCAGCACCCGCGCCGCATCGGCCGCCTGCATCGGTACCTCGGCGTGGGCGCAGACCAGGGTGCCGCCCGGGCACAGCGCCCGATAAATCTTCGCCAGCGCGGCGGGCGGGTCCGGCATGAAGTGCAACACCGACGAGCACCAGACCAGGTCATAACCGCTGCCGAGGGCGTCGTGCAGTAGATCGCCGCCCCGCGCCTCCAGCCGCCCGCCGAGCCCTGCAGCGGTGATGTTCTCCCAGGCCACGGCGGCGGAGTCAGGCAGGTCGAACACCACGCCATGCAACTGCGGGTTGGCGCGGGCCAGGGCGATGGCCACCAGGCCGGGGCCGCCACCCAGGTCGAGCAGCCGCGGCGCGCCGGTGAAAGCCTCCAGGCGCTGTATCAGGGCCAATGCGGTGTCGACCGTTACCGCACGTTGCTCCTGGGCGATCTGCACCCGCGCCGCTTCGGCCCAGCCCCCCGGCGGCGGCCCGGCCGGCACCTCACCGACAAGTCGGCCTTCCAATTGCGCACCGACCGCCCGCAAGGTACGCAGGCGGAACAGCAACGCATCGCCGCAGTAGCGCGGCGCTTGCGGGTGCAGGTAGCAGGCGGCCACCGGCGCGTTGCGGTAGGCGCCCTCGCCCGCTTCGCTCCGCGACAGCAGGCCCATGCTCCACAGCTGGTCCAGCAGCGCCCGTGTGGGCGATGCCTGCCAGCCCTGGGTTGCGGCGACCGCCGCTGCGTCCAGCGGCTGCTCCAGTGCAGCGAACAGCCTGCGCTCCAGCGCCACTCGCAAGGCGTCGGCCCGCACGCTCGCCAGCAGGTTGTCCCAGCAATCCTGCAAGGGGTGTATCGATAGGGTTTCCATGGGTGCCTCTCCTCTGTACCGCCGTGCCAGGCGGCGCCCGGCGTTCATGGAGATGCCAGGGATTATCGAGAATGAGTATCATCCATAGAACTATGGGAAACGGATCGATATCCATGGAATCCGCAGCGCGGCCAACGGAGGCAGGCAGATGGCAACGGCACAGGGCAGCACAAGGAGCCAGCGGATCACCCCCGCGCAACTGGCGTCGGACCCCACGCCGCACCCTGGCGGCCAGCGCATCCGCCTGCCCGCCGCATTCGGCGACTGCCGCACGGAGCGCCTGTCGCTGGACGATGGCCTGGCGCTGGTGAGCACGCGCTACCTGCCCAACCGACCGCTGGTGGAGGAATCCATCAACCCGCACCCGGAGCCCATGCTGGTGATCACCTTCGGCCTGCGCGGCCGCTCCGGCTACCTGGGACGCGACGGTTCGGCGCTGGCCTTCGAGGCCGGGCGGACCACGGTCAGCCGCTTCCACGGCGGCAGCGGCGAACGCCGCTACGACGCGGCGCAGGAAGTCTCGCAACTGCGCCTGCTGGCGGACCGCCGCCTGCTCACCCGCTACCTGGGTGCCGAGCGCGCCGGGCAGTTGCTGGGCGATGGCAGCCTGTGCCAGTTGGCCGGTGGCCCCACCGCCCCGGCCAGCACGGCCCATGTCAACGCCCTGGCCCTCGCCCTGGAACAACCAACGGGCGGCCCGCTGCAGATGCACATCCACGCGCTCAGCCTGCTGGCCATGCAACTGGAGGCGCTGGAAGCCCCGCCCCCCAGCCCGACTGCGCGCTTCAGCCAGGCGGACATCGAGCGGCTGCACCAGGCCCGCGAACTGATGCAGGCGCGGCTGGACCAGCCGTTGACCGTCGCCTACCTCTGTGCGGCCGTGGGGCTCAATGCGTTCAAGCTCAAGCAAGGCTTCCACCACTGCTTCGCCACCACCCCCCATCGCCTGCTGCTGGAAATGCGCATGCACAAGGCCCACCTGCTGCTGGAATCCGGCTGCCAGGTGGCCCAGGCGGCCTGGCAGGTGGGCTATCGCCACCCGAACAATTTCAGCGCGGCCTTCACTGCCTTCTTCGGCAAATCCCCCAAGACCGTATTCGGCAAACGCCGGCCGGGTTGAGGGCCATCGAGGCGCACACGAATCGGGCTGCGTTGCTGTAGGTCGGGTACAACCCGACATGGGCGGTGCAAGGCTTCGCGGGTTTCACCCGCCCTACGGAATGGATTCCCACACTCGCACCGCATGGGTTTCGCTTCGCTCTACACCATCCTACGTACGCCGCTGCCACGTAGTCGTAGGTCGGGTGCAACCCGACATGAGCGGTGCAAGGCCTCGCGGGTTTCACCCGCCCCACGGATGACCAACCTGTAGGGGCGAATTCATTCGCCAAGCGATGCGCAGCATCGCCGCCTCATCACCGTTTCCACGCCACCCAGAAACGAAAAGGCCCCGCCTGAGCGGGGCCTGTTTCCTCCTCGATCACCAGCGGCGCGGGCCGCCGCCGTGCCAGTGGCGCGGCGGACCGTAGTAAGGGCCGGGGCCGTAGTAGACGGGTTGGGCGACCACCGCCGGCTGGTAGTACACCGGTTGTGCCGGGTAGTAATAGACCGGCGGGGGCGGCGGTGGAGGCGCATAGACGACCGGAGGCGGTGCCACGTACACCGGGGCGGGCTGTACATAGACCGGGGCCGGGCGCGACGCGACGATGGCACCGCCGACAACGGCCCCCACGACCGCCCCGATCACGGCCGGGCCGGCATCATGCCCGTGGGCCGAAGCCTGGCCGGCCAGGGCGGCGGCTCCCAGCAACAGGGCAACCTGGGGCAAACGACGAAACATGACTCCTCCTGTGCCCGGTGAAGGAATGGACCGGGACACAGGATCAGACAACGGCGCGGAATCGCCGCTCACTGCCGCTGGGTAAAGGTTGTGTAAGGGTGACCAATGGTTGGCGTCAGGGTCTCGCCGCGATGGCCTGGGCCCAGGCCATGTCGCTAGTGGCCGAGCCGTCGCGCAGCAGCTGCAGGGCCTGCTCCAGGTGCGGCCCACGGATGACCCCGGCGGACGCGACGAAGGCCAGGGCATCCTCGCGGGCACGGCTCAGCTTGAGCTGCTTCTCGTCACTGCTGAGGTCGGTGGTGGCGATGACGCTGATCATCGGCGAGACCAGGGTCATGGAGAACGCCGCCTCGAAGGCGTTGGCCGGTTGCTTGCCGTCCGGTGGCGGCTCGGCAGCCTGCACCTGGGCGGCCAGCAGCACGGGCAACAGGGCCAGGGGCCTGGTCAGCATGGGGTTCTTCCTCGGTCGCGGCGCTCAGGGCGATGGCCGAGGGTGCACCGACGGCGACAGCCGATCAAGCCGGGCGTCAGGCCACGCGCCACGCCTGGGTCAGCACGCCGTCGCGCCCGGTCAGCGGGTCGGCCACCGGCGTCGGCACCTGGGCGATGCGCCGCACCGAGGCCAGGTAGCGATCGGTGCCCGCGCGCTGGATGTCATAGGCCTCCTGCCCGCGCGGATAGGCCCCCACCACCAGGAAGTCCTCGCTGGCTTCCAGGCAGCAGTGCCCGGTGCCTGCCGGCAACACCAGCACGTCCCCGGCGCGCACGGTGATTTCCCGTCCGTTCTCGCCACCGAGCATCAACCGTGCGCTGCCGGTGGCGACACCCAAGGCCTCGTGGGCACTGGCGTGGTAGTGGTGGTAGTCGAACACCCCGTCGCGCCACAGAGGTGCCCAGCGATGGGCGGCGAAGCGCTTCTCGAAGGCTTCGGCACGGTCCACCTGCCCCAGCAGCGCGGCGCGATAGAGCAGTACGGGGAAGCGGCTGTTGGGCGTGCGTCCATCGCCCTCGAAGAACAGCAGCTCGGGCTCGGCGTGTCCCACCCGGGCGGCAACGTAGGCGCGGCGTGCAGGCTCGGTGGCGAAACGGGTCAGGCTGGCTGGCATCTCTCGGTCCTCCGACTCGGTGCTATATGGACGTTGGAAACACCGCCTACGCCGGTGGTTCCCCCGAACCGACCGGGCGGTCACGTTCAACGGGGCGTCACGCCGGTCGCGCGCGGGCGGTGCCGCCCTGCGAATCGCGCCGATGAGGCGCCCGGAATCGTGGGCTGCAGCACGCTTCATCCATCTTCTTGTCGCACCAAATGGCGCCGCTGCGTTCCTATTGCCGAAGCCCGTTGCGGCTGTGCGCGACGGAGGCCCGAAACGCCAGTAGACTCCGCCGCTTCGTGCTCCGTTTTACCCGTGCGCCTCGCTAGTGTTGGGCACTTTTTCGTGGTCGAAAACCGAACCGCTCTTCAACGAGCCATCCGACAGGGAGATAACAATGTCCACCGCCGTTCTAGCCGATCTGTTGAAGCAAAACGAAAAGCCGATCCTTGACGAATGGATGGCCGCCCAGCGCAAGGCTGGCATCCGCTCCGACCTGATCGACGACCGCACCGTGCAGGAGAACTCCCGGGAGCTGCTCAGGGCCCTGACCGCCGCCATCGCCGAAAGCGGTGACGACATCCAGGCAGCAGGCTGGAAGCCCGTGCGCTCGCTGCTTGAGCGCCTGTCCCAGGCCCAGAGCCGCCAAGGCTTCACCCCGTCGGAAACCGCCACCTTCGTGCTCTCCCTCAAGGAGCCGCTGTTCCAGCGCATCCAGGACCGCGGGGAGAACGCCATCGAGCTGATCTGGACCACCACGCGCCTGCTCGACAAGCTCGGCCTGTACAGCATGCAAGCCTTCATGGCCGGCCGTGAAACGGTGATCCGCGAGCAGCAGGAAAGCATGCTGGAACTCTCCACCCCCGTGGTGCAGCTGTGGAAAGGCGTGCTGGCCATCCCGCTGATCGGCTCCCTGGACAGCAACCGTACCCAGGTGGTGATGGAAGCGCTGCTGCAGAAGATCGTCGAGACCGAGTCCGACATCGCCATCATCGACATCACCGGCGTGCCCACCGTCGACACCATGGTCGCCCAGCACCTGCTCAAGACCATCACCGCCGCCAAGCTGATGGGCGCCAAGTGCATCATCAGCGGCATCCGCCCGCAGATCGCCGCCACCATCGTCCACCTCGGCGTCGAGCTGGGTGACGTGATGACCAAGGCATCCCTGGCCGACGCCTTCCAGCTGGCGCTCAAGGAACTGAACGTCCGCCTGGTCGGCGGCCGCTAAGGGGAACGCACCATGGTGGACAGAATCCCGATCCTGAAGATGGGCAAATACCTCATGCTGACCATCCAGGTGGACATGCATGACCAGCTCGCCCTGGACCTCCAGGAAGACCTCACCGAACAGATCGTGCGGCACAAGGCCAAGGGCGTACTGATCGATATCTCCTCCCTGGAAATCGTCGACTCCTTCATCGGCCGAATGCTTTCCCACATCGCCAACGTTTCCCGCATCCTCGACGCCAAGGTCATTGTCGTCGGCATGCAGCCCGCCGTGGCCATCACCCTGGTGGAGCTGGGCCTCTCGCTGGAGGGCATCGCCACTGCGCTGAATGTCGAGAAAGGCATGCGCTGGCTGGAAAAAACCGTGGCTGACGACGACCTGATCCTGGAGCAAGAGCGTGACGAAGACCGAAACGCTTCCGCTGAAGCAGGAGACTGACATCGTCGTCATCCGCCAACGCGTGCGCAAAGCCGCTGAGGAAGCCAGGCTCGGCCTGATATCCCAGACCAAGGTGGTGACGGCCGCCAGCGAGATCGCACGTAACGCCCTGATCTACGGCGGCGGTGGCGAATGCGTGATCGAGAGCTGCCTGCGCGACGGCCGCGCGGCGGTGCGCCTGAGCATCAGCGACCAGGGCCCCGGCATCGCCGACCTGGAGCGCGCCATGGTGGATGGCTACACCTCCGGCGGCGGGCTCGGCCTGGGCCTCAGCGGTGCGCGGCGCCTGGTGGACGAGTTCGCCATCGACACCCGTCCCGGCGAAGGCACGCGGGTGGAGCTGTGGAAATGGAAATGATCCCCAGCTGCCACCTGCTGCTCGAGGTGTCCGACAGCGCCCATGTGGATGCCGTGCGCCGCACCGTGGTGCGCCACGCCAGCCAGCTGACCGGCGATGAAACCCTGCTCGGTCGCCTCACCGTGGTGGTGCAGGAAATGGCCCGCAACCTGATCAACCACGCCGGCCAGGGCGAGCTGCTGTTCCGCTGCGACGAAGCCGGCCTCGAAGTCACCGCGGTGGACCGTGGTCCCGGCATGACCAACGTGGCCCAGTGCCTGAGCGACAACTACTCCACCACCGGCACCATGGGCGCCGGCCTCGGTGCCATCCAGCGCATGTCCGATGGCTTCGACCTGTTCTCCCAGCCGGGTCTCGGTACCGTGGTGCAGGCCCGCTTCCACCTGGGCCAGCGCCCGGCCGCTGGCGCCCTGCAGGTGGGCACCGTGTGCACGCCCTACCCCGGCGAGACCCTCAGCGGCGACGCCTGGGCCGTGCTCGGCAACCGCGTGCTGGTCTGCGACGGCCTGGGTCATGGCCATGCCGCCAGCACTGCCAGCCAGAAGGCGCGCGAGGTGTTTCTCGGCCATGACCCGCACATCCCCCTGCAGGCACTGATGGAGCAGTTGCACCGCGCCTTGATGTCCACCCGGGGCGGTGCCGCTGCCATCGCCGAGGTCCAGCCCGCGCAACGCCAGGTGCAGTTCTGCGGCATCGGCAACATCGCCGGCAGCCTGCTCACCGACAAGGCCCGCAGCATGGCATCGAGCAATGGAACGGTCGGCTACCGCATCGGTCGTATCCATACCTTCAGTTATCCCTGGGATGACAGCTCGATCATGATCCTCGCCTCGGACGGCATCAGCACCAAACTCGACCTCAACGCCTATCCTGGCCTGCGCGTTCGTCACCCGGGGGTGATCGCCGCGCTCATCCACCGCGATCACAAGCGCCTCAACGACGATGCGACAGTGGTGGTGGTGAAGAATGGCTAGCGACAAACGCCGCATCACCAGTGTCAGCATCATCAACGAAGTGGACGTGGTCAGCTGCCGCCAGAGCGCCAAGCAGATCGCCGCCTGGCTGGGGCTTTCGCCCCTGGAACAGATTCGCCTGGCCACCTCGGTCTCCGAGCTGGCACGCAACGTCTATCAATACGCCGGCAGCGGGGTATTCAACTTCGACCTGCGCCTCGACAGCCGTGGCCTGGTCAAGGGCATCTGCTTCGATGCGCTGGACAAGGGCGGCGGCATCCCTCACATCGACCGCATCCTCGATGGCAGCTACGTGTCGCCCACCGGCATGGGCGTCGGCCTGCGCGGGGCCCAGCGGTTGATGGACGAGTTCCAGATCGACACCTCGCCCAGCGGCACCCACATCCGCGCCTGCAAGGCCGTGCACCCGCCCCGGCCCCTGCCGGACGAGCATTCGATCCAGCAGATCCGCCGCCAGCTGCAAGCCGAAGGCGCCGCCGACCCCTACGTGGAGCTCCAGGTGCGCGGCTCCGAACTGCTGCTGACCACCGCCGAACTGCAGGGCAAGCAGCAGGAGCTGGAAGCCACCAACCTCGAGCTGGAAAACACCAACAAGGGCGTGGTGGCGCTTTATTCGGAGCTGGAGAAGGCCTCCTCCGAGCTGAAGGATGCCAGCGAGGCGCGCAGCCGCTTCTTCTCCAACATGACCCACGAATTCCGCACGCCGATCAACATCATCGAGAACATCTCCAAGCTGTTGCTCAGTGGCGTGGACGGCACCCTCAACACCGAGCAGCACAAGCAGATGCGCTTCATCGCCGACGCTGCGAGTGACCTGTCGCAGCTGGTCAACGAACTGCTGGACCTGGCCGAGACCGAGTCCGGGCGCATGGAAGTGGTGCCCGAGCGCTTCCAACTGAGCGACTTCCTCGACCAGTTGCGCCAGTTCACCGGTGCTCTGGCCATGCGCTACCCGGAGCTGACCTGGGAGATTGCCGAGCCCGCCTTCGACCTGCCCCTGGACACGGACCGCAACCGCCTGTTCCAGATCATGCGCAACCTGATCAGCAACGCCTTCAAGTACACCCCCAGGGGCAGCGTCACATTGCGCTGCTTCCAGCCCGACGAAGACAACCTGGAGTTCGTCGTGGAAGACACCGGCCTCGGCATCTCGGTGGAGAACCAGTCACGCATCTTCGAAGAGTTCGCCCGCATCCGCGCGCCCGGCATGCAGGTCCACGGCAACGGCCTGGGCCTGCCCCTGGCGCTGCGCCTGGCCAACCTGCTCAAGGGCGACATCCACCTCAGCAGCGAGCCGGGGCGCGGCAGCCGCTTCCACGCCCTGGTGGCGCGCGAGTACAACCAGCGCCAGCCGGTGCTGGCCAGCCTGGCCGGCACCACCATCCTGGTCATCGACGACAGCCCGGCCGACCGCTACCTGATCAGCCACCTGCTGCAGCCCTACGAGCCGGTGATCATCGAGGCCGAGAACGCCAGCTCCAGCATCGACAAGCTGCATGCCGTGCGCCCGGACATCATCATCCTCGACCTCGACCTGCCGGACATTTCCGGCGAGGACCTGCTGGAAAGCATGGACTGGAGCATGCACTCACGGGTGCTGGTCAACACCGCCAAGCAGATGAATGACGACGAACGCGCCCTCCTCGGCAGCCGCTGCCAGGCGATCCTCAACAAGTCCCATCCCAACCATGCCGAGACGCTCCTGCACCATGTGCAGCGCCTGGCAGGGAGATATCACGATGCGAACTAGGCGAATCCTCATCATCGACGACATGGATGCCAATCGTTACGTGCTGCGCAAGATCCTCGGCGCCGAGCCCCACTACGAGGTGCTCGAAGCCGCCAACGGCGCCGACGGCCTGGCGCACCTGGAAAGCGGCGTGGACCTGGTGATCCTCGACATCAACCTGCCGGACATGAGCGGCTTCGAGCTGATCCAGAAGGCCGAGCAGCGGCTCGGCCACGACAAGCTGCCGGCGATCATCAACATCTCCGCCACCTTCATGAGCGGCAAGGACAAGGCGATGGGGCTCAACACCGGTGCCCGAGCCTATCTGACCCACCCGATCAACCCCGACGAAATGCTCGCCACCATCGCCAGCTTGATGAAATCGGACATCAAGCTCGAACACGTCGAGAAGCAGCGCGAGGTGGCCGAGGCGCAAAGCGAGCACCTGCGGGCGGAGAAGATCATGCTCGAGCGCTTCATGCGCTCCTTCAGCCACGACCTGCGCTCGCCCCTGGCCGCCGCCGTGATGGTGGCCGGGCTGATGCAGAAGAACCCCGCGCGGCGCACCGAAGAGATGATCACCTTGCTGGAGGACAACCTCCGGCGCATCGACAAGATGGTCGCCAACATCCTCGACATCTCCCATGTCAGTATGGGCGGCGGCATCCGCCTGATCGGTGAGCAGATGCCCCTGGCCCACTTGCTGGAGGAAGCCGTGGCCAACCTGCGCCTGCAGGTGGAGAACCCGCTCGACCTCCAGGCAGAGGGCGCGGACCAGATGGTGTTCTGGGACAAGCTGGCCTTCTTGCGCATCTTCGACAACCTGGTGCTCAACGCCGCCAAACATGGCGATGCGGGCACGCCAATCGAAGTGTCGCAGCACATGGAAAATGACCAGGTGGTGTTCGAGGTCAGCAACCTGGGCGCCTTCCCCGAGGAAGTGCTGACCAACCTCGCCACCCCGTATTTCATTTCCACCAAGAGCGAAACCAAGAGCTGGGGCCTGGGCCTGCCCATCGTCAAGGCGCTCTGCGAGAGCTATGGCGGCGGCGTCTCCTTCGCCAACCAGGACGGCTACGCACGCGTGCGCCTTAGCCTGCCGGCGGCCCTGGTCAGCCCCGCCTGAGCCCGCGAGGGGCGCCGACCCGGCCCCCTCGTTGCTTCCCCCGCACGTTCCCGCTTTCTCACATTCGAGAAAGACCCCGCCTACCGCGTATCATTCTTGAGCCCCTACAAAGCCCCTCGCTAGAGTCCTGAGCTCATGGCCCCGCCATGATCGTCGCTCACCCGGCACGCCGGGAAATCCACCTGTCGCGAGGACCTTGCCATGCACCCTGTACCACCCGCAGCAGCCTCACATCGTCTCGCCCGACACGAGGACAAGCGCCGTGCCTGACATCCGGTACTTTCCCCGCCCGCACTTCGACGTACTCACGCGCGACGCCCGCGCCCCGCATCTCGACCTGTTCGAAGCCCCTACCCAGGCCTCGGCCAGCGCACACGACAGTGAGGAGATACACGTGATGGAAGACCCCTTGCAGTTCCCCCGGCTCGAAGACTTCTCCGAGTACGTACTCGATGTTCGCCCCGATTCGTCCTGCGCCAGTTGCTACGCGCTGGGCAACTACCGCCTGGTGCAGGCCACGCACCTGATCCAGCGCATCCGCGACGAGTCCGACTACTGCGAGTACAGCCACAGGGCCGTGCGCCAGGAGAAACTGCTCTCCGGCCTGGAGGCCCTGCTGCTGGACGCCTACCTGATGTTCCGGCGCTCCGGCCTGGCCGAGCCGGAGGAACGGCGAGGCGAGCCGCCCTACGATTGCGGGGAAGAGCACCCCGCCTACCGCTGAACCCGGGAGGCCTTCGGGCCTCCCTCCCGCCGTTTCGTTTGAGCCTGGAAAGCCACGCCATCAGGACGTGGTCCATCGGTTCTGCCTGCGAAGATTCAAACCGAGGACGGATGAACACGTGCCGTAGGGTGTGCCGTGCGCACCGCCGCTCGGCGCTTCCGGCGAACTCCAGGTGCGCGCAGCACACCCTACGTCCGGGCGCCCTTACAGGCTCCGCGCGATGACCATGCGCTGCACGTCGCTGGTGCCTTCGTAGATCTGGCACACGCGCACGTCGCGGTAGATGCGCTCCACCGGGAAGTCCTTCAGGTAGCCGTAGCCGCCCAGCGTCTGGATCGCCGCCGAGCAGACCTTCTCGGCCATTTCCGAGGCGAACAGCTTGGCCATGGACGCCTCGGTCAGGCAGGGCAGCCCCGCCTCCCGCAGCGCCGCGGCGTGATGCACCATCTGCCGCGCCACGGCGATCTGCGTGGCCATGTCTGCCAGGCGGAAGGCCACCGCCTGGTGCTCGATGATCGGCTTGCCGAAGGTGCGGCGCTCGTGGCTGTAGTCGCGCGCCGCTTCGAAGGCCGCCCGGGCCATGCCTACCGATTGCGCGGCGATGCCGATGCGCCCGCCCTCCAGGTTGGACAGGGCGATGCGGTAGCCCTCGCCCTCCCCGCCCAGGCGCAGGCTGGCCGGGATGCGCACCCCGTCGAGCTGGATCTGGCAGGTGTCGGAGGCGTGCTGGCCGAGCTTTTCCTCCACCCGCAGCACCTGGTAGCCGGGCGTGTCGGTGGGCACGATGAAGGCGCTGATGCCTTTCTTGCCGGCGGCCGGGTCGGTCACCGCGAAGACGATGACCATCCCCGCGTGGCTGCCCGAGGTGATGAACTGCTTGGCACCGTCCAGCACGTAGTGGTCGCCATCACGGCGCGCGCGGGTGCGCAGGTCGCTGGCGTCGGAGCCCGCCTGGGGTTCGGTGAGGGCGAAGGCGCCGATCATCGAGCCTTCGGCCAGCGGGCGCAGGAAGCGGCGCTTCTGTTCCTCATCGCCGAACTTGAGGATCGGCATGCAGCCCACCGAGTTGTGCACGCTCATGATGGTGGAGCAGGCACCGTCGCCGGCGGCGATCTCCTCCAGGGCCATGGCATAGGCCAGGTGCCCGGTGGCGGCACCGCCCCACTCCTCCGGCACCAGCATGCCGAGGAAGCCCAGCTGGGCCATCTCGCGCAATGCCTCGGCCGGGAAGCGGTGTTCGCGGTCCCAGTCGGCGGCGAAGGGCTTGAGCCGCTCCTGGGCGAACTGGCGGGCGACGTCACGTATCTGCAGGTCTTGTTCGGACGGAATCATCGGGTTCTCCTTCAGTCCAGGCGCTCGATGGCCACGGCCGTGGCTTCGCCGCCGCCAATGCACACCGAGGCCACGCCACGCTTGAGGCCGTACTGGCTCAGCGCGCCCAGCAGGGTCACCAGCACCCGCGCACCGGATGCGCCAATGGGGTGGCCGAGGGCGCAGGCGCCGCCGTGCACGTTGAGGCGTTCATGGGCGATGCCCAGGTCGCGCATGGCCACCATGGGCACCACGGCGAAGGCCTCGTTGATCTCGAACAGGTCCACATCGCCGAGGTTCCAGCCGGTGCGTGCCAGCAGGCGCTGGATCGAGCCCACCGGCGCGGTGGTGAACAGCCCCGGCGCCTGGGCGAAGGACGCATGGCCGGCGATCCGCGCCAGGGGCGTGAGGCCGCGCTTGTCCGCCTCCGACAGGCGCATCAGCAGCAGCGCTGCCGCGCCATCGGAAATCGAGCTGGAGTTGGCCGCGGTGACGCTGCCGCCCTCACGGAACGCCGGCTTCAGGGTGGGGATCTGTCCAGCCGCGCCTTGGGCGGCTGCTCGTCGGCCTCGATGCTGCGCAGCTCACGCCCGGCCCGTGCCTGCACCGCCACCGTCTCGGCAGCGAAGCGGCCTTCGGTCAGGGCCTTCTGCGCGCGGGTGAGGGATTCGATGGCGAAGGCGTCCTGCTGCTCGCGGGTGAAGCCGTAGGACTGGGCGCAATCCTCGGCGAAGGTGCCCATCAGGCGGCCCTTGTCGTAGGCGTCCTCCAGGCCGTCGAGGAACATGTGGTCGAGTACCTTGCCATGGCCCATGCGGTAGCCGGAACGCGCGCGCTCCAGCAGGTAGGGCGCGTTGGACATGCTCTCCATGCCGCCCGCTATCACCACATCGGCACTGCCGGCCGCCAGCAGGTCGTGGCCGAGCATCGCCGCCTTCATGCCGGAGCCGCACATCTTGTTCACCGTCGAGCACACCACGCCCTGGGGCAGCCCGGCACCCAGTGCCGCCTGGCGCGCGGGAGCCTGGCCCTGGCCGGCCTGCAGCACGCAGCCCATCAGCACCTCGTCCACCGCGTCGGCGGCCAGGCCGGCGCGCGCCAGGGCAGCGGCGATGGCGGCCGCGCCCAGCTCGGCGGCGGTCATCTCGCGCAGGTCACCGAGAAAGCCGCCCATGGGGGTGCGGGCGGCACTGACTATGACGATGGGGTCGATCTTCGCGTTCATGACGGGCTCCTTATTTCGCGGCCATGCGCAGCGCGCCATCCAGGCGGATGACCTCGCCGTTGAGCATGGGGTTGCCGATGATGTGAGCGGCCAGGGCGGCGTACTCGTCCGGGCGCCCCAGGCGCGGCGGGAAGGGCACGTCGGCGGCCAGGGAATCGCGAACCTCCTGGGGCATGCCGGCCATCATCGGCGTCTCGAAGATGCCGGGGGCGATGCACATCACGCGGATGCCGGAGCGCGCCAGGTCCCGCGCCAGCGGCAGGGTCATGGCGGCGACGCCGCCCTTGGAGGCGGAATAGGCGGCCTGGCCCATCTGCCCGTCGAAGGCGGCCACCGAGGCGGTGTTGATCGCCACCCCACGCTCGCCCTCCTCGTTCGGCTCGTTGCCGGCCATGGCTTCGGCGGCCAGGCGCAGCATGTTGAAGCTGCCGATCAGGTTGACCTCCACCACCCGGCGGAAGCTCTCCAGCCCGTGCACGCCCTTGCGCCCCAGCACCTTCTCGGCGGGGGCGATGCCGGCGCAGTTGACCAGGCCGTGCAGCGCGCCGAAGGCTTCGATTGCGGCGGCAACGGCCGCCTGGGCTTCGTCTTCACGGGTGATGTCGGCGCGCTGGAAGCGGGCCTTGTCACCCAGTTCGGCGGCGCGGGCGGCACCGGCTTCGGCGTTGATGTCCACCAGCAGCACCCGGGCGCCTTGCAGCAGCAGGGTGCGGGCGGTGGCCAGGCCGAGGCCGGAGCCGCCACCGGTGATCAGGAAGGTTCTGTTTTCTATCTGCACGTCTAGGGCTCCTTGGTGGTCAGTGGGCGGCACGCGCCTGGGCGCTGGCGATTTCCTGGTTGCGCAACAGGAAGCGCTGGATCTTGCCGCTGGGTGTCTTGGGCAGTTCCGCGACGAACTCGATCTCACGGGGGTAGGCATGGGCGGACAGGCGCTTGCGCACGTGCTGCTGCAGGGCCTCCGCCAGGCCGGCATCAGCGGCATGGCCGGGCTTGAGCACGACGAAGGCCTTGACCAGCTCGGTGCGCTCCGGGCACGGCTTGCCGATGACCGCCGCCTCGACCACGGCCGGGTGCTCGATCAGCGCGCTCTCCACATCGAAGGGCCCGACCCGGTAGCCGGAAGTGGTGATCACATCGTCCGAGCGGCCGACGAAGGCGATGCTGCCGTCCGCGCTCAGCTCCACGGTGTCGCCGCTCAGGTAGTAGTCGCCGACGAACGCCTTGGTGGTGCCGCCCAGGTAGCCGGGGAACCAGAACAGCGGCGAGCGGGCGCGGTCGATGGCGAGGATGCCCGGCTGCCCCGCCGGCAACTCGCGATGGGCGTCATCCAGCACCACCACGCGGTGGCCGGGCACGGCGAAACCGGCGGCGCCGATGCGCACCGGGTGCGCCAGCTCGTGGTGGTTGCACAGCACCATGCCCAACTCGGTCTGGCCGTAATGGTCGTGGATGGGGGTGCCCAGGCCCTCGCCGAACCAGCGGATCACCTCCGGGGTCAGCGGCTCGCCAGCACTGCTCACCGCGCGCAGCCGGCCCTTGAGCTCGGGCTCCACCTGCTCCCGCGCCGCCAGCAGCAGGCGGAAGGCCGTGGGCGAGCCGGCCAGGTTGGTGATACCCAGCTCACGGATGATCCGGCAGGTGCTTTCGACGCTGAAGCCACCCTCGTAAAAGGTGGTGGCGTGGCCCAGGGCCAGGGGGCCGGTCACTGCGTAGTAAAGCCCGTAGGCCCAGCCCGGGTCGGCCAGGTTCCAGAAGCGGTCGTCCTCGCGCAGGCCCACCGCATCGCGCATGTAGCCGACGAAGGCGAGGATCGCCCGCAGCGGCACCTGCAGCGCCTTGGGCAGCCCGGTGGTGCCCGAGGTGCACATCAGCAGGAACGGATCATCGGCACGGCGCAGCACCGGCTCGAAATCGTCGTCGTGCTGTGCCAGGGCATTCCAGAAGGCGCAGCCAGCCGGCTCGCTGCCACCGACCGTGAGGATCGCCGGCACCTGGGCCACTTCATCCAGCTTGGCGCGGTTGGCGGCGTCCACCACCACCAGGCGCGATTGGCCGCATTGCAGGCGGTGCTCGATGGCCTTGGGGCCGAAAGCGGTGAACAGTGGCTGGTAGACCGCGCCGATGCGCCAGGTGCCGAGGATGGTGACCAGCAACTCGGGCGTGCGCGGCAGCAGGCCGGAGACGCAATCCCCCGGGCCGATGCCCTGTTCGCGCAGGTAATGGGCGAAGCGTGCGCTGGCCTCCTTCAGCCGGGTGAAGGTCCAGTCCTCGCGGCGGCCGTCACGGCCTTCCCAGACCAGTGCCACGCGCCCCGGTTCGGCGTGGCGGTCACAGCATTCGATGCAGGCGTTGAGGGCGTCCGGCGTGCCCGCCAGGGTGCCGGCGAAAGCGTCGGCAAGGTCGAATCGGCGTGCAGCCTCGTGGTAGTCGCGCATGGACGGTGACTCCGCATTGTTCTTGTAGTGAGCGGAATCTTCGGACCGGCGTTGCCCAGGGGCAATGTCGATGGCGCCAACCTGGGCGAGCGCTTTTGACAACGGCCAGTGGCCAGCTCAGCCCGGCGGCGGGGCCGGCTGCATCAGCTCGCGGTACTGGCCGGGCGTGGTGCCGGTCCATTTGCGGAAGGCCTTGTAGAAGGCGCTGGCGTCGGCGAAGCCCAGCTCGAAGGCCAGCTCGGCGAAATTGCCCTCGCCGCTGTCCAGGCGGGCGATGGCCAGGTCGCGGCGCACCTGGTCCTTGAGCGCCTGGTAGGACTGGTCTTCCAGGGCCAGCTTGCGACGCAGGGTCGAAGGCGCCATGTAGAAGTGGCTGGAGAGCGCCTCCAGGTCCGGCCAGCGCTCGGGGCGCAGGCTGCGCAGGTAGGCGCGGATGCGCGCCGCCAGGCTTTGCGGGTCGCGGTAACGCACCAGGATGTTGGCCGGCGCACCGCCGAGGAAGCGCTTGAGCTCGCGCTCGCCACGGCGCACCGGCAGCTCCAGGCAGTCGGCATTGAACAGCAGGCGCGTGCGCGGCCGGCCGAAGCGCAGGTTGTCGCTGAACATCACCCGGTAGTCCTCGATGTAGTCCGGCGCCGCGCAGCGCAGGTCGATGGCGAGGATGGCAATGCGCCGCCCGGCCAGCCAGCAGGCCAGGCCGTGGACGATCATCCACAGGGTGAAATAGGCGAAGGCGCGCTGGGACTCGCCCGGCGCCTCCTCCAGCACGATCTCCGCCATGCCGCCCTGGCGCACCAGGCGCGGCGACAGGCCATCGAACACCAGGCCGAGGAAGCCGAGGATGCCCTCCAGCGCATCCCCCAGGCTGGCTTCCTTCAAGGCCGCGCGGGCCATGAAGGCGAAGCTGCCGGACTTCATCCGCCGCGGGTTCATGCCGAAGAACTCATCGTCCATCCGCTGTGCCAGGCCCAGCCAGAGCCGCGCGTATTGCTGCGTGGAGACCCGCCCATAGGGCCGCTCCAGCGCCTCGGCGGCGATCTCGGCGTGCAGCAGCAGCGGCTGCGCATCGAGGCCACGGGCACGCAGCTCCTGCAGGGCCTCGCGGACCAGCTGGACGGAAATGGTGCCTTTTTCGGTGAGGGTGCCGGTCATGGTTCCCTGGCGCGTGCAGTGGGGAGGCCGATTGTAGAGCGATCACGTCGAGGCGCGCAGCCCGGATGTAGCCCGGGCTTCAGCCCGGGGGCACCACACCCACCCGAGCCCGCATCCGTGCAAACGCGGCCCGCTACAGGTGCTCCAGCACATTCAGCAGGCGCCCTGCCGGGTCCCGCACGAAGAAGCGCCGCACGCCCCAGGGCTCATCGCTCAGCGGGTAGGCGATCTCGGCGCCCAGGGCCTCGGCCCGGCGGTGCACCTCCGCCACATCGTCCACCTCGACCGAGAGCTCCGGCACCGGCGTGCCCGAGCCCCCACCTTCGCTGGCCAGGCCCAGCTGCGGGCGCATGCGCACGTCCTCCGGGGAGGCCAGGGTGACGATCCAGCCGTGGTCCATCACCACATCGAGGTCCAGCAGGCGGCGGTAGAAGTCCGCCAGCGCGGCGGGATCGGGGGTGGCGAAATTGGCGACCAGGCGCAGCACCTTCATGGCATCGGGCTCCTTGTTAAAGACCGCAGCAGCATAGCCGTGCGGCGGTCGATGTAAAGCGTCCTTGACTCAAAAAGGCGCGCCGCATAATGTAAAGCACGCTTTCCATCCGAGGATTCCATCATGTCCCCACGCAAACGCTTCGCCCTGGAGTTCGGCCTCTCCATGACCCTCTACGTCGTCACGGTGGTGGTCACCTCCATCTTCCTCGGCGACCTGCAGCCGGGCGTCGGCAAGACCCTGCTCGCCGTGCTGCCGGTGATCCCCCTGGTGGCGGTGGCCATCGCCGTGCTGCGGCAGTTGCGCCAGCTCGACGAGATGGGCCGGATGATCCAGCTCGAAGCCCTCGGCATCGCCTTCCTCGGCACCGCGCTGATCACCTTCTCCTACGGCTTCCTGGAAACCGCCGGCTTCCCACGCCTGTCGATGTTCATGGTATGGAGCCTGATGGGCCCGCTCTGGGCCCTGGGCGCCTTCATCGGCACGAGGCGCTACCGTTGATCAACCGCGTACGCGAACTGCGCACCGCGGCGGGTTGGTCCCAGGCCGAGCTGGCCGGGCACCTGGGGGTTTCACGGCAGACGGTGAACGCCATCGAAACCGGTCGCTATGACCCCAGCCTGCCCCTGGCCTTCCGCATCGCCAGGGTCTTCGCCCTGCCCATCGAGGCCATCTTCGACGCCCCCGAAGACTGACCCGCGCCAACCGGACACAGGACCGCACCGTGACAGCGGCGGCCCCCACCCCCTATCCTTGCGCCCTCCGCCGCCCCGTCGGACCTTTCTTACCGTTTGCCCAAGGAACTTCCCATGCCCCATGAAGGCAGCCCGTTGCAGGTCGCCGTGGTCTTCCTGCTCGCCGCCGTCCTTGCCGTGCCTCTCGCCAAGCGCCTGCAATTGGGGGCCGTGCTCGGCTACCTGCTGGCCGGCGTGCTGATCGGTCCCTCCGTCCTGCGCCTGGTCAGCGACCCGCAGAACGTCGCCCACCTGTCCGAACTGGGCGTGGTGCTGCTGCTCTTCATCATCGGCCTGGAGCTCTCGCCCCGGCGCCTCTGGGTGATGCGGCGCTCGGTGTTCGGCGTCGGCCTGGCCCAGGTGCTGCTCACCGGCGCGCTGATCGCCGGCATCGCCTACCTGGCCTTCGCCCGTTCCTGGCAGAGCGCCGTGGTGCTGGGCCTGGGCCTGGCGCTCTCCTCCACCGCCTTCGGCCTGCAGATACTCGCCGAGCGCAAGGAGCTGACCAGCCCCCACGGTCGCCTGGCCTTCGCCATCCTGCTGTTCCAGGACATCGCCGCCATCCCGCTGATCGCCCTGATCCCGCTGCTCAGCGGTGCCACCGCCGCCCGCGACGACGGCGGCCAGCTGGCCCACCTCGCCGAGGTGGTCGGCAGCATCGGGCTGGTGGTGATCGGTGGTCGCTTCCTGCTGCGCCCGGTGTTCCGCATCGTCGCCCGTACCGGCCTGCAGGAGGTGTCCACCGCCACCGCGCTGCTGGTGGTGATCGGCACCGCCTGGCTGATGGAGCTGGCGGGCATTTCCATGGCCCTGGGCGCCTTCCTCGCCGGCCTGCTGCTGGCGGACTCGGAATACCGCCACGAGCTGGAAGCCCAGATCGAGCCGTTCAAGGGCCTGCTGCTGGGGCTGTTCTTCATCAGCGTGGGCATGAGCGCCGACCTCAGCCTGCTGCTGGGCCAACCGCTGCTGGTGCTGGGCCTCACTGCGCTGCTGATCGGCCTCAAGTTCCCGGTGCTGTTCCTGGTGGGCCGCAGCGCCGGTGGCCTCACCCGCGAGAGCGCGCTGCGCCTGGGCGTGGTGCTGGCCGCCGGTGGTGAATTCGCCTTCGTGGTGTTCAAGATGGCCCGCGACCAGGGCCTGTTCGATGCGCAGCTGCATGGCTTCCTGGTGCTGGCCATCACCCTGTCCATGGCGCTGACGCCGCTGCTGATCCTCGCCATCAACCGCGTGTTCAAGGCCAAGCCCGCGCCGGTGAACGTGCCGCCGGAATACGAGAAGATCGAAAGCGACTCGCCCCGCGTGGTGATCGCCGGCACCGGCCGCATGGGCCAGATCGTCGCCCGTGTGCTGCGCGCCCAGCGCGTGCCCTTCCTGGCCCTGGACACCTCGGTGGAAACCATCGAGCTGTCCCGCAGCCTGGGCCGCATGCCGATCTTCTACGGCGACCCGCTGCGCCCGGAGATCCTCCGCGCGGCCAAGGTGGACAAGGCCGAGTTCTTCATCATCGCCACCGACGATCCGGTGACCAACCTGAAGACCACCGAGCTGGTGCGCCGCCTCTACCCGCACCTGAAGATCATTTCCCGCGCCCGGGACCGCCAGCATGTGCACCAGTTGCTCGACCTCGGCGCCCTGCCGGTGCGCGAGACCTTCTATTCCAGCCTGGAGATGAGCCGCCAGGTGCTCATCGGCATGGGCCTGGACGAGGAGCAGGCCAATGCACGCATCCGCCGCTTCCAGCGCCACGACGAGGAAGTGCTGGCGGCCCAGCACAAGGTCCATGGCGACGCCGCTGCAGTGATGCAGACCGCCCGCGAAGCCCGTGCCGAGCTGGAAACCCTGTTCGACGCCGACCGCATCGAGGACCAGGGCGTCAAGTAAGCACCCAACCGCTCGGCCTCAGGGCTGGGCGGCCTTCCAGGCGCTTATCTGTTCCAGCGTGGCGGTGACCCCGCCACACACCACCACCATCACCCGCCCATGGACCCGCAGCGCCTCGTTCCCGGCATAGGCCAGGGCCAATGCCGCGCCACAGGCCGGCTCGACGAGGATGCGCTGCTCATCGAGGAAGCGCTCGCAGGCCTCCAGCGCCGCCCGGTCACTCACCACCACCGCCTGCACCGGGTGGCTGCGCCCCAGGGCGAAGGCCCGCTCGCACACCTGCCTGGCGCCGAGCGAGGTGGCCACGCTGTCGATGCGCTCCAGTTCGATCCGCCGCCCCGCTTCCAGCGCCCGGGCGAAGGACGCCGCGCCCGTGGTTTCGGCGGTGATCACCGGCACGGTATTCCAGCCGTTGCGCTGCAAGCCCTCCACCACGCCGCTGAACAAGCCACCACCGCCCACCGAGAGCATTACCGCGTCCGGGCGAAAACCGCTGGCGGCCACCTCGTCCACCAGGCTCGCATGGCCCTGCCAGAGCAGCGGGTCATCGAAGGGGTGGATGAAGGCATCGGCCGCGCCCAGCATCGATTGCGCCAGGGCATTGGCCTCGTGCCAGGCGGCGCCGTGGACGATCACCTCGGCACCCTCCTGGCGGATCAGCGCCTTGGCGCGCTCGGTAGTGGTTTGCGGCACCACCACCGTGACCGGGATCGACAGGCAGCGCCCGGCATAGGCCACGGCGATACCCGCGTTGCCACCGGAGGACGAGATGAAGCGCCGCTTGCCCTGCCGTGCATGGGCCTCGCAGGCGGCACCGATGCCGCGCAACTTGAACGAGCCCGACGGCTGCAGGGCCTCCAGCTTCAGCCACACCTCGGTACCGGCGGCGAGGCTGAGGGAGCGGGAATGGATCAACGGGGTCTGGATATGCAGGGTCATCTCGGGCTCGCACGACATTCTCGGGCCGCCAGTTTCGGCCGACCACGGCCGGGGCGTCTTGTATGTTCTTGCAGCGGGACAGCGGCACGTTAAATTCCTTGAGCAACCCACGAGCGCCACGGTCTACCCGTTAACGCCAACAGGACGCTCGCATGCACAAGACGCCCGACCATTCCCACCTCGCCGGCCTGGAACTGGCCAGGCAACTGTTCGACACCGGCCCGCTCGAAGACCTGACGCAACGGCTCGACCTGGCGATCGCCCAGGCCCGCGCGGCGCAGCCTGCGGAGGGCGACGGCATCTACGAGCTGGAGCGCATCGCCAGCCAGCTGGAAGCCGGCGGGGCCATCGACCCGCCGCCGGTGTTCAGCGCAAGGCTCGACGCACCGGTGCGCCAGGGCACCTCCGTGGCGCTGATGCTGGTCCACCGACGCCTGGCGAAGTTGCGCGAGCAGACCCCCGAAGGTTGAAGCAGAGAGATCCGCCGCCTGGAAACCGTCCGTCCGCTCGTGTGCGTCCACCGCTGGCAGGGCGTAAGGCGCATCTATCCTTAGTCCGTTGCAACAGGGAGAAATCATCGACAGGAGGTTGCCATGCGCTGTCCCTCGCAGCTGCCGAACGAAGCCGAACGCCTGCGTGCCCTCGTCGACTACGGTCTCGACGACGAACGCATGGTCCCCAGCCTGGACCCCGTGGTGCGCATCGCCGCACGCATGTTCGACATGCCCGTGGCCGCGGTGAACATGATCGGCAGCGACCACGTGTTCTTCGCCGCCAGCACCGGCGTCGGCGAGGTGGACATGGACCGCGACGTGTCCTTCTGTGCCCATGCCATCACCCAGGACCAGGTCATGGTGGTGCCGGATGCCACCCAGGACGACCGCTTCCACGACAACCCCCTGGTGCTGGGCCCCACCAACCTGCGCTTCTACGCCGGGGTACCGCTGCTCTCCGCCGAGGGCTTACCCCTGGGCGCGCTGTGCATCATCGACGACCAGCCCCACCAGGACTTCTCCGAAGAAGACCGCGAGCGCCTGCGGGAGCTGGCGCGCATGGCCACCGACCGCCTGGAGCTGCGCCGCATCGAAGTGAGCGCCGAGCGCAAGCGCCCGGCCTTCGAGAGCTACGCCGGCCACTCCGACACCCCGGTGCTCTGGTTCGACCACCGGGGCCATATCCTCGCCTGGAACCCCGCCGCCGCCGACCTGCTGGGCTACGCCCCCGAGGAAGGCGCCGGGCTGCCGGTGGAGGCGCTGCTGGCCGTGGCCGAGCGCCCGTCCTTCCTGGCGCTGATCCGCCGTGCCGTGACCGCCGGCTACCTGGCCGACCTGAGCACGCCCACCACCCTCAAGGGCCTGCACAAGGACGGCAGCGAATTCGACCTGGGCCTGTCGCTGTTCTCCTGGAGCGAAAAGGGCTACCCGCGCTTCGAGGCGGTGCTCAGCGACAACAGCCAACGCCGACAGGAAGAGGCCGAGCTGCGCCGCCTGGCCACCTTCGACGCCCTCACCGGCCTGGCCAACCGCGGCTGCTTCTACCGCCGCGCCGAAGAGGCGCTGCTGGCGGCCGAGCCGGTGACGGTGCTGATGATCGACCTGGACGGTTTCAAGGACGTCAACGACACCCTGGGCCACCTGATCGGCGACGGCATCCTGCGCGAAGTGGCGAACCGCCTGGCCGCCATTGCCGGCCCCAGCGACCTGGTGGCGCGCATCGGCGGCGATGAGTTCGCCCTGCTGCTCACCGGCATCACCCAGCCCGAGTCCGCGCTGCTGGTGGCGCAGAACGCCATCAGCGACATCGCCCAGCCCATCCTGGTGGACGGCCACGAGGTGCGGGTCGCGGCCAGTTGCGGCCTGGCCCTGGCGCCCCTGCACGCCCTGGAAGCACTGGAGCTGGTGGGTGACGCCGACCTGGCGCTGTTCAAGGCCAAGGGCGTTGGCCGCAGCCAGGTGGCCGCCTTCACCCCCGAACTGCGCATGGAGGCGGTGAGCCGCCATTTACACGCCATGGAGCTGCACCGTGCAGTGGAGAACCGCGAGTTCGTGCTCTTCTACCAACCCCAGGTGCGCCTCAGCGACGGTTCCCTGCGGGGCGCCGAAGCCTTGATCCGCTGGCAGCACCCCGAGCGCGGGCTGCTGCCGCCTGCGGCCTTCCTGCCGGCCCTGGAGGGCGGCCCGCTGGCGGCCAGCGTGGGCAGCTGGATACTCGACGAGGCCTGCGCGCAGCTGGCCTTCTGGCGCAACAACGGCGCCGAGGACATACGCATGGGCGTGAACCTGTTCAGCGCCCAGTTCCGCGTCGGCGACCTGGTGACCGAGGTGCTGGAGGCCCTGGCCCGCTATGGCCTGCCACCGGAGTCCCTGGAGCTGGAAGTCACCGAGAACATCGTGCTGGACAACGACGACATCGTGCTGGAAACCCTGCAGCGCCTGCGGGCCCACGGCGTAGGCATCGCCTTCGACGACTTCGGCACCGGCTACGCCTCGCTGATCCTGCTCAAGACCTACCCCCTGAGCCGGATCAAGATCGACCGCTCCTTCGTTCAGGGCATCCTGGAGTCACGCCGGGACGCCTCGGTGGTCCGCGCCATCCTCGACATGGCCCGCAGCTTCGACCTGGAGACCATAGCCGAAGGCATCGAAAGCGAAGCCCAGCGCGCTCGTCTCAAGCTGGAGCGCTGCGGCGAGGGCCAGGGCTACCTGTTCTCCCGGCCCATGTCCGCCCAGGCCTTCACCGAGGCGTACAACATCCGCCTGCCGGTGCGCACCGCCAGCTAGCCTGGCGCCGGACCGGCCCAGAAACGATGAAGGGCGCCTCGAGGCGCCCTTCTGCATCCATGGAACTCGATGGAATCAATGCCACCAGCGCGGCAGGCCCTTGCGCTGCTCTTCGCTGCTGTTGCCACGGTCGACCTGGGTTTCGCTGACGGAAGCGCGGTCGCTGGCGGCGTCCTTGAAGGCACGTTCGATGGTGGAATGATGGTCGGCGGCGCTGACGCTGAAGGCGCTGCTGGCGACGACGGCGGCAAGCAGGGTGGCGGTGAAGTAGCGGCTCATGTTGGGTTCTCCTGTGGGGATCGGTGAGTGATTCGACGGGGCCAGTGTCGCGTCGCCGCTCGGCCCGGAGAAACGCAATCGGTCACTAGTGGATATCAGCGAAATCGATTGCGCCCATCCCGGCCCGGCGCCGGCGTCAGGTCTTTCGCGGCTGAAGCCGCTCCTACAAGGGCGTTATCCGCAGCCACGAAGCCGACCGGTACGTAGGGTGGATGACGCTTTTTTCATCCACCAGGCGGCGCCACAGGGGGCACCGAGCCAGGGCAGCCCTGCGGCCTGCTGGACGAATGAACTCACCCCTACAGGTGCCACCCAACAGGCCGTTATCCCGCCTGCACCTGGCTCCGCGTGGCCAGGCGGGTGTGCAGGCCGAAGGCGACCAGGGCCAGCAGCGGCAACGCGGCACCAAGGGCGGCGATGGCCTGCCAGCCGCCCTGCTCGTACAGCAGGCTGGCGATGGACGAACCGACGGCGCCACCGATGAAGATGCTGGTCATGTACAGCGCATTCAGCCGGCCGCGGCTGGCGGCATCCAGGGCATAGACCTCGCGCTGGCCGAGCACCATGTTCATCTGCACGGCGAAATCCAGCAGCACGCCGGTCAGCGCCAGGCCGACCACGCCCCAGGGCAGGACGAACAGGGCCGGGAGGAAGCTGAGCATCGCCAGCAGCATGGCGCAGCGCGACATGCTCCGGGTGTGCCCCGCATCCGCCAGGCGCCCGGCGATGGGGGCAGCCACGGCACCGATGGCGCCGACCAGGGCGAACAGCGCGATCTGCGACTGGGACAGCCCATGGTTGCGGGCCAACTCCACCGGCACGGCGGTCCAGAACAGGCTGAAGGTGCCGAACATCAGCGCCTGGTACAGCGAACGCTGGCGCAGCACCGGCTCGCGGCGGAACAGGTGCCAGAGCGAAGCCAGCAACTGGCCGTAGCTGGCGCGGTGGTCGGGGCGCCGGCTGGGCAGCGCCATGGCCATCACCAGGGCGATCAGCAGCATCAGCCCGGCAGCGCCGAAGAACACCGCGCGCCAGCCGAAGTGGTCCGCCACTACGCTGGACAGCGGCCGCGCCAGGAGAATGCCCAGCAGCAGCCCGCCCATGATCCCGCCGACCACCCGGCCCCGGGATTCCTCGGGCGCCAGGTGCGCAGCCAGGGGGATCAGCATCTGCACCGACACCGAGCTGAAGCCGATCAGGGCCGAGACCAGCAACAGGACGGCGGGCGCGTCGGCCAGGGCCATGCCCACCAGGGCGAGGACACTGACGCCGAGGGTGGCGAGCATCAGCCGGCGGTTCTCCAGCAGGTCCGCCAGGGGCACCAGGAAGAACAGCCCAAGGGCATAGCCGACCTGGGTCAGGGAGACGATCAGGCTTGCGCCGTGGGTGGAGATGCCGACATCGGGGGAGATCAGCTCGATGATCGGCTGGGCGTAGTAGATGTTGGCGACGATGGCGCCGCAGCAGAAGGCGAAGAGCAGCACCAGGCCCCGGCTGAGCGCCTGGGGGGCATGGGTGGCGAAATGGCTGGCAGGGTTCATCCAACGGTCCTCAGGGTGTAACGGTTCGAGGCGCCTATCCTGGGCAAGGTGGCGGGTGGAGGGAATCCGCCCGGGGCGCAAAGCGGCTTTGCCTTTTGCGCAATGCCAGCCGCTAGAGCAAGCCGCCGACGAACTCGATGAACGCCGCGACCCGCCGCGAACCCCGCTGGCTGGGCAGGTAGAGCGCGCTGATCACCGCGCTGGTGTCGTCCGGGTTGACCAGGTGCTCGGGGAACAGCGGCAGCAGGCGGCCGGCAGCGATATCCGCATCCACCAGCCAGTCCGGCAGCAGCGCCACCGCCGACCCGGCCAGCGCCACGTCGCGCAGCACCTCGACGTTGTTGCTGCGCATGCGCCCACGCACCGGTACGCGGACTTCGCCATCCTCGCCGCTGAAGGTCCAGACCTGGCGGGCCGCACCGTAGTTGAAGCGCAGGCAGTCGTGCTCGGCCAGGTCCAGCGGCTGTCCGGGCGTGCCGTGCTCCGCCAGGTAGGCCGGGCTGGCCACCACATGGCGACGGAACTGCCCCAGGCTGCGGGCGACCACGCCGTCCATGGGCGCCGCCGCACCGAGGCGGATGGACAGGTCGACCCGCTCGCCGAGCAGGTCGACGATCTCGTCGGTCAGGGTGATATCCAGCTCCAGACGCGGGTAACGGCGCAGCAGCTCACCGATCCTGGGCGAGATCAGGCAGCGGCCGAAGGCGCTGGGAAGCGAAACCCGCAGCGGCCCGCTGGGCTCCTCGCCGCCGTCCATCACCGAGGCATCGGCCTCGGCCACGTACTCCAGCACCTGGCGCGAACTCTGGTAATAGGCGGCACCGGCCTCGGTGACCGTCACCTGGCGCGTGGAGCGGTTGAGCAGCACCGTGCCCAGCTCCTGCTCCAGGGCATCGACCATGCGCGTGACCGAGGAGGTGGCCAGGCCCAGGCGCCGTGCGGCTGCCGAGAAGCCCTTGGCGTCCACGGCGGCGACGAACATCTTCAGGGCCAGCAGCTTGTCCATGGGCGCTCCGGGGAATGGAAAAGCCCGGCACAAGGGCCGGGCTGGGGATCGGCGGATGATACCTGGCGCCGCTCCAGGCTTCACCGTCAACTGGCAGCTTTACCCGCCTCCTCGGCCAGAGCCGTCTCCGGCTCCGGTGCGCGCTCGCGCACCACAGGCCAGAACAGCTCGTGCTGCCAGCTCACCGGGCGCAGGTGCTCGATGCCGTAACGCTCGGGGCGGCGGCGGGTGATCTTCGCCGTGCCGAACAGCACATCCCAGAAGAACAGCAGGTTGCCGTAGTTGCCCTTGTAATGGGTCACGCCGTCGTCGGCGCTGAGGCCGTGGTGGGCCGAGTGGGTGGAGGGCGTGGAGATGGTCCGCTCCAGCAGCCACATCAGCGGGCGCAGGGGGCGGATGCGGTAGAGCCTGTCGTCCCAGGGCACGCTGCTGTGGGCGCCGAAGATCACGCACATCTTGAGGATCAGGTAGACGTAGTAGACCGGCGCCAGTCCCATGTGGATGAGCATCCCGCTCAACCACAGGCCCGGCATCAGCAGGTAGTAGAAGCTGTTGTTGCGGTAGACGATGCGGATGCTCATGTAGGGCGCCGAGTGGTGTGCCCGGTGCAGGGCATAGAGCAGCGGCACGCGGTGGGCCAGGCGGTGCCAGGCGTACTGGGTGAGGTCATCGAACACCAGGAACAGCGCGAACCCCGCCAGCCAGGGCAGGCCGGCCAGGCTGCCTTTCGCCTCGGGCACGAAGTGGTCCAGCAGCCTGGCGCTGATGGTCATCACCAGGGGGAAGGTGAAGCCCAGCAGCAGGCTGGAGCCGATGATCTCGATCAGCGCGTCACGGCGCTGACCTTGGGGTTGGCGGAAGCAGGCACAGGCTATTTCCAGCAGGATGAACCCCAGGAAGATGGCGGCGACTATCAGCGTGGGGTTATTGGCGAGCGTTGTTGTATTCATGGCAATCTCGTTCCGGCCCGACAGGGGCATTGCCCAGCCATGAGAAACCAGGACACCCGCCCGACCTATGCGAGAAGAGGACAGAAACATCCGAATCGAGGCCAAGTCGCCGGTCCGGCGCTTCCATCGCGGCGCCATGGGCCAGGTGCTGGAGCGTTACCTCGATGCACAGTCCCGAGGCCCACAGCGCGACTACCAGTTGGTGGAGCTGGAGCAGCTCTGGGCGGATGCCGCGCGCCACGACCCCGCCATCGGCCTGCACCTGTTCGCCCGGTTCACCTCGCGGGACCTGCACGTGCTTACCCAGCTGTGCCTGTATTGCGTCGATGTCGCCCAGGCCGTCGCCTACTGGGCGCGCTATGCACCGCTGGCTTCGGACATGGAGAACCTGGTGCTGGTGGAAGATACCGGCGGCGTCGCCGTGGAGCTGCGCATCGACGCGCCCGAAAGCCTGGCCCGCTACGTGGTCGAGCACTACAACGTGATGGCGCTGACCCAGTTGCGCCGGGGCACAGGCGTCGAGGTGACACCGGCACGGGCCTGCTTCACCTACCCCCGCCCCGCCTATCACGCCGAGTACCGGGCCTGGTTCGGCGATGACCTGCAGTTCGGCTGCGACCACAACCGCCTGTACTTCGCCCCGGCCACCCTCAGCCTGCCGATGCAGGGACACAACCCCGGCATGCTCGACCTGCTGACCAGTGAACTCGACCGCCGCCTGGCCCGCCAGCACCAGCTCAGCGGCTGGGCCGCCCGTGTCGCCAGCGGCGTGCGCCGCAGCCTGGCGCGGGGTGAGGCGCCGAGCCTGGAGAACCAGGCCGAAGCCCTGCACCAGAGCCCGCGCACCCTGCGCCGGCGCCTGGAGGAGCAGGGCCTGACCTTCCGCCAGTTGCTCGACCTGGTACGTGGCGAACTGGAACAGCACCTGGAGTTGCAGGGCCTGGGCCGCGCGGAGATCGCCGAACAGCTCGGCTACGCCGACCTCGCCGCCTACCAGCACGCCCGCAAGCGCTGGCGCGACTAAGGCCGTAGTCCTGGCTTCAGCCCGGGAGGATGAGAGCAATCAGAAGGAATGCCGCTCAGCGGGCGCTGATGCGGTAGACGCAGCGGGAGGCATTGGCCAGCAGGTGCTGCTCGCGGACCACCTCGGCCTCCTCGCCCACCACTTCCTGGAACAGTTGCAGTTCGGAGCGGCAGAAGCCCTGGCAGCTCCGTGCCGCCACGCAGATGGGGCAATGGTCCTCGATCAGCAGCCAATCCTCGCCATCCCGCTCCACCCGCGCCATGTAGCCCTCGGTCGAGCGCACCGCCGCCAGCTGCTCCAGGCGCCTGGGCAGGCTGCGGCTGCTGCAGGCCTGGCGATAGACCGCGCGGGACTCCGCCTCGCGCTGGCAGATCAGGCGGTCCAGCCCCTCTTCGCCGAACAGCTGGCGCACCGAGCCGATCAACTGCACCGTGAGCTGCGCGTGGGTATCCGGGAAACGGGCGTAACCGGCATCGGTGAGCACCCAGTTCTGCCTCGGCCGCCCGGCACCGGATGCCGGCTCCTGGCGGCCTTCCACCAGCCCTGCGGCCACCAGCTTCTGCACCTGCTGGCGCGCCGCTTCCGGCGTCATCTCCAGGGCCTGGGCCAGGGCGGCGGTGGACACCGGGCCACGGGTCTTGATCAGCAGCAGGGTGCGATCGCCGGTGGAGGCAGCGGTGTCGGTGATGGGGTCGGAGGTGGTCAAGGCGCGGTCCGGATATCCAAGCGAATGGTTGCATATTAGAGAGCCGCCCGAAGCGCGTCGAGCGGGGATCGCCCTGCGCCCTGGGTAACTTCTTCCCATGGGCCAGGCGAGTGATCCGGCGACGCCATCCTTTGGCTGGCTGGGCAGCGTCTTGGATGGGTCTAGCCTGCGCCTACCGCCCCGGGCCAAGGACAGCCAACGGGGCATCGCATGCTGACAAGGAACGACACGATGAATCCCTACAAAGCCGCCCTGAAGATACTGGCCCTGCTCGGCCTGGCCATCTGGTCCCTGGTCTCCTCCGCCTTCACCCCAGGCGGCGCCTTCACCGCCACCGGCCCCTTCAGCGTGAAGTACAACCCGGTGCTGCCGGCGGTCACCTGCACGCTCACGGTGCACGGGGTTGCCAACCCCGGCGGTGGAGCCTCCGTGACGGCCGCCACCCTGACCGGCAGCAACCCGCTCTGCGCGAACATTGCCCCGCAAGGCCTGCCCTGGCCCTGGCAACCGACCAGCGTCACGACCGTGAATGTCAGCAATATGGGCATCAAGATCGGCACCGTAACCTGCAGCGCCGCAACGCTGGCCACCACCTGGAGCAACGCCAGTAACAGCCTGTCGGCGACCAGCCTGCCCTGGGGCAGTTGCACGCTGCAGAGCCTGACCCTGGTGACCACGCCGGCGCTCACCCTGCCCTGACTGACACCGGGTGTGCCATGAAAAAACCGCGCAGCTGTAGCGGGTGATGCCGGCGACGGCCCGGTAGTGTTGCGCGACCGGCCGCACCCGCGGCCCTCGCCAGGACCGCTGCCATGCTCGACCTCGACACCTTCGTCATCTTCACCTGCGCGGTGGCGCTGCTGTTGATCTCGCCGGGGCCGAACATGGCCTTCGTCATCAGCCACGGGGTTTCCTGCGGCTGGCGCGGTGGCCTGGCGGCGGCGCTGGGCATCAGCCTGGCGGATGCGACCCTGACCCTGCTCACCGCCGCCGGCATCACCGGCCTGGTGGCGGCCTGGCCGCCCTCCTTCGACATCATCCGCCTGGCCGGGGCCCTCTACCTGCTGTGGATGGCCTGGAAGACCCTGCGCAGCAGCGCCACCGCCGGTGCCACGGGCGTCGCGCCGCTGCCGCTGCGGGCGGTGCTGATGCGCGCCACCCTCAACAGCCTGCTCAACCCCAAGGCGCTGCTGTTCTTCATCGTCTTCCTGCCGCAATTCGTGGTGCCCGAGCGCGGCCCCATCGCCGAGCAGCTTCTGCTGCTGGGCGCCCTGCTCACCCTGCTGGCCTTCCTTTTCCATGCCGCCCTCGGCCTGGTGGGCGGAGCCATGGCACACCGCCTCAACGGCCGTGGCCGCTTCGCCAGCCTGCAGAGATGGGGCCTGGCCAGCCTGTTCGGCGCCCTCGCCCTGCGCCTGGTGGTGATGCAGCGGCCGGCTTGATGCGAGGCGCTTCGCGAGCAGAGCTCGCTCCTACGGGCGGTGCCCGGGGGCGACTCGTCTATGGGCTCGCAACCCCATGGGTTTCGCTCCGCTCTACCCATCCTACGGGTGAGCATCCGAGCCTTCGTGGATGGGGCGGGCGGCGTTCCGCGAGCCCCGCGAAACCCATCAATGCAAAAAGCCCCGCCGGTCCTGCGACCGTCGGGGCTGGGGTGACGCCGTGGCTTATGCGACGACCGGGATCGCCGGGTCGGCGGCGGCCAGGGCTTCGGCGCGGTTGGCGGCCGGCGGGTAGATCCACACGCTGTTGATCTGGGTCTTCAGCTGCTTGCCCTCCTCACGCACCAGCTTGACCTGGCGGTCCCAGCCTTCGGTGAACACCGCGCCCCAGGCGCCCAGGTCCAGGCAGGTGACGTACTTGGGCTGGCTGTAGGGGATCGGCTCGACGCCGAGCAGGTTGGCAGCGACGTTGTTGCCGGCCGAGCGGCCCAGGGCGATGGCGTGCTGGCAGGACATCAGGGCGAAGTTGCCCAGGTCGTCGGAGGCGGCGTAGGCGACGTCACCGGTGGCGAAGACGTCGTCCTGGCCGATCACCTTGAGGTTGCGGTCCACGTGCAGGCGGCCCTGGGCGTCACGCTCGGCGGGGATCTGTTCGGTCAGCGAACTGGCACGCACGCCCACGGTCCAGACCACGGTGCTGGCCTCGATGCGACGGCCGTCGGCGAGGGTCACGCCGCCTTCGTCCACCGAGGCGACGCTGGCGTCCAGGCACCATTCGATGCCCAGCTCTTCCGAGGCTTCGACGATCTGCGCACGCGGGCCGTCGCCCAGGGCGGCGCCGACGCGTGCGCCACGGTCGACCACCACCACCCGTACTTCGGCGTCGGCACCCAGCGCTTCACGCAGGCGCGCCGGCATTTCGGCAGCGGTTTCGATGCCGGTGAAGCCGCCACCGGCGACCACCACCGTGTTGCGCGCCTTGGAGGCCGGCAGCGCGCCCAGCGAGCGGATGTGTTCTTCCAGGCGCACGGCCTCTTCGATCTGGTCGACGTCGAAGGCGTGCTCGACGCCCGCCATCTTCGGCCGCACCACGCTGCTGCCGGTGGCCAGTACCAGGCGGTCGTAGGCCAGCTCGGCCGGAGCGCCCTGCTCGTCGCGATAGGCCACGCGCTTGCCTGCCACATCGATGCGGTCCACCAGGCCCTTGACGAAGTTCACGCCGACGGCGGCGAACAGCTCGCCCAGCGGCGCCTTCATGCGGTGCACGCCGGCTTCGTAGAAACGCGGACGCACGCGCAGTTCGGCCTGGGGCGCGAGGACACTGACCTCGACATCGGTGCGGCCATGGATGTCCAGCAGGCGCGTGGCACTGAGGGCGCTCCACATGCCACCGAAGCCAGCGCCGACGATCAGGATGCGTTGTTTCATGTTCGTATCTCCAAAGAGGTAAGGGTCGTGTTCGGTTCGAATAGGGACGGGGCTACGAGTGGCGCCAACTGCATGTCCGGGTACGGCTGTTCGTGTGGCGCCATCAGCCGCTCACATCTACGACTATATTGATCGTAGTTTATGGCGACAAGTATTTTTTCTTTGCCCTCCACTGCTTCGCTCGCCATGCTGCTGGCTGCACCGCTCAAGGGCGCACCTTTCTGCAGCCTCCAAGGCACTGCGCAACAGCGTTGGAGCGGACGGACGGCAGCCCCGCCCATCGCCGAAGACGCAGCGGGCCTTGAGATGCATGGGAACAGATCGCAGAATATATGCGACACAAATAGTCGGAGTTATGAATGTCTCTTTACAGCGCAGGGGTCGAGTACGGCATCCACTGCCTGCTCTTTCTCGTGGACGACCGTGGTGACAGCCGCGAAGCCAGCGTGCGCGACATGGCCGAACTGCAGGGTGTGCCCCAGGAGTACCTGGCGAAGGTGTTCACCAAGCTGGCCAAGGCCGGGTTGGTAGCCGCGACCGAAGGCGTGCGCGGCGGCTTCCGCCTGGCCCGCCCCTCGGACGAGATCAGCGTGCTGGATATCGTCCGCGCCATCGATGGGCACAAGTCGATCTTCGAATGCCGGGATATCCGCGGGCGCTGCGCCCTGTTCGAAGGTTCGCCGCCGGACTGGGCGCTGGAAGGCACCTGCTCCATCCATGCGGTGATGCTGACGGCGCAGAAGCGCATGGAAGAGGCGCTGGCCCAGCAGACCATCCTCGACATTTCCCGCCGCGTGGGCCGCAAGGTGCCGGCGGAATTCGGCGCCCAGATCGCCGAGTGGATGGACGAGCGCCAGCAGAACCGCACCGGCGGCGAGTCGATTCCCCTGGTCAACCTGCCCGACTGAGCCGGCGCCGGCTCAGAACAGGTCGAGCTGGCCGTCGATCAGCTTGCTGAAGTCGCCCTGGACGAAGGGCAGGATGGCATCCGCCACCGGTTGCAGCTGGCGGGTGACGTAGTGGTCGTAGTCGATGGGCGCGCGGCGGTTCTCCAGGGGCTCGGGCCCGGCGACGGTGATCAGGTAGCTGATCCAGCCGCCGTTCTGGTACTGACGCGGGCGCCCCTGGCTTTGGTTGTAGTCATCGGCCAGGCGCGCGGCACGCACATGGGGCGGGACGTTGCGCTCGTAGTCGTCCAGCCGCCGGCGCAAGCGCTTGCGGTAGATCAGCAGCTCGTCCAGCTCGCCGGCCAGGGTGCGGCGCACGTAGTCGCGCACATAGTCCTGGTAGGGCTCGCGGTTGAAGATGCGCAGGTACAGCTCCTGCTGGAAGCGCTGGGCCAGCGGCGACCAATCGGTGCGCACCGTTTCCAGCCCCTTGAAGACCATCTCCTCGCTGCCATCGGCACGCGTCACCAGCCCGGCGTAGCGCTTCTTGCTGCCCTCCTCCGCGCCCCGCACCGTGGGCATCAGGAAGCGGCTGTAGTGGGTTTCGTACTGCAGTTCCAGTGCGCTTTCCAGGCCGTATTCCTGCTGCAGGTGTTCGCGCCACCACTGGTTGACCCGCTGCACCAGCGACCGGCCGATGGCGGCCGCCTCCTGCTCGCCATGGGCGCGGCCGAGCCAGACGAAGGTGGAGTCGGTGTCGCCGTAGATCACCTGATGACCCTGTGCCTCGATCAGCGCGCGGGTGCGGCGCATGATCTCGTGGCCGCGCAGGGTGATGGACGAGGCCAGGCGCGGGTCGAAGAAGCGGCAGCCGCTGGAACCGAGCACGCCGTAGAAGGCGTTCATGATGATCTTCAGCGCCTGGGATAGCGGCTGGTTGTGCTCGCGCTTGGCCGTTTCGCGCCCCTGCCACACCCGCTCGACGATGGCCGGCAGGCAGTGCCTCGTGCGTGAGAAACGTGCCTCGCGGAAGCCCGGTACCGAGTGTTCGTCATCGGGCTGGCGCAGGCCTTCCACCAGCCCCACCGGGTCGATGAGGAAGGTGCGGATGATCGAGGGATACAGGCTCTTGTAGTCCAGCACCAGCACCGACTCGTACAGGCCGGGGCGCGAGTCCATGACGAAGCCGCCCGGGCTGGCCTCGGGCATGCGTTCGCCCTGGTTGGGCGCGACGAAGCCCTGGCGGTGCATCAGCGGGATGTACAGGTGGCAGAAGGCGGCCACCGAGCCACCGCTGCGGTCGGCGGGCAGGCCGGTGACCGTGGCCCGCTCGAGGAGGAAGGTGAGCAGCTCGGTCTTCTCGAAGATGCGCGTCACCAGCTCGCAGTCCTTGAGGTTGTAGCGCGCCAGGGCGGGCTTGTCCTCGGCGAACATGCGGTTGATCTCGTCCATGCGCTGGTAGGGGGTGTCGATGGCCTTGCCTTCGCCGAGCAGGGTCTGGGCGACGCTCTCCAGGCTGAACGAGGGGAAGCTCCAGGTGGCCGAGCGCAGCGCCTCGATGCCATCGATGATCAGCCGCCCCGGGGCTTCGGCGAAGTAGTGGTTGTTGCGGCTGCCGTGCTCGCGCCAGCCCATGGCCTCGCCACCGCGCCCCAGGCGCAGGGGCACCTTGAGGCGCTTGGCGTGCTCGTTGAGCACCCGCAGGTCGAACTGCACCAGGTTCCAGCCGATGATGGCGTCCGGGTCGTGCTCCACCAGCCACTGGTTGAGGCGTTCGAGCAGCTGTGCGCGGTCGTCGCAGTACTCCAGGTCGAAGTCCACCTCGCGGGCATCGCCGTTGGCCGGGCCGAGCATGTACACCTGGCGCTGGCCGCAGCCTTCCAGGGCGATGGAGTAGAGCTCGCCGTGGAGGGTGGTCTCGATGTCCAGGGACACCAGGCGCAGGCGCGGACGGTAGTCGGGCGCCGGCTTCATCTGCCCGTCCAGCAATGCGCCCTCGGCATCGGGCGTGCCGCCGAAGAGCACCGGGGCGGTGATGAAGCGCTCCATCAGGTAGCGCTCGGGCGGGCGGATATCGGCCTCGAAGACGTCGACACCGGCCTGGCGCAGGCCCTTGTCCAGGCCGATCAGTTGCCGATGCTGCTGGCAATAGAGGCCGAGCACCGGGCGGTGGCGGAAATCGCAGAGCCCCAGGGGTCGCAGCTCGACGCCACGCTCGTTCTTCAGCAGCGCCTCGGCGCGCTCGCGCTGCTCGGCGGGGAGGAAGGCCACGGAGGTCTGCGGCGCCAGACGCAGGTAGCGGGGGCCGTCATCGGTCGCCAGCCAGAAGCCCACTTCCGTGCCCGCGGGCGTATCGCGCCAGTGCCGGGTCAGGACGAAGCCCTGCTGTAGTTCCACCTTGCGACCTCGAGGAAAGATTCAGGGGCGCGATTCTACGTGGCCCGGGCGACGCGCGCCCGCCCGATCGGCTAGTCGCGGGTGCTCCTGACTTCCTTCAGCTTGCCTTCGATGAAGTGCAGCTCGCGGGTCATGCCGTTGCGCGGGCCGTAGGTCCAGATGTCCACGGTCACCGCGTTGAGCTTGGGCACGCCGTTGTTGCGCAGGGCCGGCAGCGTGCGCACGCGCTTGTCCGGCTCGCCGCACTTGCGCAGCACCTCCTCCAGGCTGTCTTCCTGCAACACCAGGCCCTTGCTGCAACGCAGGGTCAGGGCCTGGGCCGGCGCGCACCAGGCCGCGATGAGCAGCAGGGCGAGCAATGCACGGGGGATAAAAGGCTTCATGGGTCGTCCTCCAGCAATCAGCAATCGTCAGCGCTTGATCGCCTGCAACGTATAGCTCAGGGGCAGACGCCAGGGTGCCTCGTCCAGGCGCCATTCGCCATCGGCGTGCTGGCTCATGCGCCCGGGCAATGCGTTCCAGGGCAGGCTCTGGTGCTCTTCCAGGGCGGTGATCTGCATGCCGTGGCCGAGCAAGGCGGTGATGATCTCGCCCAGGCCGTGGTTCCAGATATGGGTGACGGTGGCAGTGAGCGTGTCGGGGGATTCCACGTAGGTGGTGTCGCATTCCCAGACCAGCGGCTCGGCCCGTTCGAAGTACGGCAGGTCGACATGGAGGGTGTCCTCCCGCTCCTCGTCTATCGCCCACATCATCGGATGGCCCTCGCGAATGAACAGGCGCCCGCCCGGCTTCAACAGCGAGGCCACTACGCGGGCCCAGCGCTCGATGCTGGGCAGCCAGCAGAGCGCGCCGATACCGGTGTAGACGAGGTCGAAGGCGCCGGGCTCCAGCACCTGGTCGGCGTCGTACACGTCCGACTCCAGCCATTCCAGCGGCGTGCCGCACCGCTCGGCCAGGGAACGGGCCTCGGCGATGGATTGCGGCGAGAAATCCAGCCCGCACATCTGCGCGCCGAGCCGGCTCAGGGACAGGGTGTCGGTGCCGATGTGGCACTGCAGGTGCACGCCGCGCAGGCCGCTGATGTCGCCGAGGCGCGGCAGGTCGAAGCGCACCACCTCGGAGAGGTGCTGCGGGTCGGCGACGAAGGCCGCCGCGTCATAGCCGCGCGAGGTGGCGTGAAGCACCGCGCGCTGGTCCCAGTTGGCCTTGTTCAGGAGGATGTAGTCGCTCATGGAAATCTCCTTTTCCTGCGGATAGTCGAGTACCGCCCAGGGTTCAGGGCGACTCCGGCGGCGCCATGCCCTTGGGCCAGAGCATCCAGATGCGCCCTTCCTGCTTCATGTTGCCGGCCAGCTCGCCGGCCTCGTGGCCGGTGCCCCAGAACAGGTCCGCGCGCACTTCGCCGACGATGGCGCCGCCGGTGTCCTGGGCCGCCACAGGGCGTACCACGGGCGCGCCGTCCGGGCGGGTGGTGGAAAGCCAGAGCAGGCTGCCGAGGGGGATCACCTTGCGGTCGATGGCCACGCTGTAGCCGGCGGTGAGGGGCACGTTGAGGGAGCCGCGCGGGCCTTCATTGCTGTCCGGGCGGGCACTGAAGAACACATAGCTGGGGTTGCTGGCCAGCAGCTCATCGACCCGGCCGGGGTTGGCGACGGCCCAGTCACGGATGCGGCCCATGCTCACCTCCTCCTTCTGCAGCAGCCCCTGTTCCACCAGCCAGCGGCCAACGGGGCGATAGGGGTGGCCGTTCTGGTCGGCGTAGCCGATGCGTAGCTGGCGGCCATCGTCCAGCTGGATGCGCCCGGAGCCCTGGATCTGCAGGAACTGCAGGTCCATCGGGTCGTTGAGCCAGGCCAGCACCGGCGCCTTGACGCCCTCGCCACGAATGGCGGCGGCATCGTCGTAGGGCTTGAGCACCCGGCCTTCCAGGCGGCCACGCAGGCGCTTGCCCTTGAGCTCGGGGTAGATCTCGTCCAGGGCGACGACGATCAGGTCGTCCGGCACGCCATAGACCGGCACCTGCCCCTGTTCGGTGCGTTGCAGGTGGCCGGGGTAGACCGGCTCGTAGTAGCCGGTGATCAGGCCGTGCTCGCCCTTCTCCGCCGAACGCAGGCTATAGGGCTGCAGGTTGGCACCGAGGAAGGCGCGGACGGCGCTGGCTTCCATGGGCACCGGCGCCGCGGCGGCACAGATGGCGGACCAGACCGGGTCCTTGGCCAGGCGAGTGCAGGCCGAGCGCCAGGCGGCGAAGCCGTTGAGCAGCTCCTGGTCGGCCGTGGCGGGCACCTGGCTCCAGTCGACGGCGAGGTAGGTGGTGGCCTTGACCGGCGGCTGGGGCTTCTCGGGCTCGCCCTGGTCGCAACCTGACAGCAGCGCAGCAAGGGGAATGAGGCAGAAAAGGGTTCGGCGCCAGTGGCGGAAAGCTGGGGACACGCGGGGGATTCCTGGGCAGTGGTGGCGAAGCGCGTAGCTTGGTGAAGGCAAAAGCCCAGGTCAAACGCAACGGCCCGGGCAGGCGGTAACAAAGCGTTATCAGAGATTGCAGGAAGGCCCCGGGGTTCCCTGCGCCCTCCTTCCAGCGCCAATTTTCGGGGTGACTGTAGGGGCGATTTCAGTCGCCAAGCGATGCGCAGCATCGCCCTTGCCTCTCTTGCGCCCTCCCCCTCGCAGACACGCCCCCGGTGGATGGAAGTCGAGGCATGCCTCCCGCAGAAGCTTCGCGAGCAGAGCTCGCTCCTACGGGAACGTGCCGGCCGGTGTGGCCGATGCCCCAAATAAAGAACCCGGCCACTGGGGCCGGGTCCGGTTCATTGCGGGGGTGCGTCAGTGCACCGCGTCCGCCTGGCTTCGCGTCGGCCGTGGGGCCGGGCTGCCGTGGTGGTCGTCATCGTCGGCCAACGGCACCTCGTTACCTTCGGCGTCGTACAGCTTGCCGTTCTGGAAGTAATCGCCATCGTTCAGCGCGGCGATGTCGGTGTAGCGCAGGCTGCGTTCGTGGCCGGCGGAGATCACCGAAGGCTGGTCGGGGTTACCGGCGGTGAACTGGTTGAACACCAGGTTCAGCAGGATGGCCATGATTGCCGCCGAGCTGATGCCGGAATGGAAGATGGTTTCGAACCAGGCGGGGAAGTGCTCGTAGAAGCTCGGTGCGGCGATCGGGATCATGCCGAAGCCGAGGGAGGTGGAGACGATGATCAGGTTCATGTTGTTGCGGTAGTCGACCTTGGCCAGGGTGCGGATGCCGCTGGCGGCGACGGTGCCGAACAGCACGATGCCGGCGCCACCAAGTACCGAGGTCGGCACGGCAGCGACCACGCGCCCCATCACCGGCAGCAGGCCCAGGGTGACCAGGATCAAACCACCGGTGGCCACCACGTAGCGGCTCTTCACACCGGTGACGGCGACCAGGCCGACGTTCTGGGCGAAGGCGCTCTGGGTGAAGGAACCGAACAGCGGCGCCAGCACGCTGGACAGCATGTCGGCGCGCAGGCCGTTGCCGAGGCGCTTGGAGTCGACCTTGGTGCCGATGATCTCGCCCACGGCGAGGATATCGGCCGAGGTTTCCACCAGGGTCACCAGGATCACGATGCACATCGACAGGATGGCGGCGAAGTGGAAGGTCGGCATGCCGAAATGCAGCAGCGACGGCATCGCCACGATCGGGCCTTCGCCGACCTTGGAGAAGTCGGTCAGGCCCAGGGCCATGGCGATCAGGGTGCCAATGACCATGGCCAGGAGGATCGACAGGCGAGAGATGGTGGAGCTGCCGATCTTGCTCAGCAGCAGCACGATGCCCAGGGTCATGGCGGCCAGGCCGATGTTGGTCATGCTGCCGAAGTCCGGGGACTGGCTGTTACCGCCCATGGCCCAGCGTGCGGCCACCGGCATCAGCGTCAGGCCGATGGTGGTGATCACCACCCCCGTGACCAAGGGCGGGAAGAACTTGGTGACGCGGGAGAAGATGGGGGTGATCAACAGGCCGATCAGTGATGCGGCCATCACCGCGCCCAGCACCGACTGGATGCCGCCCTCACCGTTGTTGCTGCCGAGGATGGCGATCATGGTGGCGACGCCGGCGAAGGACACGCCCTGGACGAGGGGCAGCTGACAGCCGAAGAACGGCAGGCCGAGGGTCTGGAGGAGGGTTGCGAGGCCGCCGGCGAACAACGAGGCGGCGATCAACAGACCGATTTCGGAAGGGCTTAGCCCTGCCGCCTGGCCGAGGATCAGCGGGACGGCGACTATGCCGCCATACATCGTCAGGACATGCTGCAAGCCGTAGGCGAGGTTGGCGCCGATGCCAAGGTTCTCGTCTTCCGGACGTGATGCGACGGACGTAGCTTCGGATAGCTTGTTCATGAGGAGGTGCACTCACTTCTTGTCGTTGTTGTGGGCGCACTGTAAACAAAAGTGTCTGCATATATCCAGAGGGTTGTATACAAAAAATACGCTAGTGAAATCCTCATTTCCTGACCAAGTGGTCATAGCCCTGTATCCATGCGGGTTGCGGCCTGAAGGCAGCAAAAGCGGACGTGACGGACGGCACTTTTCGAGTCGTGGCACGGCTCACACTGACAGTGTTTACAGCGACTGGATTTCGCCTACGCTGATGCCGTGACCAGGTGGTCAGCCCAACCGCATTCAAGGAGGAAACGCGCATGCCGCTCGCCATGGCCGATATCGGCAAACTCTTCACCCTCTACATGCCCGCCTACATGTGCGAGGCGACCCGCATGGACAACGGCACGGTCTCGCTGCAATTCACCCGCCGTACCGATCTGGACGTCATCACCATCCACGGCATGACCCAGGCCGAGCTGTCGTCGCCGCTGTCCATCCGGCAGTTGAGCAAGGTGCTGAGCGAGGAATTCGCCATCGCCATCGCCAACCGCCGCAGCTTTCGACCCCGCGCCCTGAGCGCGTGACCCCAGCGGCACGCCCGGGCAACCACCCGGGCACGCCGCCGCAACCCGCATCCTTCCGCCCTCCTCGACCCGCGCTGCACGCAACCGGAACCCGCACGCCCCTGCATCGCTCCAATCTGCGGTCGCCGCCGGCATTCGCCGTTGCGACGAAAGATCGGCTTCGCACTGGCGCAGGCCCCGGTTTCCGCTGCACTATCGCAACGGGAGAAAGAGCCAGGTTCGCCAACAAGGAAGGCTGCAATGCATTACTTCGACATCCAGTACAAGCTCAGGGGCGCACCAAGAAGCCTTCGTGTGCGCCACACGGAAAAGGAAATGGGCCTGGAGCTGGCCCTCGCGCACATCATTGCCGAGCACCGCGGGCAGCTGGAAGTGGACCGCAGCCTGGGCGGCTCCTCCTTCGAGAACAAGGTGCTCGCCTCCCAGGAGATCGGCGTCTCCGGCGTCACCACCCACCGGGTGGACGGCTAGCCCGGATCAGGCCGAGATCAACGGCCAACGGTCCTGGATGAATTCGCAGCCCAGCGGCGGCTGCCCGATCACCACATAGACCCTGCGCTCCCGCTCGGTCTCCAGCAGCACGCCTTGCAGGCACTGGCTCGCCACCAAGTCGAACCAGTGCGGCTGCTGCGCCCGGTCCTTCTCCATGTAGCGCTGCACGGCGATCTTCACCGCCTGTGGGCGATAGGGCTCCCAGGCCTCCAGGGTCATGCAGTTCTCCCGCGCCCAGCCACTGGCGGGCAAGGCCCCCGGCTGCCGTGGCCGGCGCCCCCAGGGAACCCACTCGATGGAGCCATCGGGCCGCACCACGGGCAGTTCCGCCCTGGGGCTGAGGAAGTACACCCGCCTCGCCCTGCCGCTCTCCGTAAAACGACCCGCCACCTCGACGCCTCCGCACATGACGACCCCCGAACCCTGGCTACCGATAGGAAAATCGACCGTTAAAAACGACTTCCGCTGCATGGCGTGACATGCCTTTCGTCGCCAAGTGCCGCCAATGCTCAAGGGCGCGGGTTGCAGCAGATTGCTAGCATTGCCAGCGCGGCGCGTTCTGCTAGGTTTGCCACTTCTGATATCAGGGGGTCATCGGTACGCCAGTGCACCGATGCAGTGCGATCGAGTCCGCAGACGCTTATGGAATGGTTGATCAGTTACCGGTTCAAGGGTGAACCCCGGCACATGAAGATGAACACCCGGGACATCCCCAACATCAAGGCCATAGGCTTCTCCATCTACACCCTCGAGTTCCCGGGCGAGAAACGGCCGTCCCGCTCCAGCGAAGCGATCCAGGATTGGCTCGCCGACTGCAACATCGAAGTCACCGACGTGCGCCTGCTACGGCGCACGGGCGGCGCCGAGGCACCCTACAGCCAGCTGCTGCCCGGGCGCGACTCTTCCTGACCGCCCATCCGCAGCGTCTCAGCCAGCTGCGGCCAGGCGGGCGAAACCACGGGCCAGGTCGCCCTTGAGGTCGTCCATGTCTTCCAGGCCGATCTGCAGGCGCAAGGCGAAGCCTTCGGCCTCCCAGCGGGTGGCGGTGCGGTAGGTGCTGCAATCGAAGGGGATCACCAGGCTTTCGTAGCCGCCCCAGGAGAAGCCCATGCTGAAGATCGACAGGTTGTCGAGCATCGCCGCCAGGCCATCGCGGGTGTAGCCCGGCGCCAGGACGATGGAGAACAGCCCGGACGAGCCCTTGAAGTCGCGCTTCCAGTGGGCATGGCCGGGGCAGCTCTCGAAGGCCGGGTGCAACACGCGGGACACCTCCGGGCGCTCGCTCAGCCAGCGGGCCATCTCCAGGCCACGCCGCTCTGCTTCCTTGAGCCGCAGGAACAGCGTGCGCATGCCGCGCAGCGCCTGCACGCAGTCTTCCGCGCCGGGCAGCATCGACATGGCGTCGTAGGTGGCGCGCAGGGCCGGCCAGCAAGCCTCGTTGGCGGTGACCAGCCCCAGCAGGATGTCCGAATGCCCGCCCAGGTACTTGGTGCCCGCCTCCACCGTCAGGTCGATGCCGTGGTCGTGGCCACGGAAGAAGATCGGCGTCGCCCAGGTGTTGTCGAGGATGGTCTTCACCCCGTGGCGGCGCGCCACCTCCACCAGGGCCGGGATGTCCTGCACCTCGAAGCTCTGCGAGCCGGGCGCTTCCAGGAACAGGGTGGTGGTGTTCGGGCCGATCAGGCGTTCGATATCGGCGCCGATCATCGGGTCGTAGTAGGTGGTGGTCACGCCGTAGCGAGCCAGCATCTGGTTGCAGAAATTGCGCGTGGGCCGGTAGACGCTGTCGGGGATCAGGATGTGATCGCCCGCCTTGGTGGTGCTGAACAGCGCCAGCGCCACGGCCCCCAGGCCCGAGGTGGACAGCACGGTGCCCTTGGCGCCGGTGAGCTGGGTCCAGGCGTCCTCCAGGTGGGCGATGGTCGGCGAACCGGCCGTGCCGTAGGAGAAGCGGCTGCGCCGGGCTTCGATGTCATCCAGCGTTTTGTAGATGATGGTCGAGCCCTTGTAGAGCGGCGCGTTGACGAAGCCGAACTGCTCCGCCGGGTCGCGGCCGAGCATGGTGAGCTGGGTGCTGATACTGAATGCCGGGATATCGTCTTTGTTCATTGCGAGGCGGACCAGGGATCGTCGAAGCAAGCGATGCTACCTGAAGCCTGCCCGTGGTTCACGAAGGCTTCCCATCAGCGACTGGCTTTAACGCCCAGGGCAATACCGCGTTAGGACGTGGCGTTGCTTTTGGCTCCCTGGCAGAGGGCACACCAGACCTCGAAGCGTGCAGCCACTGCTCACTCCGGACGGGTGTGCTGCGCGCACCTGGGGCTCGCCGGAAGCACCGTGCGGCGGGGCGCACGGCACACCCTACATGGCACCAGTTTTCGTAGGATGGGTCGGGCGGCGTTCCGCGAGCGAAGCGAAACCCATGCGGCGGAGGTGGCACAAACCCTTAGGCGACCGGAACCAGCCGTGCTTGAGCGCTTGCGTTAGACCACAACAGCTAACGCAGGCAGAGCCAACGAAACGTCACACGTTCGACATGAAACCGTCATCCAATCCCACGATCATGGCCTTGCATCCAACGGCAGATGGATGCATGCAGAATGCTTCTGATTGGCAGGCCCATATGGGTAATACCGACCTCTTGCAGGTCGGTTTTTTTTTGCGCCGGGGAATCCGTTGCAGGCCATTACCAAGCCGGCCCGCTGCAACTTCACGGCAACATTCATCCCCCAGACTGCGCGCAGTTTTCCCCGAGGTCCTACCCGTGACACGCGCCACCCGAGACTTCCGCAAGAACCTGGAACGCGTCGCCATCCACAACGAGGACGCCGCCATCGCCGTGATGCGCGCCGCCGACCGTATCGGCGACGAGTCCCTGCGCCAGCAGCTGTTCGCCGTCATCCAGCGCATGCACCAGGACGCCCTGGACCTGCGCGCCATGCGGGACGCCGTCTAGGCCTCCCGCACGGCATTCCGCCTCAGGCCTCTCCCAGTCGGGCGACCGCCCGCAGCATCTCCTTGAAGGTGGCCAGCTGCTCCTGGCTGAAGCGGGCGAAGACGCGCTCCTGCTGGCGTTCGGCGATCTCCCAGAGGGTTTCCGCCTGGTCCATGCCTGCGGGCGTCAGGCTGCAGCCCTGGGCATCGCCGCTGAGCATGCCCTTGCGGGTCAGGGTGTCCACCGCCGCTTCGATCTCCCGCGTCGGCATGTTCACCAGTTGCTGCAGGGCGGCCATGCCCAGGCTCGCATCCTTCTCCAGCACCATCAGCATGCGCGCCTCGCTGGTGCGCAGCCCGGTGGACAGCTGCCGGGGCTGGTAGTCCTCCTGGTAGCCGCGCACGGCCTGGGTCATCAGGTAATAGAGGTTGTCGTTGAGGCGCCCCTGGAAGGCGGTGCGGGTGGCGGCCTCGTCCTTCTTCAGCAGGCGCGGGTGCGGCAGCACCGTCGAATAGGCGCCCTGGTGATACAGCAGCGGCGCCCGGCCCAGATCATCGAAGGCGACGACCTTGCCAATCAGGATCCAGTGATCGCCACCGTCCAGCTCCTGGTACTTCTCACACTGGAAGCGCGCCGCGCATTCCTCAAGCAGCGGCGCACCACCGGCGCCCTCCTCCACGCGCAGGCCGGCGAAGCGGTCGTCGCTGGGGCGGGCGAACTGGTTGGAAATGTCGATCTGGTCGGCGGCCAGCACGTTCACCGCGAAGTGCCCGGCACGGGCGAAGACCTCGTGGCTGGTGGCGCGCTTGTCGATGCTCCAGAGCACCAGCGGCGGGTCCAGCGACACCGAGTTGAAGCTGTTGGCGGTCATGCCCACGCGGCGGCCATCGGCGGCGGCGGTCATGACGGTCACGCCGGTGGCGAAGTTACCCAGGGCACGGCGGAAGGCACGCGGGTCGAAGCCCGCTTCATTGTTCTGTTGAGTCATGGCGATTCCTCGCAACCGGGCCCGTGCCCGGTTGGCAGGTGAGCGAACGGAGTGTGGCGCGGAGCAGGTCAGACCATGCTCGGGTCGGGCTCCAGGCCCATCAGCTCGCGGCCGAGTATCTGCGCGCAGACGTCGTAGTCGGTGTACGCGTGGGCGCCGGTCATGTGCGAGTCGCGGAACAGCCGCTGCATCTCGTTGGCGTCGAACCAGGCGGTGCCGCCGGCAGCCTCGAACAAGCGGTCCACGGCCTGGATGCACATCTTCACCGCGTAGGCCTGGTTGGTGCGCCAGAAGGCCAGGGTCGGGCGATCCGGGTACTGGTGGCGCTCGGCGTGTTCGGCGTGCTCCTGCCAGGTCTTCTCCAGGAAGGCACGGGCGGCGGCCACCTGGTGGGTGGATTCGGCCAGGCGCATCAATGCCGGGGTGGCGGTGCCGACGCTGACGCCGGTGTAGGCGCGCACGCGGTTCCTGGTCTTCTCGGCATAGGCCACCAGCATGCGCTCGGCGACGCCCAGGCTGATGGCGGCGAAGCCGCTGGCGAAGTACGGGCGGTAGGGGGCGTAGAAGATCTTGCTGTCCGGGTACAGACCGAAGCCGGCGGAGCGGCCTTCCATCATGTCCTTGGCCGCCTCGATGCGGTGATCGGGGATGAACACGTCCTTGAGGATCAGCGTCTTGGTGCCACTGCTGCGCATGCCGGCGACGTACCAGTCGTCACGTATCTCGTAGTCCGCACGGGGCACCACGCCGAAGCAATAGACCGGCGGCTCGCCCTCGCCCGCCGGGCGGCGGAAGCCGACGATGGCCCATTCGGCGTGGTCGCAGCCGCTGCTCCAGCCCAGCTCGCCATTGAGGATGATGCCGCCCTCGACGTTCTCGGCCTTGCCGAAGGGCGCAATGCTGCTGCTCGCGGTGGCGTCGCGGTTCTCGCCCCATACCTCGTCCTGCAGGCGCTTGGAGAACATCGCCATCTGGTGGCTGTGGGTGCACAGCAAGCTGAAGGCCCAGGCGGTGCCGCCGCAGGCGCCTGCCAGGGCCACCACGCAGTCGGCGAACTCGGGCAGGGAGATTTCCAGGCCACCGTAGGCCTTGGGCTGGAAGGCGCGGTGCATGCCGATGCCCTTGAGCATGGCGATGTTCTCGGCGGGCACCATGCGCTCCTGCTCCGCACGGGCGGCGTTGGCGGCGATGGCAGGCAGGATGGCACGGAGGTCTTCGAGCAGAGGATTTGGCTTTTTCATGCGGGTACCCGGTCTATTTATTGTTAGTCGCCACCGGTTGGGCCAGCCCTCGCCGCGTGGGGCGAAGGGGCTGATTCCGGTAACCTGGGGTCCATTATGAAGATGTGAACGATGGCTAAAAATGCACGATCCGGATACTCGATTGCACTTTCCATGGCGAAAAAGCGTTCTCCGGAGAAATCCCCGGCGGGGAACGATTAATGTGTTAACGATCCGCCTTTTCCTTTAGCATTCACCCCCGAGAAACCCGCCCCCAGCCCAGCCCGAACGCCCGCCGATGCCCCAGCTGCCCAACGCCCTGCGCGCCTTGCGCCATCGCAACTTCCGCCTGTATTTCACCGGTCATTGCATTTCCACCCTGGGCACCTGGATCCAGCAGGTGGCGCTGGCCTGGCTGGTCTACCGGCTCACCGGCTCCGCCGCGCTGCTCGGCATCACCACCTGCGTCGCCCTGCTGCCGCAATTGCTGGTCGGCCCCTTCGCCGGCGCCTGGATCGACCGCCACGACAAGCGCCGCCTGCTGATCGCCGTCGAGGGCCTGCTCGGCCTGCAGGCCCTGGCGCTGGCCGGGCTCACCGCCAGCGGCCTGATCACCCCGGCGCTGCTGGTGGCCATGGCCGCCCTGCTCGGCGTGCTCAACGCGGTGGACACGCCGCTGCGCCAATCGCTGCTGAGCCGGTTCGTCGACGACAAGGCCGACCTGCCCAATGCCCTGGCCCTCAACGCCATGCTCTTCACCCTGTCGCGCTTCATCGGCCCGCCCCTGGCCGGCCTGCTGCTGGGGCTGGTTGGCGAGGCGGTGTGCTTCGCCCTGAACGCCGCCTCCTACCTGGCGCTGATGGCCGGGCTGCTGTGGGTGCGCATGGCGCCGACGCCACGGGCCACCGGCACCTTCCGCAATGTGTTCGGCGAGGGTCTGGACTACGCGCGCCGCGACCCGAAGATCCGCCTGATGATCCTCAGCGTGCTGGCCCTCAACCTCACCGCCTCCAGCTACGTGGTACTGCTGCCGGTGTTCGCCAAGGACATCTTCGGCGGCGACGCCACCACCCTCGGCTGGCTCTGGGGCGCGGCCGGGCTGGGTTCGCTGCTGTCGACCATCGTCCTGGCCAACCACGGCGGCGGCAGCGCCCTGTCGCGGCTGATCCTGCTCTCCTCCTGCGCCTGCGGCCTGGCCATGCTGGCCTTCGCCTGGAGCACCCAGCTGCCGTTGTCGCTGGCGGCCATGGCGGTGCTCGGTTTCGGCATCTCCTGCAGCAACGTCGGCACCAACATCATCCTGCAGAGCAGCGCACCGGAGGCCCTGCGCGGCCGCGTCGTGGCGCTCTACACCTCGACCCGCTTCGGCTTCGACGCCCTCGGCGGCCTCTGCGCCGGCCTGCTCGCCTCGCACCTCGGCGCCCCGCCGGTGCTGGCACTGGGGGGCGCGCTGTTGCTCGGCTACTGCCTGTGGCTGGCGAACCATCAGCGCCAGGTCGCGGCCTAAGCGACACCGCCCCCCTCAGCGCCGGGCGAACAGCGCCGCCAGCAGGCAACAGGCGCCACAGCCGGCCATCACCAGCGCCATGGGCAGCGCCGTGCCGTCATGGAGGCCGCCCACCAGCGCGCTGGCCGCGGTGCCCAGGCCGAACTGGGTAGCCACCGCCAACCCTGCCGCCGCACCGGCACGCTCGGGGAACTCGGCGAGCAGCGAGGCCAGGCAGTTGGCCCCGAGCATGCCGGTGACGCTGACGTAGAGCGCCACGCACACCACGATCGCCACCAAGCCACCCAGCCCCAGGCCCACCAGCAGCGCCAGGGCCAGCCCCGCCGTGGCCGCCACCAGCGCACCGAGAAACAGCAGCCGGCGCGGCCCCAGGCGCCCGACCAGCCGCGCATTGAGCGTGGTCGCCAGGATGATCCCGGCGATATTCAGGCCAAACAGCCAGCCATAGCCCTGGGGCGAAACCCCGAAGTGGCCGATGTAGACGAAGGGTGAGGCGGTGATGAAGGCGAACATCCCGGCGAAGCCGCTGCCCATGCAGAAGATGTAGCCCAGCGCACGGGGCCGCAGCGCCAGGTGCCCGTAGGCGAGGAAGGCCGCCCCCAGCGAGCGGCTGCGCGCCTGGGGTGGATGGCTCTCGGGCACCTTCAGCGCCACCAGGGCCAGGCACAGGCCGGAGAAGGCCATCAGCAGCAGGAACAGCGAGCGCCAGCCGGCGAGCAGCATCAGGTAGCCGCCCAGCAACGGCGCCACCAGGGTGGCGAGCATGGTCACCAGGTGCATCAGCGACAGTACCCGGGCGGCGTCCCCCAGGGGAAACAGGTCGCGCACGATGGTCCGCGCCAGCACCGAAGCCGCCGCACCGCCCAGAGCCTGCAACAGGCGCCAGGCCAGCAGCTGCTCGACCTCGGCGGCCAGCGCACAACCCAGGCTGGCGATCAGGTACAGGGCGATGCCGCCCAGCAGCAGGGGCCGCCGACCGAAGCGATCCGACAACGGCCCGTAGAGCAACATGCCGAGGCACAGCCCGGCGAGGAACAGGCCGATGCTCATTTGCACCTGCGCCTCCGAAGCCGCCAGGTCGCTGGCGATCAGCGGCAGGCTCGGCAGGTACATGTCGATGGACAGCGGCCCGAAGGCCACCAGGGCGGCGAGCAGCAGGATCAGGCGCTTGGGGTGGGCAGTCATGGGTGGGTTCCTGGGCGTTCGATGGACGAGAGTGCGGGTGTGGCGGACGAAAAAAGGCCGCCCGCAGGCGGCCAGGTGCAGCGAGGGACAATCAGAGGCTCAGCAGCCACAGGCTCAGGCCCGGGAAGGCCACCAGCAGCACGATGCGGGCGAGGTCCGAGCAGAGGAACGGCACGATGCCCTTGGCGGTTTCGCCGTAGGGCACGTTGCCGGCGGCCCGCTGGACGATGAACAGGTTCATCCCCAGGGGCGGGTGGATCAGGCCGATCTCCACCACCATCAAGGCGAGAATGCCGAACCAGATGGACTTGTCGGAGTCGCTCAGGCCGAAGAAATCCAGGCCCATGATCATCGGGTAGAAGATCGGGATGGTCAGCAGGATCATCGCCAGGGAATCCATCACGCAGCCCAGCGCCAGGTAGAGGCCGAGGATGATCACCAGCACCAGCATCGGTGCCAGGCCGCTGCCGATCACCCAGGCGGCCAGCTCGCCGGGCATCTGGGTCAGCGCCAGGCCGGAGTTGAGCAGATCGGCACCCAGCAGCACGAGGAAGATCATCGCCGAGGTTTCCGCCGTGCCCAGCAGGCTGGCGCGCATGCCCTTCCAGCGCATGCCGCCCTGGGTGAAGGCGAGGACGCCGCAGGCCGCCGCGCCGATGGAGGCCGCCTCGGTGGGGTTGGCCCAGCCACCGTAGATGCCGACGATCACCACCAGGAAGACGCCGACCACCGGCAGTACGTTGACCAGCGCCTTGCCCCGCTCGGCCAACGAGGCCTTGGGCGAGACGGTGGCCTGGGATTCGTCCCGCGACACCATGATCCGCAGCACCAGCAGGTAGCCGATGATGGCGATCACCCCCGGCACCACGGCAGCGACGAACAGCTTGGCGATGGATTCCTGGGTCAGAACGGCATAGATGATCAGCGGCACCGACGGCGGGATCAGGATGCCCAGGGTGCCCCCCGCAGCCACCGTGGCCGTGGCCAGGCGCCCGGAATAGTTGTGCCGGCGCAGCTCCGGCAGCGCCACGTGGCTCATGGTGGCCGCGGTGGCCAGGGACGAGCCGCAGATGGCGCCGAAGCCCGCGCAGGCACCGATGGCGGACATGCCCATGCCACCCTTCCAGTGGCCGATGAAGGCCGAGGCGCAACGGAAGATCGAGCGCGACAGCCCGCCATGGGTGGCGAACTGGCCCATCATCACAAACAGCGGGATCACCGCCAGGTCGTAGTTGGACAGGCGCGAATAGGCCAGGTCGTTGAGGGTGAACAGCAGGCTCGACAGGTCGCCGTCGTTGACCGCCCAGAAACACGCCGCGCCACCGACCAGCATGGTCAGGCCGATGTGCACCCGCAGCAGCAACATGCTCATGGTGATCGCCAGCGCGATCAGCCCCAGGGCCAGGCCGCTCATGCGTCACCTCCCGCACCGCGCAGCACCTGGGCGACCCGGGCCAGGGCACAGATGCCCAGCAGCACCAGGCTCGGCACGATCAGCGCCAGCGGAATCCACAACGGGATCGACAGCAGCGTGGTGGCATCGCCGAACTCGCGGTTGTCGAGCATCTGCAGGCCGGTGCGCCAGGCCAGCAACCAGGCCACCGCGCAGCACAGCAGGTGGGCGAAGGCGTCCAGGCACAGGCGCACGCCGGCGGGCAGCCAGTTGGTCAGCGCATCCACGCGGATATGGGTGCCGCGCAGTTCGCACAGCGGCAGGAAGGCAGCGATGGCCACCGAGGCGCCCACTTCCATCAGCTCCATGTCGCCACGGATGGGCGTGGAGAACAGCTTGCGGCCGACGATGGACACCACCGACATGCCGACCAGCGCCAGCAGGATGGCACCGCCGGCCAGGGCGAAGCCGTGGGTGACGCGCAACAGGGCCTGGCGTACCAGGCCCCCCTGCTCGCCGGCTTCGATATCGAAATGCAGCGACTCCTTCATGGCCTCAGTGCCCCGAACCGGCCAGGGAGCGCACGGCCTCGACCAGCGCCTTGCCGTCCAGGCCCTTGCCGTCCGCCTCGCTGATCCAGTGCTGCACCGCGCTCTCGGACGCCTGGCGCATCTCGCCGTAGGCGGCCTGGTCCAGCACCACCAGGCCCTCGGCCGGGGTCGCGTCGTGGGCCTTGTCGGTGGCCACGTCCCAGGCGCTGGCGAAGCGTTCGGACAGCGCCTTGCCGCTGTTGCGCTCGATGATCGCCTGCAGGTCGGCCGGCAGGCTGTCGAACTTGCGCTGGTTCATCAGCAGGGTCAGCACCGTGTAGCCGAAAGCGGGCTGCCCGGCCGGCACGTCGCTGTGGTACTGGGTCACCTCGTCCAGCTTGGTCGCCGGCACCACCTCCCAGGCGGCCAGGGCACCGTCGACCACCCCCTTGGAGATCGCCTCGGTCATCTGCGCCGGCGGCATGCTCACCGGGGTCGCGCCCAGGCTTTCCACGGTTTTCGCCGCGGTGCGGCTGGAGGCACGCAGCTTGAGGCCGGCGAGATCGGCCAGGCTGCGCACCGGCTTGCCACGGGTGTGCAGGCTCATGCCGCCGTCACCGTGCACCACCAGCACCTTGTAGCCCTTGAAGTCGTCGCGGGCGTAGCGCTCGTAGAAGTCCCAGATGATCGCGTTGCCGGCCTTGCCGCCCATGGGCAGCACGAAGGGCAGCTCCAGCGCCTCGACACGGGGGAACTTGCCGGCGGAATAGGCCGGGGCCGTCCAGACGATATCGGCCACGCCGTTGCGCGCCATGTCCGCCAGCTTGGCCGGCGTGCCGCCCAGCTGCATCGAGGGGTAGAGCTGGCACTTCAGGCGGTCGGCCGACTCCTGGCGCAGCTGTTCGCACCAGGGCTCGATGATGTTCGCCTGGGCATTGGAGGTGGACGGCAGGAAGTGGGCGACCTTCAGGGTGATGGTTTCGGCCTGGGCCGAGGCGGCGCCGAACAGCACCGCGCAGAGGGCGGGAATTGCGAGGGATTTCATGGCGATAGCTCCGTCTTGTTGTTGTAGCCATGCGTGTGGGCGCTGGCGGCATTGGGAAGCGAATTACGTTAATACATTAATTTTTATCGCTTGCCTGTCAACAGAAAGAAGCCGAAACCAGGGGCATACCAAAGGCTAAGGTTTTACTTTAAGAATTTTAAATCGTTATTTTTCATGTATTTATATAGATATATTCATGTCATATCTCATTAAAGGCCTGCCCAATCGCCACCCGATCATATTGTTAATATTTTAATTAATGACTAGATTGCGCGTGCCATCGCAGCGGCCAGACCGTGGCGATAGGCTTCCGACACACCTTTCCTAGAGACAAGAACAATGACCAGGAAAATACGCTCCGCCCCCGTACTCACCTGCCTGCTGGCGAGCCTCGCCGGCACCGCCCACGCGGACCTCGTCAAGGACAGCAAGGCCAGCATCGAAGCGCGCAACATGTACATGAACCGCGACTTCCGCCAGAGCGGCGCCGCCCAGGCCAAGGCCGAGGAATGGGCCCAGGGCTTCACCGCGCGCTTCGAGTCCGGCTTCACCGAAGGCACCATTGGTGTCGGCCTGGACGCCATCGGCCAGGTGGCGATCAAGCTCGACTCGAGCCGCGACCGTCGCGGCACCGGCCTGCTGGCCTATGGCGCCCAGAGCCTGGAGCCGGAGGACAACTACAGCGAGCTGGGGCTGACCGCCAAGCTGCGCGCCTCGAAGAGCGTGCTGCGCATCGGCACCCTGCAGCCGCAGCTGCCGGTGGCGGCGTACAACGACGTGCGCCTGCTCTCCTCCACCTACGCCGGCGGCCTGCTCACCTCCCAGGAATGGGACGGCCTGACCCTCAACCTGGGGCGGCTGGAGAAGATCAACCTGCGGGATTCGTCGAGCAACGACGAGATGAACTACGGCGGCGTGGAAAGCGCGCACCTGGACCTGCTCGGCGGCAGCTACGCCCTCAACCTGGCGCTGACCCTGAGCTACTACCACGCACAGATGCAGGACATCTATCGCCAGCACTACCTCGGCCTGGTGCACAACGCCACCCTCGGCGAGGGCGTCACCCTGAAGACCGACCTGCGCTACTTCGACACCGGCGAGGACGGCGAGCACCGCTACCGCAGCACCGCGCGGGTGGACGGCGGGCGCATCGACAACCGCTTCTTCAACGGCATGGTCACCCTCGGCATGGGCGCCCACAAATTCGGCCTCGGTTACCAGAACCTCTCCGGCGACGGTGACTTCGCCTACCCGGGCCTGGACCCCTACTCGGTGAACCTGGTGACCTTCAACGTCTTCACCAAGGCCGAGACCGATGCCTGGCAGGCACGCTACGACTTCGACTTCGTCGCCCTCGGCGTGCCCGGCCTGACCTTCATGACCCGCTACGTCAGCGGCAAGCACGTGCAGACCGCCACCGTGCAGGACGGCCGCGAATGGGAGCGCGACACCGACCTGGTCTACACCTTCCAGGACGGCTCGCTCAAAGGCCTCAACATCCGCCTGCGCAACGCCACCTTCCGCTCCGGCGACGGCCTGCGCACCGATGTCGACGAAAACCGCCTGATCATCGGCTACACCCTTGCCGCTGTTCTGATTGCCCCGCAGGGGATTGCGGCACAGCGCACGCGGGTGGACCCGCTTCACCGGTCCACCTTTCGTGCTCGGGGCCCGGAGCCGTGCCGTAGGTTGGCGCCGAGCGCAGCGAGGCCCAACGCAGCGATGTTCGGCCTGGCAACGTTGGGCTTCGTACCTCAGCCCAACCTACAAGAGCTCCGGATTTTCATGCGATTCCGCTGGTGATTGCTCCTGGGGAGTGGGGGCGATTCATCCGCGAAGCTCTGTGCCATGACTCCCCGGGCTGAAGCCCGGGCTACGGTGCTGTGCGTAGGGCCGGCTCACTCGCGAAGCGATACATCACAAGCGCTTCGCGAGCAGAGCTCGCTCCTGACAAGCCCATGCCCGGCGCACGCCCCGTGGGAGCGGATTCATCCGCGAAGCGCTGTGCCATGACTCCCCGGGCTGAAGCCCGGGCTACGGTGCCCATGCTCCATGCCTCTTGTAGCCTGGGCTTCGGCCCAGGAACGAAGCCCGCACAAACCTACCCGCCGTTACGCGCCCGGTACTCACCGGGCGTGATGCCGGCATGGCGGGAGAAGAAGCGGCTGAAGTAGGCCGGGTCCTTGAAGCCGAGCTGGTAGCAGATCTCGTTCACCGAACTGCCGGTGAACAGCAGCAGGCGGCGCGCCTCCTGCATCAACCGCTCGTGCACCAGGCGCTTGGACGGCAGGCCGGCGATGCGCCGGCAGATGTCGTTGAGCCGCGCCTCGGTGACGCCAATCTGCCCGGCGTACTCGGCCAGCGCCCAGTGCTGCGGGTAGTGCTCCTCGATCAACGCATTGAAGCGGTGGAAGAATTGCAGGTCATCACGCCGTGCCGGCTGTGCCTTGAGCGAGCGGGTGGACAGGCAGCAGGCTGATGAAGATCAGCCGCGTCAGCGCCTCCAGGCTTTCGCCCCGGCCGGAACGCTCGGTGCGGAACTCCTCGCCCAGGTAATCGAACAGCTGGTCGAGGCGCTGACCTCGGCAGCGAAGCTGCCATCCAGCTCGTCGAAGGCCACGCACACTGCACCGATCTGCGGCCCGGCAGCCAGCCCGAGCCCGGCCTCCAGCAGCGGCCACACCAGTTGCTGGCGCACGGTCAGCACATGGCCATCGGCATCCGCCTCGGTGACGAAGGCATGGGGAATGGTCGGCGGAGTGAGGAAGAACAGCGGCCCCTGGCGGTGGTACTGCTGCTCGTCCAGGTAGACGCGCACCGAGCCGCTCTTTACGTAATGCACCTGGAAGAAGCGGTCGTGGCGGTGCACCGGCATGTTGCGGCCGAAGAAGTCGGCCAGCCGGCCCAGTTGCTCGTAGTGCACGTCGGCATCGGCGTAGCGCTGGTCGTAGACCTGGCCGATATCGATGTTGGGGATCGGGGAAGACGCCATGGCCCGCAGCCTCACCCGATCTCTATCAGGGTTTTATTTGTTTGAGTTCGTTCAGCAGGCCCAGCAACTGCTGCAGCTTCTCCTCGCCGAACTGCGCCTGGATCCGCTGGTAGTTGCTCTCCATGCCGTCGCTCATGGACACGAAGCACTGCTGCCCCACTTCGGTCAGGCCGACATAGACGCGGCGCTGGTCCTGCGGGGACTTCCAGCGGCGGACGATGCCATCGCGCTCCATGCGCACCAGCACCCCGGTCATGCTCGGCTTGAGGATGCAGGCCTGGTGGGCCAGCTGGTGGCTCTCCATCTCGCCGTTCTGCCGCAGGATGCGGATCACCCGCCACTGCTGTTCGGTCAACCCATGCTGGTTGAGCAGCGGGCGGAAGAATCCCATGGCCGCCTCGCGTCCTGTAAGAGGGTCAGGGTCAGGGAAGGTCTGGGCGCTGCCATGTGTGCTCCGGATGAACGCGATGGCGGATTTAAGCAACAACCGATGGCACGACGCAAACCCTGCCAGCCGCCCCGCGCGCTTTGTCACACCCGGTCAAGCCCGTGGCAGGAATGGACAATCCGCCGGCCGCGCCGGGGTTTCTAATGGCTCAACGATCGAATTGTCCTTTGGTAGGGCTTGATCATCGTTAATATATTAATTATAAAGTTAGCATGTTAACAAAATGACTTCGGGTGCCGCTTCCCACCGTCAGCGCGCACCTTCTTTTATCCGGGGATGACCCCACTGCTTCAGGAGTGAACCCATGCGTCGCGCAACCAGCGAAGTCGCTACCGGCACCCTGTTCGGCGTCGCGCTGAACTACCAGGGCCTGCTCGAAAGCCGACTGGCCGAGTTCGACCAACCCCCTTACCAGAAGCCACCGGTCAAGCCGGTGCTGTTCATCAAGACCTCCAACACCCGCAATGGCGACGGCCAGCCGGTGCCCTACCCGCGTGACGTCGAACGCCTGCAGCCAGGCCCTGCCCTCGGCGTGGTGATCGGCCGCAACGCCAGCCGCGTCAGCGCCGAGAACGCCATGGCGCATGTCGCCGGCTACCTGGTGGTGAACGAGTTCAGCCTGCCGGAAGACAGCTACTACCGCCCGGCGGTCAAGGCCAAGTGCCGCGACGGCTTCTGCCCCCTGGCCAGCGAAGTGGTGCCGGCCAGCGAGATCGCCGATCCGCACGCCCTGCCCCTGCGCCTCTTTGTCAACGGCGAACTGCGCCAGGAAAACACCACCGCCAACCTGGTGCGCAGCATTCCCCAGCTGATCGCCGAGATCAGCGAGTTCATGACCCTGCACGAAGGCGACGTGCTGATCACCGGCACCCCCGAGGGCCGCGTCGACGTGCGCCCCGGCGATGAAGTGGTGGTGGAGATCGAAGGCCTCGGCCGGCTCACCAGCACCCTGGTCGCGGAATAAGGAGACGCAGATGAAACACGCACGCATCCGCCATCAGGGCGACATCCACGCGGTCACGGTCGAGGCCGGCAACGCCGTGCGCCTGGCCGACGGCCGCCTGCTCGCGGAAGACGCCGTCGAGTGGCTGCCCCCGGCCACCGGCGCCATGTTCGCCCTGGGCCTGAACTACGCCGACCACGCCGCCGAACTGGCCTTCAAGGCGCCCACCGAGCCGCTGGCCTTCATCAAGTCGCCGGGCACCTACACCGGCCACAACCAGGTCACCTGGCGCCCCGACAACGTCGCCTACATGCACTACGAGTGCGAGCTGGTGGCGGTGATCGGCAAGCCCGCGCGCAACGTCAAGCGCGAGGACGCCCTGCAGTACCTGGCCGGCTACACCGTCTGCAACGACTACGCCATCCGCGACTACCTGGAGAACTACTACCGGCCCAACCTGCGGGTGAAGAACCGCGATTGCACCACCCCGGTGGGCCCCTGGATCGTCGACGCCGCCGAGGTGCCCGATCCCTCGAAGCTCAGGCTGCGCACCTGGATCAACGGCGAGCTGAAGCAGGAAGGCACCACCGCCGACATGATCTTCGACATCCCCTACCTGATCGAATACTTCTCCAGCTTCATGACCCTGCAGCCGGGCGACATGATCGCCACCGGCACGCCGGAGGGCCTGGCCGACGTGGTGCCGGGCGATGAAGTGGTGGTGGAAGTGGAAGGCGTCGGCCGCCTGGTCAACCGCATCGTCAGCGAAGCCGAGTTCTTCGCGTCCCGTAACAACGAGGTTTGAACATGATCAAGCACTGGATCGATGGCCGCGAGGTCGAAAGCAAAGACGTCTTCACCAACTACAACCCCGCCACAGGCGAAGCCATCGGTGAGGTCGCCAGCGGTGGCGCCGAAGAGATCGCCGCCGCCGTCGCCGCCGCCAAGGACGCCTTCCCCAAGTGGGCCAACACCCCGGCCAAGGAGCGCGCCAAGCTGATGCGCAAGCTGGGTGAGCTGATCGACCAGAACGTGCCACAACTGGCCGAGCTGGAAACCCTGGACACCGGCCTGCCGATCCACCAGACGAAGAACGTGCTGATCCCCCGCGCCTCGCACAACTTCGACTTCTTCGCCGAGGTCTGCACCCGCATGGACGGCCACAGCTACCCGGTGGACGACCAGATGCTCAACTACACCCTCTACCAGCCGGTAGGCGTGTGCGGCCTGGTATCGCCGTGGAACGTGCCGTTCATGACCGCCACCTGGAAGACCGCGCCCTGCCTGGCCCTGGGCAACACCGCGGTGCTGAAGATGAGCGAGCTGTCGCCGCTGACCGCCAACGAGCTGGGCCGCCTGGCCCTGGAAGCCGGGATTCCCAAGGGCGTGCTCAACGTGGTGCAGGGCTACGGCGCCACCGCCGGCGACGCCCTGGTCCGTCACCCGGACGTGCGCGCCATCTCCTTCACCGGCGGCACCGCCACCGGCCGCAAGATCATGCAGACCGCCGGCCTGAAGAAGTACTCCATGGAACTGGGCGGCAAGAGCCCGGTGCTGATCTTCGATGACGCCGACCTCGACCGCGCCCTCGACGCCGCGCTGTTCACCATCTTCTCGCTCAACGGCGAGCGCTGCACCGCCGGCAGCCGCATCTTCATCCAGGAAACCGTCTACGACCGCTTCGTCGCCGAGTTCGCCGCCCGCGCCAAGCGCCTGATCGTCGGCGACCCGCAGGACCCGAAGACCCAGGTCGGCTCGATGATTACCCAGGCCCACTACGACAAGGTCACCGGCTACATCCGCATCGGCATGGAAGAAGGCGCCACCCTGCTGGCCGGCGGCCTCGATCGCCCGGCGGGCCTGCCCGCGCACCTGGCCAAGGGGCAGTTCATCCAGCCCACGGTGTTCGCCGACGTCGACAACCGCATGCGCATCGCCCAGGAAGAGATCTTCGGCCCGGTGGTCTGCCTGATCCGCTTCAAGGACGAGGCCGAAGCGCTGCAACTGGCCAACGACACCGAATACGGCCTGGCCTCCTACATCTGGACCCAGGACATCGGCAAGGCCCACCGCCTGGCCCGTGGCATCGAGGCCGGCATGGTCTTCATCAACAGCCAGAACGTGCGTGACCTGCGCCAGCCCTTCGGCGGCGTCAAGGGCTCGGGCACCGGCCGCGAAGGCGGCGAATACAGCTTCGAAGTGTTCGCCGAGATCAAGAACGTCTGCATTTCCATGGGGAGCCACCATATCCCTCGCTGGGGATTGTGAGGCGCCGCGCCCCTTCTCGCCTTCGAGGAAGGGGCGCAGGATAACGATTACCGAGCGTGCACCGACAATCACAATGAACCCTGAAGGCCCGGCGGCGGGCCTTCCACTCGGAGAACGACCATGGGCAAACTCGCTCTGGCTGCCAAGATCACCCACGTTCCATCCATGTACATCAGCGAGCTCGAAGGCCCGCGCAAGGGCTTCCGCAAGGCGGCCATCGACGGCCATATCGAGATCGGCCGGCGCTGCCGCGAGCTGGGCGTGGACACCCTGGTGGTGTTCGACACCCACTGGCTGGTGAACGCCAACTACCACGTCAACTGCGGCAAGCACTTCCAGGGGCTGTACACCAGCAACGAGCTGCCGCACTTCATCGCCAACATGGAGTACGGCTTCCCCGGCAACCCCGAGCTGGGCCACCTGCTGGCCGCGGAATGCAACCGCTACGGCGTGGAGACCATGGCCCACGACGCCACCACCCTGGCACCCGAGTACGGCACCCTGGTGCCCATGCGCTACATGAACACCGACCAGCACTTCAAGGTGATCTCGGTCTCCGCCCTGTGCACCTCCCACTACCTCAACGACAGCGCCCGCCTCGGCTGGGCCATGCGCAAGGCGGTGGAAGAGCACTACGACGGCACCGTGGCCTTCCTCGCCAGCGGCTCGCTGTCCCATCGTTTCGCCCAGAACGGCCAGGCCCCGGAGTTCGCCACCAAGATCTGGAGCCCCTTCCTCGAAACCCTCGACCAGCGCGTGATCCAGATGTGGGAAGGCGCCGAGTGGGAGGAGTTCTGCGGCATGCTCCCCGAGTACGCGGCCAAGGGCCACGGCGAAGGCTTCATGCACGACACCGCGATGCTGCTCGGCGCCCTCGGCTGGTCGAAGTACGACGGCCACGCTGAAGTCATCACCCCCTACTTCGCTGCCTCCGGCACCGGCCAGCTCAACGCCGTGTTCCCGGTCACCCCGCAGGACGGCTCGACCATCCCGCAACCGCAAGCCTCCAACCCGGCCGGCGTCGCTTCCGCCAGCCGCCTGTAGCACCCGTGGCGGCGGGCCCCACGCCCGCCGCCACGCCCCCTGAACGCCACGCCAGCCGGTGGCGGATGCGCAGCCGCCATCCGCACCAGAGGAGGACCGCATGCCCCATTTCATCGCCGAATACACCGACAACATCGAACGCGAGGCCGACCTGCCCGGCCTGTTCGAAAAGGTCCACGCCTGCCTGGGCGACTCCGGCGTCTTCCCCCTCGGCGGCATCCGCAGCCGCGCGGTGCGCCTGGACACCTGGCGCATGGCCGACGGCAAGCACGACTACGCCTTCGTCCACATGAGCCTCAAGGTCGGCGCCGGGCGTGACCTGGAAACCCGCCGCCAGGTCGCCGATGCGCTGTTCGAGGTGATCAAGGCGCACTTCGCCGAACTCCAGGCCTCGCGCCTGCTGGCCCTGTCCTTCGAACTCACCGAGCTGCACCCGGAGCTCAACTACAAGCACAACAACGTCCACGCGTTCCTCAAGGGGCAGGCGGGCTGAGCACCGCCCCACCCCCGACCCGTCATTGGCAACTCCAAGAAGTACAAGACCATGAGCCAAGCGAAATCCCTGCCCCTGTCCCACGCCAGCGCCGACGACCTGACCTTCCGTCGCATCGGCTGGCGCCTGATGCCCCTGCTGCTGACCTGCTACCTGTTCGCCCACCTGGACCGCATCAACATCGGCTTCGCCAAGCTGCAGATGAGCGCCGACCTGCAGTTCAGCGACACCGTCTACGGCCTCGGCGCCGGCCTGTTCTTCATCGCCTACGCGCTGTTCGGCCTGCCCAGCAACATCGCCCTGGAGCGGGTCGGCCCGCGCCGCTGGATCGCCTTCCTCATGGTCACCTGGGGGCTGATGTCCACCGGCATGCTGCTGGTGGAAAGCGCCACCGGCTTCTACACCCTGCGCTTCCTCCTGGGCGTGGCCGAGGCCGGCTTCTTCCCCGGCATCCTGGTCTACCTCAACCGCTGGTTCCCGGCCCAGCGTCGCGGCCAGATGATCGCCCTGTTCGCCATCGCCGTACCCATGGCCGGCGTCATCGGCGGCCCGCTGTCGGGCAGCATCCTCGACGGCTTCCACGACTTCATGGGCCTGCGCGGCTGGCAATGGATGTTCCTCATCGAAGGCCTGCCGGTGGTGCTGCTCGGCCTGCTGGTGTGGCGCGCCCTGCCCGACGGCTTCGAGCAGGTCGCCTGGCTCGACGCGCAGCAGAAGGACAGCCTGCGCCAGCAGATGGCCGGCGAAGAGCGCGGCAAGACCATCACCTCGTTCAGCGGCATCTTCCGCGACCGCAACGTCTGGCTGCTGGTGGCGATCTACTTCGCAGTGATGCTGGCGGTGAACACCATCGCCTTCTGGATGCCCGCGCTGATCCACGGCGCCGGCATCGCCCAGGACCGCAACGTCGGCCTGCTCAGCGCCATCCCCTACCTCGCCGGCTGCTTCTTCATGGTCGCCCTCGGGCGTTCCTCGGACCGCCTGCGCGAGCGCCGCTGGCACCTCTGCGTGCCCCTGCTCATGGCCGCCAGCGGCCTGGTGCTGGCCGGCCTGTTCCCAGACCGCGTGCTGCCGGTGATGACCGGCCTGCTCATCGCCGGGATGGGCGCCAGCGCCGCCCTGCCGATGTTCTGGCAGCTGCCGCCGGCCTTCCTCTCGGTGCGGGTGCAGGCCGCCGGCATCGCCCTGGTCAGTTCCTTCGGCAGCATCGCCGCCTTCCTCGCGCCCTACCTGATCGGCTGGATGCGCGACACCACCCACAGCGCCAGCCTCGCCCTGTTCCTGCTGGCCTTCCTCATCGCCCTCGGCGGCCTGCTGGTGCTGCGCACCCCGGCCGCCCTGGTCAACCCACGCTAAGAGAGACTCACCATGCTCGACGCCAGCATCATCCAGCAATCCGCCGCCCGCCTCGACGCCGCCGAGCGCTCGCGCCAGCAAGTGCGCCAGTTCTCCCTGGACCACCCCGAGATCACCATCGAGGACGCCTACGCCATCCAGCGCGCCTGGGTGGAGCAGAAGATCCGTGACGGCCGCAAGCTGGTGGGCCACAAGATCGGCCTCACCTCCCGCGCCATGCAGGTGTCCTCCAACATCACCGAGCCGGACTACGGCGCGCTGCTGGACGACATGTTCTTCGACGAAGGCAGCGACATCCCCTTCGAGCGCTTCATCGTCCCCCGCGTGGAAGTGGAACTGGCCTTCGTCCTCGGCAAGCCCCTGCGCGGGCCGAACTGCACCCTGTTCGACGTGCTCGACGCCACCGAATGGGTGATCCCCGCCCTGGAAATCATCGACGCGCGCATCCAGCAGGTGGACCCGGACACCAAGGCCACCCGCAAGGTCTTCGACACCATCTCCGACAACGCCGCCAACGCCGGCGTGGTCATGGGCGGGCGCGCCATCCGCCCCACCGAGCTGGACCTGCGGCGCATCCCGGCGATCCTCTACCGCAATGGCGTGATCGAGGAATCCGGCGTCTCCGCCGCCGTGCTCAACCACCCGGCCAAGGGCGTCGCCTGGCTGGCCAACAAGCTGGCCCCCTACGACATCACCCTGGAAGCCGGGCAGATCATCCTCGGCGGCTCCTTCACCCGCCCGGTGGCCGCCAACCCCGGCGACACCTTCCACGTCGACTACGACCAACTGGGCTCGATTGCCTGTCGGTTTGTATGAACTTGAGCTGGAAGCTTAGAGCTTGAAGCTGGAAGAAAAGGCGGTTCGTGCGCGCTTCCGGCTTCCAGCTTCCAGCTTCCAGCTTCCAGCTTCCAGCTTCCCAAGGAGCTTCCCATGCCCACCCTCATCAACACCTTCAAACAACGCCTCCTGGCCGGCGACGCGCAGATCGGCCTGTGGCTCGGCCTGGCTGATCCTTATTGCGCGGAGCTGGCCGCCAATGCCGGCTTCGACTGGCTGCTGATCGACGGCGAGCATGCGCCCAACGACCTGCGCAGCCTGCTCGGTCAGTTGCAGGCGGTGGCGCCCTACCCGTCGCAACCGATCATCCGCCCGCCCATCGGCGACCCGGTGCTGATCAAGCAGCTGCTGGACATCGGCGCGCAGACCCTGCTGGTGCCCATGGTGGATTCCGCCGCCCAGGCCGCCGAGCTGGTGCGCGCCATGCGCTACCCGCCGTCCGGCATCCGTGGCGTTGGCAGCGCCCTGGCCCGCGCCTCGCGCTGGAACAGCGTGCCCGGTTACCTGGACCAGGCCGACGAGCAGATGTGCCTGCTGGTGCAGATCGAAAACCTCGACGGCCTCGCCGCGCTCGATGCCATCGCCGCCACCGAGGGCGTCGACGGTGTGTTCATCGGCCCAGCCGACCTTTCCGCCGCCATGGGCCATCGTGGCAATCCCGGGCATCCCGAGGTGCAGGCCGCCATCAAGGATGCCATCGCGCGCATCCGCCGTGCCGGCAAGGCTGCCGGCATCCTCAGCGCCGACGAGACCCTGGCACGCCGCTACCTGGAACTGGGTTGCGCCTTCGTCGCCGTCGGCGTCGACACCAGCCTGCTGATGAAGTCCCTGCAGGCCCTCGCCGGCCGCTTCAAGGGCACGCCCGCCCCGCAATCCAGCGCCGGCAGCGTCTACTGAGCCGAACACCCTCAACCTCTTACAGCCCGACCCGGCCCTGCTTGCAGGCCCGGGAACGGGCATGGACCGTCCGAAACAAGGCAGACCGATGAAACTCAACGACCTCAACCTGCTGCGCGAACAGGCCTATGTGAACGGCCAATGGATCGAAGCCGACGACGAAGGCCGCTTCAGCGTGACCAACCCCGCCAACGGCGAGCTGATCGCCGAAGTCGCCTCCCTCGGGCGTGCCGAAACCGCCCGCGCCATCGACGCCGCCCAGGCCGCCCTGCCCGCCTGGCGCGCCCGCACCGCCAAGGAGCGCAGCAGCATCCTGCGCACCTGGTACGAACTGATCATGGCCAATCAGGAAGACCTGGCCCACCTGCTCAGCTGGGAACAGGGCAAGCCCCTGGCCGAGAGCCGTGGCGAGATCGCCTACGGCGCCAGCTTCATCGAATGGTTCGCCGAAGAAGCCAAGCGCGTGTACGGCGACGTCATCCCCCACGACAAGCCCGGCCGCCGGCTGGTAGTGATCAAGCAGGCCATAGGCGTGGTCGCCGCCATCACCCCCTGGAACTTCCCCAACGCCATGATCACCCGCAAGGTCGGCCCGGCCCTCGCCGCCGGCTGCACCGTGGTGCTCAAACCCGCTTCGGAGACGCCCCTGTCCGCCCTGGCCCTGGCCGAACTGGGCAAGCGCGCCGGCCTCCCCGCCGGGGTGCTGAACATCGTCACCGGCACCCGCTCGCGGGAGATCGGCGGCGAGCTCACCGGCAACCCGAAGGTGCAGAAGCTCTCCTTCACCGGCTCCACCGGCATCGGCAAGCTGCTGATGGCGCAATGCGCCGAAACCATCAAGAAGGTCAGCCTGGAACTGGGCGGCAACGCCCCCTTCATCGTCTTCGACGACGCCGACCTCGACGCCGCCGTGCAGGGCGCCCTGGGCTCCAAGTTCCGCAACAGCGGGCAGACCTGCGTCTGCACCAACCGCCTGCTGGTGCAAAGCGGCGTGCACGACGAGTTCGCCCGACGCCTGGTGGCCGCGGTCAACGCCCTCAAGGTCGCCCCGGCGGACGAGGACGGCGCCCAGCAGGGCCCGCTGATCAACGCCAAGGCCGTGGAGAAGATCGAAGAACACATCGCCGACGCCCTCGCCAAGGGCGCCACCGTACTCGCCGGCGGCAAACGCCACGCCCTGGGCGGCAGCTTCTTCGAGCCCACGGTGCTGGGGGATGTGACCGCCGAGATGCTGGTGGCCCGCGATGAAACCTTCGGCCCCCTGGCGCCGATCTTCCGTTTCGACACCGAGGAACAGGCCATCGCCCTGGCCAACGACACCGAATTCGGCCTCGCCTCCTACCTCTACACCCGCGACCTCGGCCGCGCCTGGCGCGTCAGCGAAGCCCTGGAATACGGCATGGTCGGCGTCAACGAAGGCCTCATCTCCACCGAAGTCGCCCCCTTCGGCGGCATCAAGCAATCCGGCCTTGGCCGCGAAGGCTCGAAGTACGGCATCGACGACTACATCGAACAGAAATACATGTGCCTCGGCATCGGCTGAAGCCCATTGGTGGGCTGAAGCCCACCCTACGGGAATGCCCCACCCCACCGGGCAGCACCCCGTGGGAGCGAATTCATTCGCGAAGCTTTTCGCGGTTGAAACCACTCCAACAATCCCCCCAACGCCGCGCAGTCCTGTAGGGGCGAATTCATTCGCCAAGCGGCGCGCAGCGCCGCCATAGGTTGGCGCCACCCTGTGGGAGCGAATTCATTCGCGATGCTTTTCGCGGTTGAAACCGCTCCCACAATCCCCCAAACACCGCGCAACTCTGTAGGGGCGAATTCATTCGCCAAGCGGTGCGCAGCGCCGCCATAGCTTCGCGAGCAGAGCTCGCTCCTACGATCGTGCAATTGGGAAGGGGTACGAAGCCCAACCTACACAGCTCATTGCCTCAAGGCTTGATGCCCTTCAGCTCCTGCAACAGCTCCAGCAGTTCCTGCAGCTTCTCCTCGCCCAGTTGCGCCTGGATGGATTGGTAGCCCCGCTCCATCTCCTGGCTCATGGACTGGAAGCAGGCCTCGCCCTGTTCGGTCAGGGCCAGGAGGATGCGGCGCTGGTCTTCGGCGACCTTGCGCCGGCGGACCATGCCGTCGCGCTCCAGGCGGGCGAGTACGCCGCTCATGCTGGGTTTGAGGATGCAGGCCAGGCGCGCCAGCTTGTGGCTTTCCATCTCGCCTTGCTGGCGGAGGATGCGGATGACCCGCCACTGCTGCTCGGTGAGCCCGTGGAGGTTGAGCTGGGGGCGGAAGAAACGCATGGCCGACTCACGGGCCTGCAGCAAGGTGAGGGTCAGGGAAGCACGGGTATTGGGCATGGATTGGGCAGTGTCGGAAATTAGTTCACAGTTTAACGAATGGCGCTTTCCGCGTCATGGCGAACGGCTCGCCTTGAGTTTCGCCCAGAAGGCGTCCAGGGCCATTTTCTGCTTCTGGTTGAGCCGCTCGAGCACGTACAGGCGCCGGCGCTCGTCGCTTTTCAGCACCTGCATGGGGCGCTCCTTGGCCAGCTCCGCCAGCTCGGGGGTATCGGCGGCCAGGGGCGAGTAGAACTGGCTGGCGCGGGCATCGGCCAGGGCGTTGCGCGGCTCCAGCAGGTAGTCGATGAAGCGGTAGGCCAGGTGCGGATGCTCGGCATTGACGGGGATCGCCAGGCTGTCGATGAAGACCATCGCGCCCTCGTCGGGAATCCGGTAGCTGAGCGCCGGGTTGCGCGCGGAGGCGGTCAGCGCATGGCCGACCCAGGCCATGGCCACGCACAGGCGGCCGTCGGCCAGGGCATCGATGTAGGTGTCGTTGTCCAGGTGCCGCGCCATGCGGGCGATGCCCAGCAGGGGCTGCAGATTGCGCTCGACCTGCCGCGCGCCATAGCTCGACAGGCTGCGGCCCCGGTAGTTGAACCAGAGCGAGGCGGTCTCTTCCGGCGCGTCCAACAGGCCGATGCCGCAACCGGCCAGTCGCGCGGCCTGGCGCTCGTCGAACAGCAGCCCCCAGCTGTTGGGCAAGGGCCCGCCATAGCTGGCTTCGGCCAGCTTCGGGTTGACCACCAGTCCCACCGAGCCCCAGAGGTAGGGCACCGCATAGCGGTTGGCCGAATCGATGCCGGCGAGCATCGCCAGCAGGCCCACGTCGACGCTGGCGTAATGGCTGAGGCGCCCCGTATCCAGGGGCGCCAGCTGGCCGTTGTGGATCAGCCGCGAGAGCTGGAAGTGCGACGGCACGACGATGTCGAAGGCCTGCTCGCGGCCCAGGGCGGCATCCAGTTCCTCGGCGGCGGTCATGGTCTGGTATTCGACCCGGATGCCGGTCTGTTTCTGGAAGTCCGCCAGCACCTGCGGCTCGATGTAGTTCTTCCAGTTGAGGACCCGCAACACCTCCTCGGCCCGGGCTTCCAGGGCCAGCAACAGCATCGCCAGGCAGGCCAGCAGTCTCATCGCGCAACTCCTTGCAGGGAATGGGGCCGGCACCTGCCGGGTGCGCCATTAGGAGCGAGGCGACGCCCACCCGTCATGTTCGAGGCTGCCAGCTTCTTGCTTGCCCGTGCCGGATTCGCCCAAGCGTGACCCCTTTCCCATTCACCGCCCGGAAAAACCCGCGCCCGGGTCATTGCGGCCGGTCATTAACCTGTTCATGATCGAGCGATAAAAATACCTACAGGTCGCTCCCATGAACGCACTGCTGCGCACACAGACCCATCTCGGCCTCGCCCTCGCCATGCAGGCGCTGCAGGCCGCCCTGGATGCCGCCGCCGAGCAGGGCGCCCGGGTCAGCATCCAGGTGGTGGACGCCGCCGGCCTGCCGATCCACAGCGCGCACATGGACGGCGCCCCCGGCCCCAGCCGCGCCATCGCCCTGAACAAGGCCGTCACCGCCGCCGGCTTCGGCATCGCCACCCATGCCTGGCAGGAGCGCCTCGAGGGCAGCTCCGCCGCCGTGCGCCAGGGCCTGCCCCTGCAACCGGGGATGGCCCTGTTCGGCGGCGGCGAGCCCTTCCACCACCAGGGCCAGGTGATCGGCGCCATCGGCATTTCCGGTGCCTCGGAACGGCTCGACGGGGTCTGCGCCCGCGCGGCCGTGGAGCGCGTCGCAGAGCTGCTGGCGCCAGGTTTACCCGGCGCCTGTCACCCCGGGTCAAGGTGACGGGCAGTGAGGGACAAGACCGCAAGGGGCCGCACGCCCCTTAATAGTCGCCAGCAGAACGCATTCCACCCACCGTTTCAGGCTGCAGTCATGATCAATATCGAGACACCCACCTACTACACGGCCACCAAGAAGTACGACCTCGCCTTCCCCTCCCTGGAGGCGGACCTGGACGCAGACGTCGTCGTGATCGGCGGAGGGTTCTCCGGGATCAACACCGCGCTGGAACTGGCGGAACAGGGCATCACCAACATCGTCGTGCTGGAGGCCCGCTACCTGGGCTTCGGCGGCACCGGCCGCAACGGCGGGCAGATCATGGCCGGCATCGGCCACGACCTGGAGAAGATCCGCAACGACGTGGGCGAGGACGGCCTGCGGCAGATCTTCGAAATCAGCGACCTGGGCGCCGACATCATCAAGGGCCGCATCGCCAAGTACGGCATCGACGCCGACTTCTGCCACGGCTACGGCTACATGGGTTTCAACGGCCGCCAGGAGAAGACCCTGCGCGCCTGGGAGAAGGAGTTCAAATCCCTCGGCTCGCCCCACGAGATCCGCTTCCTCGGCGGCTCCGAGGTGAAGCAGATCATCGGCTCCGACGCCTACAGCAGCGCCCTGCTGCACATGGGCGGCGGCCACGTGCACTCCCTCAACCTGCTGCTGGGCGAGGCCAAGGCCCTGGCCAGCCACGGGGTGAAGATCTTCGAATACAGCCCGGCGCTGGAAGTGACCTACGGCGAGCGCATCACCGTGCGCACCGGCAAGGGCTCGGTACGCGCCGGCAAGCTGCTCTGGGCCTGCGACAGCTTCCTCAACAAGCTGGAGCCGGAGCTGCACAAGACCACCATCAACACCTACGCCTTCCAGATGATGACCGAGCCGCTCCCGGACGAGCTGATCCAGCGCATCAGCCCCATTCGCGGAGCCTACAGCGACATCCGCCCGGTCATCGACTACTACCGCGTGACCAACGAGAACCGCCTGCTGTTCGGTGCGGCGACGCCCTTCGTCGAGCACATCCCCGGCGATCTCAAGGCCTGGAACCGCAACCTCATGCTGAAGATCTTCCCCTACCTCAAGGACGTGAAGATCGACCTCGCCTGGGGCGGCCCCATGGCCTGCAGCCCCAACCTGTTCCCGCAGATCGGCACCCTGCCCGGCCGCCCCAACGCCTACTTCGTGCAGGGCTACTCCGGCTTCGGCGTCACCCCCAGCCACATCATCTGCAAGGTGCTGGCCGAAGGCATGAGCGAAGGCTCGTCACGCTATGACCTGATCAGCTCGGTGCGGCGCATCAAGGTGGTCGGCAAGGACCATATCCGCCCGCTGCTGCTGACCGCTGGCAAGAGCTGGCACCAGGTGTCCGGCTACTGGAACGGTCGCCGTTGACTGTGATCGGCGCGGCTGCGCGTCGGCGGTACGGCGCTGGGATCGGCCTTGGAATGCTCACTCACAGATGTGAACTCCGCTTCCGCGGCCGCTCCCGCCTGGTACCGCTCTAGCTCGCTCGTGCCGGAAGGGGTGCAGCGGAGATGCAAATACCGTCATTCCCGCGAACGCGGGAACCCACTAAACGAGCAACCCCACTTTTTCATCACTCGCAGGAGAACTGCCATGTCCCTCACCCCCATCAAGACCGGTATCACCCTCGCTGAACTGGATGCCTGGGGCACCGTCGCCGACCTGGGTTCGGAAATCCTCGAAGGCGAGGTCAAGGCCTTCGGCAAGATGACCGCCGGCGCCCCAACCGACCCGGTCAGCGCAGCCTATTTCGGCACCACCGGCGGCAAGTTCCGCATGGTCTACCCGTTCAACGAGCAAGCCACCGTGGTCACCGGCGAGGTGATCCTCACCGACGAATCCACCGGCCAGACCACCCGCTTCAAGGCCGGTGACAGCTGGTACGTCGCCAAGGGCACCCCGGTGCTCTGGGAAGTCCCCGGCGAGAGCTTCGTCAAGCACTACTACGCGGTGGCCTGACCTTTCCAGGTGCCTGCCCCCCGGGGCAGGTTCGCGCCACTGGCAACCTCTGCGGCGATGGTCTGCACTGCCCTCACCGCTCACACGAGGGTTCCTCCATGACGCCATCCCCCGTCGAATTCGCCAGGCATTGCCTGAGCACCTTCACCCACTTCGTCCCCGCCTCCCTCGGTGCCTTCTACCTGATCGACGATCAGTTGCAGGCCCGCGACTTCCAGCTGCTGGGCATGCACCCGCAGATGCACGACGCCTACCTGCGCCACTACCGCCACCTCGACCCGCTGCAACCCGGCGCCTGCCTGGCCACCGGCCTGCCGGTGGTGCCCCTGCAAGCAGGCCAGGCCCGCCAGGACGAGGCGCAGAACCGCGAATACCAGGGGTTCCTGCGCGCCCATGAGGTGATAGACGTCGTTGAAGTCATCGCCCAGGCCGGCGAGCGCCCCGTGGCCGGGTTGTCCCTGCTGCGTTGCAGCGGCATGCCGGCGTTCTCGGAGGAGGAACTGGCCAGCCTGGCGGCCCTGCAGGGGATGATGGAGGCCGGTGTTCAGGCCCTGGTGCCCGTCGCCGAGCCGAAGCTGCAAGGCCTCACCCCGCGTGAACGGGAGATCGCCCTGCTGCTGCGCGAAGGCATCGGCAACAAGCAGCTCGCCCGCCACCTGGGCGTCGGCCTGCCGACGGTGAAGACCCACCTGCTCAACCTGTTCCGCAAGGTCGGTGCCAGCAGCCGCACCGAACTGGTGGCGATGCTGTTCCTCTGACGGCGCCCCTCAGCGCCCCGACTGCTGCACCAGGGTGGCGGGCACGACACCAGCCGGGGGCTCGCCCAGTTCGGTGCCCAGCAGGTGATTGACGAAGAGGTGGAACAGCTCCGACTGGCTGGAAATGCCCAGCTTGCTGTAGAGGTGCTTGCGGTGGTTCTTCACCGTGCCCTCGGCGATCTCCAGGTGCAGGGAGATGGACAGGCTGGAATGCCCCCGCAGGATCAACCCCACTATGGCCTGCTCGCGCGCGGTCAGGCGGTCGGTGGCGAAGCCGGAGAAGGCCGCCGCCAGGTGCTCGGCGATGCTGCGCTCGGGCCGTGCCCCCAGCGGCTGGGCGGCGACCTTGGCGTAATGGCGCTGGAGAAAGGCCTCCAGCGCCGGCTGGCAGAGCCGCAGCGCGGCCACGTCCTGATCCGAGAACACCGGCGAGCCGTTGCAGCGCATCAGCGAATAGGCCGCGTAGGTGCCGCCGGGCAAGGGCGAAAGAAACACGATCTCCTCCGCCAGGCTGCCCGACGCCAGGGAAATGCACGGGTGCACGTCCGGCGAATTGAAATACTCACCCTCGAAGAAGGCATCCGGCGCCAGCTCCGCCATGCGGTAGAGGCCGGCGGGCCGGCCATGGGCGCAGGCGGTGTAGACCGGGTCCAGCAGGTAGGTGCCGTTGACATAGCGCTGCATCGCGCCGGGCTCGGGGATGCCGTGCAGGTTGTCGTGCAGCAGCGCGGGGCTGCCGCCGGCGGGGTAGACGAAGATGCAGCTCTGGTCGAAGGCCGCCAGGGCCTGCAACGCCTCGTCCAGGCGCTCGGCGAAGGCAGCCGTCTCCACGCTGGCGATCAGCTCGGGGCTGTGTGCGTGCCAGGCTTCCAACACCTGCCAGCCCTGGGAATGGGAGAGTCCTGCTGCGTGCGCCATGCTTCACCTTCTTGTTGTCCGGCCGCCCCGCCCAGGTGCAGAAATGAGCCTTGGGGCGCGCGTTTCAGGGGTGTTTTCAAGAAAGCATTTTGCTTGCCACAACGCCTTCCACGCCAGCGCTTTTCAGCGCGACCGTAGGGGCGAATTCATTCCCCCAGCGGTGCGCAGCACCGCCGTAGGTTGGTGCCAAGCGCAGCGCGGCCCAACGCTGCAAGGTCAGGCTCCGCCACGTTGGGCTTCATCCCTCAGCCCAACCTACACAGCGCAGTCCTGTAGGAGCGAATTCATTCGCGATGCTTTTCGCGGCTGAAGCCGCTCCCACAACCCAACCCCAAACACCTCACCACCTGATAACCCCCGCTCCTTGCACGCCCCCAATGAAAAAGCCCGACACAGTCACCTGCATCGGGCTCGTCCGGCTGCGTTCCCTGCTACACGGACGAAAAGCCGTTATCGACGAACAGATGGGCGCCGCTGACGAAGGAGGCATCGTCGGAGGCGAGGAACAGCGCGGCCCGCGCCACCTCCTCCGGCTCGCACAGGCGGCCCTGCTGGGCGGCGATGTCCGCCTCGCTGGCGTTGACGCCCATGGCCTGCAGATCATGCAGCTCGCGCATGCCGTGGGCGGTGCGGATGAAGCCCGGCGCCACCGCGTTGCAGCGGATGCCGCGGTCGCGGAACTCGACGGCGATGGCCCGGGCGAACATCTGGCAAGCGCCCTTGGTGGCGTTGTAGACCACCTCCCCCGGCGTGGCGTACTGGGCGGAGATGGACGAGGTGCAGACAATACTGCCCTTGCCCTTCGCCAGCATCTGCGGCAGCACGGCGCGGGTCATCAGGAACATGCTCTTGACGTTGACCGCCATCAGCCAGTCCCACTCCTCTTCCTGCACCTCCAGGAAGGGCTTCACGATCAGCGTGCCGGCGTGGTTGAACAGCACATCGGCCGGGCCCAGCGCGGCGAGGCTCGCCGCCACCGCCGCATCCACCTGGTCGGCCTGGGACACATCGGCGCCCAGGCCGATGGCCCGTCCACCCTCGGCCTCGATCTGCGCGGCCAGGGCGCGGGCGGCCTCGGCGTTGCGGTCGATGATGGCGACCGCCGCCCCCTCGCGGGCGAACAGCCGGCTAGCCGCCTCGCCGCAGCCGCCGGCGCCCCCGCTGATGATTGCGACCTTGCCGTGCAGGCGTGGTTGGTTGGAAAGCATGGCAACTCCTGGTTCAAGGGTTCTATGTAGAGGTGGCGGGGCACGAACCGGCCCCGCCACGTGGCGTGCATGGGGTTATCCGAGAGCGGCCTTCAGCGCGGGTGCCCTTCGCGGCCACCACTGACGGCGAAGGCCTCTTCCGGCGACAGCACCAGGCGGTGACGGCGGTAGAAGGCGAAGTAGGCCATGCCGATCAGGTACCAGGCGGCGGCGCCCAGGGCGGCCCATTTGTAGAGCGGGTCGAGGAACTGGTAGATCAGCGTGATGGCCGAGATGCCGATCACCACCAGCGCGCCGAACACGCCGTAGGGGCTGCGGTAGGGGCGCGGCAGGTCCGGGTGCAGGCGGCGCAGACGGATGAAGGCAATGCTCTGCAGGATGTAGGAGATCATCCCGGCGAACACGATCATGCTGACCATGATCCCGCCCATCAGCGCGTTGTTCTCGCGGCCGAAGCTGAACCAGAACACCAGCAGGATGCTCAGCGCCAGCAGCGAGCCGGTCAGCAGGGCGACGTTGGGCGTCTTGTTCACCGGATGGGTGACCGACAGCGCGGTGGGCAGGTAGCCGGCGCGGGACAGCGAGTAGATGTTGCGTCCGGCGGCGAAGCTGCCCGCCAGGAAGGACGCCGCCAGGCCCAGCACCGCCACGGCCGAGAGCACCTTGCTCGCGGTGTGCCCGAAGATCTCGCGGAAGCCGTCCAGCAACGGCTCGCCCGAGCTGCTCATGGCGAAGGCGCCACCGCCGATGGAGGCACTGAAGAACAGCACGCCCAAAGCCAGCACGGTGAGGATCAGGATGCCGAACACCAGCGCGCGCGGCACATGGCGGCTGGGGTCGTGGGACTCCTCGGCGGTCAGCGGCAGCTGCTCGATGGCGAGGAACATGTACACGCCGAAGGGCAGCGCGAGCATGATTCCGGTGAGGCCGAAGGGCAGCCAGGGCCCGTTGCCGCCGGCCACTTCCACCGGCGTGCCGGCGTCACCTGCGGCCAGGTTCAGGGCCTTGGCGGCGAAATCCACATGGGGGATGGCCGTGGCGAAGAAGAACACCAGCACACCGATGGCCGCCAGGGTGATCACCACCACCACGCACATCGACACGCCCAGCCCACGCACAGAAAGCAGCAGCATGCAGGCGTAGCCCACCAGCCACCACAAGGGCTGCCACTCCGGCGCGGTGCCGAAGATCGCCGACAGGTAGGTACCCATGAAGAACATGTTGCCGGCGGGCGCCAGGATGAACTCGATGTTCTCCGCCAGCCCGGTGCTGAAGCCGCCCCATGGCCCCAGGGTGGTACGGGCGAAGGAATAGGCGCCGCCGGTATGGGGCAGCGCGGCGGACATCTCGCCGATGGACGAACACAGCAGCAGGTACATGAAGGCGATGATCACGGTGGCCGCCAGCATGCTGCCGAAGCCCTGGGCCAGGCCCAGGTTCCAGCCGGAATACTGCCCGGCGATCACCGCGCCCACACCCAGCACCAGCAGGGTGAAGAACCCCGCATGGCGCTGCAGCGTGCGCTGTTCGAAATAGCCGGCGGACACATCCTGGTAGCTCACGCCACCGCTGCCCGAGGCAGGCCGCCCCAGTGTGGTGCTCTCGTTCATCTCGCCCCTCCCCTTGTTCGGTTTGTTTTGTTGGGTATGGGGGGATGGTCGGGGCAAATGAGGGGGATGGGTATGTCCCTAAAGGGACAGCTTGAAAAGGCAGCTGGAAGCTGGAAGCAGAAAGCCGGAAGAAAAAGCGGCTCTGGCTTCTGGCTTCTGGCTTCTGGCTTCTGGCTTCTGGCTTCTGGCTTCAAGCTTCAAGCTTCAAGCTTCAAGCTTCAAGCTTCAAGCTTCCGGCTGCTCCTCATCCCTCCGGTTGATACCCCCATGCCTTCCCCCCGGCGACCATTAAGTCCTCATCAACAAGCACGAGGACCGCTCCATGACCACCCAATCCGACTGGATCACCGTAGGCGCCCTGGCCGAGGGGTTTGCCCCGGAGGCCTTCATCCTGCCCAACCTGGCCGATCTCGACGGCAAGCGCTTCGACCTGCAGTTCGACAACGGCTGGAGCATCGCCCACGTGTTCGCCGATGGGCACCTGGACTGGGCGCTGGCCGACGGTTCTTCCAGCGGTCGCTCGCCCTACCGCGCCACCTCGGTGCGCCCGGGCATCTACCTGGTGGACTTCATCAAGGAAGAACACGGCCAGCTGTGGTCGGTGACCCTGGTGCTGGACACCGCCGCCAGCGCGTTCAGCGCGGTGCTGGGCCGCCTGCCCGATGCCGCCGCCACCCGCGAGGGCCTGTACGGCCGCGCCCTGGCCGGCAAGAGCCTGACCGGCGTCGAGGTGCAGTTCTTCCACGGCACCCTCGACCGCCCCTTCCAGCCGGGCGCCTGCCCCCACGCGCCGACCGCCGAGCTGGTGGGCCTGCGCAACCGCTACCGCTACAGCCCCACCGAGGTCTACGAGCACATCTACCTCAACGAGAACTACTACAGCTGGCAGTGCCTGGCGGGCGTCGAGAAGGGGCTGTGCGACACCGACCGTTGCCACTACCTCAAGATCGCCGACGAGCTGTACCTGTTCGTCTGGCGCGAGAAGATCGTGCCCACCCTCGGCGTGGTGATGATCGACCTCAAGGCCCACCGCAGCGACGGCAAGATCTTCGGCTATGCCGACGGCGATTTCGGCGCCCTCTCCAACTTCCCCGTGTCCTCCCATTGCGACGTGCTCAACCGCACGGTGTATGGCGATGCATAAGCGCACGGTGGTGATCACAGGGGCCGGCACCGGCATCGGTGAAGCCTGCGCCCGGCGCCTGGGGCGCGAAGGCGCCAACCTGGTGCTGATCGGCCGCCGCGCCGAGCCCCTGCAACGGGTCGCCGCCGAATGCGGCGGCCTGGTGCTGGTGGGCGATGCCGCCAGCAGCGCCGACTGGGCCGGCTTCGTCGCCGCCATCCACGCACGCTTCGGCGGTATCGACGCCCTGCTCGCCTGTGCCGGCGGCCACGGCCTGGGCAGCGCCACCGACACCAGCGACGACGCCTGGCAGGCGGCCATGCGCGGCAACCTCGACACCGCCTTCCACAGCGCCCGCGCCTGCCTGCCGTCGTTGCTGGAGCGGCGCGGCAGCATCGTCCTGCTGGGCTCCATCGCCTCCCTGGCGGCGGGCCCGGAGGTGTGCGGCTACACCACCGCCAAGCATGCGCTGCTGGGCCTCACCCGTTCGCTGGCGCGGGATTACGGGCCGCAGGGCGTGCGGGTCAACTGCGTATGCCCCGGCTGGGTGCGCACGCCCATGGCCGACGAGGAAATGCAGCCGCTGATGCAGCACCACGGCGAGAGCCTCGACGCCGCCTACGCGCGGGTCACCGCCGAAGTGCCCCTGCGCCGCCCGGCCCAGGCGGAGGAGATCGCTGCGCTATGCCGCTTCCTGATCAGCGACGAGGCCTCCATCCTCACCGGCGCCACCCTGGTGGCCGATGGCGGCTCCAGCATCGTCGACGTGCCCACGCTCGCCTATACGCGGCTTGGCGGTGCGTCATGAGCCCCGCCTTCGATTTCACCGGCCGCAGCGTGCTGGTCACCGGCGGCGCCCAGGGCATTGGCCGGGCCATCGTCGAAGGCTTCGCCGCCTGCGGGGCGCGGGTGCTGATCGCCGACCTGCAACAGGCCCCGGTCGAAGCCCTGGCGCAGTCGCTGCGCGACGCCGGCCGCGAGGTGCATGCGGCAGCCATCGACCTGGCGGACCGCGACGCCATCCTGCAGTTGCTCGGCGGCCTGCCCCGGCTCGATGTGCTGGTGCACAACGCCGGTTACTTCCCCTTGAGGCCGCTGCAGGAGATCGGCCCGGAGCTGCTCGAACGCACCCTGGCAGTGAACCTCGGCGCGCTGTTCTGGCTCACCCAGGGCGCGCTGCCGCTGTTCCGCCAGCAGGCGCGCGGCTGCGTGCTGGTCACCTCCTCGGTGACCGGGCCACGGGTGGCCTACCCGGGGCTCACCCACTACGCGGCGTCCAAGGCCGGGGTGAACGGTTTCATCCGCAATGCGGCACTGGAGCTGGCCGCCGAGGGCGTGCGCGTCAACGGGGTGGAACCGGGGATGATCCGCACCCCCGCCATGGGCAACCTGGGCGACGGGGAGCATGCCGCCGCCATCGCCCGGGGCGTGCCCCTGGGGCGCCTGGGGGAGCCTGGTGACATCGCCGCCGCCATGCTGTTCCTCGCTTCGGACCAGGCCTCCTACATCACCGGGCAGACCCTGGTGGTGGACGGCGGCGCCACGCTCCCGGAGACCCTCGCAACCATTGGCGGCTGAATGCCGAAGGCCAGCGCCGGCGGGGGTCGCCGGCCTATCCTGCATCTGTAGGATGGTGACCCCCGCCACCCTTGGCGATACTCGTTCCAGGCCCTGCCTCGTCGTACAGACACCGGCCACCCACTGATGACTGAGAGCCGCTCGCCGGCTCCGACAAAAACAACAAAGTCGCAGACAGGTACCTCCCATGAGCCAGATCGACGAACACCTCATCACCCCCCGCCGTTTCGCCGCCTTCAACGCCTGCGTGCTGGAGCTGCAACGACTGGCCCAGGAACAACCCCTCGCCCGTTTCCATCGCCACGCCCTGCAACGCCTGCAGGCGCTGCTGGCCTTCGACAAGGCCTGGTGGGGGCACGCGGCGATGGTCGCCGACCTGCCGGAGGAACACAGCTCCCAGGTGTTCGGCCTGCCCGCCAGCTACGTGGAGGACTGGCAGTCGATCCGTGAGCAGGACATCACCGTCGGCCTGGTGCAGTCGCAACCCGGGCGCTCGGTGATCGTCGACAGCCAGGCCGAAGACACCCCCGCCGGGCTGCGCTGGCTGGGGCGCAAGCACGGCTTCGGTGAATTCCTCTGCGTGATCCACATCGACCCGCAAACCCAGCTCAGCGTGCACCTGACGCTCTACCGCCGCCCGGGCGCGCCGCGCTTCGGCGAGGAGGAGCGCTTCCTCCTCGACCAGGTGATGCCGCACCTGGTGGCCGCCGAGGGCGCCAACCAGATCCGCGCCCTGGTGGCCCTGCGTGAAACCCTGGACGGGCCCAACACCCTGGCGCTGGCCGTGTGCGACCGCCAGCGCACCCTGCACTACGCCGAGCACGGCTTCGTCGAACGCCTGCTGCTGGAATGGCCCCGCTGGAGCGGCCCGCGCCTGCCCGAGGCGGTGGACGCCGCCGGCTACCGGGGCCAGCACCTGCAGCTGGACGCCACCGAAGTCGGCGACCTGCTCCTGCTCAGCGCCCGCCTGCGCCCCGCCCTGGCGCAACTGAGCGCCCGGGAAACCGACGTCGCCGAACGCTTCGGCGGCGGCAGCACCTACAAGGAAATCGCCCGCGACCTGGGCCTGGCGCCGAACACCGTGCGCCATCATATCCGCAGCATCTACGACAAGCTCGGCATCAACGGCAAGGCGGGCATCGCCCACCTGCTGCACCACACCTCGAACTAAACCCACACGCTCCCCGGCTCCATCTCCACCCGCCCTTAAGAAGGCGGGACGGGGAGCCTTTGCCTGCACCTACCCGCCAGAGGAACCCTGCACATGCACAGCCGCTACACGCTTCCGCTTGCCCTCGCCGCCGCCCTTGCCGCCTCCAGCGCGCAGGCCGCCGACCTCAATGCCCGCGACTTCGTCTCGGCACCGGTGGGCACCGTGCTCGGTGTCGGCTACCTGCCGCTGACCCGTGCCAACGACTACCACGGCGCGGGCGACAGCACGGGCAAGGCCGACCTCGCGGTCAACGCCTTCGCCTGGCGCCAGCTGATCTTCACCGACATCTGCGGCACCCTATGCACCCCGCAGTTCATCGTCCCCTACGTGGACGTCGACATCCGTGCGCCAGGCGCCGCCAGCCGCAGCAGCGAACGCGGCCTGGGCGACCCGCAGGTGGGCGGCACGCTGTTCTTCATCAACGACCCGCAATCGCGCACCTACAGCGGCCTGCTGACCATGCTCACGGTGCCGGTGGGCGAATACCACGGGCGCAACCCGGACGCCTCCCCCGGCGCCAACCGCTGGGCACTGCACCTCAACTACAACTACACCCAGGGCGTCGGCGAGAACTGGATCCTGGAGGCCAACCTCGAAGCCCAGGTCTATGGCAAGAACGACGACTACTTCGGCCAGGACCTGGAGCAGAAGCCGCTTTACCGCCTGCAGGCCTTCGCCTCCTACGACTTCACCCCCAGCACCTACGGCGCCCTGCGCCTGATCCACGCCGACGGCGGCGAACTGGAATTCAACGGCCGCACCCTCGACGACACCCACCAGCGCTACACGCAGCTCGGCTTCGAGGTGGGCCACTGGCTGGACCCGCGCAACCAGGTGCTGCTGGGCCTGACGCGCAACGTCGCCACCGAGAACGCCTTCGAGCAGAACAACCTGCTGCTGCGCTTCGTCCATGTCTTCTGAGGGCCACGCCATGACCACCGCCGTTTCCGCGGGGCTGCCCCGCACCCGCCTGCTGGCCATCGTGCTGTTCGCCGCCATCGTCCCCTGCGTGCTGATGGCCGCGCCGGCCATCGCCACCCAGTACGCCCTCCAGCTCGGCCTCGGCCCGGCGCAGATCGGCCAGCTGTTCTCCGCCGAGCTGGCCGCCATGAGCCTGGCCACCCTGCCCGCCTACCTCTGGCAGCCGCGCCTGGACTGGCGGCGGGTGGCACGCGGCGCGGCCCTGCTGTTCATCGTCGCCAACCTGGCGTCGGCCTGGGCGAGCGCCTTCCACCCGCTGATGGCCCTGCGCGTGGTCAGCGCCCTGGCCGGCGGCACGCTGATGGTGCTGTGCATCGCCAGTGCGGCGCAGAGCCAGGACCGCGACCGCGTATACGGGCTCTGGGTCATGGGCCAGCTGGTGCTCGGCGCCATCGGCCTGTGGCTGCTGCCGCCGCTGTTCGAGCGCTTCGGCCTGCAGGCGCTGTACCTCGGCCTGGCCCTGCTGATGCTGCTGTGCCTGCCGCTGGCCGGCAGCTTCCAGGGCGTCACCCCGGCCGCGCGCACGCTTGAGCGGGCACCCGGTGGCATCGGCTGGCGCGCGTTGCTGGCGCTGTTCGCCGTACTGGCCTTCTACGTCGGCCTCAGCGGCGTGTGGACCTTCATCGGCAGCATCGCCGGCGCCGCAGCCATCGACCCGGCCAGCAGCGGGCGCATCCTCGCCGTCGCCACCCTGCTGGGCATCGCCGGCTCGGCCTGCGCCGCGCTGATCGGCAAGCGCTGGCCGCGCGGGGCGATGCTGCTGCTCGGCTACGCCCTGATGACCGGCGCGGTGCTGCTCCTGCTCGACCAACCGGGCATCGCACGCTTCGCCACCGCAGCCCTGGTGTTCAAGTACACCTGGACCTTCGCCCTGCCCTTCATCCTCGCCTGCCTGGCCGACCTGGACCGCGACGGCAGGTTGATGAACACCACCAACCTGCTGATCGGCGGCGGCCTCGCCCTCGGCCCCGCCATCGCCGGCCCGCTGTTGGAAAGCAGTGTCGGCATGCGCGGCGTGCTGCTGCTCAGTGCCACCTGCCTGCTGCTGTCCTTCGCCGCACTCAGCCTCGCCCGCCTGCAAAGCGGCGCGCCGTCCCCTTCCCTCGACAACACCGGAGCCAATCCATGAGCCGCCGTACCGCCTTCTTCTCCGATGAACTCTGCTTCTGGCACAGCGCCGGCATGCACGCCCTGACCCTGCCCGTGGGCGGCTGGGTGCAACCGCCGGCCGCCACCGGCTTCGCCGAATCGCCCGAAACCAAACGCCGACTGAAAAGCCTGCTGGATGTCTCCGGCCTGTCCCGCCAGTTGCTGCAACGCAGTGCGGAGCCGGCCACGGACGAGGACCTGCTGCGCGTCCACCCGGCCCACTACCTGCAACGCTTCAAGGCCCTGAGCGACGCCGGTGGCGGCGAGCTGGGCAGCGAAGCGCCCATCGGTCCCGGCAGCTACGAGATCGCCAAGCTTTCCGCCGGCCTGGCCATCGCCGCGGTCGACTGCGTCATGCGGGGCGAGGCGGACAACGCCTACTCGCTGTCGCGACCGCCGGGCCACCACTGCCTCGCCGACCAGGCCATGGGCTTCTGCTTCCTCGCCAACATCGCCATCGCCATCGAGGCGGCCCGGGCCCGCCACGGCCTGCGACGGGTGGCGGTGATCGACTGGGACGTGCACCACGGCAACGGCACCCAGTCGATCTACGAGGAAGACGGCGAGGTGCTGACCGTTTCCCTGCACCAGGAGAACTGCTACCCACCGGGCTACAGCGGCCTGGAGGATCGCGGGCGCGGCGCCGGCCTGGGCAGCAACATCAACATCCCCCTGCCGGCCGGCAGCGGCCACGACGCCTACCTGCAGGCCATGCGCCGCATCGTCTTGCCGGCGCTGGAGCGCTTCCGCCCGGAGCTGATCGTGGTCGCCTGCGGCTACGACGCCAACGCCGTGGACCCGCTGGCGCGCATGCTGCTGCACAGCGACTCGTTCCGCGGGATGACGGCGCTGCTGCGTGAAGCGGCGGAGGGGTTGTGCGGCGGGCGCCTGGTGCTGGTGCACGAAGGCGGCTACGCGGAAGCCTACGTGCCCTTCTGCGGGCTCGCGGTGATGGAGGAGTTGTCGGGGGTGCGTACCGCCGTGGAAGACCCGATGCTGGCCTTCATCCAGCTGCAGCAGCCCGGCGAGGCCTTCGCCGGTTTCCTGCATGACCAGGTGGAGCACCTGGCCACGCAACTGGGCTAGGAAGGTGAGTGGAGCCGCCGTCAGAAGCCGGCGGCGGCCTCCATCAACGCGCCGGCACGGAAGTCCTTGGGCGAGCGCTCGAAGTGCTTCTTGAACGACCGGCTGAAATGCGCCGAATCGGTAAAGCCCCACTTGTAGGCGATCGAGGTGATGGACTCGCCCCGGAGGATGGGGTTGGCCAGGTCATCGGCGCTGCGCTGCAGGCGCGAGCGCTGGATATAACGGCAGACGCTGTCGCCCTGTTCCTCGAACAGCCGGTACAGGTGGCGGACCGAGATATCCAGGCGGTTGGCCAGGGCCAGCGGCGTGAGGTTGGGCTGGGACAGCGACTCGTCGATGATCTTCTGCACATAGCTGCGCAGGTTGGCGCCTTGCAGGGAATCGCAGTTGCCGACCTCCACGCGATCCTGGCCCAGCGCCGGCTCCAGCAGGGAGATGAAGGCGTTCTCCAGGGCCTCGATCTCGTCATCGTCCGAACCCGCCTGCTCGCGGCACAGCTGGTCCATCAGCAAGTGCAGCATCTTACCGCTGGCACGGGTCGAGGAAATCTTGCCGAACTTGGCCTGCTTGGACTTGAACGCGCGCTCCACTGCCTCGCGCGGCAGGTGCAGGGAGGCATGGTCGATCAGGCCAAAGGGGGTGATCTCGCAGGCGCCCACCGAATCCATCAGCAGCAGCTCGCCCGGCGCCAGGTCGATGCTCACGCCGCCCTGTGCCACCCGGGAAAAACCACTGCGCTGGCTGATCAGGAAGCAGTGGCGGTCGTCATCGCGATCGGCCTTGAGGGAAGAACGGGAAATAAGCCCGGCATTGGTGCGCAGGTGCGCCATGGTGAGGCCGGAATGGCATTGCGCGGAGATCTCGCCGATGAACAGCGAACGGCTGGTAGCCAGTTGGGTTTCGAACCTGCCGCAGATGTTCTGCAGCGACTTTTGCCAGTCTTCCAGACCGCCACGGGCTTCTTGAGCACGCATACGAACCTCCGGAGTTATCTTGTTTTTGTTGCGAGATTGTTAACATGTTATCTATGCGAGCGCAACAAGGACTCGATGGCGTCTGAAGATGCAGTTTCGGTGCCAGCGGAGCTGTACGTGGCCCGTTGCTCGCCGCCCGGCTCAAACGTGGGGGTTCCGTGCGCGTCGCCTCGGCCCCGGGGCGTGAAGATGTGCATCATTCGGCCCCCGGATGAACACGCAGCACACCCTGCATGAAGCGTTGCGCTCGGTGGGGAATGGTGAAAACAAAGACTATGTCTGCGTTAAGTGTTGCTAGAGGATTTGAGTCCAGCTGATTGCCGAGTTTTGCTGGTGCTTCTGGTTTCGCCCACCCGGGCGAGTCTCTTTTGGCAGTCGCCCCAAAAGAAACCAAAAGGGCTTGCCCCTCCATACGGGTCTGGCTGAAGCCAGACTTCCCTCGCTCCATCGTCGTTCCAGGGGCACGCCGCGAAGGGCCATCCCTGGCCCATCGCAGCTCTCGCGACATCCATGTCGCTCAACCCCTTACACGACGATTCGCTCGGCCTCCTGGGAATGGGCGTTTGGCGGCTGCTCCAACTTTCTTCGCTCGAATCCTCAACTTGATGTGCGCACCAACCCAGCACGTGGCGACGGCTTTCGTAGGATGGCGTAGAGCGAAGCGAAACCCATCGGCGGTGGTGCAGGGAATCCATAGGCATCCGGAAAGCACCGTGAAACCACAACAGCTAACGCAGACATAGCCAAAACAAAAGCCCCGGCACTCTGGCCGGGGCTTCTTTGGCGTTCTCGCCCTACCTCAGCGGGCCAGAACCGCCAGCACGATGACCAGCAATACGATGCCGCCGGCAATCACCAGGGCCTGGATGCCCGAGCGTTCCTTGCGGGCGCCCCGGGTCTTCTTCGGGTGATGGGTGCCCATGCCCGGCTTGAAGCCGGCGGCCCTGGGCCCTTTCAGTTTGTGCGATGCCATGACTCACTCCTTGTTGAAAGCCGACATGCCGAGAACCTAACACCCGCCCGCCGCCCACTCCAAGCCCCCGTTTGCCGCCATCGCGCCAGCCTGCATAATCCCGCCTCATGCCCCCAGCCAGGGAACCGCCCCGGATGCCCACCAAAGCCCCGATCACCCGTGCCTACTGCGTCCAGCTGGACGAGGTGCTGTCCATCGCCGAAGCGCGCCGGGCGTTCTTCTCCCTGCCCGAGCCGCGCAGCCGTTTCGACTTCCTCTGCTCCAGCGAGGCCTGCCGCACGTTGGGCACCAAGGTCACCGCGGCGAACTACGACAAGCAGCCGAACGAGACCTACAAGGCCGCGCACTTCCGCGAGAACCCGCACTCCAGCCACGCGCCCGACTGCGAATGGATGGCCGACGAGGAGGACGAGGAGGACGAGGACGCCGAAGGCAAGCTGCCCGGCGAGAGCGAGGCCGAAGCCCGGCAGCGCCACGCCCGGCGCAAGCTGCATGACTACATCGACGTGTTCGAGCCCCCGGTCGAACGGGCCAGGCCCAACGCCGACAAGCCCGACACGCCAGCCGCCCCCGCGCGCAAGCCCGCCGGCGCCCCCGAGGAAGCCTCCGCCCCGCGCAACGAGAAGAAATCGGTCAACCAGCGCACCAGCAGCCTGGAGCGCCTGGTGGAGTGCTACCGGCAAGCGCGGCTGGAGCTGGGCGACGACGAGTTCAAGGCCATGCGCCTGCGCGTGGTGGGCGAAGGCGAGATGCCCCTGGGTGCGTACTTCAAGGCGATCAAGTACGCCAAGCTGGGCACTGCCAACCGGGTGCTGCAGGGCGGCGCGCTGCTGGTGGACCGTTACGGCAGCGGCTTCAAGCTGAAGTTCTACGACCGCATCGATAACAAGCCGGTGTTTCTCTACATCTCCAAGGAGCAGATGGACGCCTACCGCTTCAAGGGCTACCTGGATGGCTTGCTGAGGGAAGAGGTCGACTACTTCCGGGTCTTCGCCATGGGTGAGCTGGCGCTGTCCCCCAGTGGCAAGAGCCTGGACCTCAAGGTCGCCGACCTGCGCCAGCTGGTGCTGATCCCGGGCATCAAGAAGGCCCCCGCGACGGAGGCCTGAAGCCACTCAGAATCCAGCCAGCACCCGGCCCAATGCCGGCAGCGCATTCAGCAGGTGGGCCTGCTGCGCATCGTCGAGGCGGATGTAGCGACGGAACGCCGGCATGCGGTTGACCACCTCGCTGGCGCCCATGTGTTCCAGCAGCACCCGCCAGTGGCCCTCTTCACGCTCGATGCGCAGGCGCTTGAAGTCCAGGGGCATCAGCGCGCCCCGCAAGGCCGGGTCACTCTCCAGCGCGGCGATCACGCCAGCCAGTTCGGCCGCCTCCCCGGCGCGTCGGGTGCACGCCAACCCCTGGCGGCGGATGGCACCGGTGTGGCGCAGCTCCAGCTTCGCCACGCCCTGCCCGCAGGACGGCACCTGCAGGCTGAACTCGGTGAGCACCAGGTGCATCAGCAGTTCCGACTGGGTGCGCTCGCGGGCCTCCACCTGCAGGCCGTCGTCCAGGGTAAAGCGCCCCTGGCCTGGCTCCAGCGCCTCGAAACCGAGGCCGCCGAGGTTGCGCCGCACCAGGGCCAGGGTCGCCCCCGGCCGGTAGCCGGAGGGCGTGCGGGTGTTGCCGAAGAACTCACGCAGTGCGGGAAGCATGGCCATAACTCTCGCTGGGGTGGATGCCCGGCTCATTGGCGAATTCCTTTTCCAGTACCTCTTCCACCGGCACCGGGCGGAACGGGTTGACCTTCTGCACCACCACCGTCCAGAACAGCGCGTAGGCGGCGGTCAGGCCGAGCATCACGGCGAAGGGGCCGTAGATGTCCTTGGGGTTCATGCCCGGCGGGGTGATGAACCACATGCCCAGCAGGATGCCGACGCTGGAGATGATCTGCGGCAGCGGGAAGAACGGCGACTTGTAGGCACGCGGCAGGTCCGGGCGGCGGATGCGCAGGATCACCACCGAGAGGGTCACCAGCAGGTAGGCGGTGCTCCAGGCGCAGACAGCGGCCAGCACCAGGTGGAAGATGTTGTCGGTGTTGCCACCCAGCCAGGCGGCGTGCAGGCAGGGGATCAGCACGGCCACGGCGATGCACAGCAGCGGCGTCTTGTAGCGCGGGTGGAGGTAGGCGAAGACCTTCGGCAGCGCGCCGTCCACGGCCATGCCGTACATGATGCGCGGCACGCCGGCCATCAGGGTGTTGATGGTGGCGGCGCCGGCGAAGAGGAAGCCGATGCCGAGCCAGATCGGGCCGATATCGCCCATCACCTGCTGGGCGAACTGCGGGATGGCCATGGGCGTATCCAGCAGGTGCACGCCGGTGGCCTCGTCGAGCAGCACGTTCTCCACCTGGCGCTTCATCGCCGCGCCGTAGATGAACATGCAGGAGGCCACGCCGAACAGCCCGAGCGCCATGGCGCGGGGCATGGTGCGCGCGGAGTTGCGCAGGTCCGGCGCCAGGGGCGTGACGAACTCGCAACCGACGAACATGAACATCGCCATGCCCACCAGGGAGAGGATGGTCACCAGGTCGGTGCCCACCATCGAAGTGCCGAACCAGCCGTCCAGCTGCACGGCGGGCGCGGCGATCAGGCCGGCCACGCCGAACACCATCAGCGTCGTCCACATGCCGAAGGTGAGGATCACCTCGGCCTTGCCGAACACGCTGACGCCGAAGCCGTTGAGGATGCCGAAGACGATGACGAAGCCCACCCCCAGCAGCCAGGAACCGCCGGCCGATTCGGCCAGGGTGTTGAGGTGCTCGAAGTTAACCAGGGCCATGACCCCGGCCAGGATGGTTTCCGCCGTGCCGGCGAACACATGCACGATCAGGTAGGCGGCGATGGTGCCGGTGATGGCGAAGAAGCGCCCCATGCCACAGGCGATGTAGTCGTAGACCGAGCCCGTGGTGGGCAGGATCGAGGCCGCCTCGGCGAAGGTGGTGGACTGCGCCAGCATCATCACCATGGCGATCAGCATGGCCACGGCGAAGGCGCTGCCGCCGATGCCGAAGCCCATGGTGGCGGTAAGGATCACCGGGCTGGCCATGATCAGGCCGATGGTGCTGGCCAGCGCGGTGGGGAACCCCACCGAGCCTCGATTCAGGTGTGCGGTGAGCTTGGCGTTGATCGACATCGTCAGGGCCCTCGAATGCATTGTTCTTGTTTATCGTTATCCGGCCGGGGTGGCCGGTGCGGTCGTAGCCGCAGGTTCCCCACCACTGTGCGCCCGCCCTCCCCGGGCGTCTTGCCCCTGCCTGCCGCTGCTCTTGTTGCAGCCTGACATCCCCGCGCCGCGCCGCTTCCAGCCTGGCCGCCGCGTGCAAACCGGCTGGCAGCCTCGAACAAGACTCGCCCCCACCACGCCCTCGTTAATAGCCGTCGCCGCGCCGGGCGCCTCCGCGCTCCCCCGGGCGGCATGCCAACTCACGGGGCCCAGCCCCGGACGTACAACACAGAAGAATACGAGGGAGAGAACCATGAGGAAAACGCTCCGCTTGCAGCCGCTGGCCAGTGCCGTCGCCCTGGGCACCGCGCTGCTGGCCGCCACCCCGACCGCCGGCGCCTACGAGCTCTACGCCGATGACGACAGCCACCTGAACGCAGACTTCCTCGCCGTCTACGGCTGGATGAACAGCCGCAAGAACTACGACGGCACCCCCGGCGGCTCCACCTGGACCGAAGGCTTCGTCAAATACGGCCTCAGCGGCGACCAGGGCCTGGCCGGCAACGGCACCGCCTACGGCGCGCTGAACTGGGTCAGCTCCGCCACCTGGCGCGATGGCGACCCGGGCGGCAACACCCTGGGCAACGAGCGCACCACCAAGATCGAAGAGGCCTACCTGGGCTGGCGCTCCGCCAACCTGTTCCCGGCCCTGGGCGAGGACGGTGTCGATGTCTCCTTCGGCCGCCAGGTGCTGAAGATCGGCACCGGTTTCCTCATCAACGACGACGGCCCCAACCTCGGCAACGGCCCGGCGGACGGCCACCTCAACCGTGGCGGTGCCTACTACAACGCCGCCCGCCACGCCTTCGACCGCACCGCCGTGCTGCGCCTGGGCGGCAAGGATGGCCTGCACGGCAGCGCCTTCTGGCTGAAGTCCGACAACCGCGCCCAGGCCGAAACCGAGCTGGCCGCCGGCACCCTGGAATACACCGCAGCCCCCGGCACCCTGGGGCTGACCTGGATCCACGGCCTCGACGTCACCGATGAATGGGCCAGCGACTTCCAGCAGCAGCGCGACGGCATGGACATCTACAGCCTGCGCGGCGAAGGCGATGCCGGCATCGAGAACGCCAGCTTCGGCTTCGAATACGCAGTGCAGGACAAGTACGCCGGCAACGAGCGCGCCTGGTACCTGGAAAGCGGCTACACCTTCGCCGACATCGCCTGGGCACCCAAGCTGACCTACCGCTACAGCCGCTATTCCGAAGGCTGGGACAGCCTCTTCAACGGCTTCGCCAGCGGCTACGGCACCTGGTTCCAGGGCGAGGTGGCCTCCAACTACGCCGGCCCCTTCAACAGCAACACCGGCATCCACCATGTCGGCCTCAAGGCCAAGCCGCTGGAGAACCTCACCCTCGGCGTCCTCTACTTCGACTTCAACACCCTGCAGCGCCGCGACGCCCTCAACCTCGACGCCCGCGAGCTGGACATCTACCTGGAATGGGCGGTGACCGAGCACCTGCTGGTCAGCCCGCTGGTGGGCCTCTACCAGCCCGACCGCGACGCCAGCAACGGCGGCAACCAGGTGGGCGGCGACGGTACCAACGTCTACAGCCAGGTGACCATGGCCCTGGCCTTCTGACCCACCCGCTTTGAAGGGCCGGCCCCGGCACGGATCGCCAGGCCGCCCTTCCTTTTCCACCCCCACACCCGCACACCACGCTCCCGCAGACCCGTAGGATGGCGTAGAGCGAAGCGAAACCCATCGACCCGAGGCCCCATCACACACCGTGATTATTGGCCGCCCCGGCAGCATGGGTTTCGCACAGCTCTACCCATCCTACGAACTGACCCACCCGCTTTGAAGGGCCGAACCGGGCACGGATCGCCAGGCCGCCCTTCCTTTTCCACCCCCACACCCCACGCTCTCGCACACCCGTGGGATGGCGTAGAGCGAAGCGAAACCCATCGATCCGAGGCCCCATCACACACCGTGATTATTGGCCGCCCCGGCAGCATGGGTTTCGCACAGCTCTACCCACCCTACCCAAGCCTTCCCACCAAATCGCAGGCAAAAAAAACCGCCGATGACCAGAACGGCGGTAAAGCGTGTAGCACGGAGCAATCAATAACCGACGCCCAGCAAAGACGACGGGATGACTATCCGCCCTTCCCCTTCTCACGGCTTGTCCGCTGCTGCCAGATCGTTGCGCCTGCGTGACAGGCCGCCTCACTGCACGCTGGGTCATGTTCGCGTGGCAGGCAGAGTCAAGCCCTGGCCAGGGCCCGACCCTAAGCTGGGGCACGCCCTACGCGGGCGAACCCTCCCGCTGCCCGAACCAGGAGCCGATCGTGTCCAATGCCCTGATCAACACCCTTCCCAGCGTCGACGCCTTCGTCGACCGCACCCACGCCTCGTTCATCGACGGCCAACAACACCAGCCCGCCCAGGGCACCCAGCGCGAGGTGCACAACCCCGCCAGCGGCGCGGCGCTCTCGCGCATCCTGCAGGCCGACGCGCCGCAGGTGGATGCCGTGGTCGCCTCCGCCCACCGCACCTTCCGCTCGGGCGTCTGGAGCGGCCTGGCCCCCGCCGAGCGCGAGCGTGTGCTGCTGCGCTTCGCCGACCTGGTGGAAGCCCACGGCGAGGAACTGGCGCAGCTGGAAACCCTCAACCAGGGCAAGTCCATCCACCTCGCCCGCGCGGTGGAGGTCGGCGCCTCGGTCAACTACATGCGCTACATGGCCGGCTGGGCCACCAAGATCGAAGGACAGACGCTGGACGTGTCCATCCCCGTACCGGCCCAGGCGCGCTTCAACGCCTATACCCGCCGCGAGCCGGCCGGGGTGATCGCCGGCATCGTGCCGTGGAACTTCCCGATGATGATCGCCCTGTGGAAGGTGATGCCGGCCCTGGCCTGCGGCTGCACCATCATCATCAAGCCGGCGGACGAAACCCCGCTCACCGCCCTGCGCCTGGCCGAGCTGGCGATCCAGGCCGGCATCCCGGCGGGCGCCTTCAACGTGCTGGTCGGCGGTGCCGATGCCGGTGCCGCGCTGGTGGCCCACCCGCAGGTGAACAAGGTGTCCTTCACCGGCTCCACCGCCGTGGGCAAGCAGGTGGGCCGTGCGGCGCTGGACAACATGACCCGCTTCACCCTGGAGCTGGGTGGCAAGAACCCCATGCTGGTGCTCGCCGATGCCGATATCGAGCAGGCCGTGGCCGGCGCCATCGGCGGTGGTCTGCTCAATCAGGGCCAGGTCTGCGCCGCTGCCTCGCGCCTCTACGTGCACGCCAGCCGCTACCAGGACTTCGTCGAAGCCCTGACCGCCCAGGTGGCACAACTGAAGGTCGGTGCCGGCATGGACCCGGACGCCCAGGTCAACGCCCTGGTCTCTCGCCGCCAGCAGGCCAGCGTACTGCGCTACCTGGCCATCGCTCGCGAGGAAGGCGCGCAGTTCTGCACCGGTGGCGGCCAGCCCGACCTGCCCGGCTACTTCGTGCAGCCCACGGTGCTGGGCAAGGTCACCCAGGGGATGACCTCGGTGCGCGAGGAAATCTTCGGCCCGGTGCTCTCGGTGTTGCCCTTCAACGATGTCGACCAGGCCGTGGACATGCTCAACGACAGCCGCTACGGGCTCACCGCGAGCATCTGGAGCAACGACCTGGGCCGGGTCATGGACCTGATCCCGCGCATCGAAGCCGGCACCGTCTGGGTCAACAACCACGTCCCGGTGGACCCCAACCTGCCCTTCGGCGGCTACAAGCAGTCCGGCATGGGCCGCGAGTTCGGCAAGGCCGCCATCGAAGGCTTCACCGAGCTGAAGTCGGTGTGCATCACCTACTGATGCACCGCGCCATCGCCCGGCCCGCCATGGGCGGGGCGATGCACCTCGCCTATCCCCGCAGCAACCAGAACAGCGCGAACACCCAGCGCTGCCAGCCAGCGTCGGCCGACTTCAGCACCCCCGTGGCAACGCCGTAACGCCAGGCCCAGTGCAGCGCGCGCTTGAGGTCGCGCAACGGGCTTTGCCGGTTGCGGTAGACGTCGATCGCCAGCAGCCCCATGGCATCGACGTTCCCCGCCTCGGCCGCGCGCACCAGGTGCAGCTCCGCCGCCTCCCAGTCGATGGGGTCGGTGCGCAGCGCCAGCTCGCCGCAGAAACCGTGCATGAACGCCAACACCCGCGGGTCGCCCTCCTCGGCGAAGCATTCCAGGTAGACCTCGGCGTGGTTCAACGCCTCCAGCCACAAGCGCTCCGCCGTTTCGGCATCCTCCTCGGCGTCGGCCTGCGCGGCCAGCAGCTCCACCAGCGCCTGAGTCGCCGGGCCATGGCCATCCGATGCCGCGGAGCGCCACGACACCCGCGCCGCCTCCGGGTCCGCCGGGCAGCCCAACCCATCGCGGCGGCAAATGCCCAGCAGGTGCAGCCCCTCGGTATGCACCGCCTGGTTGCGCCCGCTCAGGAGCAGCAGCCGCTCCAGCGCGGCGAAAGCCCGTGCACCGTCCACCGGCCCGGCGTCGGCATCCAGCCACAGGCGCGCCTGCAGCAACAGCAGCGCATAGACCTCGTCCAGCTGATGATCCAGCGCCTGCGCCCGCCCCACCCAGCCACGCGCCTGCAGCAGCTCGTCCGTGCTGCCGGCCCTCTCGAAAGCCAGCTGCGCCAGCTGCAACCAGGCCGCCGCCGTGGGCTCGGCGGCCCCCTCCAGGCCACAGGCGCGCCGCGCCCAGTCCATGGCCTGGGCCGGGTCATCGGCCAGACGGGACAACGCAAGCGCCGCCTCGGGGTCGCCCGCCTGGTAACGGCGCGCCCATTCCCCAGGGGAAACGGGCGGCGGCGCCGGCTCGTCCAGTTCCAGTTCGTGTTCCGGCTCGTGTTCAGGGCCGGGGTCGAGCGCGACGTCCTGCTCATCGAGCCCGACCGGCAGCGGCTCGGCTTCGGCAGGCGCCTCCAGTTCGGCAAAGGGCACCTGCAAGCCGGCGAAATCCTCGAGATGGGCCAGTGCCCGGAACCAGGGGTGGTCCAGCGTATCCAGGCCAAAGGCCCGCACCCACTCGTCGAGGTTCTCGTAATCCAGCACCAGGGTGACGTCATGCAGGTCGACCGTGCCCGCCTGCAACGCCTGCAGGCGCGTGTCGGCGTTCCACTTCCAGAAGCCGATGCGCGAGTCGGTGTTGGCGTCGAAGGGGCCGGAAACCGCATCCAGGTCGCCCTGCAGCCACAGCGTCTGCAAAGGCCCCTCGCTGGCTTCAGCGGCACGCTGCAGGAAGGCCGCCACCGCATCCAGGCAAAGCCCGATGGCGGGCACGCGATGGTGCTGGGGGTGACGGCGGATATAGGCGTCGAACTGCGCCCAGTTGTCCTGCGCCGTTTCCAGCGACAGGCGCAGGCCATTGCCGGGCGTCTGCACCTCCACCTGCGCCGGCGTGATCGCCGGCACCACCTCGGCACCCGCCAGCAGCAGGCACCAGAGCGGCGACACGTACGCATCCGTCGCCAGGCAACGGGGCTCGATGCCCTCGCCACCCAGGTAGAGCCAGGCGGAGGAAGGCCGTTCCGATTCCATGTGCATCGCACGTTCCCGGTACAGCGGGCCCGGCCGATCCATGGCCCGCACAAAGGGGCCAATCATGGCGTGAAGCACGGGTGCTCACCAGCCGTGGCACAGAAGAAATCGCCACGATGCGAAAGCGTCGAGCGTTCGCCTGCAGACGGCGATTCATTTTTCCCGCCACCTGCAATATCCTCCACGCCGTGGCTATGGGCGTCCTTCCTTCTACCTCTGAAACTAGGGTGCCCGCTTCCCACCCGCCCACCTCACGGTGGGCTTTTCATTTCAGGAGCAGATGTGAACGGAATCTTCCTGCGCCGCTGCCGCAAGTTCGCGGTCAGCCCCGGTGAAGGCGGCGCCAGCCTGGCCCAGGTGGCCATGGTGCAAAAGGAAACCGAGCAGCTCGGTTTCGTGCTCTCCGAGGCCCTCGCCGAGCGCCTGCTGACCCTCTCGCCGGAGCAGCTCGCCCGGGTGCTGCGCGACCTGCGCCGCCACCTGGCCCCGATGACCGGCGCACACCGTGAACACCGCCCGCTGTTCCCCGATTTCCCGGCCGGTAGCCTGGCCCCGGACGAGGCGCAGCTGTACCAGCGCGCCGTCTATCACTACCTCACCCTGCAACGCCTGCGCCTGCAGGACCCGAGCCTGCCGGCGCCCCTGCTGCACCACCGCCAGCCGCTGGAGATCGACCTCGGCACCCAGGAAGAATTCGAGCGCCTCTGCACCCGTCTGGCCGCCTCGCGCACCTCGCTGTCGGCGGACGACAAGGCCGACCTGCAGTGGTTCGTGCGCCAGTACCGCGACAAGGTGCTGGACCTGCTGCCGGAAGAAATCCCCTTCAAGGAAAACCTCGCGCTGATCGCCGCCTGGCTGCTGCGCTTCGTCCCCGGCGAGCGCGCCGAGCGCTTCGTCGACCAACGCATCGGCACCGCCACCGATGTGTTGCGCCTGGCCGTGGCGCTCTGCGATGGCGATGTCTCCCTGGCCGAGTCCTGCCGCTTCAAGGGCTTCAAGCGTCGCGAACGGCGCCGGCTGCTGGCGCTGCTGGAAGCCTGCGGCGACCCCACCGAAGACATGCGCCGCTGGCCCGAACGCTGGAAGCGCCTCGGCGAAGGCCTGCACCCCGGCGACTACCGCAGCCAATGCCCGCGTACCTGGCAAGCCTTCCAGGTGTTGCGCGAGGGCCTGCCGTTCAGCGGCTTCAATGGCCAGGTGGAGCGGGACCTGGAAACCGGCCGGGTCGAGGCCGCCAGCCAGCGCCTGACCACCCGCCCCGGCGAGATGGCCCGGCGCCTGGACCACCTGCTGCGCACCAGCCCGCAGCCGGATGCGGTGCTCAAGCAGTTCGCCGAGGTCGCCCAGCAGGTCGCCACGCCGGTGCTGTTGCAGGCCCTGGCGCAGTTCGAGCATCGCGGTCACGCGCCCCTGCGCACCTTCTTCCCCAAGGGCGATGCCGCCCGTGCCTGGACGCTCCCGGATCGGCGCGCGCCCATCGCCCCCGAGCACCTGGCCGACGCCATCGCCCTGATCCGCACCACCCTGGTGGCCCGCTTCGCCAGCCGCCCGCCGCTGGGCCGCTGCTACCTGGCGCCGGAGCTGGCCGACCGGGTGGTGCCCCTGGCCCAGCGCTCGGCCTCGCGCTCGCTGCGCACCCTGGTGCGCGGCAGCCGCATGCCGCTGCCCGAGTCGCGCTACATCCGCCTGTTCCTCTGGTGGACCAACGGCCACAGCCGCACCGACATCGACCTGTCGACCGCCTTCTTCGATGGCGACTTCGTCTATCGCGACCTGGTGGCCTACTACAACCTGCGCGGCTACGGCGGCCACCACAGCGGCGACATCGTTGACGCCCCGCAAGGCGCTGCCGAGTTCATCGACCTCGACCTGCAGCTGCTGCGCGACAAGGGCCTGCGCTTCGTGGTGCCCTGCGTCAACAGCTACACCAACCAGCCTTATTGCGACCTGCCGGAATGCTTCGCCGGCTGGATGGCCCGCAGCGACGTGGACTCCGGCGAAGCCTTCGAAGCCCGCACCGTGGAAGACCGCCTCGACCTCTCCGCCAACCAGCAGACCTGCCTGCCCTTCATCATCGACCTGGAGCAGCGCTGCATCCTCTGGACGGATATCGGCCTCGGCGGCTACCCGCGCTGGAACAACGTCGCCAACAACCTCAGCGGCATTTCGCTGATGCTACGCGCCATGACCAGCCTCGCCGCCCCGGACCTGCACACCCTGTTCGCGCTGCATGCCGAGGCGCGCGGCAGCCGGGTGGACAGGCCCGAGCAGGCCGATACGCTGTTCGGCCTGCGCGAGGGCATCACCCCGTTCGACACCGACCGCATCCGCGCCGAGTTCCTCTGAGCCCGGCGCGGTGCCGCGTCAACGCAACGACTCGAACTGCCCCGTGCCCTCGTCCCAGGCGAAGGCCACGCCCGCGCAGCGGTAGCGCTTGCCCACCCGCAACTGGGTGGCGCCCTGCTCCACCGCCAGTTGCACGGTTTCCACATCCTCGCTGCGGCAACCCGGCAGGCTCAGCGTCTGCACGCGCTTGCCGGTCTTCTTCGCATACACCTCGATGGCCGACGCCGGGCCGCCGTCCTTGGCCAGCGGCACCTGGAAGTAGAAGCGTTCGGTGGAGGCCGCCTGCAACACCGCCGTGGTCGCCCCCGGCCAGGCTTCGTCGGAGCGCAGCATGGCCACGTGCTTCATGTGGATGGGCAGGCGCTTGCCGGTGCGGTAGTCGGTCCAGGTGCCATTGAGGGTGGCATCGCGCTTGTAGTAGCCCGAGAAGAACACAAGGATGCGCGCAGCCGGCAGCCCGCCGGCGTCCAGTTCGTCCATGCCGATGCCGTTGTTGGGCTCGTTGTTGCTGAACACCGGCTTGAGGCGGATCGGCGTGCGGTAGCGGTCATAGAAATACACGCCGCGGATGACGCGGTTCTGCTGGAAGGTCACCAGGGTGATCGCCTGCTTGCCGAGGGCGCCCTGGTAGACGTCCACGGCGCCGGCCAGGCCGGGCCCACACAGGGCCAAGAGCAGCGCCAGGCGCAACCAGGAACGGAACAGTCGGCTCATTGGGCTGCCTCCCCGGCCGCTTCAGCCACCACCCGTTGCCCTGCGTCCAGGCGGTAGAAGCCTGCTTGGAAGGTGCCGGGCCGGAAGCGTTCGCCGCCTTCGGGGCGGTATTCGAAGCGCCCGCGCTGGTGGGCATCGGGGTACAGCGAGCCGCTGCCGGCCATCTCGGTCAGGCCCGCGTGCAGGGCGTAGCGGCCGGACGCCGGGTCGTAGAGGTAGTACTGCACCGTGCCGCTGGTCAGGGCCTGGTCGCTCTCGCGGATGCGCTTGGGCACGAAGGAGAAGTCGACGAAATCGTCATCGTCCAGGTAGGCCAACCGCAGCGTGTCGGTGCCATAGAAGTAGGCATCCAGCCCCTCGATCACCTGCCGCGTCGCGCCGCTCGCCTTATCGGTGATGGTGATGCGGTCGAAGACCGGCACCGCGTCGTTGGCCACCTTGCGCGCATGCACGCGGAAGCTCATACCCTGGCTGGTGCCCTGCTGCAGCAGATCGGCCTCGTAGACCGCCCGGGAGCCTTCGCGGAACACCTGCTTGCGCTCCAATTGCAGCACGCGCTCCTCGCGGGTGCGCAGGTCGATCCAGCGCCCGTGCAGCACCGGCTGGTCGAGGGCGAAGGGCTGCAGCTCGATCGCCGCCGGCGGCAGTGGCGTGCCGTCGCGCAGGTTGATCAGCAGCGGCTCACTGGGGTCATAGGGCGTCGTTTCCAGGGTCAGGTGATCGGCCGCCGCCGAGGTTTCGACGAACCCGGCCATGCCGTCCCAGGCGCTGTCGAACTGGAGGATGACCTCCAGCTGCATATCCCCCGCCGTGCCGCGGTACACCGTGCTGGGCAGGGTATGGGCGCTCGCCGTGGTGGCGACGAACAGGGCCGCCCACGAGGGCAGGTGCTTCCATGCTGAAAGGGCCACGCAGTGCTCCTTGCGAAAAAAGGAGCGCAGCCTAACAAAAAGCCCCCTCGGCGCGTCAGTGCGCGAGGGGGCGGGTGTGACGCCGCGCCATCAGCTCGCGCGGTTTTCCTCGATGGGCTGCGGCGCCTGGCCACGGGTCTTGTACAGCGACAGCAGCACGCCGCCGACCAGCAGGCCCAGGGTCACGCTGAGGGAGATCACCGCCGGGATCTTGCCGATGATGCCCACCAGGAAGATCTTCGTGCCGATGAACACCAGCACCAGGGCCAGGGCGTACTTCAGGTAGGCGAAGCGGTGGATCAGCGCCGCCAGGGCGAAGTACAGGGCGCGCAGGCCGAGGATGGCGAAGATGTTCGAGGTGTAGACGATGAAGGGATCCTGGGTGATGGCGAAGATCGCCGGCACGCTGTCAATGGCGAACACCAGGTCGGCGCACTCGATCATCACCAGGGCCAGGAACAGCGGCGTGGCCCAGAGCACGGTCTTGCCGGTGGCATCCGCCTGGCGCACGAAGAAGCGCTGCCCGTGCAGGCTATCGGTCACGCGCATGCGCCGGCGCAGGAACTTCACCAGCGCGTTGTTCTCCAGGTCCGGGTGGTCATCCACCTTGGAGAACAGCATCTTCACGCCGGTGATGGCCAGGAACACGCCGAACACGTAGAGGATCCAGCTGAACTCGTGGATCAGCGCCGCGCCCAGGCCGATCATCACGGCACGCAGCACGATCACCCCCATGATTCCCCAGAACAGCACCTTGTGCTGGTACTCCCGGGGGATGGCCAGGAAGCTGAAGATCATCGCCATGAGGAACACGTTGTCCATCGACAACGATTTTTCGATGAGGAAGCCGGTGAGGTAATCCATGCTGGCGTCGCCGCCCTTCTGGAAGAACACCCAGAGGCCGAACAGCAGGCCGGCGGTGATGTAACCGGCGGAGAGCAGCAGGCTTTCCTTGACGCCGATCTCGCGGTTATCGCGATGCAGCACACCCAGGTCGAAGGCCAGCAGGGCGAACACCACGGCGAAGAAGACCAGCCACAGCCAGGTGGCGGTGCCGAGGAAGTCGGAAAACAGGAACGTATCTAGGGCGGTCATTGGAGCCCCTCCTTGCAGTCGAAGTTGTACAGACTGTGATTCCGACATCGCGGTATTAACCGCCAGAGGGGCCCGGCTTCACGGCAGATAAATTACAGAATCCCGGGGCAGGCGCTCAACGAGCGGGCTTTTGCAAAGTGTTTCCTGCGGGGCTGGACCTGTACCGAGGAGCCAGGCCGCCACACCGACAAAATGATTGATTCGCCAATATTGAGAATATCGTCATTTTTATTTAGCCTGAGCGCTCCCCACTCCACGACAGGGGTGGGCCTCACGCATAGGGCTGACATGAACAACAAGAACGAAACCCGATCCCTGCCCGAGCAGGTGGACGTGCTGGTGGTGGGCAATGGCCCCGTGGGCGCGACCATGGCGGCCCTGCTGGGGCGCAGCGGCGTACGCACCCTGGTGGTGGACAAGAGCCGCGACATCCTGCTGATGCCCCGCGCCATCGCCCTGGACAACGAGGCGCTGCGCATCCTCCAGCAGGCCGGGCTGGACGAGGACGCCTTCGACAAGGTGGTGATCCCCGAGGTGAAGATGCACTGCCCGCTGGTGGGCGAGTTCGGTCGCGCCAACACCAGCGGCAACCTCGACGGCCACCCCAAGCTGGTGACCTTCTACCAGCCGGACCTGGAGCGGGCCATGCGCGCCCAGGCACGACGCTTCCCCTGTGTGGAAACCCGCAGCGCCATCGAACTGCTCGGCCTGGCCCAGGACGACAGCGGCGTGGTTGCGACCCTGCGCGATACCGAAGGCCACGAACACAGCCTGCGCGCCCGCTACCTGGTGGGCGCAGACGGTGCCAGCTCCAGGGTCCGCAGCCTCATCGGCCAGGATTTCCAGGGCAGCAGCTACACCGAGGACTGGCTCATCGTCGACGCCAACGGTCGCCAGCGCAGCGCCATCGACCATGTCGAGTTCATCTGCGATCACCGCCGGCCCACCCCGCACATGCCCGCCCCCGGCGGCCGCGAGCGCTGGGAATTCATGATGCGCAAGGGCGAGACCCGCGCGCAGATGGAAGACCCCGCGCGCATCGCCCAGCTGCTCTCGCCCTGGATCGCGCCGGAATCCCTGAGCATCGAACGCAAGGCCGTGTACCGCTTCCATGCGCGCTGCTGCCAGCGCTTCCAGGAAGGCCGCGTGTTCCTCGTCGGCGACGCCGCCCACATCACCCCGCCCTTCGTCGGCCAGGGCCTGGTGGCCGGCCTGCGTGACGCGGCCAACCTGGCCTGGAAGCTCGCCTGGGTGCTGCAGGGCCGCGCCGCACCCGAGGTGCTCGACAGCTACGACCAGGAGCGCCGCCCCCATGCGCGGGAGATGATCGCCCTGGCCAAGCTGATGGGCCGCCTGGTGATGCCGAGCAACGCTCTGTTGGCCCTGCTGGTGCACGGCTCGATGCGCCTGATGCGCTTCATCCCCCCAGCTCGCCGGCACCTGGAGGAGCTGAAGATCAAGCCGAAGAACCGCTTCCGCCGTGGCCTGTTCAAGCGCGCGCGGATCCGCCGCGGCGGCTGCGGCGGGCTGTTTCCCCAGGCCCTGGTGCGCGACGGGCAGAACCGCATCCGCCTCAGCGACGACCTGCTGGGGGATGGCCTCGCCCTGGTGGGGCTCGGTGTCGATCCACGCTCGACCCTGGACGCCGCGGCCCAACGGCGCTGGGAAGCCAGCGGCGGCACCTTCCTGCATCTGGGGCTGCGCGGCCAGCAAGGGCCGGACACGCCGTTCGCCGAGGACATCTGCGACCGCTTCCTGCCGGCCATGCCCCGGCGCTCGGTGGCGGTGGTGCGCCCCGACCGCATCCTCATGCACCAGGGCCCTGCGGAGCGCGCGCCGCAACTGGTGAACGAATGCCTGGGCCTGCTGGGTAACTGAGCCGACCTTCAATATTGAGAGGGCTTTAACTATGATCGGGGGCCTCGCCACCCAGAGGTCCCCCATGAGCAAGGCCGATCCAGCGCAAAGCCCCGTCACCCTCCCCCTGACCCGTGGCCACAAGAAGCGCGAACGCACCCGCCAGGGCCTGCTCGACGCCGCCCTGCGCCTGTATGCCCGCAAGGAGATCGGCGAGGTCGCGTTGCTGGAACTGGCCGAGGAAGCGGACGTCTCCAGCGGCACCATCTACAACTACTTCCGCACCCGCGACGAGGTGGTCGAAGCGGTGGGCATGGAGCTGGCCGCCGAGTTCTCCGAGACCATCTCCACCCGCAGCGCAGACGTCACCAGCGGCGCCCAGCGCCTGGCCATCGGCGTGCGCATGTTCGTGCAGCGCGCCAGCGAGGAACCGCAATGGGCCAGCGCAGTGATCCGCGTGGTGCATTTCGATCAGGCCATTCGCTCGCAGCTGGCGCTCTACGTGCTCGCCGACCTGCGCGGCGGCATGGAGGAAGGCGCCCTGGCCTATGCGGAGGAATCCATCGCCCTGGACCTGGTGGTGTCCTGCACCCTGGGTGCCATGCGCGCGTCGGTGGAAGGCCGTGCCGTCGCCGGCCAGGACGAGGTCGTCGCCGAGATGATCCTCAGGGCTCTGGGCGCGACGCCCGCGCGGGCCCGCAAGCTCGCGCAGAAGCCGCTCCCCGAACCGGCCTGAGCCTCAGCCTCCGTGCCAGCCTGCGAGCCGGGACACGCGTGAACGGCTCATCGCCGGTCAGTCCTTGAGGTGCTGCGCCAGGGCGCCTATGGGTTTCTTCAGGCTCCGTCCCAGCCACTGCAGGGAAGATTCGGATTCATTCACCGGCGCCGCGGCCACCGCCTCCCCGGCCGTGGCGAAGCGCGGGAACAGGCTCAGGGCATGGCCCCGGTCGATGCCCGCCTTCAGCTCGGCGGACCACAACTCCGAGTCGGCCAGTTGCCGAACCTGGGTGGCCACCAGCTCGGCCGAGGCCTGGGGGTAGTCGCTGCCGAAGAGGATGTGCGAGGGATCCACCAGCTCGCGTAGCACCGCCATGGGCGGGTTCGCCGCGGTCAGCGCGGTGTCGAAATAGAAGCGCCGCAGGTAGTTGAGCACCCCCTGGGGCGCGCTTTCGGCGAACTCCGGCAGGGCGTTGGCCAGGGACACGCGCCAGGCCACGTAGGGCAGGAAGCCGCCGCCATTGGCGAGAATCCAGTTAATGCGTGGGTAGCGCTCCAGGGTGCCGCCGAGGATCAGGTTCACCGCTGCCCGCGAGACGTCGCAGGCGAACTCCAACAGATACGACGGCGCCACCAGGCCCAAGCCCGTGCTGCTGGCGTGCAGGTTGGGGTGCACCAGCACGCGGGCGTGGCGCCGGTCCAGCTCGGCCATCAGCTCGTCGAAACGCGGGTCGCCGAGGAACTGCCCATCGACGCTGGCCAGCAGCATCACGCCATCCGCCTGCAAGGTGTCCAGCGCATGCACAGCCTCCCTGCAAGCCGCATCGGTGGCCGGTAGCGGCAAGGCGGCGAGCGAACCAAAGCGCCCGGGGTAACGGCTGGCCAGCTCGGCCGCCTGTTCGTTGCAGCGGCGCGCCAGGGTGGCGGCCGCGGCGACATCGCCGAAATAAACCCCGGGCGCGTTCAGCGACAGCAAGGCCGTCTGCACGCCCTGCCCGTCCATCAGCGCCAGGGAATCCTGGGCCGACCCGGGTGCCAGCGGCTGGCCGGCGAACACGCCCAGGCCCCGGCGCTGCAATGCCTGCGCGTGGGCAGGGGGCATGAAGTGGTGGTGCACGTCGATGCGCCCCGGAGCGGGCAGCGGTTGCAGCCTGGGCGTCTCGTCCTCCGATACGGATTCAGCGGCAGTGGCGAGCGGCGGCAACGGCGGCGCGCCAGTTGCCAGCAGCGAGGCACCGGCAAGCATGCCGGCCCCCGCGACGAATGTACGGCGATTCATATCGGCCTCTTGTTGTTCTGATGATGGGCGAGCGGCTCAGCGGTTGCGGATGCGTTCGGCCAGGGCGCCGACCGGCCGAGTGAGGCTGCGCTTCATCCGGTTGGCGAAGCTTTCCCCCTCGTAGATGGGCGCCGGCACCACCGTCTCGCTCTCCTGGCGGAACTGCGGGAACAGGCTCAGGGCATGGCCCCGGTTGATGCCGTAGAGCACCTCGTCCGGCCAGAAGGCCGATTCCTCCAGGGTCTGGCACTGCAGCGCGGTGGCCGGTGCCGGAGCGAAGGGGAAGTCGCTGCCGAAGAGGATGTGCGACGGCTCCACCAGCTCCTTCAGCGCCGCCATGCTGAAGCGCGACGGCGACAGCGCGGTGTCGAAGTAGAAGCGGCGCACGTAGCTGAGCACGCCCTGGGGCGCCTTCTCGCGGTATTCCGGCAAGGCATTGGCCAGGGACACGCGCCAGGCCACGTAGGGCAGGAAGCCACCGGCGTGGGCCAGGATCCAGCGGATGCGCGGGTACTTCTCCAGGGTGCCGGTGAGGATCAGGTTCACCGCCGCACGGGTGGTGTCGCAGAGGAACTCGATGAGAAAGCCCGGCGCCTGCAGGCCGATCTGCTCGCTGGTCGCATGCATGTTCGGATGCACGAAGACCACCGCCTGACGCCGATCCAGCTCGGCCATCAGCTCGTCGAAACGCGGGTCGCCAAGGAACACGCCATCGGTGCTGCCCAGCAGCACGATGCCTTCGGCGCCGAGCACGTCGAGGGCATGGGTCGCCTCGGCGCAGGCGGCCTCGGTGAAGGGCGTGGGCAGCACGGCGAAATTGCCGAAGCGCCCGGGGAAGTCGTCACGCATGCGCGCGGCGAACTCGTTGCAGCGCCGCGCCAGGTCGCGGGCCTGGCCGACGCCATCGCCGAAGTGCACGCCCGGTGCCGAGAGCGAGGTGATCGCCCGCTGGATGCCGTTCATGTCCATTACCTCGATGGACTTCTCCGGGCTCCAGTGCGGCAGCGGCGCCCCGGCGATCTTGTCCAGGCCCTTGCGCTGCAGGGTCTCGACGAACGCCGGCGGGATGATGTGGTGGTGCACGTCGATACGGCCTTGCTTGATGCTCATGGGCGGCGCCCCTGAGTGGCCGGCCGATTCGGGCCGCCGTACTGCAGGCACTTCCGCCCTGTCAGGTTGGCGAGTACGGCCCCGGTTGGGCCGAGGCCGACGATGATCACGTCGCAGTTTCTTGTTGTAGGTGCAGGCTCCATCACTCCCTCCGCAGGAGTAGACAATGACAATTCATATTGAACATTTGTGTTCAATATCGTCAATAGAAGATCACCTGTGAACGCAGAGAATCAGCGCCATGACGCGCGCCAGAGCGGCCCGGCAGGCCTGGAGGTACAAGGTGAAACCCAGGGATACCGCGGGAGCGGGCCGGACACCCCGCAAGAAAAAGGCGAATGCACCCCGTTGACTTAATTTGAACGCAAGTGTTCAATCGCCACAGATTCGATTGTCGGAGGTAATCGTGGAAGCTCTCAATCCGGTGCAGCGCCGCATCCACCAGGCGGCCCTGCGCCTCTTCGCCGAGAAGGGCGTGAGCCAGGTGAACGTCAGCGACCTGGCCCAGGAGGCCGGGGTGGCGCGCGGCACCATCTACAACAACATGGAATCGGTGGAGAACCTGTTCGAGAAGGTCGCCAGCCACCTCAGCGGGGAAATGCACCAGCGCGTGACCCGCAGCTTCGGCGACATCACCGACCCGGCCCAGCGCCTGGCCCACGGCATCCGCTTCTTCATCCGCCGCGCCCACGAGGAGCCCCACTGGGGCGCCTTCATCAACCGCTTCGCGCTGAACAACTCGTCACTGCGCGAGATGTGGTACGGCCCGCCTACGGTGGACGTGCTCCACGGCATGACCAGTGGCCGCTACGACTTCCGCCAGGAGCAGCTAGCCACGGTGATCTCGATGATCGCCGGCAGCGTGCTGGGCTCCATGTTCCTGGTGCTCGAAGGCCACAAGACCTGGCGCGACGCCGGCACCGACACCGCCGAACTGGTGCTCCGCGCCCTCGGCATCCCCGGTGAAGAGGCCCGCGCACTAGCCAACGCCGAGTTGCCGGCCCTGGCCACCCTGGACTGATCCACCGCTGACCTGACACGCACAACGACCCCGCGATCCGGGGTCGATGGCCGGGCTTTGCCCGGAGAAAGCCCCGGAGAACGACACGATGACCGTTTCCACCGCCCTGCCCCTCCTCGCCACACCGCAACCGGCGCGCCACCCGAACCCGACGGTGAAGGCCCAGCGCCTCGCCCACCTGGTCTTCGAGCGTCCGGACCTGGAGCAGGCCGAGCGCTTCCTCACCGACTTCGGCCTGGTGGTCAGCCAGCGCAACGACGACACCCTCTACCTGCGCGGCACCGGCCCGGCCGCCTACTGCTACCGCGTGCACCGCGGCGAGAAGGCGCGCTTCGTCGGTTTCGGCCTGGCCCTCACCACCCATGCCGACCTGCAAAAGCTGGCGCGCTTGCCCGGCGCCTCCGCCATCGAGCACACCGGCATGCCCGGCGGCGGCGAGCGGGTGCGCCTGGTCGACCCGTCCGGCTTCCTGGTGGAAGCCGTGTTCGGCCAGACCGCCGCACCGGCACTGCAGCATCGTGCGCCACTGCCCCTGAACCTGGCCGACGAGGCGCCACGGATCAACGCCACCCAGCGCCCACCCATCGCCCCGCCGGAGGTGCTCAAGCTCGGCCACGTGGTGCTGGAGGTGGCCGACTACCAGGCCACTTGCGCCTGGTACACCGAGCATTTCGGGATGATCCCCAGCGACATCCAGGTGCTGCCGGATGGCTCGCCCGCCGTGGCCTTCATGCGCCTGGACCTGGGCGACACCCCGGCCGACCACCACACCCTGGCGCTGGCCCAGGGCTTTATGCCCGCCTACAGCCACAGTGCCTTCGAGGTGGTGGACGCCGACGCCGTGGGCATGGGCCAGCGGGTGCTGCACGAGCGCGGCTGGACCCACGCCTGGGGCATCGGCCGGCACATCCTCGGCAGCCAGATATTCGATTACTGGCAGGACCCCTGGAAGGACAAGCACGAGCACTACTGCGACGGCGACCTGTTCACCGCCGAGCGCCCCACCGGGCTGCACGCGGTGAGCCCCGAAGCGATGGCGCAATGGGGCCAGCGCATGCCCAGGAGCTTCACCAAGCCGAAGATGGACCTGGCCGCCATCCGCGCCCTGCTGCACAACCTGCGGCACAGCCCGGACCTGACCCTGCGCAAGCTGATCACCCTGGCGCGGCTGTTCGCCTGAGCCCATGGAACGCCAACCGGCGCAGCTCAAGCGCCGCACCCTGATCAAGGCCGGCGGCCTGGTCCTGTGCAGCCCCTGGCTGCCGGCCGACGCCGCGCCCAACGAAGAACAACAACCCCCTGATGCCCGCGAGCATCAGTCGATCGACGCCCCAGGAGCCCCTGCCATGGCCGTGCACGTAGTCCGCTTCGAACATCAGAACCGCATCCAGTGGGGGGTGATCCGCAAGGGCCGCATTTCCCTGATTCCGGGAAGCCATGCCAGCACCGGCGAGCTGATCCGCAATACCCGCCTCGACGACCTCGCCCGCCTGCAGGACGGCGAGCTGCGCCTGGACGAGGTGACGCTGCTGTCGCCGGTGACCCGCGACCAGCAGTTCGTCTGCCAGGGCGCCAACTACCGGCAGCACATGATCGAGTCGGGGATGGACCCGGACGCCAAGCACTACAACATGATCTTCACCAAGGCCACGAGCTGCCTGGTCGCCGCCGACAGCGAGCTGATCAAACCGCGCCACGTGCGCTTCCTCGACTACGAGATCGAGCTGGGCCTGGTGCTGCGCCGCGACATCACCGCGCACACCCGGGTCACCGACGCCAACCTCCACGAATTCGTCGCCGGGGTGGTCATCGTCAACGACTACTCGGCGCGGGACATCCAGATCCCGCAGATGCAGTTCTACAAGGGCAAGAGCTACCGCACCTTCGGCCCGGTGGGGCCCTTCCTCTGCCTGCTGGACGCGGCGGACATGCAGTACCTCAAGGACCTGCGCCTGCGCCTGACGGTGAACGGCCAGGTTCGCCAGGACGACAGCACCGCCAACCTGGTGTTCGGCCCGGCGGAAACCCTCACCGAGCTTTCCGGCGTGCAGGACTTCGCCGCCGGCGACCTGATCGCCACCGGCACCCCGGCCGGCTGCGCGCTGTCCATCCCCTCGCCCGCCAAGCAGCGCATCGGCGCCCTGCTGCCTGAAGCGCTGAAATGGAAGGCCTTCATGAAGGCCCAGGAAGGCCGCAACCAGTACCTCAAGGCCGGTGACGTGGTGGAGGCCAGCATCCGCAGCAGCGACGGCGTGATCGACCTCGGCACCCAGCGCAACCTCGTGGTGGAGCAAGCCTGATGGCCGTGCAGACCCTGGCCGACATCCAGGCCATCGAACGTACGCCCCTGGCCCAGCAGGGGCTGGCCGCCAGCACCTACGAGGCCCTCGGGCGCTGCTCGCGGGAGTTCCCCGACGACCCGGCGCTGAGCTTCTTCCTCGACGCCGCGAACTTCCGTCGCACCCACGACTGGAGCTACGCCGAGCTGTTCGCCGACATCACCCGCGCGGCCAACGTCTTCCATGACCTGGGCATCGGCCCGGACGACGTGGTCGCCTTCATCCTGCCCAACCTGCCGGAAACCCACTTCACCATCTGGGGTGGCGAGGCCGCCGGCATCGTCATGGCCATCAACCCGTTGCTGGAAGCCGCGCAAATGGGCGAGCTGCTGCGCGCCGCCAACGCACGCCTGGTGGTGACCCTGGCCCCCACGCCCGGCACCGACCTGTGGCCCAAGCTGGCCAGCCAGCTGGATGCCCTGCCCAGCGTGCGCCAGGTGCTCTGGGTGAGCATGGCGCCCTATGTCGGCGGCCTGAAGGGCCTGGCCCTGCGCTGGATGGCTCGGCGCGAAAAATCCGCCCAGCGACGCGTGCCCATCGCCGACCTGCGCAGCCTGATGCGCCGCCAGCCCCACACCCACCTGAAGAGCGGCCGGCAGATCCGCGCCGAGCAGCGCTCCTCCTACTTCTGCACCGGCGGCACCACCGGGCTGCCGAAGATCGCCACGCGCACCCACGGCTCCGAGGTGTTCAACGCCTGGGCCATGGCCACCAACATGCAGCCGCGCCAGCGCGGCCAGGTGATCTTCTGCGGCCTGCCGCTGTTCCATGTGAACGGCCAGCTGGTGACCGGGCTGATGCCCTGGACCCACGGCGACCACGTGATCCTCGGCACGCCCCAGGGCTATCGCGGCAACGGCGTGATCGCCAACTTCTGGGCCCTGGTCGAGCACTTCGGCATCAACTTCTTCTCCGGCGTGCCCACGGTCTACTCCGCCCTGCTGCAGCAACCGGTGGAGGGCCGCGACCTCTCCAGCCTCGGCTACGCCCTGTGCGGCGCGGCACCCATGCCGGTGGAGCTGTTCCGCGACTTCGAGCAGCGCATCGGCGTGCGCATCCTCGAAGGCTACGGCCTCACCGAAGGCGCCTGCGTGTCGTCCTCCAACCCGCCCGAGGGTGAGCGCCGGGTCGGCTCCATCGGCCTGCGCCTGGCCTACCAGGGCATGCGTGCGGTGATCCTCGACGAGGCCGGCGCCTACCTGCGCGACGCCGCTACCGACGAAGTGGGCGCCATCGCCATCCACGGCCCCAACGTCTTCGCCGGCTACCTGGACGCCAGCCACGACAAGGGCCTGTGGATCGACATCCACGGCCAGCGCTGGCTCAACACCGGCGACCTCGGCCGGGAGGACGCCGAGGGCTACTTCTGGCTCACCGGGCGCAAGAAGGAGCTGATCATCCGCGGCGGCCACAACATCGACCCGAAGCAGATCGAGGAAGCCCTGCAGGCGCACCCGGCCGTGGCCCTGGTGGCCGCCGTCGGCTGCCCCGACGCCCACGCCGGCGAGGTGCCGGTGGCCTATGTGCAGCTGCTGCCCGGCAGCCAGGCCGGCGCGGACGAGCTGCTGGCCTTCGCCAGCGAGGCCATCGCCGAGCGGGCCGCCGTGCCCAAGCGCATCGAGGTGCTGGATGCCCTGCCGGTAACGCCCGTGGGCAAGATCTTCAAGCCCGCCCTGCAGCAACGCGAGATCGCCCGCGTGGTGCGCCAGGAGGCCGCCGGGCTGGGGCTCGCCGAACTCTCCGTCGAGGTGGTGCAGGACGCCCGCCGCGGCCTGGTGGCGCGTATCGCCGCCGGCCTGCAGCGCGAGGCCCTGGCCCCGGTGCTCGGCCGCTACAGCTTCCAGATCGACTGGCTGAACTGAACCACGACCCACAACAAGAACGACAAGGGGACGAACCATGCGACACCTGTGGAAACTGGCGGCACTGACCCTGCTCGCCACCACCCTCGCCGGCTGCGAACGCCTGCAGAACGCCTACCTCGACGCCGAGGTGCAGGACCGCACCGACCACTCCCTGGTGGAAGACCGCTCGGGCATCCGCGTGATCCTCTGCGGCACCGGCACGCCCCAGGTCAACGCCCCGCGCGGCCAGGCCTGCACCCTGGTGGCCGCCGGCGGCCGGCTGTTCCTCTTCGACGCCGGCGAGAACGCCATGCGCAACCTGGAGAACAACCGGGTGCCGCTGCCGGACCTCACCCGGGTGTTCATCACCCACTGGCACTCGGACCACTTCAACGGCCTCGGCGGCCTGATCAACCACACCTGGATCAATGGCCGCAAGACGCCCTTCGAGGTCTACGGCCCCAGTGGCGTCGAGCAGGTGGTCCAGGGGCTGGCCCAGGCCTATGACGAGGACGTGCGTTTCCGCCACCAGCACGCCCTGCCGCCGGTGGCCAGCGAACTGGCCTTCGCCACCGCCCACGAGGTGCGCACCGCACCCGGCGAGGAATCGGTGCGGGTGTACGAGCAGGACGGCGTCACCATCGACGCCTACCGCGTCGACCACCAGCCGGTGGACCCGGCCTACGGCTACGTGCTGCGCTACGCCGGCAAGAAGCTGTTCATCAGCGGCGACACCCGCGTCTCCGAGCGCTACCTGGAGGCCCTGCAGGACGCCGACATGGTGGTGCACGAAGCCATCAACGGCGCCCTGATCCACAAGGCCGCCGACGCCCTGCGCCGCACCGGGCAACCAGGCCGCGCCGAGCAGGCCGAACGGGTACTCGACTACCACGCCGACACCCTGGAGCTGGCGCGCCTGGCGCAGAAGGCCGGCGTGCGCCACCTGGTGCTCACCCACCTGCTCCCGAGCCCCACCAACTTCCTCAGCCGCCGGCTGTTCCTCAGCGGCATGGCCGACCTCTATTCGGGTGACCTGACCCTGGGCGAAGACGCCATGGAACTCAGGCTCTAACCCCCCGACACCGCCGCCCCCGTCCCACCTGGCCGCCGCCCCGGCGCTGGCCACGGGCCGGGTCGCGCCCGGAAAACCGCATTCGCGTAACGCACCACACCACAACAACAAGAGGTAGTAACGCAATGACCCGTAGACAACCGCCCTGGCGCCAGGCTCGCCTTGCCCTCGCCATCGGCCTCGCCACCCTCGCCAGCCAACCGGCATCCGCCATCACCTTCGCCATCGGCGACATCGAGGGGCAGTTCGATTCCTCCCTCTCCATGGGCGCCAGCTGGGCCCTGCGCAACCCCGACAGCGAGCTGCTCGGCAGCCGCAGCGCCGACGACGGCCGGCGCAACTTCGAGAAGGGCAAGACCTTCTCCAAGGTGTTCAAGGGCATCCACGACCTCGAGCTCAAGTACGGCGACAGCGGCCTCTTCGTTCGCGGCAAGTACTGGTACGACTTCGAGCTCAAGGACGAAAGCCGCCCGTTCAAGGCCATCGACGACCACAACCGCAAGGAGGGCGCGCAATCCTCCGGCGCCGAGCTGCTGGACGCCTTCCTCTACCACAACTACCTGATCGGCGATCTGCCCGGCACCGTGCGCCTGGGCAGGCAGGTGGTCAGCTGGGGCGAGAGCACCTTCATCGGCGGCGGCATCAACGCCATCAACCCCATCGACGTCGCCGCCTTCCGCCGCCCGGGCTCGGAGATCAAGGAAGGCCTGATCCCGGTGAACATGTTCTACCTGTCGCAGAACCTCACCGAGAACCTCTCCGCCGAAGGCTTCTACCAGCTGGAATGGGACCAGACCGTCATCGACAACTGTGGCACCTTCTTCTCCCAGACCGACGTCATCGCCGACGGCTGCGGCGGCCTGCCGGCAGGCCCCGCGCTCGACCAGAACGCCGCCGCCCAGGCCGCCCTGGCGCCCTTCGGCATCAACCTCACCAGCGAGGGCATCGAGATCCCCCGGGACGGCGACCGCGATGCCCGCGACAGCGGCCAGTGGGGCGCGGCCCTGCGCTGGTTCGCACCGCAACTGGACAGCGAATTCGCCGCCTATTTCATCAACTACCACAGCCGCCAGCCCTATATCGGCGCCACGGCCAGCCCCAACATCGCCGACTTCGGCTTCGCACCGGCGCTGTGCGGCAACCTCGGCATCCCCCTGGCCGGCTGCAACGCCTTCCTCGCCGGCGCCACCGGCCAGACCCTGGTCCAGGGCTACCGCCTGGGCACCTCGCGCTATCACGTCGACTACCCCGAGGACATTCAGCTCTACGGCCTGAGCTTCAGCACCAGCCTGCCCACCGGCACCACCCTGGCGGGAGAGATCAGCTACCGGCCCAACCTGCCGGTGCAGATCAACCCCGTGGACCTGATCACCGCCGGCATCGGCGTGCCGGCGCTCACCCCGGTGCTCTCCTCCGGCGCCGAGACCCTGGCCAACGGCGCCGACATCAGCGGCTACCGGCGCAAGGAAGTGACCCAGGCCCAGGTCACCGCCACACACTTCTTCGACCAGGTGATGGGCGCCGAACGTCTGACCCTGATCGGCGAGGCCGGCATCACCCATATCGGCGGCCTGGAGGGCAAGGGTGGCCTGCGCTATGGCCGCGGCACCGCCTACGGCCAGGGCGCGCTGTACCCGGACAACAGCCTGTGCACCGCCGTCACCAACGCCCAGAGCCCCTCCAACTGCAACGACGACGGCTTCGCCACGCGCAACTCCTGGGGCTACCGCGTGCGCGCCATCTGGGAATACAGCGACCTGATCCCCGGCGTGCAGCTGCGGCCCAACCTCGCCTGGTCCCATGACGTCAGCGGCTACGGCCCCGAGCCGGGCTTCAACGAGGGCTCCAAGGCCATCAGCCTCGGGCTCGACGCCAGCTATCTCAACACCTACAGCGCCAGCCTGGCGTACACCGACTATTTCGGCGGCGACTACAACGTCAACGTCGATCGCGACTTCGTGGCCCTGAGCTTCGGCGTTTCGTTCTGAGTGGAGGCAAGACCATGACAACAACAAAAATGCTGCTGGGCACCCTCGCCCTGTCCATCACCCTGCACAGCGCCCAGGCCGCCGTCAGCCCCGAGCAGGCCGCCAAACTCGGCCAGCGCCTGACCCCCATCGGCGCCGAGCGCGCCGGCAATGCCGACGGCAGCATCCCCGCCTGGGACGGCGGCCTGCCCACCGACGCCGGCAGCGCGCAGCCGGGCGGCTGGCTCAGCGACCCCTTCGCCGCCGAGCAGCCGCTGTTCACCATCACCGCGCAGAACATGGAGCAATACCGCGAGCGCCTCAGCCCCGGCCAGCAGGCCCTGTTCAAGCGCTACCCGAGCAGCTACCGCATGCCGGTCTACCCCAGCCACCGCAGCGCCAGCCTGCCGGAGCCGGTGTACCAGGCAATCGCCCGCAACGCGGTGAAAGCGCAACTGGTGGCCGGCGGCAACGGCCTGCAGGACTTCGAAACCGCCACGCCCTTCCCCATCCCGCAGAACGGCCTGGAAGCGGTGTGGAACCACATCACCCGCTACCGTGGCGGCAGTGCCCGGCGCACCCATGTGCAGGCCACGCCGCTGGCCAACGGCACCTTCTCGCCGGTGTACTTCAAGCAGCAGTTCACCTACCGCGACCAGCTCAAGGACTTCGACCCGCAGAACCCGGGCAACGTGCTCTTCTACTACAAGCAGCTGGTGACCGCCCCGGCGCGCCTGGCCGGCGACGTGGTGCTGGTCCACGAGACCCTGGACCAGGTGAAGGAGCCGCGCATGGCGTGGATCTACAACGCCGGCCAGCGCCGCGTGCGCCGCGCCCCGCAGATCGCCTACGACGGCCCCTACCCGGCCTCCGAAGGCCAGCGCGTGGCGGACAACCTGGACATGTTCAACGGCGCCCCGGACCGCTACGACTGGAAGCTGGTGGGCAAGCGCGAGCTGTACATCCCCTACAACAGCTTCCGCCTGGAATCGCCGCAGCTGCAGTACGAGGACGTGGTCAAGCCGGGGCACCTCAACGCCGACGTCACCCGCTACGAGCTGCACCGTGTGTGGGTGGTGGAGGCGACCCTCAAGCCCGGCGAGCGCCACGTGTACGCCAAGCGCGTGATGTACCTCGACGAAGACAGCTGGCATATCGCCCTGGCCGACCACTACGACGCGCGCAATACCCTGTGGCGCGTGGCCGAAGGCTTCATGACCCCGCTCTACGACAAGCGCATCCCCTGGCTCGGCGTGGAGACGCTGTACGACCTGATCAACGGCCGCTACATCGTCTCGGGCATGCGTAACCAGGAGAAGGACGCCCTGGAGATCGGCTTCAAGGCCCTCGCCGCCGACTACACCCCGACCGCCCTGCGCAACGCCGGCGTGCGCTGAAGGAGCGCCGTGCAGTCGACGGCCCCGGGCCGGAGACCCTGGCCGCCCTTGGGGGCGGCTTTTTTTAGCCCCGTTGCCCCCCAACCGTAGCCCGGGCTTCAGCCCGGGAAAGCACCGGCCAAGACACCCGCGACGCAACGCCCCGCGTTTGACAGCCCCCTGACGCTGGCTAACCTGAACGGCCTCCGCCGTTGCCCCCTTCAGCCAGCAGGTATCCCTGTCCCGCATTCGAAAGGGCCCTCGAGCACGCAACGAACGCCACCCCATGAACAAGGAAGTGTCATGACTATCAAACGCCACAAGGTCAGCCAGTCCACCGCCCTCGCCTACACCGGGAACGATGCCCGTGGCGTATGCCTCGAAGCCTGCCGCCGCTGGGTCAGGGCCGTTCTGGCGGGCCATCTGACGCCCGGTGAAAGCATCTACGACATCATCGGCCCAGAGACCATCCAGGAACTGCTGGAGAGCCACAGGCAACGCAACAAGAAAAGCGACAACAGCATGGAGGGATTCGGCCTGACGGTGACCAAGCGGGAAGGCGGCGGCCCCTTCAAGAAATTCACCGGGCTGCGCACGCGCCAGGATGTGATCGACCATGTACTGGCGGTCCCGGGCGCCTACATCTACGTGGTGGATGGCGCCGATGGCGGGCATGCCTTGGCGTTCAGCAGCCTCGACAGGGACCATGTGCTGTTCCTCGATCCCAATATGGGCGAGTGGGAACTCATCAATGAAGACCAGGCATCGATCCGCAGCTGGTGGAAGGACTTCTGGGCAGGCAAGGGGGCCGAATTCGAAGGCCTGGTCAGCTACAAGAGGGAGTACCACAAGGGCGGCCGCGAACTCTGGCAGTACAAGGTCGTGACCCGTTGAACCCCTGAAGCGGATCCCATCACCCGCCCCCCTCCCCGTGCTAGATTCCGCCACCATTGCAGTGATGCCCAGGGAGGCGGCGATGACCACGGATATCCATCAGGGCGGTTGCCTGTGCGGCCAGGTGCGCTTCGAGGTGCAGGGCCCACTCGAAAACCCGCACACCTGCTCGTGTGAGTTCTGCCAGCGGCACAGCGGCGCGCTGACGGTGGCCTGGGTGGAAGTGCCGCGCGAACGGCTGCGCTGGACCGGCCCCGCCGGTGCCCCGGCGACCTACCGCTCCTCCGACTATTCCAGCCGGGCCTTCTGCGTCCACTGCGGCAGCTCCCTGGGCGCCATCGACGACGAGCCGACCATCGCCCTGCTGGTGGGCTGCCTCGACCACAAGGATTCCCCCGCGCTGATGCCCACCTATGAATCCTTCGAGGATGGGCGCCCCGCCTGGTGGCACGCGGGTGCGCGGCATGGCTGAAGGTGCCGCGAACCCGGAGAGCCTCGCCTCGCTGATCTGGTTCTGGTACGGCGAAGAGGAATACCGCCGGCTGATCCTCCTCGGTGAACTGGGCCCGGCGCTGCAGTTCCTCGCCGGGAGCGCCGATTGGCAGCTGGCGAACATCGGCTGCTGCGCCGACTGCGATCTCTGGTCCTCCTACCTCGATCACCTCGAGGCCTTCGTCGAAGGCTTCCCGCCACGGCTCCAGCCACGGGCACATGGGCAGCTGCAGGCGCTGCTGGCCGCCTGCATGACCCTGAGCCACGGCGCCTACGTCAACCTGGAAGGCAACAACTTCGAACACCCGGAATGGGCGCCGCTGCGCACCGCGGCGCAGGAGGCCCTGGCGCTGCTGGGCTGGCAGGAAATCGAGGCCGACATGCCGGCGCTGGTGGAGGATTGCCGTGCGGCCTTGGAGAAATGGCGGTCCTAGCGCCTCTCAAGCCTCTCCATTCGGCCCACGGGATACCGAGCACAGGCGCACCGAGTCGGCCAGCACGTCGATGGCGCGCGGCCTGGGGAAGCTGGCGCGCCAGGCGATGGCCACCTGGCGGAACGGCACCGGCGCGCTGAAGGGGCGGATGGCCACGGAGCCCGGCGAGTAGTGGTGGCCGCTCACTGCCGAATGGGGCAGCACCGAGACGCCGAGCCCGGAGGCGACCATATGGCGGATGGTTTCCAGGGAGCTGGATTCCACGCTGGCTCGCTGGGTGGCCGGGCACACCTCCAGCACCCGCTCGCGGAAGCAGTGGCCCTCCCCCAGGATCAGCAGTTCGGCATCCTCCAGCGCCTCGGCAGAAAGGCGCTGCTCGGCCGCCAGCGGGTGATCGGCGGGCAGCAGCACACAGAGGGCTTCGTCGTAGAGCACCTTGGTCAGCACATCGGGTTCGGAGAACGGCAAGGCGATGATGATGGCGTCCAGCTCGCCTTCCCGCAGCCGCTCGCGCAGCACGTGGGTGAAGTTCTCCTCGATGTACAGCGGCATCTGCGGGGCCACGGTGTGCAGCTGGGGGATCAGGTGCGGGAGCAGGTAGGGCCCGATGGTGTAGATGGCGCCGACCCGCAGCGGCGAGGACAGCTGGTTGCGCCCGGCGTGGGCCATTTCCAGCACGGCGTTGGCCTCGGCCAGCACCTTCTGCGCCTGCTCGATGATGCTTTCGCCGATGGGGGTGAGGTAGACGGCGCCCTTGCTGCGCTCGAAGAGCAGCACGCCGAGGTAGTCCTCCAGGCGCTTCATGCCCACGGAAAGGGTCGGTTGGCTGACGTGGCAACGCTCGGCGGCGCGGCCGAAATGCTGTTCCTGCGCCAGGGCAACGGCGTAGCGCAATTCGGTAAGGGTCATGGGTCGTCCTGCGTGCGAGCCGCTTGCGCGGCCTCCTGGTGAAGTCGGGGTGGGGCTTGTACCCGAGAACTCTAAGCAGGCGGCGCGCGTAGGACCTTTAATATTTCCTAATCGCCAGGCTGACCAAATCCTATTATCCGTCCCCTCCCGCGCTCCCTATGGTTCAGGCCGCAACACCCGAACCAGAGACATCAGGAGACGCAAATGTCCAGATTCCAACGCACCGCCCCCGGCCTGCTGGCGGCGGCATGCCTGTTCAATCTTTCCATGGCTGTGGGTGCACCACTGACCCGTGACAACGGCGCCCCCGTAGGCGACAACCAGAACTCTCAGACAGCCGGGCCGAATGGTTCCGTGCTGCTGCAGGACGTGCAGTTGATCCAGAAGCTGCAGCGCTTCGACCGCGAACGCATCCCCGAACGGGTGGTGCATGCCCGGGGCACCGGCGCCCACGGCGAGTTCGTCGCCTCGGCGGACATCGCCGACCTGACCATCGCCAAGGTCTTCCGCAACGGCGAGCGCACTCCGGTGTTCGTGCGCTTCTCCTCGGTGGTGCACGGCAACCACTCTCCGGAAACCCTGCGTGACCCGCGCGGCTTCGCCACCAAGTTCTATACCGCCGACGGCAACTGGGATCTGGTGGGCAACAACTTCCCCACCTTCTTCATCCGCGACGCCATCAAGTTCCCGGACATGGTCCACGCCTTCAAGCCGGACCCGCGCACCAACCTGGACGACGACTCGCGCCGCTTCGACTTCTTCTCCCACGTGCCGGAGTCCATCCGCACCCTCACCCTGCTCTACTCCAACGAAGGCACCCCGGCCGGCTACCGCTTCATGGACGGCAACGGCGTGCACGCCTACAAGCTGGTCAACGCCAAGGGTGAGACGCACTACGTGAAGTTCCACTGGAAGACCCTGCAGGGCATCCGCAACCTCGACCCGAAGGAAGTCGAGGTCGTCCAGGGCAAGGACTACAGCCACATGACCACCGACCTGGTGAACGCCATCGCCAAGGGTGACTACCCGAAGTGGGACCTGTACATCCAGGTGCTCGAGCCCAAGGACCTGGCGCGCTTCGAGTTCGACCCGCTGGACGCCACCAAGGTCTGGCCCGACGTGCCCGAGCGCAAGATCGGCCAGATGGTGCTGAACCGTAACGTCGACAACTTCTTCCAGGAAACCGAGCAGGTCGCCCTAGCGCCCTCCAACCTGGTGCCGGGCATCGAGCCCTCCGAAGACCGCCTGCTGCAGGGCCGCGTGTTCGCCTACGCCGACACCCAGCTCTACCGCGTGGGCACCAACGGCCTGTCGCTGCCGGTGAACAAGCACCGTGGTGCGGTGAACAACGGCAACCAGGACGGCAGCATGAACGTCGGCCACACCAGCAGCGGCGTGAACTACGAGCCGAGCCGCCTGCAGCCCCGCGAAGCCACCGCCAGCGCCCGTTACGTCGAGACGCCCCTGCAGGGCAGCACCCAGCAGCGCGGCATCCAGCGCGAGCAGAACTTCAAGCAGGCCGGTGACCTGTACCGCTCCTACGGCAAGAAGGACCAACAGGACCTGGTCAACAGCTTCGGCCAGTCCCTCGCCGGCACCGACAGCGAGAGCAAGCACATCATGCTGTCCTTCCTCTACAAGGCCGATGCCGACTACGGCACCCGTGTCACCAAGGTGGCCGGTGGCGACCTGGCCAAGGTGAAAGCCCTGGCCGCCAAGCTCACCGACTGACCCACCCAACGCCGGCCCGCACACGCGGGCCGGCTTACGGAGGCCCGAGATGAAATACACACTTCTCACCCTGCTGCTCTGGGTCGGCCTGGCCCAGGCCGACCCATCACCCGACCCGGCCACCATCAAAGCCGAACTGGCCCAACGCTATTTCGACGCCGCGCGCGAAGGCCGCCTGGATGTGCTCCAGGCCTTCATCGACGCCGGCTACGACCTGAACACGCAAGACACCAAGGGCTACAGCGCCCTTATCCTCACCGCTTACCACGGCCACGCCGAAGCGGTGGACGCCCTGCTCGCCGCCGGCGCCGATCCCTGCCTGCAGGACGCCCGCGGCAACACCGCGCTGATGGGCGCCATCTTCAAGGCCGAGCTGGGCATCGCCCGCCGCCTGATGAACGCCGCCTGCCCCACCGACCAGCGCAACGCCGCCGGGCAGACCGCCGCCATGTACGCCGCGCTGTTCCAGCGCACCCAACTGCTGAATCAGTTGCGCGAGCAAGGCGCCGACATGCAATTGAAGGACGCCCTCGGCAACGATGCCGAAAGCCTCGCGCGGGGGGAGATCCGTACCCGCTGACAGCGGTCCGGAGCGCGCGCCGTTAAGCAGGTAAACATCCACGCCCTGGTGCAACCAGACCTCGGGGCATACAGCCGCCACTCACTTCGGACGTAGGGTGTGCTGCGCGCACCTGGAGCTCGCCGGAAACACCGAGCGGCGGTGCGCACGGTGTTTAGCCGGGATACATGGGTAACGCTTGTCGGGGGACATGGGTAACGGGTTGCTGGTCGTTACTTCTTCTCTCTCAGGTCGAACTGGCGGATTGTCTTATGGATGAAAATCACATCGTAGACACCATCCACACCGGTGGGGCGTATTGCGATTCGCTCGCCCAATAACCCACCACCGACGAACCGGCTTTTCCCTTTGAATTGCACCTGTCCGGTTCCCCCTACCTTGAGCACCTTGTCCTCCGGCTCGTACTCGATTTCCGGCAATTGCTCCGTGTACGCCCTTAGGCTTGGCTGATAGCGCGATATCGGTGGTAACTGGCCCAGCGCCTCATGAGGTCGTTGTTGGTTGTACTGATCTCGCCATTGGTCCATCACGCGCTGGCAGTGCTCCATGTCACTGAAGCTGCGATGCAGCAGCTCACGCTTGAGGGTTTGATGGAAACGCTCGAGCTTGCCTTGCGTCTGCGGGTGATAAGGGCGGCTATGACTGACATCGATACCCAGGCGCATCAGCCAGACTTCCAGGGCGGATAGGCCGCCCTCGATGTTTGAGCCCCAGGGCGGGCCGTTGTCGGCCGTTATCCGGCATGGCAGCCCATAGCGACGGAAAACCGCGGCCAGCTTGGGGCGAACCAGTTCCAGGCGCTCCCCTTCACAGCCCTGCAGGCAGAGCGCAAAGCGTGAATGGTCATCGAGCACCGTCAGCGGGTGACAACGTGGCGAGTTACGGTCCGAAAGATGGAAGTTGCCCTTGAAGTCGATCTGCCAGAGCTCGTTGGGTTGCTTGTGCTCGAAGCGTTGGGTGGCCGGTGCCTGGGCGTCTTCGGCGTGATAGCGCACCTGGCAGCCATGGCGCCGAAGAATCGCATCGAGGGTGCTGTGATGAGGGCGATCCATGGCCTTTGGCAACAGATGGAGCAGCTTGCGAGCGCCCCAATAAGGGAATTGGTGATGCAGGCGCACCACCTCTCGCTCCAGCTCGGCGCTGCTGCGTCCAGGACTCGTCAGCGGACGACGGGATTGGTCCTGCAGAGCGGAATCACCCAGTTCTTGATATCGCTCCAGCCATTTGTAAGCCGTCTTGGGGCTGATGCCGTAGCGTCGACAGAGCTCCCGGATGTTGCTCTGCGGGTGTTGGGCCAACAATACGAATTCACGTCGTATCGACATGGTGGTGCACTCCTGCCACGGCATCGCTCGAACTCCTCTTCGAAGGATTCCGTAAGCCTAAATGCGTTACCTATGTCTCCCGACACCTGTCACCTATGTCCCCCGGCTGAACACACGGCACACCCTACGGCACGCGTTTGTCCTGATGGGTTCGGAACTCCGGCCCTCACCAGCAGCGCCGATAGCTCGGCAATACTCCTAGGACGCGATGCCTGAAGACCGAATGAAAAACGGCCCCATCAGGGGCCGTTTCGTTTTGCTGCGCCGGTACACCCGCTCGATCAGAAGTCCTGCACGGTCGGGCGCAGCACCACTTCGCTGATATCCACCTCGGCCGGCTGCTCCACCGCGTAGGCAATGGCCCGGGCGACGGATTCGGCGGGGATCGCCAGCTTGTAGAACTCGCCCAGGGCCTGGCGGCTTTCTTCGTGGGAGCTGCCCAGCTTCAATTCCGAATCCACCGCGCCGGGGGAGATGACGGTGACGCGGATGTCGCCGCCCACTTCATGGCGCAGGCCGTCGCTGATGGCCCGTACGGCGAACTTGGTGCCGCTGTACACCGTGCCGCCCGGGCTGAACACCTTGTGGCCGGCCACCGAGGCGACGTTGATGAACTGGCCGCTGCGCTGCTGCTGGAACACCGGCAGCGCCGCCGCGATGCCGTAGAGCACGCCCTTGATGTTGATGTCGATCATGCGGTCCCACTCCTCCACCGGGGTTTCGGCGAGCGGCGCGATGGCCATCAGGCCGGCGTTGTTGACCAGCACGTCGATGCGGCCGAAGGCGTCGATGCCGCCCTGGACCAGGGCGCGGACCTGGGCCGCATCGGTGACGTCGGTGGCGAAGGCCACGGCCTTGCCGCCGGCGGCGGTGATTTCGCTGACCAGCGCGTCGAGACGGTCGACGCGGCGGGCGCCGAGCACCACCGAGGCGCCCAGGGCGGCCAGGTGGCGGGCGGTGGCTTCGCCGAGGCCGCTGCTGGCGCCGGTGATGACGATGACTTTGCCGTTGATATTGGTGCTCATGTCGGGTTCCTCAGGTTGGCTGCCGGCAGGAGGTGTTCCTGCTGTTGGGGGCCAGTATGGGAAGCCGATGACGACCAGGGAATGGAAGTATTAGGATTGCGGAATTCCACGAATCGGAACAATCTAAAGGTCATCCGCCATGCTCAATCGAATGGAGATGCTGCGCATCTTCTGCATCGCCGCCGAGTCCGCCAGCTTCCGCGAGGCAGCCACGCGCCTGAGCGCTTCCCCGCAGACCGTGACCCGGGCCATCAAGGAGCTGGAGCAACTGGTGGGCGAGCCGCTGTTCCACCGCAGCACGCGGCAGGTGCAGATCACCGCCTATGGCGAGCAGCTGGCGACCCAGGCGCGGGAGACCCTGGGCAGCTTCGACCAGCTGTTCCAACGCCACGCCCGCCGGGGCCAGGACGGCATGGCCGGGCGCGTGGGCATCACCGCGCCCCGCTCCATCGGCCGCCGCTACGTGCTGCCGCTGCTGGCGGAACTGCAACGCGAGCACCCGGAAATCGTCCTGGACATGCGCTTGTCGGACCAGATGACCGACTCCGTCGACGAGCAGATCGATATCGGCGTGCGCATGGGCTTCATCCGTGACCGCCGCTACATCGCCCGCGCCACGGCGCGCGTGCCCCTCTATGTGGTGGGGTCGCCGGAGCTGCTGGAGCGCGTCGGTGCGCCCGAGGACATCGATGCGCTGAACCGTGTGCCGACCACCGCGCTGATCGACGGCAACACCGGGCGCCTGTGGCCCTGGACCTTCGCCGAGGGCCGGCAGATGCAGCCGCAGCGCGCCGCCTTCACCACCGACGACCAGGAATGCGAATGCGCGGCGGTGCTGGCCGGCACCGGCTTCGGCCAGCTGCCCAGCTACCTGGTGACGCCGCATATCCGCAGCGGCCAACTGGTGAGAGTGCTCAGCGACAACGAGTCGCCGGCCTGGGAGATGTTCGCCTACCGCCCCCAGCGCGGCCCGGTATCACCCCGGGTGCGCCTGGTGTTCGATCGGCTGGTGGAGCGGCTTTCCGATCCGGCCTGGGTTCCGCTGGAGCCCTGAATTCCCGATAAGCCGTGAGCGGGAAATCGCGGGTTGCACCCGCCCTACGAGTCGAACTTCGGCACCCGTAGGATGGTGTAGAGCGCAGCGAAACCCATCGATCCGAGCCCGGAACACCGCGATCATCGGCGACCCCATCAATGCCGCTGTTCGGGGTTTATTCGGCGATATCGATAACGACCTTGCCGAAGGCGGTGCCTTGCTCCACCGCATCGTGGGCGTCGTGGGCGGTGGCCAGGGTGAAATGACGCGGGTCGAGCACCGGCTTGAGCTTGCCGGCTTCCACCAGGCGCGTGGCGTCGGCGAGGACTTCGCCGTGGTGGGCACGGCCTTCGCCGGTAAGCATGGGCAGCAGCACGAAGACGCCGTTCAGGGTCGCCGCACGCAGGGACGACGGCGCCAGGCTGTGGTTGCCGAAGGCGGCACAGCTGACCACATGGCCACGGATGCGCACCGATTCCAGGGCGTCGTCGAGGGAGCTGCCGCCCACGGTGTCGTAGACCACATCGAAGCCCTTGCCACCGGTGAAGGCCGCCACGTAATCGGCCGCCTTGGTGGTGTGGTAGTCGATGGGCGTGGCACCCAGGCCACGCACCATCTCGTGCTTGGCCGGCGAGGCGGTGGCGAACACCTCGGCGCCGAACGCCTTGGCGATCTGCACGGCGATATGGCCGACGCCGCCAGAACCGCCGGTCACCAGTACCGTCTGCCCGGAATGCAGGCGCGCGCTGTCCACCAGGCCTTCCCAGGCAGTGAGGAACACCAGCGGCAGCGCCGCGGCTTCACGCATGCTCAGGTTCTTCGGCTTCAGCGCCAACAGGCGCCAGTCCGCCGCGACGAACTCCGCCAGGGTGCCCTGCAGGCCGCGCACGCCGCCGACCAGGCCGTAGACCTCGTCACCGGCCTTGAAGCGCGTAACGCCCGCGCCCACCGCTTCCACCACGCCCGCCAGTTCGGTGCCCAGCACCGCCGGCAGCACCGGGTCGGCGTAGGGCGCACGGCCGGTACGGATCTTGTAGTCGATGGGGTTCACCCCGCTGGCCTTGATGCGCACCAGCACCTGGCCTTCGCCGGCGACCGGGCGGGCGATCTCCTGCTGGGTGAAGCGGCCGCTCTGGTAATCCTCGAGCACGAGGGCGCGCATGGTGACGGGGTTCGACATGGGATTCACTCCTTGGCAATCAGCTTCGCCGGGGCCTGGCCCGGCATCCGGCGCCCACTATAGAGCCGCCGCGAGGGCGAGGAAACAGGGACGCTGCCGCACCAGGGCGTCAGCGCAACGGCAAGCATCGACACCACTGATACTGACCATCAGCCCCTTTCAATTCTCCGATTGCCAGCGGACCGGCAAGATTCGCTCATCGGCCTTGTGCCCCATGAACCGAGACGACCGCCATGACCGCTCACTCGAAATTCGTCGACAGCAGCTACCTGGTCACCCATGTGACCCTGGATGAATTCCACCTGCACTTCGAGACCGAAGTCGCCATCTGCCAGGAAGACGGCACCTTCGAGATGCTCCAGGCCCCGACGCCCATCGCCGAGCGCCGCGCCCTGCGCCAGTTGATCCGCAACCAGGCCGCCTGATAACAGCGGCCCGGTCGCGCCGCCTCAGGCCTTGACCTGGGCGGGGAACGGCAGGGTCCGCAGGCGTACGCCAACCGCCGCGTGCAAGGCATTGGCCAGCGCCGGTGCCAGGGGCGGAACGCCAGGCTCACCCACGCCCGTGGGCTGTTCGGTGGACGGCAGGATGTGCACCTCCACCACAGGCATCTCGTTCATCCGCAACACCTGGAAGTCGTGGAAGTTGGATTGCTCCACGGCACCATCCTTCAGCGTCACCGCACTGTGCAACGCCGCCGCCAGGCCGAAGCCGATGCCGCCCTCCATCTGCGCGCGGATCACGTCCGGGTTGATCGGCACGCCGCAATCCACGGCGCAGACCACGCGATCCACCTTGTAGCTGCCGTCGGCCTTCACCGTCACTTCCACCACCTGGGCCACGTAGCTGCCGAAGGATTCGTGCACGGCGATGCCACGGCCACGCTTCTCACCTTCACCGCCAGCCTTGAGCGGCTGCTTCCAGCCGGCCTTGCTCGCCACCAATTCCAGCACGCCCCGATGGCGCGGGTGTTTCTCCAGCAGTGCATGGCGGTAGTCATAGGGGTCCTTGCCGGCGGTGGTGGCGGCTTCGTCGATCAGCACCTCGGCGGCGAAGCCGGTGTGGGTGTGGCCCACCGAGCGCCACCATTGCACCGGCACCAGGATGTCGTCGGGGGTGGCCAGTTCCACCTGCAGGTTGGGCACGGCGTAGGAGAGGTTCGCCAGCCCTTCCACCGAGGTGTTGTCGATGCCGTCCTTGATCAGGAAGGCCTCCATGCCGGTGCCCTTGATGATGGATTGGCCGACGATGCGGTGGTGCCAGGCCAGCAGCTTGCCCTCGGCATCCAGCGCCAGGCGCGCACGGTGCAGGTAGGCCGGGCGGTAGTAGCCGCCACGGGTGTCGTCCTCGCGGGTCCAGACCAGCTTCACCGGCGCCTTGATGCCCTGGTCCCGTGCGGCCTTGGCCACCGCCACGGCTTCCAGCGGGTAGTCCGACACCGGGTTGGCGCGGCGGCCGAAGCTGCCGCCGGCGTAGAGCTGGGTGATGGCGACCTTGTCCACCGGGATGCCCAGGTACTTGGCCACGGCCACCTGGTCGCCGGTCTGCCACTGCTCGCCGTTCCAGATTTCGCAGGCGCCGTCGCCGAGCTTGACCAGGCAGTTCATCGGCTCCATCGCCGCGTGGGCCAGGTAGGGGAATTCGAACTCCGCCTCGATCAGCTTCGCCGGCTTGGCCAGCGCGGCGTCCACGTCGCCGCTGCGCGCGGCCATCAGCCCGGGCTTCCCGGCGCTCTCGCGGTACTTGGCGAAGATCTCGGCGCTGCCCAGCTTGAAGGCCTTGCTCTCGTCCCATTCGATAATCAGCGCATCGCGGCCCTGGCGCGCGGCCCAGGTGTTCTTCGCCAGCACGGCGACCCCGGCGCGGCCATGGGGCAGGTCACGGAATTCGACCACGGCCACCACGTTGGCGATGGCCTTGGCCTTGCTCGCGTCCACCTTCCCGGGCACGCCACCGAAGCGCGGCGGGTAGGCGACCATGGCCACCAGCATGTCCGGCAGCTTGAAGTCCTGGGTGAATACGGCGGTGCCGTTGGTCTTGTCGTGGCTGTCCTTGCGCTTGGCGGTCAGCTGGCCGATGAGCTTGAAGTCCTTCGGCTGCTTGAGCTTCACCTCGGTGGGCACCGACTCCTGCGCGGCCGCCTCGGCCAGGTCGCCGAAGCCCGCCTTGTTGCCGGAGGCGGCATGGGCCACCACGCCCTCGCTGACGGTGATGGCCTCGGCCGGCACCTTCCATTGCTTCGCGGCGGCGGCCACCAGCATGGCCCGGGCGCTGGCCCCGGCCTTGCGCATCTGCTCGAAGGAGTTGGCCATGGCACTGCTGCCACCGGTGCCCTGCAGGGTGCCGAAGGCCAGGTTGTTGTAGACGGCGGCGTTGGCCGGCGCGCCCTCGACCACCACGCGGTTCCAGTCGGCGTCCAACTCCTCGGCCACCAGGGTGGCGAGGCCGGTGTAGGCGCCCTGGCCCATTTCCACGTGCTTGGCGACCACGGTCACGGTGCCGTCGCGGGCGATGCGCACAAAGGCGTTGGGTTCGAAGCGCGCGTCGGCGGCGAACATCTCGGCGGCGTCCAGCAGCGGCGCGAAGAGCACGCCCAGGGCCAGCCCGCCGCTGCCCTGGAGGAAGGTGCGGCGGCTGATGTTGAGGATGCCGTTGCCCGGCGCGGTCTGGGTTTCGATCTTGCCCATGTCGGTGCTCCTCAGGCCAGTTGGCCGGCTGCTTCGTGGATGGCCGCGCGGATGCGCACGTAGGTGGCGCAGCGGCAGATATTGCCGCTCATGGCCGCATCGATATCGGCGTCGCTGGGCTTGCGGTTGCCCGCCAGCAGCGCGGTGGCCGCCATGATCTGCCCCGACTGGCAGTAGCCGCACTGGACCACGTCGAGCTTGCGCCAGGCCTCCTGCACCACCTTGCCCACCGCGTCATCGCCCACCGCCTCGATGGTGGTGATCTTCTTGCCCACCAGCATCGACACCGGGGTGATGCAGGCCCGCGTCGGCTGCCCGTCCACGTGCACGGTGCAGGCACCGCACAGGGCCATGCCGCAGCCGTACTTGGTGCCGGTCATCTCGGCGACGTCGCGCAATGCCCAGAGCAACGGCATATCGGGGGCGATATCGAGTTCCTTGTCTTGGCCATTCAGGTTCAGGGTGATCATCTGCTTCTCCACCTCTACGGGTATGGATTCATGGTTCACCGGCCACGGGAGGGCCGGTTCAGGGCACGGTTGTTTCAGGGTAGAAGCTGCCTGGTCGTCCCAGCGCCGTTGCGGCGGCGGGACGACCAGCGGAGCGGTATCAGGCGCTCTGGCGCAGGCGCGCGATGTCGCGCTGCGGCGGCTCGCCGAACAGACGGCTGTATTCGCGGCTGAATTGCGAGGGGCTCTCGTAGCCCACACGGCTGCCGGCGGTGGCGGCGTCCAGCGCCTCGGCGAGCATCAGCCGGCGCGCCTCCTGCAGGCGCAGCTGCTTCTGGAACTGCAGCGGGCTCATGGCGGTGACCGACTTGAAGTGGTGGTGCAGTGCCGAGGTGCTCATGTTCACCTCGCCGGCCAGGGAGCCGATCTGCAGCGGCCGGTGGTAGTTGTTCTTCAGCCAGCTCACGGCCTTGGCGATGCGCTGGGTGTGGCTGCCGACGCAGGCGATCTGGCGCAGCTGCGCGCTGCGCTCGCCCAGCAGCAGGCGGTAGAGGATCTCGCGCTCCACCAGGGGCGCCAGCACGGCGATGTCGTCGGGGGTATCGAGCAGGCTCACCAGGCGGATCACCGCGTCCTGCAGGGGCTCGTCCAGGCTGCACACCGAGATGCCGCGCGCGGAGCTGGTCACCGCCGGCGGCCTGTCCATTTCCAGCAACAGCTCGCTGATGCGCGCCGGGTCCAGGTCCAGGCGCATGCTGAGGAAGGGCACTTCGGGGGTGGCGTCCAGCACCTGGCCGATCACCGGCAGGTCGAGGGACACGATCAGGTACTGGGACTGGCCGTAGATGTAGGTCTCATCATTGAGCATCGCCTGCTTGCAGCCCTGCACGACGATGCCCAGGGCGGGCTCGTAGAGGCAGTGGATGGGCTCGGTGGCAGCGGTGGCGCGGAACAGTGACAGGCGTGGGATAGGCGTGTGATTGACGCCCTCCTCCCGGGCGAATCGTTCAATCAGGCGCGCGAGCCTGGCTTGCGGCCCCAGGGGTGCGCTGCGCCCCTGTTCTTCGAGGGTTGCGGGTGTGGTCATGGTTTCAGCCCCTCCGGATCAGGCGACAACTCTACTTGCGCGCGCGGGGCGCGTCTTGGGCGGGAAACCACTTAGGCAGGATCAGGCAAGAATCCTGCAGAATCCTGCTACCGAAGCGGCGACCCGTGATCACACACTGGCGCCCCTTCGAGCCTGGCCGACTCCGTGCATCGATGAACGCCGTTGCGACGATCGGCACCCAGCCGGCGAAAACGAAAACCGGCGCACATGGCGCCGGATTCGGTGAAGCCCATTGCAAGGGCGGGTCAGTCGGCGACGTGGATCACCACGCGGCCACCGGCCGGGCAGGTTTCCATGTAGCGGCTCGCTTCGACGAAGTCGGCGAACTCGAAGACCCGGTCGATGACCGGCTTGAGCAAGCGGTCGCCGGTCATCTGGTTGATATGCGCGAGCGCTCGCTGCACGGCAGCGTCATCACGCTCCAGGCCGGTTTCCGGGTCACCGGTGAAATCCATCACGCAATGGCGGAAGAACTGCAGGTGCTTCTTGAAGGCAGCGCAGGCCGGGAAGGCTGCATCGTTGCCACCGTTGATGCCATAGAGGATCAGCTTGCCGCGCGGGGACGCGACGTCGCCCAGCAGCTTCATCTGCGGGCCGGCGCATTGGTCCAGCACCACTTCCACGCCCTTGCCGGCGGTGAAGCGCTCGACTTCCAGGACCAGGTCCTGCTCCTCGGTGACGATGACCTTGTCGGCGCCCAGCTCCTTAAGGAACGGGCGGCTCTCCGGGTAGCTGGTGGAGGCGATGACGATCGCGCCCAGCGCCTTGGCCAGCTGCACCGACTGCGGCGCCAGGCAATGGCCGGCCTCGGTGATCAACACATGCTGGCCGGGCTTGACCTTGGCCAGTTCCACCAGGGCGAAGTAACCCAGCAGCAGCGGCGTGTAGTGCACGGCGGCTTCGACCGGGGTCAGCACCTCGGGATAGCGGGTCAGGGCACGGCGCGGCATCAATACGATGTCGCCCCAGGCCGGATAGGTATTCGGGGTGGCGGACGGGAAGCTGGCCACGGCCATGCCGGGCTGCAGGTCATCGACACCTTCGCCAACGGCCTCTACCACGCCGGCCAGCTCGAAGCCGAGCCCGGCAGGCAGACGGGCCTGTTCGGAAGCCAGATTCTGCCGCCAGAGCACGTCTTTCCAACTGACGCCCAGCGCCTGGGTGCGCACCAGAACTTCGCCAAACCCCGGTTTCGGGGTGGGCAGCTCTTCCAGCTTGAGCACATCGGCCTCGCCGAATTGATGAAAACGGATCATGCGGGACATCACACACCTCGCCTGTGACTCTGTCATGGCCATGGACTCTATCCGGGCTTTATCCCTAAAACCACCCGCGCGCATCAATAGTTGTCATAAACACGGATGATGTGAGCCTTGACGACCGCGCTGCAGAGCCTCATTTTTCACACACTTATTTCGGAAGTAGCCCTGCATGAACAGGAACGACCTACGTAGAGTTGACCTCAATCTACTGATCGTGTTCGAGACGCTCATGCATGAGCGCAGCGTGACACGGGCGGCGGAGAAGCTCTTCCTCGGCCAGCCCGCCATCAGTGCCGCCCTGGCGCGGCTGCGTACCCTTTTCGACGACCCGCTGTTCGTGCGCACCGGCCGCAGCATGGAGCCTTCGGCGCGGGCGGTGGAAATCTTCGCCCTGCTCTCCCCGGCGCTGGACTCCATCTCCACCGCCGTGAGCCGTGCCGCCGACTTCGACCCGGCCACCAGCAACGCAGTGTTCCGCATCGGCCTGTCCGATGACGTCGAGTTCGGCCTGCTGCCCGCCCTGCTCCGCCGCCTGCGCGCCGAGGCACCCGGCGTGGTGCTGGTGGTGCGCCGTACCAACTACCTGCTGATGCCCAACCTGCTGGCGTCCGGGGAAATCTCCGTGGGCGTCAGCTACACCGACGAGCTGCCGGCCAACGCCAAGCGCAAGACCATCCGCCGTTCCAAGTCCAAGCTGCTGCGCGCCGATGCGATACCCGGCGCGCTGAGCCTGGAGGATTACTGCGAACGCCCCCACGCCTTGGTGTCCTACGCGGGCGACCTCTCCGGCTTCGTTGACGAGGAACTGGAAAAGCTCGGCCGCAAGCGCCGCGTGGTGCTTGCCGTGCCTCAGTTCAACGGCCTCGGCGCGCTGCTCGCCGGCACCGACATCGTCGCCGTGGTGCCCGACTACACCGCCGCCGCCCTCACCGCCGCCGGCGGCCTGCGCGCGGAAGACCCGCCCTACGGCGGCCGCTCCTTCGAGCTGTCCATGGCCTGGCGCGGCGCCCAGGACAACGACCCGGCAGAACGCTGGCTGCGCTCGCGCATCCAGATGTACTGCGGCGACCCGGATAGCCTCGAATAGCGTGTAGGCCGGGTGAAACCCGACGCCCCCAGCCACTCCCACCGCGGGTTTCACCCGCCCTACGGCGATGCCGCGCACCGCTTGGCGACTGAAGTCGCCCCTACAGGGAGCAGCGCTCCGTCACAACGTCGGGGTCTTGTCGGGGGCACGACTGTAGGGTGGATGACGCTTTTTTCATCCACCAGGCCTGTGGGTAGGGTGGGTTTCAGCCCACCGAGTACTCACGGCACAGAAGTCCGCCATGGCATTGATGGGACCGGTTTCAACCGCGAAAGGCTTCGCGAATGAATTCGCTCCTACGGGTACGCGCCGGTCCGAATCGATGAAAAGCAACAGCCATTCGCTTCTATCGATAGAACCGCCCCGATCTGCCGTTGCAAGCAATCCCGTGAATGCCCCGAAACCATGCAATGAATCGCCGAAAGCCCCATTCCAGGGCGGTTTCGCAGGGCAAGCCACCTACTATCAATGGAAAAAAGTGATTTATCACTGACGGTGATATTTATCTTCGTGGTGTTCGATTCGTCCGCGAACGAGCCAGCCAGCAGACTCCGCCCCATCTACAAATCCAAATGGCGGAGCTACACATGGAACAGTCCACTCAATCCACCTGGCGTACCGGCCTCACCCTCGCATCCCTGCTGGTGCTGGTGGCGTGCGGTAAGGCCCCGGAAGCCACGCTTGCACCCGCTGCCGCCAAGGTCAGCGTGGCCGAGGTGCTGCAACAGCCGATCAACGAATGGGACGAATTCACCGGCCGCCTCGAAGCGCCTGAATCCGTCGAGATCCGTCCGCGCGTCTCCGGCTACATCGATCACGTGTCCTTCCGCGAAGGCAGCCTGATCAAGAAAGGCGACCTGCTGTTCCAGATCGACCCGCGCCCCTTCCAGGCCGAGGTGAAACGCCTCGAAGCCCAGCTGCAACAGGCCCGTGCCAGCCAGACCCGCGCCCTCAACGAGGCCCGTCGAGGTGATCGTCTGCGCCAGAGCAACGCCATCTCCGCCGAGCTGGCCGATGCCCGCAGCAGTGCCGCCCAGGAAGCCCAGGCCGCTGTCGCCGCCACCCAGGCCGAGCTGGACAACGCCAAGCTCAACCTCAGCTTCACCCGCGTCACCTCGCCCATCGATGGCCGCGTCAGCCGTGCCGAAATCACCGAAGGCAACCTGGTCAACGCCGGCCAGTCGCTGCTCACCTCCGTGGTCTCCACCGACAAGGTCTACGCCTACTTCGATGCCGATGAGCGCGTCTTCCTCAAGTACGTCGAACTGGCCCGCAAGGCCGGCGGCGACGCCCGTGGCGCCAGCCCCGTGTACCTGGGCCTGACCAGCGAGACCGGCAACCCACACCTGGGCCAGCTGGACTTCCTCGACAACCAGGTCAACCCGCGCACCGGCACCATCCGTGGCCGCGCCGTGTTCGACAACAAGGACGGCCGCTTCACCCCCGGCCTCTATGCCCGCATCAAGCTGGTCGGCAGCGACACCTACCCCGCCGCGCTGATCAAGGACGATGCCATCGGCACCGACCTGGGCAAGAAGTTCGTCCTGGTCCTGGGCGAGAACAACACCGTGGCCTACCGCTCCATCGAGCTCGGCCCGAAGGTCCAGGGCCTGCGCATCATCCGCACCGGCCTGGCCAAGGGCGAGAAGATCGTGGTCAACGGCCTGCAGCACACCATGCCCGGCGCCACCGTCGACCCGCAGTCCGTGCCCATGGCCGACGAGAACACCCTCGCCGAGCTGGCCCGCCTGCGCCAAAGCGTGGAAGGCCGTGACGCACCGCGTGTCGCCGAACAGAACGCCAAACCTGCCGTCGCTCCGCGCGGTTGAGGTAGTACGACATGAATTTTTCCCAGTTCTTCATCCTGCGGCCGATCTTCGCCGCCGTGCTGTCGCTGCTGATCCTGATCGGCGGCGCCATCTCGCTGTTCCAGTTGCCCATCAGCGAATACCCCGAAGTGGTTCCGCCCACCGTGGTCGTACGCGCCAACTTCCCCGGCGCCAACCCCAAGGTGATCGGTGAGACCGTGGCCTCGCCTCTGGAGCAGGCCATCGTCGGTGTGGAAGGCATGCTCTACATGTCGTCCCAGTCCACCAACGACGGCAAGCTGACCCTGACCATCACCTTCGCCCTGGGTACCGACCTGGACAACGCCCAGGTGCAGGTGCAGAACCGCGTCACCCGGACCATGCCCACCCTGCCCACCGAAGTGCAGCGGCTCGGCGTGACCGTGGACAAGGCCTCCCCGGACCTGACCATGGTGGTGCACCTGACCTCGCCGGATAACCGCTACGACATGCTCTACCTGTCCAACTACGCCGCGCTCAACGTGAAAGACGAGCTGGCGCGCCTGGACGGTGTGGGCGACGTGCAGCTGTTCGGCATGGGCAACTACTCCCTGCGCGTCTGGCTGGACCCGAACAAGGTGGCCTCGCGCAACCTCACCGCCACAGACGTGGTCAACGCCATCCGTGAGCAGAACCGCCAGGTGGCGGCCGGTGCGCTGGGTGCGCCTCCGTCCGACGCGGGCAACAGCTTCCAGCTCTCGATCAACACCCAGGGCCGCCTGGTCACCGAGGAAGAGTTCGAGAACATCATCATCCGTGCCGGCGACGACGGCGAGATCACCCGCCTGCGTGACGTGGCGCGCATCGAACTGGGCTCCAGCCAGTACGCCCTGCGCTCGCTGCTGAACAACCAGCCGGCCGTGGCCATCCCGGTGTTCCAGCGCCCCGGCTCCAACGCCATCGAGATCTCCGACTCCGTGCGGGGCCGCATGGCCGAGCTGAAGAAGAGCTTCCCCCAGGGCATGGACTACGAAATCGTCTATGACCCGACCATCTTCGTGCGCGGCTCCATCGAGGCGGTGGTCCACACCCTGCTCGAAGCCATCGTGCTCGTGGTCCTGGTGGTGATCCTGTTCCTGCAGACCTGGCGCGCCTCGATCATCCCGCTGGTGGCCGTACCGGTCTCGCTGATCGGCACCTTCGCGGTCATGCACCTGTTCGGCTTCTCCCTCAACGCCCTGTCGCTGTTCGGCCTGGTGCTGGCCATCGGCATCGTGGTGGACGACGCCATCGTGGTGGTGGAGAACGTCGAGCGGAACATCGGCCTCGGCAAATCACCGGTGGACGCCACCCGCCAGGCCATGAAGGAAGTGACCGGCCCCATCGTCGCCACCGCTCTCGTGCTGTGCGCCGTGTTCGTGCCCACCGCCTTCATCTCCGGCCTCACCGGGCAGTTCTACCAGCAGTTCGCGCTGACCATCGCCATCTCCACCGTGATCTCGGCCTTCAACTCGCTGACCCTGTCCCCGGCGCTGGCCGCCGTGCTGCTGAAGGACCACCACGCACCCAAGGACCGCTTCTCGCGCATCCTCGACAAGCTCTTCGGTGGCTGGCTGTTCGGCCCGTTCAACCGCGTCTTCGAGCGTGCCGGCAACGGCTACGTCGGCACCGTACGCCGCGTGCTGCGTGGCAGCTCGGTGGCCCTGCTGGTCTACGGCGGCATCCTGGTGCTCGGCTACCTGGGCTTCTCCAGCACCCCGGCCGGCTTCGTGCCGCAACAGGACAAGCAATACCTGGTGGCCTTCGCCCAACTGCCCGACGCCGCGACCCTGGATCGCACCGAAGCGGTGATCAAGCGCATGTCCGAGATCGCCTCCAAGCACCCGGGCGTGGAAAACACCGTGGCCTTCCCCGGCCTGTCCATCAACGGCTTCACCAACAGCCCCAACAGCGGCATCGTGTTCACCCCGCTCAAGCCCTTCGATGAGCGCAAGGACCCGTCCATGTCCGCCGGCGCCATCGCCGCCGAGCTGAACAAGGAATTCGCCGGTATCCAGGACGCCTACATCGCCATCTTCCCGCCGCCGCCCGTACAAGGCCTCGGCACCATCGGCGGCTTCCGCCTGCAGGTGGAGGATCGCGGCAACCTGGGCTACGAGGAGCTGTACAAGCAGACCCAGAACATCATCAACAAGGCGCGCCAGCTCCCCGAGCTGAACCCCATGTCGGTGTTCACCAGCTACCAGGTCAACGTCCCGCAGGTGGATGCCAACATCGACCGCGAAAAGGCCAAGACCCACGGCGTCGCCATCAGCGACATCTTCGACACCATGCAGGTCTACCTCGGCTCGCTGTATGCGAACGACTTCAACCGCTTCGGCCGTACCTACCAGGTCAACGTCCAGGCCGACCAGCCGTTCCGCCTCGAACCCGAGCAGATCGGCCAGCTGAAGGTGCGCAACAACCGTGGCGAGATGATCCCGCTGTCCACCTTCGTCAAGGTCGACAACGCCTCCGGCCCGGACCGCGTGATGCACTACAACGGCTTCATCACCGCCGAGATCAACGGTGCCGCCGCCCCGGGCTACAGCTCCGGCCAGGCCGAGGAAGCGATCGCCAAGCTGCTCAAGGAAGAACTGCCCAACGGCATGACCTACGAATGGACGGACCTGACCTACCAGCAGATCCTCGCCGGCAACACCGCGATCTTCATCTTCCCGCTCTGCGTACTGCTGGCCTTCCTGGTGCTGGCCGCCCAGTACGAAAGCTGGAGCCTGCCGCTGGCGGTGATCCTGATCGTGCCGACCGTGCTGTTCTCGGCCATCGTCGGGGTGATGCTCGCCGGTAGCGACAACAACATCTTCACCCAGATCGGCTTGATCGTCCTGGTGGGCCTGGCGTGCAAGAACGCCATCCTCATCGTCGAATTCGCCAAGGAGAAACAGGAAGAAGGCCTCGACCGCCTGGCCGCGGTACTGGAAGCCTGCCGCCTGCGTCTGCGCCCGATCCTGATGACCTCCATCGCCTTCATCATGGGCGTGGTACCCCTGGTGCTCTCCTCCGGCGCCGGCGCCGAAATGCGCCACGCCATGGGTGTAGCGGTGTTCAGCGGGATGATCGGCGTGACCTTCTTCGGCCTGCTGCTGACCCCGGTGTTCTATGTGCTGATCCGTGGCTTCGTCGAGAAAGGCGAAGCCCGCAAGGCGGCCAAGGCCCAGAAACTCAAGGAACTGCACGCATGATCAACAAGGCTTTCGCCCCTGCCCTGCTGGCCCTCGCTTTGAGCGCCTGCGCCGTGGGCCCGGACTACAAGGCCCCCGACAGCGAGCCCGCGCGGCTCGCTGCCGCGGACGCCGGCCACTACGACCGCGCCCGCTTCGAAACCCTCTGGTGGCAACAGTTCGACGACCCGACCCTGAACCAGCTGGTGCAGCAGTCCCTCGAACAGAACCGCGAGCTGCGCGTGGCCTTCGCCCGCCTGCGCGCCGCTCGTGCCATCCGTGACGACGTCGGCAACGACCAGCTGCCGACCATCACCAGCCGCGCCAGTGCCGAAGTCGGCAAGGGCCAGCAGCCCGGCCAGACCGAACAGCGCGTCAACGCCGAGCGCTACGACCTGGGCCTGGACATGGCCTGGGAGCTGGACCTGTTCGGCCGCATCCAGCGCCAGATCGAAGCCAGCGACGCCGAAATCGGCGTCGCCCAAGCCGAGCTGCAACAGCTGCAGGTCAGCCTGATCGCCGAGCTGGTGGACGCCTACGGCAACCTGCGTGGCGCCCAGCTGCGTGAACGCATCGCCCGCGAAAACCTGAAGAACCAGCAGGAGTCCCGCGGCCTCACCGAGCAACTGCGTGACGCCGGCGTCGGCAACGAGCTGGACGTGCTGCGCGCCGACGGCCGCCTGGCCGCCACCGAAGCCACCCTGCCGCAACTGCAAGCCCTCGAAGTGCGTTCGCGCAACCGCATCGCCACCCTGCTCGGTCAGCGCCCGGAACAGCTGAGCGTCGATCTTTCGGCCAAGCCGCTGCCGGTGATCGCCAAGGAACTGCCCATCGGCGACCCCGCCGAGCTGCTGCGCCGCCGCCCCGACGTCGCCGCCGCCGAACGCCAGCTGGCCGCCGCCACCGCCAATGTCGGCGTGGCCACCGCGGACCTGTTCCCCCGCGTCAGCCTCTCCGGCTTCCTCGGCTTCACCGCCGGGCGCGGCTCGCAGATCGGCTCCTCCGCCGCCCGTGCCTGGGGCGTGGCACCGACCATCAGTTGGGCCGCCTTCGACCTCGGCAGCGTGCGGGCCCGCCTGCGTGGCGCCGAAGCCGAAGCCGACGGCGCCCTGGCCGGTTACGAGCAGCAGGTGCTGCTGGCCCTGGAAGAGTCCGAGAACGCCTTCAGCGACTACGCCAAGCGCCAGCAACGGCTGATCTCCCTGGTCCGCCAGTCGGAGGCCACCCGCGCCGCCGCCGAACAGGCCGCCGTACGCTACCGCGAAGGCACCGTGGACTTCCTCGTGCTGCTGGACGCCGAACGCGAACGCCTGGCCGCCGAAGACGCCCAGGCCCAGGCCGAGGTGGAGCTCTACAGCGGCATCGTCGCCATCTACAAGGCCCTCGGCGGCGGCTGGCAGCCCCAGGCCTGAAACCTCTCCTCCTGGCTCGGCCGCCCCCCGGCCGACCTCTCGCCCCGCGACGGTGCCCCTGTCGCGGGGCTTTTTTTGCCTGACGAAATCCAGCCGGCGCGCTGCCCCATCGTGGGAGCGAATTCATTCGCGATGGAGCATCCGACCACTCGCGGCCCAGTGCCGGCGGCAGGTCTTTCGCGGCTGAAGCCGCTCCCACAGGGATTGCCGCAGCGAGGCCATGCATCGCTGCGTTGGGCCTCGCTGCGCTCGGCGCCAACCTACGCACCGTGCCACCGTAGGTCGGGTGCAACCCGACTCCTGCGGTGCAAGACTTTCGCGGGTTTCACCCGCCCTACGAAGCTGAACGCTGTGTAGGGTGGATGACGCTCTTTTCATCCACCAGGCGATGTATCAACCCCACACCGCAGCCCACCCGGTAGGGGCGAATTCATTCGCCCAGCGGTGCGCAGCACCGCCAACCCCTCACCGCAACGGCGAGAAACGCGCCGGCAGGCACGCGGTGGAGTGCATGTCGCGCAGCTGCGGGCCGGAGTTTTCCGGCGGCCACACGCCATCGGCCACCGCGCGGGTGCGCACGTCGAGGCGTTGCTCCAGGCTGGCGTAGGGCCAGATGTGCAGGTAGCGCGGAGTGCGGCCATCGGTGGCGTAGAAGGCCGCATAGACCTGTGAATAGCCCTCGCCGGTGCGCGGGCCGACGGCCTTCTTCCAGCCTTCCAGGGTCGGCGCCAGGCCGGAGGGGATCAGGTCGTACACCCGCAGCTCGTAGAAAGGCCCATGGGCGCCCGGCGCCAGGGGTTCGAGGAAGGGAAACAGCGTGTAGTTTTCCACCTTCATGTCGGTCATGAAGCATTCGATGCCGAAGGCGTCCCGTGCCAGCAGGTAGCGCTCGCGCTCGGCCTGGCGAGCCTGCTCGTCGGTGAAGCCGCGCAGCACGATGACCTGATTCAACGGGCCGATCTCCGAGGCCCAGCAGCCCATCAGGGTGCAGCCGGGGCCGCTGCTGGCCAGGGTTTCTTCCAGGCGCGCCAGGGCATCGGCCGTGGTGCGCACGCGCAGGGTGAAGGTGATCAGTTCGAACAGGCGCATCGTTACCTCGTGGTCCGTGGTTCATCTAGATACGGCGGCGGGCACTGTGCCCGCCGCCCGGCAACCGGGGCCGCGAGGGACGTGCTCACGCCTGCCTCAAAGCCCCGTTGAAACGCGGGGCGAGCCCCATCAGGTCGAGCTTGCGGGTGAATTCGCCGAGGCGGCGCAGCTTGTAGGCCTCCACGTCCACACCTGCGTAGTCATAGAAGCCCTGCCCCTCGCGCAGGCCGTTGCGGCCCTCGTGCATGTTGTCGGCGATCACCTGGGGCGAGGCGAAGCGCGGGTCGATGGCCCCGGCCAGGTAGCGCGAGGCGTAATAGAGGATGTCGCCGCCGCCCCAGTCGATGAACTCCAGCAGGCCCAGTACCGAGAAGCGCAGGCCGAAGCCGACGCGGATCGCCGTGTCGATATCCTCGGCGCTGGCCACGCCCTCCTCCACCATGCGCGCGGCCTCGTTCATCGCCAGGGCCTGGATGCGCGGCACGATGTAGCCCGCCGCCGGGGCGCAGAGCACCGGCACCTTGCCCACCTGGCGCAGCAGCGCCAGCAGGCGCTCGACCACATCGCTGCGGGTAGTGTCGCTGCGACTCACCTCCACCAGCGGGATCAGGTAGGCCGGGTTGAGCCAATGGGCGTTGACGAAACGCCCGGGGTGGCTGACCAACCCGGCCAGCTCGGTGACCAGGAAGGTGGAGGTGGTCGAGGCGATGATGCAGTCGCCGCTGCAATGCAGGCTCAGCCAGGCGAAGCACTCGCGCTTGACCTCCAGCACCTCGGGTACCGCCTCGAACACCAGCTCGGCGCAGGCCAGGTCGGCCAGCGCCTGCTCGCGGTCGCACAGGCGCACCCGGCCCAATGCTTCGTCCGCCTGCCCGGGTTCGAGCACGCCGAGGCGTACCAGGGTCTGCAGCTCGCCGGCGAGGCTGGCGCGCACCTTGTCGAAATACCCCCGCTGCTGCTCGGCATCACGGGCCTTGATGTCGATGAGGGTCACCGGCAGCCCGGCGTGCATGAAGGCCAGGGCGATGCCTTCGCCCATGCGCCCGGCGCCGACCACGGCGATGCGCGCGGCCATCAGTGGATGCCCTCGCGCAGCAGCTCGACCATTTCGGCGCGGCTCAACCCGGCCAGGCCGAGGCGCTCCAGGGTGCGGCCCTCGGCATAGAGATCGAAACCGGCCACCGCCGAGGCGATGCTCAGCAGGCCCTGGGCGACGGGCATGGGCACGCCGGCCCAGCGCCCCACCGAAACCAGGAAGGACAGCCCCAGGCGGGTGTCCTCGAGCATGTAGCGGTGGCGCTGCAGGTCTATGTCCTCGCGCCAGTCGCCGCTGTCGGTGAGCTTGCCGTGGGCACCGCGGCCGTACATCCACTCATCGCCCTCGGTGGTGTTGTAGTGGTCGGCCAGGGGGAAATGTGGCGCCGGGTAGCCCAGCGCCTCGCGCAGGGCCATGCGCTCGGCGTCCAGCGCGGTGGTGACGCGGCGGATGGCCGGCTGGGTGCCTTCATTGTGGATGTCCCAGGTCTCGAAGTGCTCCAGGGGGCCGGCGTTCATCATGATCAGCGGCGGGTGGATGATCGGCCCGGCGTTCATCAGCGCGCCGCTGAGGCCGTCCTCGATGGGTTCGACACTCGGGTAGGCCCGGCGCAGCAGGGCGAAAGCCGGCTCGGCCAGGCGGCAGGGGAACACGCCGGTGGGCAGGCGTGTGGCATAGCCGCTGATCACCACGTTGGCCGCACCGTGCTTGCGGGCCAGGTAGGGCAAGGTGCCGGTCTCGGCGAAGGCCACCTCGGCGTCGTTGCCGGCCTCGTGCATGGCCTTGGCGAACAGGTAGCTGCCGAAGGTGCCTGGCGGCAGGAACAGCACCTGGCCGTCGCGCAGCAGCGGCGCCATTTCCCGCGCCAGGCTCTCATGGGTGGTGGATGGCAGCGGCACCACCAGCAGCTCGGCGAAGGCCACGGCTTCGGCCAGGTCGTCGCTCAGGCTGAGGCTGGCGCCCTCGCCGCCCACGGCCACCTGGCGGGTGCCGCGGTAGTCCTTGACGGTCAGGCTGCCGATGGCCGCCAGTTCCTTGAGCGCCGCGCCGTCACGGCGCCACAGGCACACGCGGTGTCCCTTCTCCGCCAGCTCGATGGCTGCCGCGTAGCAACCGTGTCCACCGCCGATAACGCTGATATTCATGGGCCAAGCTCCTCGTTCAAGAGCCTCGATCCTAGGGGCCCGACCCGTACCCGGCTGCGCCGAATGCGCAACGAGGATTCGGAATGTGCAAGGGATTGGTGCCGGCTCGGCAATCGATCCCGTAGGGGCGAATTCATTCGCCCAAGGGCCGCGCAGCGGCCCGCATGCCCCCTCCCCACCCAAGCCGTATATCGCCGCACGCCACAACACCGCTGGTGGATGAAAAGAGCGTCATCCACCCTACGGCCCGGTGATCGTCGTTGATCGGAAAAGACACGGTGCTGCGGCGCTCTGTGGGAGCGGCTTCAGCCGCGAAAGGCCCACGGCCGGCACAAAAAAACCACGCCGGCATGACCACCGGCGTGGTTGAAAACAGCGGGGAAAATCGGGTGATTCCCCGCCGGGACTACGGGCCTCAGGCTTCCAGGGCGCGGACGCGGTCGCGGCGCTCTTCTTCCTTGGGCTTGGCGGCGGCTTGCAGCTGGAAGTCGAAGTCGATCTCGGCGAAGCGGCCTTCGATGCCATGGGCGTCGGCGGCAGCGGCGTCTTCGATGAAGCGCACCTCGGCCACCAGGCCTTCGCGGGTGGCGTAGGCGAAGTCGTCCCACAGGTACTGGTCGCCCGAGAGGTTGATCTGGGTGGTCAGGTGGCGATGGCCGGGGGCGGAGATGAAGAAGTGGATGTGCGCCGGGCGGTTGCCGTGGCGGCCCAGGCTGTTGAGCAGCTCCTGGGTGGGGCCGTCCGGCGGGCAGCCGTAGCCGGAGGGCACGATGCTGCGGGCGCGGTAGCGGCCTTCGCTGTCGGTGATGATGCGCCGGCGCAGGTTGAACTCGGACTGGGTGCTGTCGAAGTAGGAATAGGTGCCGTTGGTGTTGGCGTGCCAGACGTCGACCGTGGCGCCGGCCAGGGGCTTGCCGTCGGTGTCCAGCACCTGGCCCTGGAGGAACATCACGGTGCCCGGGTCGGTGCCGTCGTCCATGCGTGCCTCGCCCTCGGACAGCGGCGCACCGGCCACGTAGAGCGGGCCCTCGATGGTGCGCGGGGTACCGCCGCTGAAGCCGGCGGCTTCGTCCTGGGCATCCAGCAGCAGGTCGAGGTAGTGCTCGACGCCCAGGCCGGCGACCAGCAGGCCGGCCTCCTGGCGGCTGCCCAGGCGGTTGAGGTAATCCACTGCCTTCCAGAATTCCTCGGTGGTCACGTCCAGGTCCTCGATGATCTTCACGGTGTCGAGGAGGATGCGGTTCACCAGCGCCTTCATGCGCGGGCTGCCCTGGTCGTTGGTGAAGCCGCTGGCTTCCTTGAAGAACTGCTGGACGCTATCGGTCTGGGAGAGTTTGACAGTCATGGTTGGAACCTCATCTTGTAGTTATTGGCCGGGCTTAGCTGGGACGGTGCGGCGATCAGCGATCGTCCTGGTGGATCGACGAAGGGTGGCGGCAGAGCCCGTCGACCTCGATCTCCATGTACGGGAACAGCGGCAGCTGCATCAGCGTGTCGTGCAGCTCCTCGACGCTGGCCAGGTCGAACACGCTGTAGTTGGCGTAGTGGCCGGCGATGCGCCACAGGTGGCGCCACTTGCCCTCGCGCTGCAGGCGCTGGGCCAGTTCCTTCTCGTCGGCCTTGAGCTTGGCGGCCTTGGCCGGGTCCATGTCGAGCGGCAGCTTCACGGTCATCTTCACGTGGAACAGCATGGAAGCATCTCCTTCTTCAGGCGAGGGTTCAGGTACGGCGGAAGCGCACCAGGCGCTCCTCGTCGAGGGTCAGGCCGAGGCCGGGCAGGCGCGGCACGTGCAGCTGGAAGTCCTGGTAGCGCGGCGGCTCGGTGACGATCTCCTCGGTCAGCAGCAGCGGGCCGAACAGTTCGGTGTCCCAGGCCAGTTCGGCCAGGGTGATGAAGGCGTGTGCCGAGGCCAGGGTGCCGACGCTGCCTTCGAGCATGGTGCCGCCGTAGAGGCCGATGCCGGCCGCCTCGGCGATGGCGGCAGTGCGCAGCACGGCGCGCGGGCCACCGTTCTTGGCGATCTTCAGGGCGAACACCGGGGCGGCGCCTTCGCGGGCCAGGTTGAAGGCGTCCTCGACGCATTCGATGGACTCGTCCGCCATGATCGGCGCCGGGCTGCGCAGGGCGAGGCGCGCCTGGCCGGCGCGGTTGTTGCGCGAGATGGGCTGCTCGATCAGGTCGATGCCGTTGTCGCCCAATACCTGGCAGGCGCGCAGGGCCACGGCTTCATCCCAGTACTGGTTGACGTCGACGCGCACGCTGGCGCGATCGCCCAGGGCCTTCTTGATGGCGATGACGTGGCGCAGGTCCTGGTTCACTTCGTTGGCGCCGATCTTCAGCTTGAAGATGCGATGGCGGCGCACCTCCAGCATGTGCTCACCCTCGGCGATATCGCGGGCGGTGTCGCCGCTGGCCAGGGTCCAGGCCACTTCCAGGCTGTCGCGCACACGGCCACCGAGCAGCTCGCTCACCGGCAGGCCCAGGCGCTTGCCCTGGGCGTCCAGCAGCGCGGTTTCCACCGCCGAGCGGGCGAAGGTGTTGCCCTTCACCACGCGGTCGATGCGCTGCATGGCGGCGTTGATGTTGCTGGCGTCCTGGCCGATCAGCAGTGGCGCGAAGTAGCGGTCGAGGTTGGTCTTGATGCTCTCGGGGCTTTCGTAGCCGTAGGCCAGGCCACCGATGGTGGTGGCTTCGCCGATGCCCTCGATGTCGTCGGCGCAGCGGATGCGCAGGATCACCAGGGTCTGGTTCTGCATGGTGTGCATCGCCAGCTTGTGCGGGCGGATGGTCGGCAGGTCGACGATGATCGCTTCGAGGGACTCGATCGCGGTAGAAATCATTTCAATACCCATCAGGTTCTGTTTTCACTGTTCCGCAGCGTAAATCTGCAAATCCCAGGCTTCCAATATTGAGTTTGTCTGGCACGATACCCACCAGGTATCAAACCAGGCACAGAGAGATTCCCATGGAGCTTCGCCACCTGCGCTACTTCCAGGCCCTTGCCGAAACCCTCAATTTCACCCGCGCCGCCGAGCGCCTGCATATCGCCCAGCCGCCCTTGAGCCGGCAGATCCAGCAGCTCGAGGAAGAGCTCGGCGTCACCCTGCTGGAGCGTGGCCGGCCCCTGCGCCTGACCGAGGCCGGACGCTTCTTTCACGAGCACTCCAGCGCCCTGCTGGAGCAGTTGGCCAAGGTCTGCGACAACACCCGGCGCATCGGCCAGGGCGAGAAGACCTGGCTGGGCATCGGCTTCGCCCCCTCGACCCTCTACGGCGTGCTGCCGGAGCTGATCCGCCGCCTGCGCAGCGACGCCGAGCTGGAGCTCGGGCTCAACGAAATGACCACCCTGCAACAGGTGGAGGCGCTCAAGGCCGGGCGCATCGACATCGGCTTCGGCCGCATCCACATCGAGGACCCGGCCATCCACCAGCAGGTACTGACCCTGGACCCACTGGTCGCCGCCCTCCCCGCCGGCCACCCGCTGCTGGCCGCCCCGGCGAGCCTGGAAGCCCTGGCCCGCGAGCCCTTCGTGCTCTACCCGGGCAACCCGCGCCCGAGCTACGCCGACCATGTGCTCGCGCTGTTCGCCACCCACGGATTGCAAATCCGTGTCGTGCAGTGGACCAACGAACTGCAGACCGCCATCGGCCTGGTCGCCGCCGGCATCGGCATCACCCTGGTGCCCGCCTCGGTGCAGCTGCAGCACCGCGACGACATCGGCTACACCCGCCTGCTGGAAAGCAACGCCACCTCGCCGATCATCATCAGCCGCCGCGTGGGCGACACCTCCCCGGCATTGGGGGACTGCCTGGCGCTGATCGGGGAACTGGTGGCGCAGGACGCCTGAACGCACAGGCGCATCGCAATAAAAAAGGCCCGCAAAGGAGTGGCCGGGCCGAGGTGAAAACAACGAGATTGGTACAGGACGCGGGCTCATCGCCCGCACGGTCCGTAGGAGCGAGCTCTGCTCGCGAAGCGCCTTCAAGGGGCTCATCACCCATGCTGTCCTGGGGCCGCTCCGCGACCCTTGGCGAATGAATTCGCCCCTACAGGTTTGATCCGGCCCGGCAGTGTGCTTCCAGCTTTTGCAGGAAGCGACAACGCCGGGCCGGCCCTTCATACCCTGCGGCTCAGAACTTGAAGGTGTAGGTGGTGATCAGGCGGTTCTCCTTGTAGTCCGCCCCCGAGGCCGCGCCGTTGCCGTAGCGGGTCTTGACGTCGATGTTGCGCCACTCGAAGCCGACACCCTTGAGCAGGCCGCTCTGCACCACGTAGCTGAGGAAGATGTTGCGCTCGCTCTCGACGTTCTCATCCAGGGCGTTGTTGCCGCGATCGATGCCGGTGCCGCGCAGGTAGCGGGTCATCAGCTTGAGGCCCGGCGCGCCATAGCTGGCTAAGTCCAGGTCGTAGCGCAGCTGCCAGGAGCTTTCGTTGGGCTTGACGAAGGCGACGGTGGACCAGTTCACCAGGTACGGCTGCGGGGCGTAGCCGTTGAGCGTGGGGAAGGTGCTGTCGCCGAGCATGCGCTGGTAGCCGACGCCGATGGCGTGGGCGCCCTTGCGCAGGGTGGTCATGGCGCCGTAGGAGCGGTTGTCGATCTCGCCGTAGAGCGCCTTGCCGTCTTCCTTGTTGTCGAAGTAGCGCAGGTCGGTCTTCAGGCCGAAGCCGTCGCCCAGGTCGGCGTTGTAGGTCAGGCCGCCGTAGTGCTGCTCGTAGATGTCCTCCAGCTGGCCGTAGAAGTAGGTGGCCGAGAGCGCCGGGCTGAAGGCGTAGGTGGCGCCGCCGAAGTTGAGACCGTCGCTGCGGCGTTTGATGTCCGGGCCGTTGAACAGGTACATCTTCTCCCGGTCGGAGGATTCGCGCCCGCTGATCTCGGTGAAGCGCCCGCCGGTGAGGGTGAGCTTGTCGATCTCGCGGGATTCGACCAGGAAGCCGTGGTAGGTGGTGACCAATTGCCGCGAGTCGTCCATGAAGGCCACCGGCAGCATCGGACGGTGCTCGCCGATCTTCAGCTCGGTCTTGGAGTACTTGACCTTGGCGGTCAGCGCGGCGCGACCGTAGTCACGCACCTGCTCGCCCTTGCTGTCGTCGTAGGGAATGATGCTGTCCGGGCCACGGCCACCACCGCCATCCAGGCGATAGGCATATTGCGCGGAAAGATCGAGGCCGAACTGGATGGGGCCTTCGGTGTAACCGGAGATGGCGCGGAAGTCGAAACCCTGGGTCCAACTGCCAATACGCGACTTCGGTGCATCGCTCTGTTTGTAATCACGGTCGATATAGAAGTTGCGCAAGCCGAGGCTCACTTGCCGATCATCGAGAAAGTCCGCCTGGGCGGTAATCGGCGCGAGCGCACCCATCAGGCTCGCGGCAGCAACGCCGCGGGCCAGCCAGCTTTTCTGAAACATGGGATGTTCCTTTAATACATGTGCAAGGCACTAGAGTGGGAGCAGATTAATTGGCAAATCAGCAAACGCAGGCAGTTAATCCGCAGTGTTGTTTTTATGACCACTTACTGCAAAAAGGCGAAACAGACCCATTACCCGAACATCAGTAACGGGCACCCTCCTTTATTGTTATGTGTTTCATACAGCAGACTTTGCGCGGGAATCACTCGCAAAGTTTCCGGCGATAAACACCGAAACTTTCTACACCGGGACGTTGCTCTTCCCCGGCCTTGAAGCGTTATCAGCAGGCGGCCTTGGAGGCATCGCCGAGGCGGTGATAGGCGCGGTTGAAATACACCAGGCCTTCCTGGTTCTCGCCGTGGCGGATGCCCAGCACCTCGCAGTAGAAGATGGTGTGCGAGCCCACTTCATGGGCCTGGGCGATGCGGCAATCGAAGCTCACCAGGGCCTCGTCCAGCAGCGGCGCGCCGCTTTCCAGGGTGTGCCAGCTGGCGGCGGCGAAGCGCTGGTCGGAGTCCAGCTCGCGGTTGGCGAACACTGCCGAGATGTCCTTCAGCTCGGCGGTCAGCACGTTCACGCCGAGCACGCCGTTGCTCTTGAAATGCACGTTGGAATACGAGGAGCGGTTCATGCACACCAGCAGCGTCGGCGGCTGGTCGGTGACGCTGCACACCGCCGAGGCGGTGAAGCCGAAACGCCCGGCGGTGCCATTGGTGGTGATGACCGAAACGGCGCCGCCCAGCAGCGCCATTGCGTTACGAAATCCCGTGGTATCAACCATGGTAGTGCCCTCCGGTGTTCAGATATCCAGGACCAGCTTCGGGGTCCTGGCGCGCGAGCAACAGACCAGGATCTGGTCGTTGGCGGCCTTCTCGTCGTCGGTCAGGTAGACGTCGCGGTGATCCGGCTCGCCCTCCAGCACATCGCACAGGCAGGTGCCGCAGACGCCCTGCTCGCAGGAAATCTCGATCTTGATGCCCACGCCCGCCAGCGCGTCGAGAATGCTCTGGCCCTCGGCCACCTGCACCGTCTTGCCGCTGCGCGCGGCCACCACTTCGAAGCCCGCGCCGCTGGCGTCGACCTCGACCTGGAAGTACTCGCGGTGGATGTTGGCCTCGGCGTAGCCGGCGTTGCGCGCCTCGCCTATCACCCAGTCCATGAAGCCGGCCGGGCCGCAGACATAGACGTGCACATCCGCCTGGGGCGCGCCCAGCACGCGGGGCAGGTCGAGCTTCTGTGCCGGCTCGTCGTCGAAATGGGTGCTGACGCGCCCGGCGAAGGGCGCGGCGGCCAGCTCGTCGAGGAAGGCGGTGCGGCCGCGCGAACGGCCACAGTAGTGCAGCTCGAAGTCGCTGCCGGCGGCCTGCAGTGCATGGGCCATGGCGATCATCGGGGTGATGCCGATGCCGCCGCCGATGAGGATCGAACGCTTCGCATCGGCGGCCAGCGGGAACAGGTTGCGCGGCGCGCTGATCTCCACCTCGGCCCCTTCCAGCAGGCTGTCGTGCACGCCCAGGGAGCCGCCGCGGGAGGCCGGGTCCTTGAGCACGCCGAGGCGGTAGAGGCTGGAGTCGGCGGGGTCGCTGCACAGCGAATACTGACGCACCAGGCCGGGGGCGACGTGGATGTCCACGTGGGCGCCGGCTTCGAAGGCGGGAAGCGTCGCGCCGCCGACCGGCAGCAGATCGAGGACGACGACGCCGTCGCCCTGCAACTGGCGCTTGTGCACCACGACCTTGAGGAGTTGTTCTGTCATCTCGGGTTCACCCGCATTGCACGTCATGGAAAGAAGGCGGCCGTTCAGCGGCCGTCGCATCGTTGTTCGGTGTCGCTCAGCGCATGTACAGGCCGCCGTTCACATCCCAGGTGGCGCCGGTGGTGAAATAGGCTTCCGGCCGCGTCAGCTGCACGATCAGGTCACCGAGGAAATCCGCATCGCCCAGGCGCTTGACCGGGATGTTGGCCAGCAGCCCCTCCATGCGCTCCGGCGGAATCGCCGCGCGCACCGCCGGGGACTCGATGGGCCCTGGGGCGATGGCGTTGACGGTGACGCCGCTGGCCGCCAGCTCCTTGGCGAAGACCTTGGTCAGGGTGACGATGGCGCCCTTGGAGGCCGCGTAATGCGCGCCGGTGGCGGTGCCGCCGTTCTGCCCGGCCAGGGACGCCAGGTTGACGATGCGCCCATAGCCGGCCGCCGCCATGTGCGTGCCGAACACCTGGCAACCGACGAACACGCTGCGGGTGTTGAGGTTCAGCACCCGGTCGAATTCCTCGGGGCTGATCTGCATCACAGGCGTGGTCAGGGTCATGGCGGCGTTATTGACCACCGCATGCAGCGCACCGAAGCGCTCCAGGGTCGCCGCCAGGGCGGCCTCGAAGTCGGCCTTGCTGGCAACGTCCAGTTTCAGTGCCAGGCTGCGCGCACCGCTCGGATCGAGACGGTCGGCGGCGGCCTGGGCACGCTCCAGCGACAGGTCGGTGATCACCACCGAATGGCCGGCGGCGAACAGCCGGCCGGCGATGGCGAAACCCAAGCCCTGGGCGGCGCCGGTGACGAGTGCGATCTGGCTCATGACCGGCTCCCCAGGGTCTGTTCATGAGCTCGCGAGCTAGAGCGAGACAAGGAAGCAATGGCTGAGAGAGCGGAATTTACGTGCTGTAAATGAGCATCTCGAAGCCATTGATGACGCCGTATCGCCGACGCGCAGCAGCTCATGGGCAGACCCTCACAGGATGTAGCCGATACCGGCGAGGGTATCGGTCGAGTTGATGAGTTGGATCAGCTTGCGCTGGATGCGGAAGCCCTCGCCTTCGCGCTGGAGCTCGAAGGTGATGTCGGCGGTGTAGTGCTTGAGCACGTCCTTGCGGAATTCCCGCAGGTTCTGCGCGCAGCGCACGGTGACCACGCCACTCTCCTCGCCCAGCACGCGGAAGCGCGACAGGGCACGCACGGTGCGGGCGCGCGGGCTGGTGGAGATGGATTCACCGCCGATCAGGCGCTTCACCCGCAACTGACGCATGTGGTGGTCGTCGTAGGCGTAGTTGAGGGTGTTCTCGAAATCGGTCTCGTTGGGGTCGATCGGGATGATGTAGGTGCCCTTATCGGCCCAGAGGTCCAGCCAGGCGTCGAACTCGCCGTGGTCGAGCATGTCCGCTTCCTGCCAGATGAAGGCGCTGACGTGGTTGAGCAATTCAAGGTTCATGATCGGTCTCTCAAGTAGTGCGTCGAGCAGCGTAGGAGCGAGCTCTGCTCGCGAAGCTTCTGTGGCACCTATGTTCGCGAGCAGAGCTCGCTCCTACAGGCATGTGCCATCCGGGTTGGATATCGATCCGCCCTAGGCCGACATCATCTTTTTCCACTGCTGGTAGGCCGCGCGCATGCCGGTTTCGGCGCTCACGTCGCTGACCAGCCCGTCCTCGCTGGGCTTCTCGCCCGGCAGGCCGCGGTTGAGCATGATCCACAGGTCGCTGCCGGCCTGGGCGCCCTTCTGCACGCGCTCCCAGGCTTCGGAGTCGTCCGGGGTGCCGAAGCCCATGGGGCCCTGGAAGTGCTCGTGCAGGCGCAGGCGGTAGCGGTTGGCCACGGCCGGGCCGCCGTCCATGGTGATCACCGCGTGGTGGATCTCGGTCTCGTTCACCGAGATCGGCTGCAGCACGCGGAAGAAGGCCATGGAGCAGGCGACGTTGGGGAACAGGTTGAGGTTGAAGCCCGAGCCACCCACGGCGCGGACGATGCGGCGCACCTGCTGCTCGTCGATGCCTTCGCCGCGCAGTTCCTCGGCCAGGGCCTCGAAGCGCTCGGGGATGGGCTTGTCCAGATCGGCTTCGAGGTCGATCAGGTCGGGGATCATCACCATCACGCTGTGGCCATTGCCCAGGTCTTCGACATAGCCCGGGCCTTTGACGAAGTCGAAGAGCTCCAGGGTCTGTTCGTCCACCGAGGACAGGAACGACTTGTGCACCAGCGGGAAGTGGTAGGCGTCGGTGGTGTTCTCCAGCTGGATCTTCCAGTTGCCGGGGAAGCGGAAGCGGTGCTCGCCGGACACCTTCACGCCGTAGCCGGCGCCCTGCTTCATGAACAGGTCGATCCATTTCTTCGCCGGGCCGAGGAAGTTCACCAGCGGCTCGATGTCGTCCTTGAAGGTGGCGAAGATCATGCCGTTGTACTGCTCGACGCGCAGGCTCACCAGGGGCAGCTCGCCCTTGTCCAGGCAGTCGGCGTAGCTCTCCGGGTGCGGCACGCCGCGCAGGCTGCCGTCCAGGCCGTAGCTCCAGCCGTGGTAGGGGCAGACGAAGCTGTTGGCCTTGCCCTTCTTGTGCTCACAGACGGTGGCGCCACGGTGGCGGCAGCGGTTGAGCAGCACGTGCACGTCCTTCTTACGGTCGCGCACCACGATCACCGGCTGCTTGCCGATGTAGGTGCTCTTGTAGCTGCCGTTGTCGGGGATCTCGCTGGCGTGGGCGACCCAGATCCAGGTGCTGTAGAACACCTTCTCCAGCTCGTCGTCGAAGATGCGCCCGTCGGTGTAGAGCGAGGTGTGCACGCGGTCGTGCTGCACCAGGTCGGCCGGGGTGGCGGCCAGGTTCACGGTTTCGATCAGGTTGGTCACGATCACTCCTCGTCGGCGCTGGGTGCCGACTTGATTTTTCTCGCCGTGCCGGCAAGTCGGAGCTTCCGGTCGGCGCGATCTTTGTAGGGTGGGCTTCAGCCCACGTCTGGCCTTTCTGTGGTGGGCTGAAGCCCACCCTACGTTTGTTGGTTCTTGCCCGGCACCGGCAGGTGCGCGGCGCTGTTCCAGGTATCCACCGGGCGGCTGAACAGGTTCTCGGTCTGGAAGTGCGCCATGCGCCAGGCGCCCTCCTCCTCGCGGAACTCCACTGTCAGGCGCGCCGCGTTGAGGTGCGAGGCGCCACTGGCGAAGGTGGAGGTCTGCAACATCACCCAGCTGCCGATCGCTACGCCGCCCTCCACGCGGATCAGTTCCGAACAGAGGAAGTGCACGTTCAGGGCGAAGTGCGCCGGCTCGACCATGTAGGTGGCGAACATGGCGGCGATGGCCTCGCGTCCGCGGTAGCCGCCGAAGCTCTTGGCGTACTTGGCGCCCTTGCCCTCCCACAGCGCATCGTGGGTGAACAGCCCGGCCAGCTCGTCGAGCGGGGTGCGGGCGTCCAGCGCGTCGCACAGCACCATGTAGCGGTTCATGCAGGCGCGTATGGCGTTCTCGCTTTCCAGCCGGTGCAGGCGCGCCTCGAGCGCTTCGGTCGACATGGCGGTCACGCGCGCTGGATGATCAGTTCGCGGCCGGTGCGAGCCTCGACCTTGCAGTAGCGCCACAGCTTGTAGGGGCCGGTGCCCACGGCGGTGGTGCGGAACAGGTTGCAGGCGGCGTGCACCGTCTCGATGTCCGGCACGTCGGCCAGCAGGTAGGTGGTCCAGGGGTAGCCGGTGGACGGGCCGACCATGCTCTGGTCGTCGTCCATGTTGCCGAACACGGTCACGCCGGGCAGGTCGTGGATGCCGTTCCACATGGCGCTGAACGCAGCCCAGACTTCCAGCTGCTCTTCGCGCGGGGCGTCGAAGAAGTTCTGGTTGATTCCCATGCAGAACAACACACGCAGGGCTTTTTTCTCGCTCATCACAATCACCGATCAGTCAGTTGGAATTCACAGGTAGCCGGGCAGCGGCTTGTTGCCGAAGAAGATCGCGCCGGCGTTCTGGTAGGTCATGTCACCCATGAAGGCGTGCTGGGTGATCACCAGGGTGTCGTTGACGAAGCGCGACAGCGGGTTTTCGCGGTACACGCCGCTCATGCCGGAAAGCATCTGCGCGCTGCGCGCCACCTCGGCGGAAACACGGGTCGCGTGAGTCGAGGACAGGCGCAGCAGGTTGGTCTGCTCCACCGACACCGCGTCGCCGGCGAGGATGCTGGCCCAGGCGCTTTCCATCGCCTCGTAGAACCAGGCGCGGGCGGCACGCAGCTCGGCTTCGGCCTTGGCCACCTGCATCTGCGCCAGGGGGCGGTCGGAGAGCGCCGGCGCACCGGTCACCGAGAAGCGACCGCTGGCCATGCCGCTGAGGTAGTCCAGCGCGGCGCGGGCGACACCCAGGCCGACCACGGACAGCACCTGGGTGGCGAAGGACAGCGATGGGTAGCGGAACATCGGCTCATCGAGGTTGGCCGGGCCGCCGCGGACGAAGGTCCAGTCCTCGGGCACCACCACGCCGTCGATCACCACGTCGTGGCTGCCGGTGCCGATCAGGCCCACCACGTCCCAGGTTTCCTCGATCTTCACTTTTTCCCGCGGCATCACCGCCAGGCGCGGCAGGCCGAGCATCTCGCCGTTCTTCGGGGCGATGCCGACGCCGATCAGCGAGGCGCCCATGCAGCCGCTGGAGAACTTCCAGCGGCCGTTCACTTCCAGCCCGCCCTCGACGAAGGTGGCCGGTTGCGGCGGGAAGATGCCGCCGGCGAAGACCACGTCCGGACCGTTGGCGTAGACCTTTTCCAGGGTCGCCAGGGGCAGCGAGGCCAGGTACACCGGGTTCATGCCGAAGCTCGCCACCCAGCCGGCGGAGCCGTCGGCGATGGAGATGTCCTCGATCATCTGGCAGAACTCGATGGGCGAACGCTCATCGCCACCGAAGCGCTTGGGCACCAGGGCGCGGTACACGCCCAACGCCTTGAAGCGCTCGATGATGTCCTGGGAGATGTATTTCTGCCGGTCGAATTCCTCGCTCCGGGCGCGCTCGCGGATCTCGGCGAGCAGCGCCTGGAACGCGTCGTTGGCGGTGATCGACACGGGGCGCTGGTAGTCCAGCTCGCTTAGCGCAGACATGGTGTGCTCCAGGGTTGGCATGGGGTTAAGGCTCCAGGCGCCGCACCAGTTCGCGGGCGACTGCACAAAGCAGTTCGTCCGCGCCCTTGGCGGCGATCAGTTGCAGGCCCACCGGCAGCTTCGAGGCACCCACCAGGGGGATGCTCAGTGCCGGGTGGCCGGTGAGATTGAAGGGCCGCACGAAGGCGGTCATGCCGATCACCGCGCGGGTGTCGGCGGCATCCGCCGTCAGCAGCGGGTAGTCGGGCATGGTCGGCATGGCGAGAATCGGGCACTGCGCCAGGGCCGCGTCCACCTCGGCGGTAAAGGCCACGCGGCAGGCTTCGGCTGCGGCCAGCGCCTCGTCGGTGGTGGCGCCGGCGGCCTCCAGGCGGCCGGCGATATCGGCGCCGACCTTGCCGCTGGCCAGCAGGTGCTGGCAGGCATTCCAGGTCTCGCGGTTGATCACCGTGAGGCCGGCGTCATAGGCGGCGCGCATGCCCGGCAAGGGCAGCGTCTGCAGGGGGAAATCCGCGGCGGCCAGGGCCGCATCGACGGCGAACTGCACTTCGTCCAGCGCCTGCACCGGCACCGCGCCGATGCGCACGCCCTCTATAGAAGGCAGCGGGCCGAAGTCGGGGACGATCAGGCCCATGGCCTCGATCAGCATGTCCATGTCACGGGCGAATGGGCCCACGCAATCCAGCGACGACTGCGCCGGCATCACCCCTTGGCGGCTCACGCGGCCGAACGTGGACTTGAGGCCGAACACGCCGCAGCAGGCGGCGGGGATGCGCACCGAGCCGCCGGTGTCGGTGCCCAGGGAGAAGTCGCAGAGCCCACCGGCCACTGCCGTGGCGGAGCCGCTGGAGGAACCGCCGGGGATGCGCCCGGGGTAAAGCGGGTTGTTCGGCGTGCCGGTCCAGGCATTGATGCCGGTGGTGCCGAAGGCCAGCTCATGGAGGCTGGTCTTGCCGGTGATACAGCAGCCGCCATCGAGCAGCGCCTGGACCACATCGGCATGGTGGCTGGCGTCGGGCGCCTCTTCCAGCGCACGGCTGGAAGCGCGGGTCGGGTAGCCGGCGATATCGATGGTGTCCTTCACCATCACGGTCCTGCCGGACCCTCCAAGCTGCAGTTTCTCGACGACTGTCGCCATGCCTTCACCTGTATTCGAGTTGTTCGCGCTGTGCGCTTTCAGGGAAGCCTTCTGCCTGCCTGAGCAGGTGAACGCTTAAATCTAAAATCGGAATATTTACGTGAAATGTCAATTGAATTTTGGCAAATAAATCCGTGTGTAGATTCGGTGCACTTCTCTCTGCTTCGCACCCTTTCCGTGCATTTCGGTAACAGGCATGAAAATGGATATTTCACCTATGAATCTTATTTTTATTGTTTATTTTCAATGATTTATATATTTAATGAGAAACACAATCATTCAATAAAGTGTTCCCTCTCCCTGCCTAAAGACCCTGCACAAACCCCTTGCGAAAAGAATTTTCAGCCCCTAAAAACAGGCCAAAAATGCCACCAAAAAACAGGTGTTTTTTAGCCTGAAAAATCGAGATTTTTTGGTCAGGAAATCGACTTTCCAGAAGCCGTATTGATCCAGATCAATGCCTTGTCGCCTGCGGGATCGGCGCGCATCGGCAGCGGTGCGCGAGTGGCCACGGGAACCCCGGCGCCATCCCCTCGCCCAGCCGCCGCAGACGACGTGCCGAAACGCCCCCTGTCCGACGGCGCCGCAACGGGGTAACGATTTTTCCTGGCATGCAACCTGCTATCGCCCTACACGCCACTCGGCCCTCCATGGGCTCGACGGCGCCGCCCTGCCCTCGGCAGCGTGCAGCGCACGGGCATCACAACAAGAAGGACCACGGGCTCGCCACGCGGCACCCGTCGGACAACCGCCCCGTATCGCCTTGCAACTCTTCGGAGAAAGTCATGCTCTTCAAGAAAGCTGTGTCCACGTTGCTCCTCAGTGCCGCCTGCGCCTCCCTTGCGCAGGCCGAAGTCAAAGTCGGCGTCATCACCTCCTCCACCGGCCCCATCGCCCTGGTGGGCCTGCCGCAGAAGAACAGCGTGCCGCTGCTGCCGACCCAGGCGGGCGACCAGCAGGTGAAATACATCGCCCTGGATGACGGCAGCGACCCGACCGCCACGGTCAAGGCGCTGAAGAAGCTGATCAGCGAGGAGAACGTCGACGCCATCATCGGCCCGAGCGGCTCGCCCAACGCCATGGGCGTGATCCAGTTCGCCGCCGAGGCCGGCGTGCCGCTGCTGGCCCCGGTGGGCACCGCCGCCGTGGTGCTGCCGATGAACGAGCAGAAGAAATGGGTGTTCAAGACCACCCAGAACGACGACCTGATCGCCAAGGCCCTGGTCGACGACATGGTCGGCCGTGGCGTGAAGACCCTGGGCTTCATCGGCACCGCCGACCCCTATGGCGAGAACTGGTCCAAGGTGATGGGCGCGATGGCCGCCGAGCACGGCATCAAGGTGGTCGCCAACGAGCGCTTCCAGCGCCAGGACACCTCGGTCACCGGGCAGAGCCTCAAGGTGCTCTCCGCACGCCCCGACGCGGTCCTGGTGGCGGCGCCCGGCAGCTCCGCGGTGATGCCGCAGACCACCCTGTTCGACCAGGGTTATCGCGGGCAGATGTACCAGACCCACGGCGCCGCCCTGCCCGACTTCCTCAAGCTCGGCGGCAAGAAGGTCGAGGGCACCATCCTCGCCGCCAGCCTGATGCTGGTGCTCGACGAAGTGCCGGACAGCCACCCCTCGAAGAAGGTCGCCGCCGACTACATCGCCGCCTACGAGAAGCTCAACGGCAGCAAGCCGGCCACCTTCGGCGCCAACACCTTCGACGCCGGCCTGCTGCTGCAGCAGGCCATCCCCACCGCCGCCGCCAAGGCTGCACCGGGCACGCCGGAGTTCCGCGCAGCGCTGCGTGACGCGCTGGAGCAAAGCCACGAGCTGGCTGCCACCCAGGGCGTCTACAACATGACCCCCGAGGACCACAGCGGCTTCGACGAACGCGGCCGCGAGCTGATCCAGGTGAAGAACGGCAACTGGACGCTGCTGCGCGGCAACTGATCGCAGGCACGGTTTCCCCGTAGGGTGGACAGCGCTTTTCTGTCCACCAGGCGGAGCCCGGCTCAACGCCGAAAGGTGGATGAAAAAAGCGTCATCCACCCTACGTCTGCCAACGAGCGAAACCCTCGCGGACACCCCCCGTAGGGTGGACATCGCTCTTCATGTCCACCAGGCGAGGCCGCACTGGGCTCCGAAGCCACAGTCTCTTCCATTGCGATAAAGAGTTCCCACCATGAATTTCCAGATAGCCATGCTGCTCGGCCAGGACGGCATCACCAACGGCGCGATCTACGCGCTGCTGGCCCTGTCGATCCTGCTGGTCTTCACCGTCACGCGTATCCTGCTGATCCCCCAGGGCGAGTTCGTCACCTATGGCGCGCTGACCATGGCCACCCTGCAAGCCGGCCATCCCACCGCCCTGGTCTGGCTGCTGCTGGGCCTGACCCTGATCGACTGCGCGCTGGACCTGTACGACGCCGCGCGCTCCAGCCACGCCTTCCGCTTTCCCAAGCGCATCCTCGCCAAGCTCGCCTACGCCCTGGCCATGGTCGCGGCCATCCGCCTGCTGCCGCTGGCCGAGCTGCCCATGGCGGTGCAGGCGCTGCTGACCCTGGCCCTGGTGGTGCCCCTGGGCCCGCAGATCTACCGCCTGGTGTTCCAGCCCATCGCCTCGGCCAGCTCCCTGGTGCTGCTGATCGTCTCCATCGCCGTGCACGTGGCCATGGTCGGCATCGCCCTGCTGCTGTTCGGCCCGGAGGGTGCGCGTACCGAGCCCTTCTCCGAAGCCGGCCTGGAGCTGGGCCCTGTGACCTTCAACAGCCAGACGCTGTGGGTGATCGCCGTATCCCTGGGGCTGATCATCGGCCTGTTCCTGTTCTTCGAACGCAGCCTCTACGGCAAGGCCCTGCGTGCCACGGCGGTGAACCGCATGGGCGCGCGGCTGATGGGCATCTCGCCGACCCTGGCGGGCAAGGCCACCTTCCTCCTGGCCACCTTCATCGGCGCACTGTCGGGCATCCTCATCGCGCCCATCACCACGCTCTACTTCGACTCCGGCTTCATCATCAGCCTCAAGGGCTTCGTCGGCGCCATCATCGGCGGCCTGGCGAGCTACCCGGTGGCCGCCCTCGGCGCGCTCTCGGTGGGGCTGATCGAAGCCTTCTCGATGTTCTGGGCCAGCACCTACAAAGAGATCATCGTGTTCACCCTGATCATCCCCTTCCTGCTCTGGCGCTCGTTCACCAGCCGTCACGTGGAGGAAGAAGAATGAAACCGCGCCACCTGATCCTGCTCCTGGTCGCCGTGCTCGGTGTCGCACCGCTGGTGCTGCCGCCCTTCTACGTCACCCTGCTCAACTACATCGGCCTCTACACCCTGGTGGTGCTGGGCCTGGTCCTGCTCACCGGCGTCGGTGGCATGACCAGCTTCGGCCAGGCGGCCTTCGTCGGCCTCGGCGCCTACACCACCGCCTACCTGACCACCGCCGAGCAGTTGCCGGCCTGGCTCGCCTGGGCCAGCGCATCACCGTGGCTGACGCTGCTGGTGGGGGTGGCCATCACCGCCCTGGTGGCCCTGCTGCTGGGCGCGCTGACGCTCAAGCTCTCGGGCCACTACCTGCCCCTGGGCACCATTGCCTGGGGCCTGTCGCTGTACTACCTGTTCGGCACGGTGGAATCCCTGGGCGGCCACACCGGCGTCAGCGGGTTGCCGTCGATCTCGCTGTTCGGCGTGCTGCTCGACAAGGGCGAGAAGGTCTTCTACCTGATCTGGGTGGTGCTCCTGCTGGCCATGCTGATCACCCAGAACCTGCTGGATTCCCGCGAAGGCCGGGCCATCCGCGCACTCAAGGGCGGCCAGCTGATGGCCGAGTCCATGGGCGTCGACACCTTCCGCTCCAAGCTGGTGATCTTCCTCATCTCGGCGGTGTTCGCGGCGGTGTCCGGCTGGCTCTATGCGCACACCCAGCGCTTCGTCAACCCGACGCCCTTCGGCCTCAACATGGGCATCGACTACCTGTTCATGGCACTGATCGGCGGCGTCGGCAGCGTCTGGGGCGCCCTGCTCGGCAGCGGCATCCTCACCCTGCTCAAGCAGTGGCTGCAGGACCTGCTGCCGCACCTGCTGGGCAGCACCGGCAACTACGAGACCATCGTCTTCGGCCTGCTCATCGTGCTGCTGATGCAGCGCGCGCCGGGTGGCCTGTGGCCGCTGCTGGTGCGCCTGGTGCCAGCCCGCCTGCGCACCCGCCACCGCCTGCCGGCGGCCGAGGCCCCGGCTCGCGAGCTGCCGCAGCGGGAACGCCCGGCCCACGGCGAGGTGATCCTCGAAGCGCGCCATGTCACCCGGCGCTTCGGCGGCCTGGTGGCCAACAACGACATGAGCCTGGACGTCCGCGCCGGGGAAATCCTCGCCCTGATCGGCCCCAACGGCGCCGGCAAGAGCACGCTGTTCAACCAGCTCTCCGGCGTCGACACCCCCAGCAGCGGCGACGTGCTGTTCATGGGCAGGCGCATCAACGGCCTGGCCTCGCGCCGTGTCGCCGGCATGGGCATGAGCCGCACCTTCCAGCACGTGAAACTGCTGCCCGGCATGAGCGTGCTGGAGAACGTCGCCATCGGCGCCCACCTGCGCGGCGGCAAGGGTGTGCTGGCCTCGGCCCTGCGCCTGGACCGTGCCGAGGAGGCCGACCTGCTGGCTGAGGCGCGCCGCCAGCTGGAACGCGTCGGCCTCGGCGACTACCTGCATCAAGAGGCCGGCAGCCTCGCCCTCGGCCAGCAGCGCATCCTCGAGATCGCCCGCGCGCTGTGCGCCGACCCTTGCCTGCTGCTGCTCGACGAGCCCGCCGCCGGCCTGCGCCACAAGGAGAAGGAGGCCCTCGGCCTGCTCCTCAGCCGTCTGCGCAGCGAAGGCATGGCCATCCTCCTGGTGGAGCACGACATGGACTTCGTCATGGGCCTGGTGGACCGCGTAGTGGTGATGGAATTCGGCCAGCGCATCGCCCAGGGCCTGCCGGAAGAGGTGCAGAAGAACCCGGCCGTGCTGGAAGCCTATCTCGGAGGCGCAGAGTGATGAACATGCAGATCGAACCCCTCAAGCCCATGGAAAACCAGGTGGCCGACGCCGTGCTGGAGGTCAGCGACCTGTGCGTCGCCTACGGCAAGGTGGAGGCCCTGTCCAACGCCAGCCTGCGGGTTGGCCAGGGACAGATCGTCACCGTCATCGGCCCCAACGGCGCCGGCAAGACCACCCTGCTCTCGGCCATCATGGGCGTGCTCGGCTCCCGTGGCCGGGTCGAGTTCGACGGCAGCCTGGAAGCGGTGCCGGAGGTGGAAGTGCTGGTCTCCCGCGGCCTCGGCCTGGTGCCGGAGAAGCGCGAGCTGTTCACCAGCATGAGCGTGGCCGACAACCTCCTGCTCGGCGCCTTCCAGCGTCACCGCCGGGGCGACCGCAGCCATGCTGCCACCCTGGCCGAGGTCTATGAGCTGTTCCCACGGCTGTGGGAACGCCGCGACCAGCTGGCCGCCACCCTCTCCGGCGGCGAGCGGCAGATGCTCGCCGTGGGCCGCGCGCTGATGGCCAAGCCCAAGCTGCTGATGCTCGACGAACCCAGCCTGGGCCTGGCGCCGCTGATCACTCGCGAGATCTTCCGCATCATCACCGCACTGCGCCAGCAGGGGGTGTCCATCCTTCTGGTGGAGCAGAACGCCCGTGCAGCCTTGCGCGTGGCCGACTATGCCTACGTGCTGGAAACCGGGCAGATCGCCATGCAGGGCCCCGCCGCCCAGCTGGCCGACGACCCCCGCGTGATCGAGGCCTACCTGGGCCTCGCCAGCAAGCATCAGGACATGCTTGCCGGTTGACCCGAGCCCGCCCGGCGATCCCGGGCGGGCCACTCGATGGAGCGAACCATGAAGCAACCTCCCCTGCGTATCTGCATCGCCGGTGCCGGCGCCATCGGCTGCACCCTGGCCGCCCGTTTCGCCGCCAGCGACCAGGTGGTCAAGGTGCTGGCCCGGGGCAAGACCCTGGCAGCCATCCGCCGCGATGGCATCCACCTGCACGACCTCGACGGCTTGCACCAGGTGCGGGTCGACGCCAGCGACGACGCCGCCGAACTGGGGCAGCAGGACCTGGTCTTCCTCTGCACCAAGGCCCCGGCCCTGGCCGCGCTGTTGCCGCAGATCCAGCCCCTGCTGGGCGACGAGACGATGGTGGTGCCGGTGGTCAACGGTGTGCCCTGGTGGTACTTCCACGGCCTGTCGGGGCGCTTCGCCGGGCGCCGCGTGGAGGCGGTGGACCCGGACGGCGCGCTCAGCGACGCCCTCGACCTGGCCCGGGTGATCGGCTGCGTGGTGTTCATCACCGCGCAGTGCCCGGCGCCGGGGGTGGCCGAGTCGAGCAACCCGCACCTGATGATCGTCGGCGAGCCGGACAACAGCCTGACCCCGCGCCTGGAACGCCTGCGCACGGTGATCGCCGACGCCGGCATCGAGGCCCGCGCCAGCGAGCGCATCCGCGACCCGCTGTGGACCAAGGTCATCGCCAACCTCACCTCCAACCCCCTGTCGGTGGTCAGCGGCGCCACCCTGGAACAGCTCTACGGCCAGCCCGGCCTGCGCGAGCTGGCCCGCGCCACCCTGCACGAGGCGCTGCTGGTGGCCGCCGGCCACGGCGCGCGGGTGGACATCGACCCGCAGACCTTCCTCGAACTCGGCGCCGGCATGGGCGCCGTGCGCACCTCGATGCTGCAGGACCACGACAAGGGCCAGCCCCTGGAGCTGGCCGCCATCGGCGACGCCGTGCTGGAACTGGCCGAGCTGCTCGACCTGCCCATGCCCATCACCCGCCACCTCATCGCCCTGGCGCGCTTTCGCGGCGCCCAGGCCAGCCATTGATTCTCAGGAGCCTCCCATGAACGCCATCGCCATCACCCAGCCCCAGCACTGCAGCGACGAGGAGTGGGCCCTGCGCGTGCAGCTCGCCCACTGCTACCACCTGGTGGATTTCTTCGGCTGGACCGAAACCATCTTCAACCACATCTCCGCACGCCTGCCGGGGCCCGCGCACCACTACCTGGTCAACCCCTTCGGCCTCAACTACCGCGAAGTGACCCCGGCCAACCTGCTCAAGGTCGACCTCAACGGCCACAAGCTGGAGGACTCGCCCTACGACGCCAACCCCGCCGGCTTCGCCCTGCACAGCGCCGTGCACGGGGCCCGCGACGACATCCACTGCCTGATCCACACCCACACCACACCCATCTCCGCCGTGGTGCAGAAGAAGGCCGGCTTCGGCCACCACGACTTCTACGGCGCCCAGTTGTACGGGCGCATCGGCTACCACACCTTCGAGGGCATCACCCTGTTCGATGACGAGAAGGTGCGGATGATCGACAGCCTCGGCGACAAGCACATCCTGGTGCTGCGCAACCACGGCATCGCGGTGGGTGAAAGCAGCATCGCCAAAGCCTTCTTCCTGCTCTGGACGGTGCAGCGCGCGGCGGAGATCCAGTGCGCGGCCGGGGCCCTCGGCGGCGAGGACAACCCGCTGCCGGAAGCCGTCAGCCAGAAGTGCGCCGACCTCACCGCCATGCTGATCCGCGAGAGCGGCTTCGCGGTGAAGTTCTTCGACGCCATGGTGCGCAAGATGCAGGCCGAACGCGGCGCGGGCTGGTAAGCATGGGCACCTCGATCGCCACCCTGCCCGCCTTCGTCGAGCCGCCCATTTCGCGCCTCGACCCGCAAGGCCGCCTGCTGGCCTGCAACGACGCCTACCTGGCGCTCTGCGGTTACCCGCGCGAAGAGCTGCTGAACCAGAGCTTCGAGCTGATCAACCATGCGCAGATGCCCGCCCAGGTCATCGCCCGCATGTGGCAGACGCTGCATGCCGGCACCCCCTGGAGCGGCCCGCTGATGGGGCGCAGCAAGGACGGCGGCAGCTTCTGGAGCCACCTCTACGTGGTGCCGTTGTTCGACGCCGGCAAGCTGGTGGCCCTGGGTACCGTCTACCACCCCATCGACGCCGCCCAGAGCCGTCGCGCCGCCCGCCTCTACGGCCGTCTGCGCCAGGGGCGCGGCCCCAGGAGCCTGCCGCAGCGCCTGGGCCGGGCCCTGGTCGAGCAGGGCCTTCTCGGCCTGCTCGGTGCCACCCTGGTCGGCGCCACCCTGGGTGGCCTGGTCGCCCCGCCGCTCGGCCTGGTGCTGCTCGCCCTGCTGCTCGGTGCCGGCCTGCAGCAATGGGCGGGCCGGCGCCGTGAGCTGCACCGCGCCCTGGGCGGCCATGCCCAGGTCTACAGCGATGCGCTGCTGGCGCCGATCTACGGCAACGGCAGTGGCGCCAGCGGCCTGTTCGAGATGGCGCTGAACAGCCAGAAGCTGCGCATGCGCACGGTGATGGCGCGGATCAGCATCAACGGCGAGATCCTTCGCAGCCGCAGCGAGGAATCGGCGCAACTGGTGGCCAGCGGCGCCGAGCAGCTCGAACGCCAGTTGCAGGAAGCCGAGCAATCGGCGGCGGCCATCCACCAAATGAGCGCCACCATCCAGGAACTCTCGCGCAACCTGCAGGAAGCGGCCGAGGCCACCCAGGAAGTCGACCAGTTGGCCCGCGACGGCGAGCGCCTGGCCGAACAGAGCCAGGGGTCCATGCACGGCATGCGCGACACCGTGGCCGGTATCGATGCGGCGGTGGGCCGCCTGGCGGAATCCATCGAGTCCATCAGCGGCATCGCCACGGTGATCCAGAGCATCGCCGAGCAGACCAACCTGCTGGCCCTCAACGCCGCCATCGAAGCGGCGCGAGCGGGTGAATCCGGGCGCGGCTTCGCCGTGGTCGCCGACGAAGTACGCACCCTCGCCTCACGCACCCGGGACTCCACCGGGCAGATCCAGCAATCCATCCAGCGCCTGCGCGACGGCAGCGCCGAGGCCCTGGCCGCCGCCCGCCGGGGCGAGCTGGCGGTGCAGCAGTCGGGGCAGGACGTCGAGCAGGTGCGCCAGGCCCTGCAACGCATCTGCGGCGCGGTCGGGCAGATCAGTGGCATGAGCCTGCAGATGGCTTCGGCCATCGAACAGCAGGGGCTGGTGGCCGAGGAAGTGAACCGGCAGATCGCGCAGATCGCCGAGCTGGCCGAATGCAGCGCCGGCCAGGCCCAGCGCAACAGCCAGATCGGCCAGGAGCTGCACCAGCTGGCCAACTCGCAGCTGGACCTGGCGCAGCGTTTTCTCGATGGCTGAGTCGCAGAACCTCACGCAACCGCTCTCGTAGGGTGGGTAGAGCTCCGCGAAACCCACGCGGAAAGAGCACCGTAGCCCGGGGTTGGCACGAAGGCGTTCCCGGGCTGAAGCCCGGGCTACCGGCAGGGTTCGAACGGGGAAGGCACGGATGCAGGGTGCGCGGCGCCGCTCAACGGCCGCCGCGCAGGGTCTCCGACGGCAGGCAGCCGTACTGGCGGCGGTAGTGGGTGGCGAAGTGGCCGAAGCTGCTGACCCCATGGCGCAGGAGGATGTCGGTGACGCTGTCCTGCGCTCGCGCCTGCTGCAGCGCCTCATGCACCAGCGCCAGGCGGCGGCTGCGCATGTAGTCGGTGGGGGTCTGCTTGAGGAAGTGGGCGAAGCCGTTCTGCAGGGTGCGGATGGAGACCCCGGAAAGCTCGGCCAGGGTGGCCAGGGCGATGGGCTCGTCGAGGTGGCTTTCGATGTAGTCGCGGGCCTTGCGCACATGGAAGGGCATGGGCTGGCGGCGATCCTCGCGCAGCGCTTCGGAGTAGTTGTGCGGCAGCTGGGTGAGCAGCACCGAAAGCAGGTAGTCCGACAGCCCGCTGCCCAGGGTCGGCGCCAGGTCCTCGACCATCGGCCCCTGGTGCAGGCGGCAGATGTACTCCAGCGTCTCGCGCACCGCCGCCATCCCCGGGTGCCCCGCCGCCACCTGGATGTCGAACAGCAACGGCTGCTTCAATGGCCGCTCCAGCAGGCGCTGCAACTGACGCTCCAGGGCATCGCGCTCCACCCGCAGGATCAGGTTGCGGCACTCCTTGCCGATGCGGATCAGGCTGCGCTCGGAGGGCGAGGAAATGGTCAGGCTACCCCGGCGCATGGCCGCGCTTTGCGCGCCCAGGGTCACGGTGCCGGTGCCCTGCAGGGTGATGCGGATCAGGTAGTAGCTGGCGATATCGCCGGCGTCGATCTCCACCTCCGCGCCGTAGTGCAGGTCGAACAGCGCCGAGCTGCCGAAGAACACGCCATAGAGCGCCGAATGCAGGGCATCCGCACGGGGCAGGTTCATCCGGTGCGGCCACAGGTAGTGGCTGACCTTGTCGCGGACCTCGCCGATACCGGCGGCGGGGTTCAGCAGGCAATGGCGCTGCAGGAGGGATGCATCGTCGAGCATGGTGGCGGCCCCGTGATCAGTGCGGCACGCCCACTGCATGCACCGCAGAATTAGTGGAAAAGGAAAGCAATTTCCACGCCACGCACAGCAAATCTGCGCAGCCGGAACAGCGGCTGCGCCTGGCGCATAGAGCCCCGGGGGCCAAGGGCATAAAAAGACAGGGCGGGGCTCGCCGACAGCGGGTTCTGCCAGTTGGCGATGCATGAAAACAACAAAGGGCGCACCAGGGCGAGGCACATCGGTAACGTAGCCGTCACCGAACTACCCCGCTCCCTCCCACGCTGCCGCAGACCTCATCACCACCGCCTCGAGGGGCCGAACCGAATGACCAGCCAGACACCCACCGACCTCACCCGCAAACGCTACGCCTACGAGTGGTACGTGGTCGCCATCTGCATGGTGGCCTACATCTTCTCCTTCGTTGACCGGCAGATCCTCGCGCTGATGATCGAGCCGATCAAACACGACCTGCAGCTCTCCGACACCCAGTTCAGCCTGCTCCACGGGCTGGCCTTCTCGCTGTTCTACGCCTTCATGGGCATGCCCATCGCGCTGCTCGCCGACCGCTTCTCGCGGCCGAAGATCATCGCCATCGGCGTCGCCTTCTGGAGCCTGGCCACCGCCGTGTGCGGGCTGAGCAAGAACTTCACCCAGATGTTCCTCGCCCGCATCGGCGTCGGCATCGGCGAAGCGGCGCTGTCGCCGGCCACCTACTCGATGCTCAGCGACATGTTCCCCCGCGAGAAGCTCGGCCGTGCCGTGGCCATCTACTCCATCGGCTCCTTCATTGGCGGCGGCGTGGCCTTCCTCATCGGCGGCTACGTGATCGACCTGCTGAAGAACCTCGACAGCGTGACCCTGCCGCTGCTGGGCAGCATGCGGCCCTGGCAGGTGACCTTCTTCCTGGTCGGCCTTCCCGGCCTCTTCGTCGCCCTGCTGATCGCCGCCACCGTGCGCGACCCGGCGCGCAAGGGCCTGAAGCTGGATGCCAACGGCCAGGTGCATAAGCCCAGCCTGGGCAAGGCCTTCGCCTTCCTCGGCCGCCACCGGCAGACCTTCACCTGCCACTACCTGGGCTTCTCCTTCTATGCCATGACGCTGTTCTGCATGCTCAGCTGGACCCCGGCCTTCTACATGCGCACCTTCGGCCTGGCGCCCAGCGAGGCCGGCTACATCCTCGGCCTGATCGTGCTGCTGGCCAACACCAGTGGCGTGCTCTGCGGCGGCTGGCTGATCGACTGGCTGGCCAAGCGCGGCTACAGCGACGCACCGATGCGCGCCGGGGTGATCGGCGCCATCGGCATGGCCGTGCCGGCGGTGCTGTTCACCCAGGTGGGCGAGTTGTGGCTGTCCCTGGCGCTGCTGGTGCCGGCGATGTTCTTCGCCTCCTTCCCCATGCCCGCCTCCACCGCGGCCATGCAGATCCTCCCGCCCAACCAGATGCGCGCCCAGGTCTCGGCGCTGTTCCTGCTCATCTCCAACCTCATCGGCCTGGGCCTCGGCACCACCCTGGTGGCGCTGCTCACCGATCGCCTGTTCCAGTCGCCAGCGCTGGTGGGCCACTCGGTCTCCCTCCTCAACGCCGGCGCGGTGCTGCTCACCCTGGGCCTGCTGATCAAGGGCTGCGGCCATTTCCGCCGCAGCCTGGAGCGTGAAAACCTCAGCTGAACCCCCACCGCCTCCCTGCCCCAACGGGCGCGCCGACGCCGCCAGGCGTTGCGCGCCCGCATCCCGCGCCCTGCCGAAGCTGACTTGCATCAAGGCAATGACGACAGCCAGTCGACAGCCTGCGCCCAACCCCCTATAAATCACCCCCACATCTTTGCAACAGCACGCAGTTACCCATGACCACCCCGAAAAAACGCCAAAGCCGCTACAACCCCGCCAGCGACAACTTCAGGAAGGAAGACTTTCCCTTCTACTGGCTGGCACGGGTGCACGGCCGCTACTCCATGGCCATGGAGAAAGCGCTGAAGAAGATCGACATGGACATCCCGCGCTGGCGCATCCTGTTCATCCTCAAGGAGAACGGCGAGTCGAGCATCTCGGAAATCTCCGAACACGCCATCGCCAAGCTCTCCACCGTCACCAAGATCGTCTACCGCATGAAGGCCGACGGCCTGGTGGACACCAACCCCTGCAGCAACGACGGCCGCGTCACCCAGGTCTCCATCACCGAAGCCGGCCGCCGCACCGCCGAACAGATCCAGGTCACCACCGCGCACATCTTCACCAACAGCTTCAAGGACCTCAGCGAAGCGCAGATCACCAAGCTCAACGGCACGCTGGAGAAGATCTTCAACAACCTGCCGGAGGATTGAGGGGCGCTTCAGGGCCTGAATGGCCATTTAACGCGCCCTCGGTCCGGCCTTTCCTCGCCCCTGTGTAGGCGAGGAAGAAGCGCTCGACACGATCCTTCTTCTTTGCACGCCAATGCGCCGCAGCCCCTTCAGTCCGCCCAGCTTGCCACCCTAGTCTGCCGCCGCCTCAGGCAATCCTGCCTGTACGCACGGAGGCACTATGCAGACCCTGTTCGCACGTCATTACCTGGCAACAGCCATCACTCTCGCAATCCTTCCCGCTAGCGCGCTGGCGACCACGCTGGACATCAGCAATCTCGCCCCGACGACGCTCTCATCCAGCTACACCGACCTGACATTGACCGGGACCGTCAACGCCAGCCATGAGGCGTTGGTGGACCTCGTCGGCAACGTGAGCGGGAACCTGACCAACAATGCCGACATGCTGATCGAAGGTGCCGGCGTATTCGGCATCAACGGCACTCTGTACCTGGAAGCGGGTTCGAGGGTGGATGGGAATTTCATCAATAACGGCCGACTCATCAGCCGGGACATCGCCGACGTCAACGTCTGGATCGGGGGCGCGAGTATTGGTGGCTCGTTCATCAACAACGGCCTGATCGAGAAGACGGGGGATAGGAACCCGGGGACCCCCTCCATGGAGATCTACAGTTCGACGCTGACCCGGGGCTTCCTCAACAACGGCACCATCAGCGCGTCCGGTAATGAATCGATCGCGCTGGAGATCGGGCAAAGCCGACTGGGCAGCTTCGACAACAGCGGCAACATCACTGCGGACGGCAACGGATCCATCGGTGTCCATGTAACCGCCGGCACGACACTCGACAGTGCGGCGCTGGTCAACCGCGGCGACATAAGCGTAAGCGGCTTGAATTCGACGGCCGTGGTGCTGACCGAGAATCTGCTATTGGAGAACCAGGGCACGCTGACATCGCAAGGTATCGCTGTCGATCTCAGCCAATCTGGTTGGGCAGCCTTCAAACAGACCTCCGGCAGGATCGATGCGCCTATCGCGATCAAAGGCACCGGCCACAGCCTGATCACGTTCGAGGGAGGTAGCGCCAAAGGCGACTTCTCGCAGCTGGCGGTACTGGAGGTGTATGGCGATGTGCAACTCGACACCACACACATCGACGCAAACTATCTTGAACTGGGCTCGGGACGCCTCACTCTCCTGCGCCCAGGCGGCCGCCTAACAGGTAATCTCAAGCTGATCGGAAGCCAGTTGGAGCTTCTGCTGAACGACAGTGTTTCCCCCACCACGCCCTACCTCCATGTAGCGGGCTATGCAGTAGTCGATCCTGATACTCGGATACTGCTTACCCCCACTCCCAATGACTTCACGCTGGACGGACCTCGGTCATTCCAGCTGATCGAAGCGTCCGAGTGGTCCGGCTCAATTACACCCAACGATCCGGCAACAGCACTTGCCAACCTCTCCGTCCAAAGCACATCGGCCTTGATGAAGGTAAATAGCTACTCGCTCAACGGAAATATTCTCGAAGCCGAGGTGGATGTACAGGTTGGTTCCGAAGCCGCCGAGTTGGTTGCTACTCAAGGCGCAACCGCCAACGCACAACGAGCACTCGCAGCTTTCTCCTATAACCTGGATGCCCTGGCTGTAGAAGACCCTCTGTTCATTGCCCTGGGCAACGCCGATGCGCACGAAAGCGCACGGATTGCCGAGCAACTGACGCCGGAAGTCAACGGTGCAAGCGCGCTGGGCGCCATCGAGAGTCTTCGCCTATTCGAAGCGGCCACCACTGCGAGCGGCGTAGCCGCGCAAAAGGATCAGGGCGAATGGCGAAGCTGGATAAGTCTGCAGGACAGTAACGGGCATACCGGTGAGCGCCAACAGGTCCGGGGCTTCGACCTCCACACCAAGAGCATCGCAGTGGGTCTTGAGCGTAGCCTTGCGGAGGGGGCACTTGGCGTCGGATACAGCCACTACCAGGGCAACGCAAAAAGCCATAACGGCAACAAGCTCGACAGCCAAGGCCATCTGTTGGGGGTCTATGGATCCCAGGTGCTGGATGGCTTCGTCATCCAGGGCAGCCTGACAGCAGGCTGGCTCGATAACGAAAGCAAGCGCTACATCGCAGGCACCCGTGCCAAGGGCAAGCCAGATGGCCACCTGTTCGGCGCCAACCTGTTAGGCGCCTACCCTATCGCCCTCTCCAATGATCTGTCGCTGGAGCCTCGGATGGGCGCTCGCTACTCCCAGGTTCGCCTGGACGGGTATCGGGAAAAAGGATCGTCGGCAGCACTGCATACCAGCGCCTCCCGCTACGAAACTGGCGATCTGGGCGCGGGCATAAAGCTGAGCGGAACCGTGTCGCTGGAAGCAGGCAAACTGAAGCCCGAAGCCTCGATCATGGCGTGGCATGACACCATCGGCGACCGCATCGGGGCAAACAGCCGCTTCATGCTGGGGGATGGTGATTTCGCCAGCCAGGGCGTGCGCCAGGCGCGAGACAGCTACGAGGGCAACCTGGGTGTGACCTATAGCCTGGGCAACATGGCACTCAACGCGGGTTACAGCCGCACCCTGCGCAACGATGCGGCCTGGCGTGCCGCCCATGTTTCATTCGCTTTCGCGTTCTAGATAATCATGGCCAGTCCTGCGGGACTGGCCTTCTCTTCCGGTAGCCTGCATCGCCGCTTGCGATCCACCCCGCCCCTGCTGCACAGTCCACCGACCATTCCGGCAAGCGCCCCCGGGCCGTTGTCTGCCGTCCACCAGGAAGGAGGATCGCTTCAATGGCCAAACGCATACTCTTCGTGCCCTTCGTCATGCCCGACGCCAATAACTTCCGGGACAACCGGGGCTTTCATACACCAGCAAGAACAACAGCTGGATCAACAGCTACCAGGGAAAGAGATCCTCAGTGCTCGATGGCGAATGCCACGACATCTACCAGCTCTGGTACTACCCCTGTTTAGCCGGGATACATGGGTAACGCTTGTCGGGGGACATGGGTAACGGGTTGCTGGTCGTTACTTCTTCTCTCTCAGGTCGAACTGGCGGATTGTCTTATGGATGAAAATCACATCGTAGACACCATCCACACCGGTGGGGCGTATTGCGATTCGCTCGCCCAATAACCCACCACCGACGAACCGGCTTTTCCCTTTGAATTGCACCTGTCCGGTTCCCCCTACCTTGAGCACCTTGTCCTCCGGCTCGTACTCGATTTCCGGCAATTGCTCCGTGTACGCCCTTAGGCTTGGCTGATAGCGCGATATCGGTGGTAACTGGCCCAGCGCCTCATGAGGTCGTTGTTGGTTGTACTGATCTCGCCATTGGTCCATCACGCGCTGGCAGTGCTCCATGTCACTGAAGCTGCGATGCAGCAGCTCACGCTTGAGGGTTTGATGGAAACGCTCGAGCTTGCCTTGCGTCTGCGGGTGATAAGGGCGGCTATGACTGACATCGATACCCAGGCGCATCAGCCAGACTTCCAGGGCGGATAGGCCGCCCTCGATGTTTGAGCCCCAGGGCGGGCCGTTGTCGGCCGTTATCCGGCATGGCAGCCCATAGCGACGGAAAACCGCGGCCAGCTTGGGGCGAACCAGTTCCAGGCGCTCCCCTTCACAGCCCTGCAGGCAGAGCGCAAAGCGTGAATGGTCATCGAGCACCGTCAGCGGGTGACAACGTGGCGAGTTACGGTCCGAAAGATGGAAGTTGCCCTTGAAGTCGATCTGCCAGAGCTCGTTGGGTTGCTTGTGCTCGAAGCGTTGGGTGGCCGGTGCCTGGGCGTCTTCGGCGTGATAGCGCACCTGGCAGCCATGGCGCCGAAGAATCGCATCGAGGGTGCTGTGATGAGGGCGATCCATGGCCTTTGGCAACAGATGGAGCAGCTTGCGAGCGCCCCAATAAGGGAATTGGTGATGCAGGCGCACCACCTCTCGCTCCAGCTCGGCGCTGGTGCGTCCAGGACTCGTAAGCGGACGACGGGATTGGTCCTGCAGACCGGAATCACCCAGTTCTTGATATCGCTCCAGCCATTTGTAAGCCGTCTTGGGGCTGATGCCGTAGCGTCGACAGAGCTCCCGGATGTTGCTCTGCGGGTGTTGGGCCAACAATACGAATTCACGTCGTATCGACATGGTGGTGCACTCCTGCCACGGCATCGCTCGAACTCCTCTTCGAAGGATTCCGTAAGCCTAAATGCGTTACCTATGTCTCCCGACACCTGTCACCTATGTCCCCCGGCTGAACAACCCCGGCTCCATGGGCAGCCCGATGCTGATGGGCCTCGGCGAGGACGACCAGATCTACATCCGGGGCCACTCGGTGGCCGGCATGAGAGGCATCTTCGACAACTGCACCCTCGATGAAAAAGGCAATCAGCTCAACGTGCAGCGGATCCTCGATAAGTCCAATCACTTGCTCAAGGTGACGGACGAGAACTACGCCGGCAGCCGCGCCAGGTACTTCATCCTCAACGCCGACGAGGTGGCGCTGCGGCTGCAGGAAATGGGCCTGTCGAAGGGTTTCGCCGGCACCATCAAGTGCTACAACTGCCACAGCGCGGAGGGCGCGCAGAACTTCAGCCAATCACTGACGGATGAGTTCTACGACCTCGGCTACACCGCATGCAAGGTCTACGGCTATACCGGCGCGCTCAGCTCGGTGTACGGGAACGCCCACAAGGAGAGCCTGCACGAACACCGGACCGTACGAGCCAGCGCCAATCGCGTGCGTATCTACCCGACGGCGCAGGCCGCCAGCTCATCCGGTGCACCGGGCGCCTCCAGCCCCGGGAAGTGACCCACACTGCGAACCCCGCCCCAGACACGTCGGCCTTTCATCCGGGCACCTTTCCAATCACCGATCCGTTGCTAACCTTGCTGCGCACACTCAATCGCAGCAAGGAACCGGACGCCGATGAAAAAGCGCTACACCCTCGACCAGGACGTGATCTGCCATATCTTCAAATCCGGCAAGCACACCAACAACGTGATCGAGCCCAACGATGGCTCGGGCGGTCATGCGGTTCAGGACATCAGGAGCAAGATCACCGAGTGCACCATTCTCGCCGTGCCCCAAGCGAACAAGGCCGACCTGACGGAATGGGCGAAGAAGAAATTGGAGGAACGCCTGCTCTGCCCCTATCCCCACGTTGCCACCTTCAAGTTCAGTGGCCAGTCGTACAACAGCAAGTCGATGTTCCCCGGCACGGGCACCAAGGACGAGCTGATCAAGACCATCGAACGCGCACTCACCAGCGGCACCTCGGCGCATACCTATAACGGCTCGGCCAAGGTCAATGCGGCGAACGGCAAGGCCTGGGTCGCCCCGGCGGACTTCAAGCGCCCGCTGTCGGACATGACGGTGGAGAACGGCGACTACGTGGTCGGCCGCGCCAATGGCCTGCGCATCAAGGGCCAGAAGAAAGGCGCCGGCGGTGCCGGCCTGACGTCAGCCTTCCCGGACACCACCGGGTTCTACTGGGGTTAGCGCACAGGCCGCGTAGATACCGTCTTGATCCCTAGTGAGCAAGGGCCAGCTTTACGTCGTACGGCTGGCCCGATTTCAAGACGCCATAAGCGATGTTCAGCAGCTTACGCATCGCTGCACAGATGATCTGCATGCCGGTCTTGCCCTTGGCTCTGAGGCGTTCTCTCATCGCTTTGATCGCCCCGTTGTGCTGCAGGGCGCAAACGGCAGGCATGTACAGCCCAGCGCGCAGCCGCGATGAGCCCATCTTGGAAATGCGGGTCTGCCCCCGGTACTTACCAGACTCCTGCAAACGCGGGTTGAGCCCGGCAAAGGCGGTAATCGCGCGGCTGCTGGTGAAGCGATGAGGGTCGCCCAGCTCCGCCAGGATCAGGGCGGCTGTCTTGTCCGCGATGCCATCGATGCTGGTCAACAGATCACGTTTACCGCGCAGATCCGGGTCATTGTCGATGTGGTTGTTGATGGCCTTGAGGGTTTCCTCGATCTGTTGCTCGATGTGCCGCAACACTGAGCGGATCGACTCCTGCACGCTGGTATCGGCCACCTCCAGGCGATTGCTCTCCATCTGCTGGATTTCCTGCAGATCCGCCAGGCGCCGCATCAGTGCTTTCAGGCGCCGTATGGCGCGAGGTTCAGGCTGCCAGGGCCGTAGCTCGTCCTGGTGGCGCTCGCCGTATTCGGCGATCAGCTTGGCGTCGACCTTGTCAGTTTTCACGCGCTGCAGCTGACTGCGGGCGTAGTGAGCGATCTGCGCAGGGTTGAGGACGCAGACCCGATAGTTCTGCTCCAGCAGCCATTCGGCCAGGGCTTCATGGTGGATGCCGGTGGCTTCCATCACGACCCAGGCACCCGCCTCGCTGTGCTTGTTCAGCCACTCCTGCAGCGTGCGAAAGCCCGCCTCGCTGTTGGCCAACTTGGCCTTGGTGCGGTACTTGCCGTTCGCCTGCAGGGTGGCGATATCGAACGTGTGCTTGGCAATGTCGATACCAATGACACTGGGCATGTGAGCTCCTCCTGATCTTTTCAGACACGATCATCACTGCACCCGGCCCAACCTTGTGAATGCGAGCTCTGGGCTCAAGATACCGTTCGGGCTGTTCGAGTGAGTGTGGAGGGGCGGAGCACTATCTACGTCGCAGGCTCAGGGCCTAAGGGTGGACACGACTTCCAGCCCCTCCCCCGATGATCAGTCGGGAACTATTACCCCTGAAGGGGTAGTTAGTCGAGATACAAGGGTGGACCACGCTTCACCGGTCCACCTTTCGTGCTGCCCGGTGACTCCGCGGGTGGAGGTAAAAAGCGACCTCCACCCGGCGGAGCACCGAGCGCTTCGTAGGATGGCGTAGAGCGAAGCGAAACCCATGCTGTGGATGTACCAGGTGCCCAGCGAGACCCTGAAAGCACAGCTCTTTACTTTGAATCCACAACAGCTAGAGCAGACACAGTCCATTCATTTGCCAAGCAACGCCCCGCCGCCGGCGACCCCGGACTGAAGTCCGGGCTACGGAACGGTGGAATCCGCTCACTTCACCTTCAGCACCTTGCGCTCCAGCGCCGGGTCGGCGTCGATCTCGGCGTTGCTGAAGGGCAGCTTCTGCCATTGCTGGCGGGCGAAGAGCTCGGTCTGGTCGCTGTGGTGCGGCGAGCCGGCCTCGCTGGACTGGGAGAAGGCCAGCAGCCCACGAGCTTGCGGGCCCTGGCCGTCGAAGGTGACCAGTTGCAGGTAGCTGGTGCCGCTGACCACTTCCAGGTGATCGCCCTGCAGTTCGCTCTGCATGGCGTTGTAGACGCCGAAGTGGCCGTCGCCGCCGGGGATGCCGATGGCGCCCGAGCGCTGGATGTCGCCCCAGCGGGCCTGTTCGGGTACACCGGCCTTGGCCACTTCCTCACCGGCGGCAACCAGCGCCTGGATCACCTTGTCCTTGGCCGCCGGGTTCAGCCCGCGCGGGGTGACGGTCGGGCGTTGCGGGTCGAAGGGCTCGCGCCAGCCGTCCTCGATCTCGGCGAAGCCCTTCATGAAGTGCTGGAAGTGCAGGAAGCCGATGCCGCTGTCGAGGTTGGCCTTGCCGTCCCAGGCCGCCAGGGCCTTGCAGGGCGCGGCCAGGGCGGCGTTGCCCGCCTCGGCCTGGCACAGCTCCAGCAGCTCGGGCAGCAGGTCGGTGGCCAGGGCCACTTCGTTGTCGGTGACCATCGCCTTGAGGAACTCGGCGCTCAGCGGCGCGTCGCCCTGCAGGCGGCCCAGGGCGAAGCGCGCGCGCGGCGACAGCTCACGCCCTTCGCGGTTGACCAGGAGCGAATAGCCGGCCAGCGGGCTGTCCGGGTTGCTCAGCCAGGCGCTGTCGTTGGAGTTCTGCACGAAGTCCTCGCGCTGCAGCACCGGCAGCTGGGCCGCCGGGGTGATGCCCGGCTGGGCGGCGCTGGCGTCGCGGGTCCATTCGCAGGCGCTGGTAGTGCCCTGCAGGGCCGGCAGGCCTTCGGCGGCCAGTTGCGGGATCACGCATTCCGCCAACTGCTTGGGCAGCAGGTGCGGCACCACGGACTGGTTCATGTACAGGGCCTTGCCGCTGGCGTCGGCGGCCAGGGTGTTGACCCAGGGGATGCCCTGGATTTTGGTCACGGCGGCACGCAGGGCATCGACGTCACGGGCCTGGTTAATCGCATACCACTGCTGCAGCACGCGGGTATTGCCGAGGTTGGCGTCCTTCAGCGCCCAGGCTTCGCCAGCGGTCCACTCCAGCATGCCCGGCCAGTTGAGCAGCGGACCGAAGCGCGACTCGTAGAGGTCGTGGCTGCGCACCGAGAGCGTGCCGGCGGCGTCACGGACCTGCACCTGAAGGCGGGTCTTCTTCAGCTTCTCGGTACGGTCGTCGATGCGGTAGCGGGTCGGGTCCTTGGGGTCGAGTTCCAGGCGGTAGAGGGTGAAGTGCGCGGAGGTGTCGACGGTGTGGGTCCAGGCCAGCTGCTGGCCGAAGCCGATGTTGACCACCGGCAGGCCGGGCAGCGCGGCGCCCATCACGTCGAGCTTGCCGGGGATGGTCAGGTGCAGCTGCCAGAAGCGCAGTGCGCCGCTCCAGGGGAAGTGCGGGTTGGCCAGGAGCATGCCGCGCCCGTCGGCGCTGCGCTTGCTGCCCACGGCCACGGCGTTGCTGCCGCGCTCCAGGCGGAAGCCTTCGGTGCGCGCCGCGGTGTAGCCGGAGTCCAGCTGCGCCTGCTGGGCACCGGGCGGCGCGGCACCGATCAGCGCTTCGGCGAACTGGCCGGCACCGCCTTCCACCAGCAGGCGACGGGTCAGGCGCACCAGGTCGTCGGCATCGATGGGGCGCAGCCAGCCCTCGCCCAGGCAATGGGTGGTGCGCGCATCGGCTTCCTTCAGGTAGTGGTTGAAGCCGGCGGCGTAGCCGTCCAGCAGTTGGGCCACTTCGCGGGTCTGCGCCTTGCGGAAGGCGGCAATCGACGCCGGCTGGTTGAGCCAGGTGAAGAAGAAGTCGGATGGCAGGTTGTCGAGGTGGGCGGAGGACTGGCCCTCCGCGCCGAACCAGCGGGAGCGCTCGCCACGGGCGGTGACGATCTCCTCGGCCAGCAGGCAGGCGTTGTCGCGGGCATAGGCGTAGCCGATGCCGTAGCCGAGGCCGCGTTCGTCCGCCGCCTGGATGTGCGGGACGCCATGGGCGGTCCAGCGGATAAGCGTTTCTCTCGGCTTGGCGGCCGTATCGGCGGCCAGAACGGCAAAAGCCGGGCACAGCAACAGCGCTGCGACACCGGCAACAAGGCTACGCATGGGCATCGGGGGTTCTCGCAAGGAAGGGTGGAAACCGCGCCGACGGGTGTCGGCGCGGATCAAACGGATCAGCTGGCGGCGGCCAGCGCCTGGACGACACCGCGCTCGGCACAGGAGCCAGGCTGGATATGGTCGTAGAGCGAGGCGGCGATCTCGTCGGCGCGGATCGGCAGCACCGACAGCAGGGTGTCGCTGAGGCCGTGGCTGGCCTGGCAGAAGCCCTGCATGTAGACGGCCGCCTGGCAGCGCTCGTCGGTGCGGACGCGGTAGTCGCGGCCCACCTCGAAGTCGCCCATCCACTGGGCCAGGGGCTCCAGCAGGTGACGGTGCACTTGGCGCTCGTAGCCGGTGGCGAGCACCACGGCGTCGTAGCGCTGCACGCTCTGCTCGCCGCTGGCGTTGTTGCGCAGCACCAGTTCGATGCCGTCGGCACCGGCGGTGGCGCGCTCCACGGTGCTGAGGATGTGGAAGGCGTGGCGCTGGATGCCGGAGACCTTCTGGCGGTAGAAGATGCCGTAGATGCGCTCGATCAGGTCGATGTCCACCACCGAGTAGTTGGTGTTGTGGTGCTCGCGGATGAAGCGCTCACGCTCGGCGCCGGTCTGGTTGAAGATCAGGTCGGTGAACTCGGGGAGAACACCTCGTTGACGAAGGGGCTGTCGTCCGCCGGTTTCAGCGCCGAGCCGCGCAGCACCATGTCCACCTGCACCGACGGGTAGCTGTCGTTGAGGTCGATGAAAGCCTCCGCCGCGCTCTGCCCGCCGCCGATGATGGCGATGCGCATCGGCTTGCCACCGACGCAGGGCTGCTTGGCGATGCGCTCCAGGTACTGGGAGTGGTGGAAGACCCGGGCGTCGTCCTTGAGGTGGCGGAAGGCCTGGGGAATCCGCGCGGTGCCACCGGCGCTGACCACCACCGAGCGCGTGGCGCGGACATGGGTCTCGCCACCGGCATCGCGGGAGATCACCCGCAGCGCCTCGACGCGCTGGCCTTCCAGCACCGGCTCGATGGCCAGCACCTCTTCGCCATAGCGGCTCTGCTCGATGAACTGCCCGGCCACCCAGCGCAGGTAGTCGTTGAACTCCATGCGGCAGGGGTAGAAGGTGCCGAGATTGATGAAGTCCACCAGGCGGCCGTGCTGGTGCAGGTAGTTGACGAAGGAATAGGGGCTGGTGGAATTGGCGCAGGGACACCAGGTCCTTGAGGAAGGAGATCTGCAGCTCGCTCTGGGTCACCAGGGTATTGCCGTGCCAGCGGTAGTCGGCCTGCTTGTCGAGGAACAGGGCATCCAGCGCCCCCTGCTTGCGGGCACGCTCCTGCAAGGCGATGGCCAGGGCCAGGTTGGAGGGGCCAAAACCAATGCCGATCAGGTCGTGGATAGCGGTGTTCAGGGGCTGAGTCATGTCCAGTGTCCTCTGGAGGTGCGCCCGTCCGGCGACGGTTGCCGTTCGCTGACGGCCCCACTGGCCGCCTGTTGACTAGGAACGAGGACAAGGAAATGAAATTTAGCCGGCGGGCGTTGCACTGCACCGGTCGATCAGGCCGCGTCCCACTCACGCATGCGCAGGCGGCAGTGTTTCATGGCGTTGACGATGTGCTTCTCCACCAGGGGCTGGGAAATCCCCAGGCGCTCGGCGATCTCGTCATGGGAGAGCCCCTCCAGCTTGCGCAGCAGAAAGGCGTCACGGCACGGCGCCGGCAACTCGTCGAGGGCGCGCTGCAACATGCCCAGGCGCTGGCTTTGAGCCAGGGAACGGTGCGGCGATGGAGCGTGGTAGCGCTCCTCCTCATCCAGCACGTCCAGCGGCTCGTTGCGGCGAATGGCGTTGCGGCGGTGTTCGTCGATCACCAGATTCAGCGCCGTTCGGTAGAGAAACGCGCGGGGCGAATCGATCCGCTCTTGACTCGCGCGTTCCATCACCCGCAAATACGCGTCATGTGCCACATCCGCAGCTGCCTGCCGATCACCCAGTTTTGCACTGAGGAAACGCACCAACTCGCGATAGTAGATTTCCAAGTCGCTTCCCCGGCGCCTAACGAATGCGGCGCATACACTTGAGCTGGATCAAGACATACCCTTTGGGTGATGCTGGCAGTCTGAAATTATTAAATTTATAATAATTCTCATCAAGATTCATATTTCAGCGTGCCGCTCCACCGTGTGAATACAGAACTCGAATTCAGGCATAACCGGTAATCCTGATGAACAACGCCTCCTCGCAAACCCAAAGCGACCCGCTGGTCGAGGTCGCCGCACACTGGTGCATGCGCCTGCACGCGGAGGATTGCACGGACGAGGAGCGCGCCCAGTTCAAGGCCTGGATCGAAGCCGACCCGAGCCATGCCCTCGAATACGCCGAGATGCTGGAGATCCGGACCTGAGCGAGCACCTGCCGCCGACCCAGCCTTCGCCCCGCCTGCACATTCCCCTGCCACTCCCGCTGCCACCGCCGACCCTCGCCCAGCTGCCGGTACGCCAGCGCCCACGCGGCTTCATCCGCCGCCATGCACGCGCCCTGGCCCTGGCCCTGATCGCCGCGCCCCTGGCCGGCTACAGCGGCTGGCTGGCCGGCTGGGTGCCCGACAGCTACCAGCGCTACGAGGCCGAAAGCAGCATCCGCCGCGTCACCCTGCCCGACGGCAGCGACGTGGAGCTGAACCTGGCCACCCGCCTGAGCTACGCCAACTTCATCGACCGCCGCCGGGTCAGCCTGGACAGCGGCGAAGCCTACTTCCACGTCAGCCACGACAGTGCCCACCCCTTCGTGGTGCATGCCGGCGAAGGCTCGATCACCGTGACCGGCACCCGCTTCAACGTGTGGAAGTACCAGGACAACATCGTCGTCACCGTCACCGAAGGCTCGGTCAAGGTGCGCAGCGAGCAACGCGGCAACGACAGCAACCTGACCCCCGGGCATGCAGGCCAGCTTCAAGGCCGGCGACATGAAGCCCCGGGTCGGCGCCGTGGACACCCAGCAGGCCCTGGCCTGGCGCGACGGGCAAGCTGATCCTCGACGACCTGACCCTCGCCGAGGCGGTGCCGCTGATCAACCGCTACCTCGACGCGCCGCTGGTACTGGGCGACCAGGCCAGCGCCGACCAGCGCATCGGCGGCATCTACAGCACCCGCGACATCCGCAGCCTGGTCACCGCGCTGCCCCGCGTCCTGCCCATCAGCCTCGCCCAGCAGGCCGACGGCAGCACGCTGATCAGCAACCGCAAGATGCGTCTCTGATTCCGGGCGTCCGGGCCGCCAAGGACGCACCGCCGGTAAATTTTTCCGCCCCTAGCTCGTTCAACTGGCAGCGCCCCTTCGGCTGCCGCACCGCGCCGGCCAGGGCCCCACCCAGAGCCGGACATCTCCATGAGCGCCCCACGACTTTCACGCCGCCTGATCCTCGCCCCGCGCTGCTCGTCCCCCTCATCGCCCTGGCCGCCTGGAAGGCCCTGCCGGACGGCATCCACGAAGGCGACACCGTGCGCGTGGCGGTCACCAGCATCGAAAGCAGCGTCAGCGCCCTCGGCACCCTGCAGCCACGGCGCTACGTCGACGTCGGCGCCCAGGCGTCCGGACAGATCCAGAAGCTCCATGTGGAAGCCGGCGACACGGTCGAGGAAGGCCAGCTGCTGGTTGAAATCGACCCCTCCACCCAACAGGCACGGGTCGATGCCGGGCGCTCCTCCATCGACACCCTCAAGGCCCAGCTGGAAGAACAACGGGCCCAGCACGAACTGGCCCGGCAGCAGTACGCCCGCCAGCAGAAGCTCGCCGCCAGCGGCGCCACCCGTGACGAAGACCTGCAGGTGGCCCACGCCCAGCAGCGCTCCACCCAGGCGCGCATCGCCATGATCCAGGCGCAGATCCGCCAGGCCCAGGCCACACTGCGCAGCGACGAGGCCGAGCTCGGCTACACGCGCATCTACGCCCCTATCTCCGGCACCGTGGTCGCCGTCGACGCCCGCGTCGGCCAGACCCTCAACGCCCAGCAGCAGACGCCGCTGATCCTGCGCATCGCCAAGCTCTCGCCCATGACGGTCTGGGCCCAGGTGTCCGAAGCCGATATCGGCCGCGTGCGCCCCGGCATGCCCGCCTGGTTCACCACCCTCAGCGGCGAAGGCCGTCGCTGGGAAGCCCGCGTGCGCCAGGTGCTGCCCTTGCCGCCGCGCCCCCTCGACCAGCTCAGCCAGGGTGGCGGCAGCCCCACCGGCAGCGGCGGTCGCGTGGTGCTCTACACCGTGCTGCTGGACGTGGACAACCAGGACAACGCCCTGATGACCGAGATGACCGCCCAGGTCCACTTCGTTTCCCAGCGTGCCGAAAACACCCTCGCCGTGCCCATCGCCGCCCTGCGCGACGGCGACGCCGGCGGCGACATGGTGCTGGTGGTCGGTGCCCGTGGCGCCCTCGAGGAGCGCCCGGTGCAGACCGGCGTGCGCGACCGCATGCAGGTCCAGGTGCTGTCCGGCCTGGCCGAGGGCGAGCGCCTGCTGATCGGCGAACCCGCCCCATGAAGGCCCTGCACGAACCCGCCCTGCTGGAACTGGTCGACGTCCGCAAACGCTACGGCGGCAACGGCACCCCGGAAGTCGAAGTGCTACGCGGCATATCCCTGCGCATCGATGCCGGCGAATTCGTCGCCATCGTCGGCGCCTCGGGCTCCGGCAAGTCCACCCTGATGAACATCCTCGGCTGCCTCGACCGCCCCAGCTCCGGCAGCTACCGCTTCGCCGGCCGCGACGTCGCCGCGCTGGATGTCGACGAGCTGGCCTGGCTGCGCCGCGAGGCCTTCGGCTTCGTGTTCCAGGGCTACCACCTGATTCCCTCCGCCTCGGCCCGTGAAAACGTCGAGATGCCGGCCATCTACGCCGGCACCCCCGGCCCCGAGCGCGCCGCCCGGGCTGCCGAACTGCTGCAGCGCCTGGGCCTGGAAAGCCGCGCCGGCAACCGCCCGCACCAGCTGTCCGGCGGCCAGCAGCAACGCGTCTCCATCGCCCGCGCGCTGATGAACGGCGGCCACGTGATCCTCGCCGACGAACCCACCGGTGCCCTCGACAGCCAGAGCGGCATCGAGGTGATGAAGCTGCTCGACGAGCTTTCCGCCCAGGGCCACGCGGTGATCCTCATCACCCACGACCGCGAAGTGGCCGCCCGCGCCCAACGCATCATCGAAGTGCGCGACGGCCATATCCTCAGCGACAGCGCCGACGGCCAGCTGCCCAGCGGCAACGCCGGCGCGCTGCCTGCCAGCCGCCTGCGCGAGCGCCTGGAAGAACGCCGCGAACTGCCCGCCGGCGCCTGGCGCGGCGAACTGCTGGAAGCCCTGCGCGCCGCCTGGCGGGTGATGTGGGTGAACCGCTTCCGCACCGCCCTGACCCTGCTCGGCATCGTCATCGGCGTCGCCTCGGTGGTGGTCATGCTGGCCATCGGCGAAGGCAGCAAGCGCCAGGTGATGGCGCAGATGGGTGCCTTCGGCTCCAACATCATCTACCTCTCCGGTTTCTCGCCGAACCCACGCGTGCCCGAGGGCGTGGTCACCCTTGCCGACATCGCCGCGCTGTCCGGCCTGCCCCAGGTGCAGCGGATCATGCCGGTCACCGGCGGCGACACCCTGGTGCGCCACGGCAACCTCGATTTCCAGGCCTACACCCGGGGCAACGGCATCGACTTCCCCAGCATCCTCAACTGGCCCGTCGCCGAAGGCGCCTTCTTCGACCAGGCCGACGAAGACAGCGCCGCCACCGTCGCGGTGATCGGCCAGAAGGTGCGCGACAAGCTGTTCGCCGGGCGCGACCCCATCGGCCAGCACATCCTCATCGAGAACGTGCCCTTCCAGGTGATCGGCACCCTGGTGGCCAAGGGCGCCAGCTCCGGCGACGAAGACGCCGACACCCAGATCGTCGTGCCCTACTCCACCGCCAGCATCCGCCTGTTCGGCAAGCCCGACCCGGATTTCGTCGTGGTCGCTGCCGCCGACGCCAGCCGCGTGCAACAGGCCGAAGCCGCCATCGACCGCCTGCTGCTGCGCCTGCACCGCGGCGTGCGCGACTTCGAGGTGACCAACAACGCCGCGCTGATCCAGGCCGAGGCCAGTACCCGCAACAGCCTCTCGCTGATGCTCGGTGCCATCGCCGCCATCTCCCTGCTGGTGGGCGGCATCGGCGTGATGAACATCATGCTCATGACCGTGCGCGAACGGACCCGTGAAATCGGCATCCGCATGGCCACCGGCGCCCGCCAGCGCGACATCCTCCGCCAGTTCCTCACCGAAGCCACGCTGCTCTCGGTCACCGGCGGCATCGCCGGCATCGCCATCGCCCTGCTGGTGGGTGGCGCGCTGCTACTGGCGGACGTCGCCATCGCCTTCTCCCTCACCGCCATGCTCGGCGCCTTCGGTTGCGCCCTGGCCACCGGCGTCGCCTTCGGCTTCATGCCGGCGCGCAAGGCGGCACGGCTCGACCCGGTAACCGCACTGAGCAGCCCATGACCGTATTCACGCCCCGCACCCTGCTGCCCCTGTGTCTCGCCCTCGGCGCCTGCGCCGGCACGGACAAGACACCCACCACCGGTATCGCGCCGCCCGCCCATTGGCAGGCCAGCACCGACAACCGCCAGGCGCAGGCTGCCGCCGACTGGTGGCGCGCCTTCGGCAGCCCGGAACTCGCCGCGCTGATCGACCAGGCCCGCCAGGGCAGCTTCGACCTGGCCGCCGGCCGCGCGCGGGTGCGCCAGGCCAGCACGGCTGCGATCATCGCCGGCGCCCCGTTGCTGCCCGAGGTGAAGGCCGAACTCAGCGGCAGCTACCAGCAATTGCTGGGCGACAAGGGCTTCAGCGCCCTGGACGCCTCCTCCGACCAACCCCGCTTCGACACCTACGCCACCGGCCTCAGCGCCAGCTACGAGCTGGACTTCTGGGGCGGCAAGCGCGCCGCCCGCGACAGCGCCCTGCACGGCCTGGATGCGGCCCGCTTCGACCAGGCGACCCTGGAGCTGACCCTGCTCGCCGGCGTCGCCAGCAGCTACCTGCAGGTGCTGGCCCTGGACGAGCAACGGCGCATCGCCAAAAGCAACCTCGACAATGCCCGCCAGGTGCTGCAACTGGTGGACGCGCGCCAGGGTGCCGGTGCCGCCACGCAGCTGGAGCTTGCCCAGCAGCGCAGCCTGGTGGCCGGCCGTGAACGCGCCCTGGAGCGCCTGCACCAGCAGGCCGGGGAAGCCCGCGTCGCCCTCGCCGCCCTGCTCGGCCAACCGGTGCAAACCCTCAGCCTGAAGGGCGAGAAGCTGGGCACCCTGCAATGGCCCAGCACCGGCGCCGGCCTGCCCAGCGAACTGCTCGGGCGCCGCCCCGACATCGCTGCCGCCGAAGCCCGCCTGGCCGCCGCCGATGCCGACGTGCGCGTCGCCCGCGCCGCGATGCTGCCGAGCCTGACCCTCAGCGCCAACCTCGGCACGGGTTCCGAGCAGTTCTCCGACGTGCTGCGCAACCCCTACTTCGGCGTCGCCGCCGGCCTCGCCGCGCCGATCCTCAATGCCGGCCGCCTCGACGCCAGCCACCAGCAGCGCCAGGCCCGCGAGGAAGAGTTGCTGGCCAACTACCGCGCCGCCATCGTCGCCGCCTTCGGCGATGTGGAGCGCGCCCTGCTGGCCATCGACGGCCTCGACCGCCAACGCCAATGGCAAGCCGAGGAGCTGGCCCAGGCGCAACGCGCCTTCGACCTCGCGGAAAACCGCTACCGCGCCGGCGCCGAAACCCTGCTCACCGTGCTGGAAACCCAGCGCAGCCTCTACCAGGCCGAAGACGAAGCCGTGCAACTGCGCCTCGCCCGCCTGCAAGCCGCCGTCGGCCTCTACAAGGCCCTGGGTGGCGGCTGGACACCGGACGCTAATCAGCTGGCCGAACGCACCCCGGGCTGAAGCCCGGGCTACCCAATTCGCACCAGGCGCAACATCGCCTGTAGGAGCGAATTCATTCGCGATTGGCAATGCACCACGCGCCGGGTTTCACCCGACCGACATCCCGCCTCGACCGCCATCGGTGTCGACCTGATGCCCCGCCTGGTGGAGGTAAAAAGCGACCTCCACCCTACGCTCCGGGGTACGCCCTGCCTGTGGGAACGAATTCATTCGTGATCGGCATTCAGGCACGCGCACAGGCCGATCCCGGCACGCTTGTGTAGGGGCCAATTCATTCGCCCAGCGGTGCGCAGCATCGCCCGTGGGAGCGAATTCATTGGCTCTGTCTGCGTTAAGTGTTGCTAAAGGATTTGAGCTCAGCTGATTGTCGAGCTCTGGTGATGTTTCTGGTTTCGCCCCCCCGGGCGAGTCTCTTTTGGCAGTCGCCCCAAAAGAAACCAAAAGGGCTTGCCCCATCATCCGGCCCCGGCTTCGCCGGGGTTCCCTCACTCCATCGTCGCTATCGGGGGCCGGCGCGATGGGCCATCCATGGCCTGGCGCGCCTCTCGCGGCATCCATGCCGCTCGTCCCCCGGCGCAACGACTGCGTTCGGCCTCCTGGAGGGGCGTTGGCGGCTGCTCCAACTTTCTCTGCTCAAATCCACACATTGATGTGCGCACCAACCCAACGTGCACGTAGCGGCGGCTCTCGTAGGATGGCGTAGAGCGAAGCGAAACCCATGCTGTGGAGGTGGCAGAAATACTTCGGTGCCCGGAAAGAACCGTGCTTGAGCGCCTGCATTAAAACCACAACAGCTAACGCAGACAGAGCCAATTCATTCGCCCGGCTGATCAGGCCTTGCCCGGTAACTTCAGGTTGCGCGCATACCAGGGCCGGCGCGGGGTGCGGCGCAGCAGGTCGCTGATATCGCCCTCGTCACTGAAAGCGATGCGCAAGGCCAGCTTCATGGCTTCGATCTCCATCTCGCCCATGCCGCCGCCGGCGTCGGTGATGCCACCGCAGCCATGGGTGCTCGGGCCGAGCCAGGGGTCGGGCACCTCCACCCAGCGCCCCGGCGCGAACCAGGAGACGCCGTTGATATCGCGGCGCTGCACCTCGCCCGGGTGGGCGCGCTCATGGGCGCGGTACCAGTCCTCGATGCGGTCGTCGATCCAGCCATGGAAGCGCCAGAACACCGGGTTCACATGGGAGGAAAAGGGGTCGCCCAGATAGTCGTTCTCGGCGCGGAACCAGCGCGCGGCGTAGTCCGCCTGGTCGCGGTCGCCCACCACCGGCATGCCGTTGGATGGGTCGCGGGTGACCGTGGCCCAGCGCATGTGCAGCCAGTCGTGGATGTTCAGCTCCACCTCGGAGCCGAACTCCGACAGGGTCAGCCGGCTCAGGTAGTCCGGGTCCTGGTACTGGGATTCCCACACCTGGAAGTTGCTGAAGAAGGTCTCGGTCGCCTTGATGCCGCGCAGCCACTCGCTCAGCTCCTCGTCATCGGCCGCCAGCCAGGCCGGCGGTACCGAGTTGCCGTCGTGGTTCTCCTGGTAGCGGATGAACCCCAGGCGATCGTGCTCGACATAGGGCGAGGGCAGCGGCAGGCGCGTCCAGTTGGGCAAGTCGGGCTGCAGGGCACGGGCCTGGCCGAGCATGTGCCGGTGCATGAAGAAGAAGTCCTCGCCCGAGCCGTTGAGGTGCTTGCGCCGCCCCCGTGCGCCGCGTTCGGCGTCACGCGGGCCGGGCTGCCAGCCGGCGCCGCGCAGGGCATCGCGGCGGGCGTCGTCGAAGCGGTGCCACTTGTCCCGCGTGGCGTGCCAGAGCTGGTGGAACAGCCGGTGCTCGGCGGACACCAGCCAGCGCATCAGCGCCGGTGCCAGCGGGGTGACCTGGTGCGCCTCGGGGAAGGCACGCTTGGTGGCGACGAACTGGCTGTCCGGCTCGGGCATGTCCAGTGGCCGGTCGATACGGCGGATGCGCCCGGTCAGCGTCCCCGCCCCGGCATCGCCCCAGCTGCTCCAGACCTCGTCGAGGATCGCCTCCAGCTCATGGCTGGGGGCCGACTCGCCCACCGGCACCAGGCGCCAGCGCAGCTTCCCGGCATCCGCCGCCACCAGCTCGCCCAGCACCCGGTAACGGGGCTCTTGGCTGCCACGCAGGCGTTCGCCCAGGTCGATGAAGCCGCGCAGGGAGCGCCCGGTGGGGCCGATATCGAGGAGCATCTGCACGCCCTGCACGGGCAGGTCGTCCAGGCCGATGTCCATGCCGCTGAAGCGCAGGTCCCAGATGCCGCGCAGCTTGCCGGTAAGGCTCACGCCCTCGCCTGCGGCGGCCTCGACACTGGCCTCGCCAGGGGTCTCCACCTGGTCCTTCTCCAGCTTGTCGTCGTGGTCCACCGGCTGGCGTGCGTACCACACCGCAGGCACTGCCGCCCCGACCACCGCCAGCCCCGCCATGAACCCACGCCTGGAAAACCTCATCGTCACATCCGTATCCGTGTCAGCCACTCCAGCTAGAACGAGAGGCCCTGATACAAATTTACTGCCCCCGCAGCGCTAAATTTCCCGCCGCCACCCTCGTTCCTCCGTGACAGGCGAACCCCGCAGCGGCGGGCGCCGGAACCGCATCGACCCTGGCAATCAACGGGATGGCAATGAACACGACCCGCTCCAGCAAGGCCCCCTACCTCGTCGCCCTGGCGCTTCTCCTCGCCCTCGTCGCTGCTGCGGCCTGGTACGTCCTCTTCCCACGGCCCGCCGAAGGCTACCCGCGCGAGGTGATGAAGCACGCCGAGGAGCTGCAGGACCGCATTCTTTCCTTCGACAGCCACATCACCGTGCCGCCGGACTTCGGCACCGGAGGCAACGAGGTCGACAAGGACGGCGAAGGCCAGTTCGACCTGGTCAAGGCCGGGCGCGGACGCCTCTCCGGCGCGGCGCTGACCATCTTCGGCTGGCCGGAGATCTGGAACGGCCCCAACGCCCCCCACCGCCCCACCGCCGCCTTCGTCGACGAGGCGCGCCACCAGCAGGAGCTGCGCTACAAGATCATCAGCGGCATGGTGCGCGACTTCCCCAACCAGGTCGGCATCGCCTACACCCCGGCCGACTTCCGCCGCCTGCACGGCGAAGGCAAGTTCGCCATCTTCATCAGCATGCTCAACGCCTACCCCCTGGGCGAAGACCTCAACGCCCTGGACACCTGGGCCGCGCGCGGCATGCGCATGTTCGGCTTCAGCTACGTGGGCAACAACGCCTGGGCCGACTCCTCGCGCCCGTTGCCCTTCTTCAACGACAGCGTCGATGCCCTCGGCGGCCTCTCGCCCCTGGGCGAGCAGGCGGTGGCGCGGCTCAATGACCTGGGCGTGATCATCGACGTGTCGCAGATGTCCACCCTGGCCCTGGAAGACGTCGCGCGCCTCAGCCGCGCCCCCATGGTCGCCTCCCACTCGGCGCCGCGCGCGCTGGTGGACATCCCGCGCAACCTCAGCGACCGCGAGCTGCAAACCATCAAGGACAGCGGCGGCGTGATCCAGGTGGTGGGCTTCCCCGCCTACCTCAAGCCCCTCAGCAAGCCGACCCTGGACAAGCTCAACGCCCTGCGCGCGCGCTTCGACCTGCAGCCGCTGGACGGCCTGGCCAACGCCCTGATGCCGGGTGACGCGATCATCTCCATCTGGCCCGAACAGCGCTTCGGCGAGTACGCCAGTTCGCTCTACGCCATCCTCGAAGAGGAGCCCCGTGCCAGCGTCAAGGAGCTGGTGGACGCCATCGACTACACCGTGCGCAAGGTCGGCATCGACCATGTCGGCATCGCTTCCGATTTCAACGACGGTGGCGGCGTCGACGGCTGGATGAACGTCGGCGAGTCGCGCAACCTCACCGCGGAACTGATCAAGCGCGGCTACTCCGACGCCGATATCGCCAAGCTCTGGAGCGGCAACTTCCTCCGCGTCTGGGAAGAGGTGCAACGCCGCGCCAAGCCGGCCGCCGCCAGCGCCGAGCAACCGCAAGCGGAGCGTGGCTGATGAGCGATCGCCGTACCTTCCTCAAGCAGGCCGGCCTGCTCGCTGCCGCCCTGCCCCTGGGTTCCACCCTCGCCGGCCACACCCAGGCCGCCACGCCGCCGGCCAGCCCGGCCAAGGACAAATGGCAGGCGCTGCGCCAGCAGTTCGACCTGGACCCGGCCTACCTGCACTTCTGCAGCTTCCTCCTCGCCTCCCACCCCCGCGTGGTGCGCGAGGCCATCGCCCACTTCCGCGCCCGCCTCGACCAGAACCCCGGCGAAGTGCTGGACTGGGAGCGCGAGGAACTCTGGGGCTACGAGAACGAAGTACGCGCCTGGGCTGGCCGCTACTTCGGCGTGCAACCGAACCAGGTCGCCCTCACCGGCAGCACCACCGACGGCCTGTCGATGATCTACGGCGGTCTGCAGGTGGCACCGGGCAAGGAGATCCTGGTCAGCGCCCACGAGCATTACTCCACCATGACCCGCCTGGAGTACCGCGAGCAGATGATGGGCACCCGGGTGCGCAGCGTGCCGCTGTTCAAGGCGCCGCACAGCGCCTCGGTGGACGAGATGCTCGGCAACATCCGCCAGGCCATCCGCCCCGAGACCCGCGTGCTGGGCATGACCTGGGTGCAATCCGGCAGCGGCGTGAAGCTGCCGGCACGCGAGGTCGGCCAGCTGGTGAAGGAAGCCAACCAGGGCCGCGACGAGGCCGACCGCATCCTCTACGTGGTGGACGGCGTCCACGGCTTCGGCGTCGAGGACCTGAACTTCGCCGACTTCAACTGCGACTACTTCATCGCCGGCACCCACAAGTGGCTGTTCGGCCCGCGCGGCACCGGCGTCATCATCGCCCGCGAGGAAAAACCGCAGCCCCATCTGGTGCCCAGCGTGCCCACCTTCACCATGGGCGAGACCTTCGGCACCCTGATGACCCCCGGCGGCTACCACGCCTTCGACCATCGCCTGGCGGTGGGCAAGGCCTTCGAGCTGCACCTGGAGCTGGGCAAGGCTGATGTTCAGGCACGCATCCACCAGCTCAACAGCTACCTCAAGGACCGCCTCGTCGAGCATGCCAAGGTGCAACTGGTCACGCCACGCAGCACCGCGCTGTCTTCGGGCTTCACCTTCTTCCGTGTCGCGGGCCGCGACTGCGACGCCGTCGCCCGCCACCTGATGGCCAACAAGGTGATCAGCGACGCCGTGGACCGCGACGTCGGTCCGGTGGTGCGCCTGGCCCCCAGCCTGCTCAACGACGAAGCCGAGATCGACCGGGTGATGGACATCCTCGCCCCGCAGCTCGCCTGACCCTTTCGCCCTTCGAGAAAATCGCCATGCATGCACTCAAGCCCCTGGCCCTGGTGGCCACCCTGTTCGCCGCCGCCCCGGCCTTCGCCGCCGAGGCGAACAAGCCCGGCAGCCTGTTCAAGGACTGCAAGGACTGCCCCGAGATGGTCGTGCTGCCCGCCGGCAGCTTCACCATGGGCACCCCCGACGACGAAGTCGGCCGCCAACCCGACGAAGGCCCGCTGCACACCGTGACCTTCGCCAAGCCCTTCGCCATCAGCAAGTTCCAGGTGCTGGCCAAGGAGCTGCAGGCCTGGCAGCGCGAGGCCAAGGTCACCCTCCCCGACGGCGACGACCGCCCCGGCCGCCTGTGCAGCAACGGCAAGCCCAGCTACCCGCAAGGCCCCGAGCAGCCCGCCGTGTGCATCAGCTACGACGAGGTGAAGGCCTATGTCGCCTGGCTGTCGAAGAAGACCGGCAAGCACTACCGCATGCTCAGCGAATCCGAACGCGAGTACGCCGCCCGCGCCGGCAGCGAAGGCCCGTTCCCCTTCCCCTTCGACGAAGGCAAGGAGTACAGCATCGCCCAGCACGCCAACACCTACGGCGCCGCCGACGGCTACAACTTCACCTCCCCGGCGGGCACCTTCCCGGCCAACGCCTTCGGCGTCTACGACATGCACGGCAACGTCTACGAATGGGTGGCGGACTGCCTGCACGACAGCTACGTCGGCGCCCCCACCGATGGCAGCCCGTGGATGGAGGAGACGTGCGAGGTCGTGCAGATCCGCGGTAACGACTGGGGCGAGGCGCCGATCTTCTCCCGCTCCGGCAACCGCAATGCGCTGGTCACCACCGAGCGCGGCGACTGGATCGGCTTCCGGGTCGCTAGGGAGCTTTAGCCCCCCCGCTAAATTTGCCCCGTCACCAGACGTTCAAGAGGTGCGCAGCCACGGGTTGCGCCCCAGCGGGTGGCAGCGGCCACCCGCCAACTCTTCAAGCAGGTACCCCCCATGAACAGGCCCGCGCGCGGAGTGATCAAAGAGTTGTTCACGCTGCTCAAACCTTTCCGACTGATCGTCATCAGCTCCATCGTGCTGGGCATGGTGGGCGGCCTCAGCGTCACGGTGCTGCTGGCGACCATCAACGGCGCCCTGCATTCCGAAACCAGCCTGAGCGGCGGCGTCGTGGCCGCCTTCGCGGGGCTGTGCCTGCTGGCACTGGGCAGCGCCATCTATTCGGACATCGGCACCAACTACGTCGGGCAGCACATCATCGCCAAGCTGCGCAAGGAACTGGGCGAGAAGGTGCTCTCGGCGCCGATCGAGCAGATCGAGCGCTTCCGCACCCATCGCCTGATCCCCGTGCTGACCCATGACGTCGACACCATCAGCGACTTCGCCTTCGCCTTCTCGCCGCTGGCCATCGCACTCACCGTCACCCTGGGGTGCATGGGCTACCTGGCCATGCTGTCCTGGCCGATGTTCCTGATACTGGTGCTGGCCATCGTCATCGGCATCACCGTGCAGTACTTCGCCCAAGGGCGGGGGATCAGAGGCTTCATGCAGGCCCGCGACTGGGAAGACGACCTGCAGAAGAACTACAGCGCCATCGCCGAGGGCGCCAAGGAACTGAGGATCCACCGCCCACGCCGCAACCGCATGTACGTGTCAGGGATCGAGCAGACGGCCCAGAACATCTGCAACACGCAGATCCGCTCCATCAACACCTTCGTGATCGCCAAGTCCTTCGGCTCGATGCTGTTCTTCGTGGTCATCGGCCTGGCCCTGGCCATGCAGTCGATGTGGCCGAGCGCCGACAAGACGGTCATGAGCGGCTTCGTCCTGGTGCTGCTGTACATGAAGGGGCCGCTGGAACACCTGATCGGCACGCTGCCGATCATCGGCCAGGCACAGATCGCGTTCAGCCGCATCGCCGAGCTGTCGGAGCAGTTCTCCTCACCCGAGCCCCACCTGCTCCTCAACGCCCAGGGCAGCCCGGACAAGTCCATCAGCAGCCTCGAACTGCGCGATGTGTCCTACGCCTTCCCCGCCGTCGAGGGCAGCGCCCCGTTCCGCCTCGGCCCGGTGAACCTGAAGATCGACCAGGGCGACATCGTCTTCATCGTCGGCGAGAACGGCTGCGGCAAGACCACCCTGATCAAGCTGCTGCTGGGCCTCTATGCCCCGCAACATGGCGAGATACGCCTGAACGACCAGGCGGTGAACGCGCGCACGCGGGATGACTACCGCCAGCTGTTCACCACCATTTTCGCCGACTACTACCTGTTCGACGATGTCGTCCAGGGCGACCAGCACCTGCCCGAAGACGCCAACACCTACCTGGAACGCCTGGAGATCGCCCACAAGGTGAGCGTCCGGGACGGCTCCTTCACCACCACCGACCTGTCCACCGGGCAACGCAAGCGCCTGGCGCTGGTCAACGCCTGGCTGGAAGAGCGGCCCGTGCTGGTGTTCGACGAATGGGCCGCCGACCAGGACCCCACCTTCCGCCGCATCTTCTACACCGAGCTGCTGCCGGACCTCAAACGCCTGGGCAAGACCATCATCGTGATCTCCCACGACGACCGCTATTTCGACATCGCCGACCAGCTGGTGCGCATGGAAGCGGGAAAAGTGGTGACCGAATTGCAGACAGCATGATTGATCACGATTCTTATTTCCGGTTTTTCCAGTGCCATTCGTCTTATCAAAAATCAAAAACAACGCCATCACTTTGAAGACCACGAGGACCACCATGCCAGCGCTTCCGGGACTTACGAACCTCACCAAGGCATTGCTCATGCGCCGTATGCTTCAGCCGGGTTTCAACGCCACCGCGCTGGGCTTCGCCTTCTCCATGGCGGTTGCCGCCCAGGTACAAGCCCAAGAGATCGAATTCAACATTCCCGCCCAGTCGCTGGCCAGCGCGCTGCTGACCCTGGGCAAGCAGGCCGACCTCCAGGTGCTGTACAGCGCCGATGACGTCCAGGGCCTGCGCAGCCAGGCGGTCGTCGGCCGGCTCTCCACCGACAAGGCCCTGGCGCGGATGCTGGCGGGCACCAACCTGTCCTTCAGCCTGCAGAACAACACCGCCATCCTGCAGAAGCGCTCCGCCTCCGACTCCCTCGAGCTGAGCACCATCAACATCTCCGGCCAGTCGACCGAATCGGCCTATGGCCCCGTCGACGGCTACGTGGCCACCCGCAGCGCCACCGGCACCAAGACCGACACCCCGATCCTGGAGATCCCCCAGGCCATCAACGTCGTCACCGCCGACCAGATCGAAACCCAGGGCGCCCGCAACCTGACCCAGGCCCTGCGCTACACGCCCGGCCTCGGCGTCAACGGTTTCACCGATCGCAACGCCATCGCCGACGAGATCACCAGCCGCGGCTTCGCCCCGACCCCGCTGTACCTGGACGGCGCCTACCTGCCCTACGCGGGCAGCCTGGGCGGTGCACCGCAGATCGACCCCTACACCCTGGAACGCGTCGAAGTGCTCAAGGGGCCGTCCTCGGTCCTCTACGGGCAGAACCAGCCCGGCGGCGTGGTGAACATGGTGTCCAAGCGCCCGACCACCGAGCAGCGCAGCCAGGTGAAGTTCGGCCTGGGCAGCTACCACCGGGTGAACGGTGCCTTCGACACCAGCGGCCCCATCGACGAGGAGAAACAGTTCTCCTATCGCCTGGTCGGCCTGGCCAAGAAAGGCAACGAGCAGGTCGCGCACACCAACAACGAACGGCTGCTGCTCGCCCCCAGCCTGACCTGGGCCCCGTCGGAAGACACCTCCCTGACCCTGCTGGCGCAGATCCAGCGTGACGACGGCCTGTTCGACTACCAGGCCCTGCCGATGGTCGGCAGCCTGGTCCGTGGCCCCAACGGGCAGAAGATCGACCGCGACTTCTTCTCCGGCGACTCCAAGTACAACGACTACAAGCGCGACCAGTACATCCTGGGCTACGACTTCACCCAGAGCCTCACCGATGACCTGAAATTCCGCTCCACCGCCCGCTACATCGACGTGCGCGACCGCTACAAGGGCTTCTACCTGCGCAGCTTCGCGACCGACACCAACGGCGACACCGACTACACCCGCGCCAACCGCGTGAAGCTGGACTGGCAACAGCACAACACCGCCTACACGCTGGATAACAACCTGGAGTTCAAGTTCAACACCGGCGCCCTGGAGCACACCACCCTGGCGGGGATCGACTACCGCCACTTCAACCGCAAGTACGACGGCTACAACGCCTACAACGTGCTGCCGGTGGACCTGTACGGCAAGAACAACTACGACACCAGCAGCCTGACGCCCGTGCTGGACACCAAGTGGGACAACACCATCCGCCAGATCGGCCTCTACGCCCAGGACCAGATCAAGCTCGACAGCTGGATCCTGACCATCGGCGGCCGCAAGGACTGGGCCGAGGTGGAGAACAAGGACCTGCTGGCCGACACCATCACCGAACAGCGTGACCACAAGTTCACCGGTCGCGTGGGCCTGACCTACGTCACCGACTTCGGCCTGGCGCCCTACATCAGCTACTCCGAGTCCTTCCTGCCGACCGTCGGCACCGCCGCCCCTGAGCGCGGTGGCAAGGCATTCGAGCCGACCGAAGGCAAACAGTACGAAGTGGGCGTGAAGTACCAGCCCTATGAGAAGACCCTGATCACCGCCGCGGTTTTCCAGATCGAGCAGAAGAACGTGCTGACCGGGGACGTCGAATACCCCCAGTACCAGTCGCAACAGGGTGAAGTGCGCTCCCGAGGCATCGAGCTGGAGGTCAAGTCCAGCATCGAGAACATCGACGTGCTCGCGGCCGCGACCTACATCGACTCCTTCTACACCAAGGAAACCTACGGCAACGAAGACAACCGCAGCGAGGCGCAGGCCCCCGTGTCCGCAACCGCCTGGGTCGATTACCACTTCGTCCAGGCGCCCCTCGCCGGCCTCACTTGGGGCGTGGGCGCGCGCTACACCGGCCGCAAGCCGGGCGACGCCGCCAACAGCTTTCACACCCCGTCCTACGTCGTCTACGACACCACCCTCAGCTATGACCTGGGCAAGCTCTCCAGCGACATGCGAGGCCTCCAGGCCAGCCTGAACGTGCAGAACCTCTTCGACCGCGAGTACGTGTCGGACTGCAACTACTCGTTCGGCTGCTACTACGGCCAGGAGCGTGTCGCTTCGGTCGAGGTGTCCTACGACTGGTGAACGCCAGCGGCATGAAGAAACCGGGCTCAGGCCCGGTTTTTTTATGGCTGCCGTGCAGGGTCGAGGCCAGCATTCGGGGACGGCCCCCCCCTCCTCCGCCCATGAAAAACCGGGCCTTGAGCGGCCTGGGCCGCCGGGTGCTATGGCTCTGTCTGCGTTAAGTGTTGCTAGAGGATTTGAGTCCAGCTGATTGCCGAGCCCTGGTGATGTTTCTGGTTTCGCCCACCCGGGCGAGTCCCTTTTCCAATCGTTTGTATAGACCGAGGACATAGCTGACAGGTGTACGGAGACATGGTTGACACTTTCCGGCGAGCTGCCTTGCCGGGGATCCATACCATGCCTTGGAACACGAGAGACGCCATGAGCTTGAAAGAGGAATTCATTGCGTTGGCCTTACAGCCTGACAGCAACAGGCGAGAACTGTGCCGACGCTTCGGTATCAGCCCGCAAACGGCTTACAAGTGGCTTAAGCGATACGAACAGAGCGGGAGAGATGGCCTGCACGAGAAATCCCGCCGGCCGCTCAATAGCCCCAAGCGGACCCCTCCCGCGCTGGAAACGGAGGTGGTTGCGTTGCGTCAGGCGCATCCTGCGTGGGGCGGACGCAAGATCAGCTATGTCCTTAACTGCGGTATTGCCCCCAGCACTGTGACTAACGTCCTGCACCGCCATCTGCTGATCCTGCCGCCTGAAAAGGAAGCCAAGAAGCCCTGGCAGCGCTTCGAGCACGAGGCCCCCAATGACCTCTGGCAGATGGATTTCAAGGGCTACTTTCCGACCCAGCAAGGCCAGTGTCATCCGTTGACGGTTGTGGATGACCATTCCCGCTTCAACCTGGCGATCCAGGCCTGCGCCAATGAGCGCAAGGAAACGGTTCAGGAAAAGCTGAGCGAAGTCTTCCGCCGCTATGGTTTGCCTGCCCGAATCAACACCGATAACGGCTCCCCTTGGGGCTCGCCACGTAATCCGGGTGAACTATCCGAGCTGGGTGTTTGGCTGGTCCGGCTGGGCATTCGCCTGAGTTTCAGCCGGCCTTACCATCCACAAACCAATGGCAAAAACGAGCGCTTTCATCGCGCGCTCAAAGCTGAAGTACTCAAGGGAAAGCGCTTTCACGACTTGATCGAAGCCCAGGCTGCTTTCGATCAATGGAGGGAGATCTACAACCTTCAACGGCCCCACGAAGCGCTGGGCTATCAGGTTCCCATGGAGCGATACCGCACAAGCCCCTGGCCATTTCCAGAAAAACTGGAGGACTTCGAATATGCCCCGGATGACGAAGTGACAAAGGTTTATCACAGCCGATTCCGCTTTAGAAAACACTACTTCCGCATCGCCAAGGGGCTTGCTGGGCACCTGATCGCTATACGTCCCAGGCCTGAAAGCGATGCGTTGTACGACGTGTACTTCTGCCATCAATTTCTACGAACTATCGACCTGAACAACCCTGACTACGGACCATAATGTGTCAACCATGTCCCCGCACATGTGTCCACCATGTCTCCGGTCTATACACAATCGTTGAAAAGGAACCAAAAACGCTCGCTGCATACGGGTCTGGCTTCGCCAGACTTCCCTCGCTCCATCATCGTTCCAGGGGCATGGCACAACGGGCCATCCCTGGCCCGATGCGCCTCTCGCGACATCCATGTCGCTCAACCCCCTACACGACGATTCGCTCGGCCTCCTGAAAGGGGCGTTTGGCGGCTGCTCCAACGTTCTTCGCTCAAATCCACACATTGATGTGCGCACCAACCCAACGTGCACGTAGCGGCGGCTTTCGTAGGATGGTGTAGAGCGAAGCGAAACCCATGCGGTGGAGGTGGCACGAACCCTTGGGTGCCCGGAAATAGCCGTGTTTGAGCGCTTGCATTAAAACCACAACAGCTAACGCCGACAGAGCCAGGTGCTATCGCCGGCTCAACGCGCCAGCGCCTGGCGCAAGGCGGACACCAGCTGCGCGTAGACGTCGTCGATATCCGGCACCACGCTGCGCAGGCGCAGGAAGTCGTGGATCAGCCCCTCGAACTCCAGCACCTGGACCGCAACCCCCTGCTCCTGCAGGCGCCGCGCATAAGCCCGTCCCTCGTCCAGCAGCGGGTCGAACCCTGCCAGGGCGATCACCGCCGGCGCCACGCCGGCATGGTCGGTCGCCAGCAACGGCGAGAAGCGCCAATCGAGCCGGTCGGCCGCCTCCCGCGCGTAATGCCGGTAGAACCACTCCAGGGTTTCGCTTTCCAGCAGGTAGCCCTCACCGAACAGCTGCATCGACGAGCTGCTGGCCGAGGCATCGGTCACCGGGTAGCACAGGAGCTGCAGGCAGGGCCTGATGACCGCCGCCGCCGAGCGCGCCGCCTCCAGGGCCAACACCGTGGCCAGGGTGGCGCCGACGCTGTCGCCGCCGAAGACCACGCGGGTGAGATCCAGGGATTGCTCCCCGGCATGGGCGGCCAGCCAGGCCAGCGCATCGGCACCGTCGTTCAGCGGGGTCGGGAACCTGTGCTCGGGCGCCACGCGATAGCCGACCGAAAGCACCGCGCACGGCGTCCGCTCGCAGAACTCGCGGCACACGCCGTCATGGGAGTCGAGGCTGCCGACCACGTAGCCGCCGCCGTGGAAATACACCAGGACGGGCAGCGTTCCGCTGGCAGTGGACGGCCGGTACAGGCGCAGGGGCAGCGAGGCGCCATCCCGGCTGTGGAGCTCGAAATCCGTCGAACGCACGCCCTGCGGCGCGGCCCAGCGCAACTGCAAGGTGGTGCGTTCGAAGGCCTCCCGGGCCTGCTGCGGGGACGACACATGGAAAGGCCCGGGGCCACTGGCCTGGCTTTCTTCCGCCAGGTCGAGGAAGGCGTTCAGCTCTGGATGCAATGGCATCGCATGGTTCCTTGATCAAGGGGTACATCCACCGGAGGGGCCACGCAGGTGGCGCCCCCCAGCAGTACGAAGGACCGCAACGAATACTTAGGCCGCCTGCGCGACGCAGTGCTCGATCAGCGCCTCCAGTTCGGCCTGGTAGGCCTGCATAAGTTGCTCGACGGTCTCGACGCGGTAGCGGCGATTGCTGAAGACACAGCGCAAGGCCAGCTGCCCGTCGTACACCTGCCCGACGATTTCCAGCCAGTTGCCCAGTGCGGCCATGGGGCTGTAGCAGCTGCCATAGCTCTCGGCCGCCGGCACCAGCATGGCCTTGTCGTCGAAGCTCTGGTCGAACTGCCCCAGGTAGTTGAAGGTGACCCGCGCCTGGGGGGCGGCGCTCAACTGCGCGGCGACCTCCGGACCACTCAGGTGGCACAGGACGCCGTAGCCGAGCCCCTTGTTCGGCACCGCCGCCAGCTGGCGTTGCACGGCCCTGACCGAGGCGCCGATGTCGTCGTCCAGCCCCGGGGTGAGGCGTACCGGGAACATGCTGGTGAACCAGCCGACGGTGCGGCTCAGGTCGATGTCGGCCACCAGGTCCTCACGCCCGTGCCCTTCCAGCTGGATCAGCGCCGAGGCTTGCCCGCTCCAACGGCACAGCACGCGGCCCAGGGCTGCCAGCAGCACATCGTTGATCTGCGTCCGATAGACCGCCGGCACCTGCTTGAGCAGCTGCTGGGTGTGCACCTCGGACAGGGTCAGGTGAGCCACCGCCTGGTGCCGCACCTGGTTCTTGCCCCGCGGGTTGTCGCAAGGCAGCTCGCTGCCCGGCTGGCGCGCCTGCGCGAGCCAGTAGTCCCGCTCCTCGGCCGGGAAGCTCTCGGCATAGGCGCCCAGACCTTCCGCCCAGGCACGGTAGCTGCTGGTGCGGAACGGGAAGCTTGGCGCCTCGCCCCTGTCGTAGGCCTCGTAGGCCATCTGCAGGTCCTGCAGCAGCACCCGCCAGGAGACGGTGTCGATGACCAGGTGATGGATCACCATCAGCACCCGGGTCTCGCCGTTGGCCATGGCCACATGGGCGGTGCGCCAGACCGGGCCGTCGTGCAGGTCCAGGCTGCGCTGGACCTCCTCGGCGAACAGTTCCAGCTCCGCCTCGTCCACGACCTCCCGCTGCCAGAGCAAGGGCTCCGACGCCCAGAGCGCCTGCATCTCCGCCAACGGCTGGTAGTGCTGCAGGTTGCGCCCGCCGACCTCGGTGAAGCGCAGGCGCAGGGCGTCGTGCTGCTGGACGATGCTGCGCAGCGCCAGCTCCAGGGCCGCCAGGTTCAATGCCTGGCGTGCGCGCAACATCAACGCCTGGTTGAAGTGGTGAGGCTCTTCCATGCGCTCATCGAACAGCCACTGCTGGATCGGAATCAGGTTGAACTGGCCTTCGGCAGCCACCTGGGTGGTGTCCGCCTGGGGCTGATCCGCAACTGGTCGCTGCCCGAAGATCGCCTCGATGGTCTGGTGGCGCATCAGGTCCCGGAGCTTCAGCTCCATGTTCAGCTCCGGGTGGTTACGCACCCTCGACACCACCTGCAGGCTGAGGATGGAGTCGCCCCCCAGCTCGAAGAAGTTGTCGGTGATGCCCACCTGCTCCACCTGCAGCACCTCGGCCCAGACCTGCGCCATCAACTGCTCGTCGCGGGTCCGCCCGGCCACGTACTGGGTGCCCTTGAACTCGGGCTCCGGCAGCGCCTGGCGATCAAGCTTGCCGTTGGGCGTCACCGGCAGGCGCGGCAGGCAGATGATCTGCGCCGGCACCATGTAGTCCGGCAGGCTGGCCCGCAGCTCGGCTTTCAGGCGGTCGCCGATGGGCTCGCCGCCCGGCGTCACCACGTAGCCGATCAGTTGCTTGCCCGAAGCGCTGTCCCGGGCGACCACGACGGCGTCGCCGACATCGCCCGACTGGCGCAGGCAGGCCTCGATCTCACCCAGTTCGATACGGAAGCCCCGTACCTTGATCTGGTGATCGATGCGGCCGACGTAGTCGAGCACGCCATCGGCGCGGCGGCGCACCAGGTCGCCACTGCGGTACATGCGATCACCCGGCTTGCCGAAGGGGTCGGGCACGAAGCGCTCGGCGCTGAGCCCGGCACGACGGTGATAGCCGCGGGCGACGCCTTCGCCACCGATGTAGAGCTCGCCGGCGATGCCCGGTGGCAACGGGTTGAGGTTCTCGTCCAGCACATAGAGCGCGCGCTGCCCCACCGCGCGCCCGATGGGCGCATAGGCGGCTTCGCAGCGGGTGCTGGCCGGCACCTTCCACAGCATCGGGGTGACCACGGTCTCGGTCGGCCCGTAGCCGTTGGTGAAGTAGCGGGGACGCAGGGCGGCCTTCACCTGTTCGAAGGTCTGGTCCGGCACCGCGTCGCCGCCGAAGCAGTACACGCGCACCGGTGGCGGGGTCAGCCCGCTCTGCTCCGCGTATTCGGCCAGCTGCTTGAGGTAGGCCGGCGGGAAGCAGGCGATGCTGATGGCGTGCCGGTGCAGGGCCTCGAAGGTCTGCTCGGGCGTCCACAGCGCACCGTCGCGGATGACCAGGGTGCCGCCGCTGAACAAGGTGCTCAGCCAGCGCTCATGGGCCCCGTCGAAGGCGAACGACATGAAGTGCAGCTCGCGGGTCGCGGCATCCATCTCGTACAGCCTGGCGATCGCCTGGCAATGCATGCTCAGCGGGCCATGGGTCACCGCGACGCCCTTGGGCCGGCCGGTGGAGCCGGAGGTGTAGATCAGGTAGGCCAGGTTCTGCACCAGCAGGCCGCTGCGCAGCGGCTCGGTGCTGCCGGCCCATTCGTCGAAGCCATCCAGCAGCAACACCTGCGGGCCATCCACCCGGGGCAAGCGCTCCTGCACGCCGCTGTGGCTCACCAGCAGCGCCATGGCGGAGTCTTCGATCATGAAGGCCAGCCGTTCCGCCGGGTAGTCGATGTCGAGGGGGACATAGGCCGCCCCGCTCTTCATCACCGCCAGGAAGGCCACGACCGTCTCCACCGAGCGCTCCAGGGCCACGCCGACCACGTTCTCCGGGCCTGCGCCAAGCGCCAGCAGGCGGTGGGCCAACCGGTCCGACAGGCTCTCCAGCTCGCCATAGGACAGTTGCCGTTCACCACAGATCAGCGCCACGGCGTCCGGGCGCTCGGCGGCGTGGCGGGCGATCAGCTCGGGCAGCAGTGCCGTCGGCTGTTCATCGGCCACGGGCGCCGCGCTCCACTGGGCGAAGGCCTGCTGCTGCACGGGCGGCAGCAGCGCGAGGTTGCCCAGGGCCACGTCCGGCGAGGCGATCAGCACCTCCAGCATGTGCTCCATGGTGACGCGGATACGCTCCACCGCCTCGACGCTGAACGCATTGCGCAGGAACAGGTACTCGATGGACAGCCGATCCCCCAGGTGCACCGCCAGGTCCATGGGGAAGTTGGTCACATCGTGGTTGCGGGACGCACCGAAGCTCAGGCCGGTGTCGTTCTCCTCGCCCAGGCGTTCGTCGATCGGGTAGTTCTCGAACACCAGGATGCTGTCGAACAGCCCCTGGCCGCCCATCCCGGACCAGCGCTGGATATCCGCCAGGGGGGCGTGGGCGTGCTCGCGGATCTCCAGGTTGTACGCCTGGAGCTGCTGCAGCCATTGCACCAGGGGCTGCTCCGCCCGCAGGGTCTGGATCACCGGCAGGGTGTTGATGAACAGGCCCAGGATGCTGTCGGCGTTGGCCAGGCTGGCCGGGCGCCCCGCCACGGTGGCGCCGAACACCACGGTGGATTGGCCGGTGAAGCGTTGCAACAGCAGCAGCCAGGCGCCCTGGATCAGGGTGTTGGGGGTGATGTGCAGGTCGCGGCAGGCCTGCTGCAGGCGGCGGGTCTGCACCTCGTCCCAGCGGGTGTACAGGGCGTCGTGGCCCGGCAGGTCCTGCACATGCCGGGGGAAGACCGACTGGCCGAGGAAGGTGGCCTGCTCCAGCTCGCCCAGGCGTGCCCGCCAGAACGACTCCAGGCTGTTCCCATCCTGCCGCTTCAGCCAGGCGATGAAGTCACGGTAAGGCCCGTTGCGGCTCGCGACCTGGCCCTTGGCATAGAACTGCATGACCTCGCCGAACAGCCGCGAACTGCTCCAGCCGTCCATGAGGATGTGGTGGCAGGTCCAGATCAGCTGGTGGCGCTGCTCGTCCAGGCGCAGCAGCAACACGCGCTGCAAGGGGGCCTGCGCCAGGTCGAAGCCTTCCCGGTAATCGGCCGCCGCGCGCTCGGCGAGGGCCTCTTCGCCCTGCTCGCGCTGCCGCCAGTCTTCCTGCCGCAGGTCCAGCGCCACATGGCGGTGGACGATCTGCACCGGCTCGCTCGAGCCGCTCTGCCAGTGGAAGCTGGTCCGCAGGATGTCCTCGCGGGCGATCACCTGCTCCCAGGCCCAGGCGAAGCGCTCGGCGTCGAGGCCCTCGACGGGCAGGCTGATCTGGTTGACGTACAGCCCGGTGGCGTCGTCGGCCAGGCTGTGGAACAGCATGCCTTCCTGCATCGGCGACAGCGGGTACACATCCTGGATCTGCGGCACCGCTACCGGCAGCGCATCCAGCTGCTTCTGGTTCAGGCCGGCGAGCGGGAAGTCGGACGGCGTCAGGCCCTGGATGCCCTCGTCGCAGCAATGGTCGATGAGCCGCCCCAGCGCAGCGCCATAGGCGCCCGCCAGGCGCTCCATCACGGCGATGTCGAACACCTCGCGGCTGAAGGTCCAGTCCAGGCTCAAGCGGCCATCGAAGACCTTGCCGTTGATGGTCAGCCAGTTGCCCAGGGGCACATCGTCGCCGTGGCCGTCACCGCTGCCCTCCTCGCCCGGCACGAACAGCGCCTGCTCGTCGAAGCTCTGGTCGAACTGGCCCAGGTAGTTGAAGGTGATGCGGGCCTGGGGCAACCCGGCCAGGCGCTGCTGGATATCCGGCGCGCCCAGGTGGCGCAGCACGCCATAGCCGAGGCCCTTGTCCGGCACGGCCCGCAGCTGCTCCTTGATGCGCTTGATCGATTCCCCCGGGTTGTCCGAAGGGGTCAGCAGCACCGGGTACAGGCTGGTGAACCAGCCGACGGTGCGGCTCAGGTCGATGCCGTCGAAGATCTCCTCGCGGCCGTGGCCTTCCAGCTCCACCAGGCAGGCCGGCTGGCCGGTCCATTGGCAGACGGCCGTGGCCAGCGCGCTGAGCAGCAGGTCATTGACCTGGGTGCGATAGGCCGACGGGGCCTGCTTGAGCAGGCGCTGGGTCTGCTCGACGCTCAGCGACAGGCTCACCGAATGCCCATGCACGGAGGCCTGGCTGCCTTCGGGGTTCGCCCTGGGCAATTCCGGCACGGGCTGGTCGAGGCGGCTGGTCCAGTAGGCCAGCTCCCGCTCCAGCGCATCGCTTCCCGCATGGTCGTGCAGGCGCTCGGCCCAGGTCCTGAATGCTGTCGACTTGGCCGGCAGCTTCACCGCCTCGCCGCGCGACAGCTGCTCGTAGGCGCTCTGCAGGTCTTCCAGGAGGATGCGCCAGGACACGCCATCCACCACCAGGTGGTGGATGGCCAGGTGCAGGCGCGAGCTGCCATCGGCCATGTCGATCAGGCTGCAGCGCAGCAACGGGCCCTGTTGCAGGTCCAGGCTGCGTTGCGCGCGGTTGGCCAGGGCGACGAGCTCATCGGCATCGCGAGCGGTGCCTTGCCAGACCTCGAGCGGTTGCGCAGCCACGGCCGCGTGGCGGGCCTTCCAGCTGCCGCTGGCGGTCTTGTGGAAGCGCAGGCGCAATGCATCGTGATGGGCGACGACCGCTTCGAGGGCCCCACCCAGCCGCGCGACGTCGAGCGGCTCGCGCGGCGTCAGCAGGATCGACTGGTTCCAGTGCTGCGGCTGGGCGATTTCGCTGGCGAGGAAGCCCTGCTGCATGGGCAGCAGCAGGCTCTCCCCGGTGACCGGTCCCTGGTCCGCCAGGTTCGCCTCGCCCTGCTGGGCGACCTGGGCCAGGGCCTGGATGTTCTGGTGCAGGAACAGGTCGCGAGGCGCCAGGACGATGCCCCGCTGGCGGGCGCGGCTGACCACCTGGATCGAGTTGATCGAATCGCCGCCCAGGGCGAAGAAGTTGTCGGTGATGCCCACCTCGGGCACACCGAGCACCGCCTGCCAGATTTCCGCCAGGGTCCGCTCGACCTCGCTGCCGGGTGCCACATAGGCGCTCTGCGCCTCGTCCAGGCTCGGAACCGGCAGCGCCTTGCGATCCAGCTTGCCGTTGGGGCTCAGCGGCATGCGCTCCAGCGCGGTGATGTGCGGCGGCACCATGTGCTCGGGCAGGGTGCGCTGGAGGTGCGCGACCAGTTGCTCACGCAGGAGCGGCCAGTCCGGCGTTTCTCCCTGCAGGACCAGGTAGGCGCTGAGGTACTTGCCGCTGCGCCCGTCCAGGGCGACGACCACGGCCTCGCGCACGCCGTCATGGTCCAGAAGGCGCGCTTCGATCTCGCCCAGCTCGATGCGCAGGCCACGGATCTTCACCTGGTGGTCGATACGGCCCAGGTAGTCGATGACGCCATCGGCGCGGTAACGGGCCAGGTCACCGGTGCGGTACAGCCGCTCGCCCTCCACGAAGGGGCTGGCCACGAAGCGCTCCGCCGTCAACGCGGGACGGCGATGGTAGCCACGGGCAAGGCCCTGGCCACTGAGGTAGAGCTCGCCGCTGACGCCGACCGGCACCGGGTTCAGCTCGGGGTCGAGGATGTAGGTCATCAGGTTGGCGATGGGCTCGCCGATCGGCACCGCCTCGCGCCCTTCGTCGCGGCAGGTCCAGTGCGTCACGTCGATGGCCGCTTCCGTCGGGCCATACAGGTTGTACAGGGCGGCACCGGGCAATCGGGCGAACACCTGCTGCTGGGCATCCACCGGCAGGGCTTCGCCGCTGCAGACGATGCGGGTCAGGCTGCGGCAGCGCCCCGCGTTCTCGTCCAGCAGGAAGGCCTGCAGCATCGAGGGCACGAAATGCAGGGTGGTGATGGCCTCGTCCTCGATCAGCCGGATCAGCTGCGCGGGGTCGCGGTGGGCACCCGGCTCGGCAACCACCAGGCGCACACCGTACATCAGCGGCCAGAAGAACTCCCAGACCGAAACGTCGAAGCTGAACGGCGTCTTCTGCAGCACGCTGTCGCCTTCGCCGAGCCCGTAGGCGTCCTGCATCCAGCACAGGCGGTTGGTCAGCGCGCCGTGGCTGTTGCCCGCGCCCTTGGGCTTGCCCGTGGAGCCGGAGGTGTAGATCACATAGGCCAGGTTCGAGGCGGCGAGCGGCACCTCGGGGTTGCCGGCCGGGTAGCCCTGCAACCGCGCATCGCCATCGTCCAGCAGCAAGGTCTTCACGCCACCGGGTATCGGCAGCTGATCCTGCAGCCCGGCCTGGGTCAGCAGCAGCTCGATGCCGCTGTCCTCGATCATGTAGGCCAGGCGTTCGCGGGGGTATTCCGGGTCCAGCGGCACATAGGCGCCGCCGGCCTTGAGGATGGCCAGCAGGCCCACGACCATTTCCAGGCTGCGGTGCACCGAGATCCCCACCAGGGAGTCGGCGGTCACGCCCTGTTCGATCAGGCGGTGCGCCCAGCGGTTGGCCCGCGCGTTGAGCTCGCCGTAGCTGAGGGCCTGGCCGGCGAAGACCAGCGCACAGGCTGTGGGGTTCGCCGCCGCCTGTGCCTCGATCAGGTGATGGACCGGCTGGTGGTTCGGGTAGTGGGCGCCGGTGCGGTTCCACTCGTAGAGCATGTGATGACGCTGCCCGGCATCCAGCAGCGGCAGCTCGCCGACGGCCTGGCTGGGGCTGGCGACGATGCCGCGCAGCAGGTTCAGCCAGTGCTGCCCCATGCGCTCCACGGTGGCGCGGTCGAACAGGTCGGTCGCATAGGACAGCGCGGCGGAAAGGCCCGCCTCGTACTCGAAGGTGTCCAGCGTCAGGTCGAACTGCGCGGTGCCGGCATCCCAGCTGAGCTCTTCCAGCGCCAGGCCGGCCAGGGACGTGACCTCGCGCTGCACCTCGCCGCCGTGGTTGAACATCACCTGGAACAGCGGGCTGTGGCTCAGGTTGCGCGCCGGTTGCAGCGCCTCCACCAATTGCTCGAAGGGCAGGTCCTGATGCGCCTGGGCCTGCTGGGCGGTGTGGCGCACCTGGCGCAGCAGCGTCGCGAAGGGCGCGTGGCCGTCGACCTGGGCCTTGAGTACCTGGGTGTTGACGAAAAAGCCGATCAGGCCTTCGGTCTCCAGGCGGTTGCGGTTGGCGGTCGGCACGCCGACACGGATGTCGCCCTGCCCGCTGAAGCGGTGCAGCAGCACCTGGAAGGAGGCCAGCAGCACCATGAACAGGCTGCAGTTCTCGCGCTGCGCCAGTTGCTTGAGCGCAACCGCCAGGGTCGGCTCCAGGGCGATGGCGATGCGCGCGCCGCGATAGCTCTGTTGTGCCGGGCGCGGCCGGTCCGTCGGCAGCTCCAGGACGGGCTGCTCGCCTCCCAGCTGCGCGCTCCAGTAGGCCAGCTGGCGGGCCTGCTCGCCCTCCTCCAGCCAGCGCCGCTGCCAGTGGCCGTAGTCGGCGTACTGGATCGGCAGCTCCGGCAGGGCTACGGGCTGGCCCTGGCTGTGGCCGACATAGAGTTTCAGCGTCTCGTCGATCATCACGCGCATCGACCAGGCATCGGAAACGATGTGGTGCTGGGTGAGTACCAGGACATGGTCGTCCTCGGCCAGCCGCAACAGCTTCACCCTCAGCAGAGGGCCGGCCTGCAGATCGAACAGGCGCCGGGTCTCGGCCTCCACCGCCGCCCGTATCGCCTCGTCGCTCGCGTCGGCGGCCAGCGCCTCGACCTCGATCAGCACCGGCGCCGCCGGGTGGATCACCTGCAGGGGCCGCTCGCCGTCCAGCACGAACGACGTGCGCAGGCTTTCATGGCGCGCGACCAGGGCGGCGAAGCTGCGCTCCAGCGCGGGCAGGTCCAGGGCGCCGCGAAGGCGCAGGGCCGCCGGGATGTGATAGGCGCTGCTGCTGGGCTCCAGCTGCCAGAGAATCCATTGCCGTTGCTGGGCATGGGAGAGTTCCAGCGGCTGCTCCCGGGAAACCCGCGGGATCGGTTGCTCGACCGGCTGCATGTCCTCTTCCAGGGCACGCGCCAGGGCATCGAGCTCGGGGTGGGCGAAGAGCAGGCGCAGCGGTACCTGGGCCTGCAGGGCCTGGCGCAGGCGCGCCATGACCTGGGTGGCGAGCAGCGAATGCCCGCCCAGCTCGAAGAAGCTGTCGTGCACGCCGACCCGGTCGACGCGAAGCACCTGCGCCCAGACCTCGGCGATGGCCCGCTCCAGTTCGGTGCGCGGCGCCACATAGGCCTTCTGCCATTGCCGCGCATCGGGCCTGGGCAGTTGCTTGCGGTCCAGCTTGCCGTTGGGCGTGAGGGGGAAGCGCTCCAGCAGCACCGTGTACGCGGGCACCATGTAGTCCGGCAGCTTCAGGCGCAGGCGGTCGTTGAGGCCGTCACGCAGCCGGGCCTGGGCGTCGGCATCTTCGGCAGCCGGCATGTCGCGGGGCACGACGTAGGCCACCAGCACCTGTCCGCCCGGGGCGTCCTGCGCCACCACGGCGACCTCGCGCACTTCGTCCTGTTCCTGCAGGCGCGCCTCGATCTCGCCCAGCTCGATGCGGAAGCCACGGATCTTCACCTGGTGATCGATGCGGCCCAGGTACTCGATGATGCCGTCGGCACGGATACGGGCCAGGTCGCCGGTGCGGTACAGGCGCTCCCCAGCCTTGAAGGGATTGGGAATGAAGCGTTCGGCGGTCAGCCCCGGGCGCTGGAAGTAACCCCGCGCGAGGCCGTCGCCGGCGATCAGCAGTTCACCGGCCACGCCATGGGGCACGGGGGACAGGTCGGCGCCGACCACATAGAGGGCGGTGTTGTCGATGGGGCGCCCCAGCCAGGGCTCGGGGGCCTCTTGGCCAAGCCCGTGGATGGCCGACCAGATGGTGGTCTCGGTCGGCCCGTAGAGGTTCCATACCTCGCCGCCCAGGGCCAGCATGCGGGCCGCCAGTTCGCGCGGCAGCGCCTCGCCGCCACAGAGGAAGGTGCAGCCACGCAGGACCTCTGCCCGCTCGTTGTCCAGCAGCATGCGCCAGGACGAAGGCGTCGCCTGTAGCACGTTCACCTGCTCGCGTTCCACCAGGTCCAGTACCGCGTAGGGGTCCTGGGCGACCTCGGGTCCACTCAGCACGATGCGCGCGCCGACCATCAGGGGCACGTAGATTTCCAGGCCGAAGATGTCGAAGGAGAAGGTGGTCAGCGACAGCACCCGGTCCCCGGCCACGACGCCCGGAACACGGGCCATGCTGGCGACGAAGTTGGTCAGCGCGCCATGGCGCACCATCACGCCCTTGGGGCGCCCGGTGGAGCCCGATGTGTAGAGGGTGTAGGCGAGGTTTTCCGCTTCGATCCGGGTGGGCAGGTCCGCGTCGGGGAAGGCATCCAGCGAGTCGCCAAGCTCGTCCAGCAGCAGTGCCCGCACCGTCGTCGGTACCGGCAGGCGCTCGGCCAGCGCGCGCTGGGTCAGCAGCAGCTCGACGCCGCTGTCCTCGATCATGTAGGCCAGGCGATCCTCGGGGAACGCCGGGTCCAGCGGCAGGTAGGCGCCGCCGGCCTTGAGGATGGCGAGCAGCCCCACCAGCATGTCCACGCTGCGCTCCACCGAGAGCCCCACCAGCACGTCCGGCCCCACGCCCAGCTCGACCAGCCGGCCGGCCAGGCGATTGGCGCGACGGTTGAGATCGGCATAGCCCAGTCGTTCTTCGCCGATCACCAGGGCGATGGCGTCGGGATCACGCGTCACCTGGGCCTGGAACAGCTCATGGACGAAGCGCGCCTCCGGCAGCGCGACCGCCGTGTCGTTCAGCTCCACCAGCATCGCCTGCTGCTGGCTCGCATCCAGCAGCGGCAGCTCGCCGACGGCCTGCTCCGGCCTGGCCAGGATGCCGCGCAGCAGGTTCAGCCAATGGCCGGCCATGCGCTCCACCGTGGCGGCGCAGAACAGGTCGGTGGCGTAGGTCATGGAGGCGCTGATGCCGTCGGGATGCTCGAGCGTCTCCAGGGTCAGGTCGAACGACGCCGTGCGGGTCTCGCCCTGCAGCCCCTCGACCCGCAGCCCACCCACCGGTGCCCCGCGTGCAGGGCCCTCCGTCTGGTGGTTGAACAGCACCTGGAACAGCGGCGTATGGCTGAGGTTGCGCTCCGGTTGCAGCGCCTCCACCAATTGTTCGAAAGGCAGGTCCTGGTGGGCCTGGGCCCCCAGCGCCGCCTGCTTGACGTCCTGCAGCAACGCGCGGAACGGCGCCTGGCCGTCGACCTCGCTGCGCAGGACCTGGGTGTTGACGAAGAAGCCGATCAGGCGCTCGGTCTCCACCCGGTTGCGGTTCGCGGTGGGCACGCCGACGCGGATGTCGTCCTGCCCGCTGTAGCGGTGCAGCAGGGCCTGGAAGGACGCCAGGAGCAGCATGAACAGGCTGACGCCCTCACGCTGGGCCATCTGCTTCAACCCGGATGACAGGCCGTCGTCCAGCGCGACCTCCAGGCGCGCGCCGCGGTAGCTCATCACCGCCGGGCGCGGGAAATCGGTGGGCAGTTCCAGCACCGGCTGCCGGCCGCCGAGCAGGCCCGTCCAGTACTCCAGCTGCCGCTCGCGCTCGCCCGCTTCCATCCAGTGCCGCTGCCAGATGGCGTAGTCGACGTACTGGATCGGCAGCGGCGGCAACTCGGGCGCCTGGCCACGGCTGAAGCCGGCATAGAAGGTGACCAGCTCCTCCACCATGACCTGCATCGACCAGCCATCGGAGACGATGTGGTGCAGCACCACGATCAGCAGGTGATCGTCATCGGCCAGGCGCAACAGACGGACGCGCAGCAGCGGCCCGTTCTGCAGGTCGAAGAGCTGCTCGGTCTGCTCCTCGATCAGTTGGCGCAGCTGCTGGGCATCCGGAACCTGCGCCAGGGGCTCGGCCGCCAGCGTCAGCGGTGCCGGCGAGCCGACCCGCTGGAAGGTCGCCTCACCGTCCTGGACGAAGGTGGTGCGCAGGCTGTCGTGCCGCGCGACCAGGGCGTTGAAGCTGCGCTCCAGCGCCGCCACATCCAGCGCGCCATGCAGGCGCAGGGCCGTGGGCATGTGGTAGGCGGCGCTGTCCGGGTCGAGCTGCCAGAGGAACCATTGGCGCTCCTGGGCGAAGGACAGCGGCAGGCTGTCGAACACATCGCTCACCGGCGGGATCGGCAGGTTCGCCGGCGACACGTTTTCTTCACGCATCTTCTGCAGGTACTGCCTGCGCTTCTCCAATGGCAACGTGATGAAGCGCCTGGCGATGCGTAAAGCAACCGTGTTGTCCATCAAACCTCCTCCATTTCATCGAGCAGGGCCTCGAGCCTGCTCAATGTCGACGTACTCGTTGGCGCCCCGGTCTGTTGCAGCTGGGCGACGAAGTCCCCCAGTACCGGGTGCTGGAATATCAATTGTGGGGTGAGGCTCATGCCCAGCTCCAGTTGCAGGCGCGAAACCACGTTCACCGCCAGCAACGAGTGCCCACCCCGTTCGAAGAAATCGTCGCCGAGCCCGACCTGATCGAGCTTCAACACGTCCTGCCAGATGGCGGCGACCTTCAGCTCCAGCTCGCTGCTGGGCGCCACATAGGCCACCTGCAACGGGCGGACATCCGGCGCCGGCAGTGCCTTGCGATCCAGCTTGCCGTTGGTGGTCAGCGGCAGGCGGTCCAGGAACACCACCTGGCCGGGCACCATGAAGTCCGGCAGGTGATCGGCCAGGCGCGCCTTCAGCCGTTCGCCGAGCACCGCTTCGGCCGGTTCCAGCGCGCCTTCCTCGGCGACCACATAGGCCACCAGGGCCTGGCCATCCGGGGCCAGGACCACGGCTTCACGCACCTCCGGCTGGGCCCGCAGGCGGGCCTCGATCTCGCCGAGTTCGATGCGCAGGCCACGGACCTTGACCTGGTGGTCGATGCGCCCGATGTATTCGATGACGCCATCCGCGGCGTACCGCACCAGGTCCCCGGTGCGGTACAGCCGCCCGCCCTCGCGACCGCTGCGGGCGAAGGGGTCGGGTATGAAGCGCTCGGCGGTCAGCGCCGGTCGCTGGTGATAACCACGGGCCAGCGAATCGCCAGCGATGTACAGCTCGCCGACGGCGCCGATGGCGCAGGGCTGCAGCGCACAGTCGAGAACATAGGTGCGCACGTTGCCCAGCGGGCGGCCGATGGCGACCGTGCGGCGCTCGTCACCCTCGGCGGCTGCCACGAGGTGGCTGGTGCTGTCGATGGTGGCTTCCGTCGGCCCGTAGAGGTTGTGCAGCTCACCGTCGAACAGCGCCATCGCCTGGTCCGCCAGGTGCTGGCCCAGGGCCTCGCCGCCGCAGAGCAACAGGCGCAGGGAGGCCAGCTGCTCGCGCCGGGCCAGGGGCAGCAGGGCCTGCAGCAGCGAGGGGGCGAGCTGCAGGACGCTGATCCGCCAGCGCGCCACCTCGGCCCAGAGACGGGTCAGGTCGAGGTTCAGGTCCGGGCTCGCCAGGACCAGCTGCGCACCGCTCATCAACGGCAGCCAGAATTCCCAGACCGAGGCGTCGAAGCTGATCGCGGTCTTCTGCAGCACGCGGTCCTCGGCCTGCAGCGCCAGGCGGTCCTGCATCCACGCCATGTGGTTGCTCAGCGCGCTGTGGCGGATGCCCACGCCCTTGGGGCGCCCGGTGGAACCGGAGGTGTAGATCACATAGGCCAGGTTCTGCCCGTCCGGCGAAACCGCCGGGTCGCGCTCGTCGCGGCTGGCCAGCGCTTCGTCCAGGCCATCCAGCGCCAGGCAGCTCACGCCGCTGTCGGCGAACCGCGCCTCCAGGGCCCGCTCGCTGAGCAGCAGGGCGATGCCGCTGTCCTCGACCATGTAGGCCAGGCGGTCCTGCGGGTAGGCCGGGTCCAGGGGCACATAGGCGCCACCGGCCTTGAGGATCGCCAGCAGCCCGACCACCATCAGCGGCCCTCGCTGCAAGGCGAGCCCCACCAGCACATCGGGGCCCACGCCGCGCTCGATCAGCAGGTGCGCCAGGCGGTTGGCTTGGGCGTTGAGCTGCCCGTAGGTGAGGCTCTGCCCCTCTGCCAGCACGGCCACGGCCTGGGGCTGGCGCTGTGCCTGGAAGGCCACCCACTGGTGCACCTGGCGCGCATCCCGCAGCGCGGTCTCGGTGGCGTTCCACTGCTCCACCACGCGGGTGTGCATCGGCGCGTCCAGCAGGCCGAACTCGCCGAGACGACGCTGGGCGTTCGAACCGGGCATCTGCATCAGCAGGTGCACCATCTGGTCACCGAGGCCCTGGATCGATTCGCGGGAATAGCAAGCGTTGGCATAGGTGAAGTGCAGGTTGAGGATGTCACTCAGATGAACGGCCAGGGTCAGCGGGAAATTAGTTTGTTCCCGGTTGCCGAGGGCGCCGAAGCCGAGCCCGTCCGGTGCGCTGTCCTGCAGCGCCTGGGAGACCGGGTAGTTCTCGAACACCAGCAAGGTGTCGAACAGGCTGTCCCCGCCCTGCCCCGCCCAGCGCTGGATGTCGTACAGCGGCGTGTGCTCGTGCTCGCGCAGCGCCAGGTTCTGCGCCTGCAACGCCTGCAGCAGGTCGACGAGGGGTTGCTCGGGACGCGGGCTGGCGATCACCGGCAAGGTGTTGATGAACAGGCCGATCTGTTCCTGGATGCCCCGCAGTTCGGCCGGGCGACCGGCCACCGTGGCGCCGAACGCCACGCCGTCCTGCCCCGTGTGGCGTTGCAGCAGCAACAGCCAGGCGGCCTGCACCAGGGTATTGAGCGTGACCTTCTGCTGCCGGGCGAACTCGCCCAGGCGCTGGCATTCCTCCCGCGAAAGCGAGCGATGGAAGCTGTCGTGGCTGGGCTCGTCGGCCCGGGAGGCGCGCGGCTGGTCCGGCCCGGCCAGGCGGGTCGGCGCGTCGAGGGCTGCCAGTTGGCCACGCCAGAAGGTTTCGCTGGCAACGGGGTCGCGCCCCGCCAGCCAGGCGATGTAGTCGCGGTAGCGCCCGCCCTGGCGCACCACCTGCTGCCCCGCATAGCGCTGCAGCACCTCGCCGAGCAGCTGCGAATTGCTCCAGCCATCCATGAGGATGTGGTGGTGGGTGTAGACCAGGTGCCAGGCACCTTCGCCGACCTGCACCAGGGCCAGGCGCAGCAAGGGCGCACGGGCCAGGTCGAAGCCCTGCTCCAGTTCGGCGGTCGCCAGGGCATCGAGCGCGGTGGCCAGGGCATCGCGGCCACGCCAGTCGTGCCGTGTGAAAGGAACCTCGACCTGGCGCTGGACGACCTGCAGCGGTCGCTCCAGGCCACCCTCCCAGATGAACCGGCTGCGCAGGATGTCGTGGGCTTCCACGGCTTCCTGCCAGGCCCGCTGGAAACGCTCGGGGTCGAGCCCCTGCATGTCCAGGCGCATCTGGTTGATGTAGTGGCCGGTGCCCGGCTCATACAGGCTGTGGAACAGCATGCCCTGCTGCATCGGCGTCAGCGGGTAGAGGTCGTCGACCTCTCGGGCAGAAACCGGCAGCGCATCCAGCTGCCCCTGGCCGAGCCCGGCCAGGGGGAAGTCCGAGGGCGTCACGCCCTGGTTGATCGGCTGGGCGCAGTGTTCGATCAGCTGCTCCAGCTCGGCGGCATAGTCATCGGCCAGTCGCTGGATCGTCCGCTCGTCGAACTGCTCGCGGCTGAAGGTCCAGCCCAGGCTCAGCTCGCCGTCGTACACCTGGCCGTTGAGGCTCAGCCAGTTGCCCAGGGGCGCCAGCGGGCTGTGATCGGCACCGGAACCCTCGCGGGCCGGGCGGAACAGTGCCGCCTGGCTGTCGTCGAAGCTGCCGTCGAACTGGCCGAGGTAGTTGAAGGTCAGGCGCGGCTCGGGCAGCGCCCGCAGCGCGGCACGGGCGCTCTCGTCCCCCAGGTAGCGCAGCGCACCGAAGCCCGTGCCCTTGTCGGGAACGGCCCGCAGCTGCTCCTTGATCGCCTTGATCGACGCCGCCAGGGCGCCCGCCGGCGTGAGCTTCACCGGGAACAGGCTGGTGAACCAGCCGAGGGTGCGGGTCAGGTCGATGTTGGGGAACAGCTCCTCACGACCATGGCCTTCCAGCTGGATGAGGGTGTTCGGCTGCCCGGTCCAGCGGCAGATCACCCGTGCCAGGGCGGTGAGCAGCAGATCGTTGACCTGGGTGCGGTAGGCCTTGGGGGCCTCCTGCAACAGGCGTCGGGTCGCCTCCCGGCCCAGCTGGGTGAACAGGGTGTGCGCCAGGCGCGCCTCGCGGGGTGCATCCGGGTGTTCGCAGGGCAGTTCGGCGCAAGCGTCCTGCAGGTGCTCCTGCCAGAACCCCAGCTGCCGTTGCAGGGTTTCGCTGCGGGCATGGCGCTGCATCTGCTCGGCGAACGCCTTGACCGAACTGGTCTTGGACGGCAGCCGCACCGGCTCGCCGCCCTGCACTTGGCGGTAGGCGGCCTGCAGGTCGTCGAAGAGGATGCGCCAGGAAACGCCATCGATCGCCAGGTGGTGGACCACCAACTGCAGGCGCTGGGTGCCGTCCGCCAGGGTGGCCAGCACCGCGCGCAGCAGCGGGCCGTCCTGCAGGTCCAGGCTGCGCTGGGCCCGCTCGAGCAGCGCGTCCAGGGCGGCGGCATCCGCGACACTGGCCTCCCAGAGCAGGCTGGCGTGTGCCCAGCCCTGTTCCTGGCGGTCGAGGTCACGGTGAGTCGCCTCCCAGCCTTCCACGCCCTCGACGAAGCTCAGCCGCAGGGCATCGTGATGCCTGACCAGGCTGCGCAGGGCCTGCTCCAGCACCCCGGGTTGCAACGGGCTGGCCGGGGCCAGCAACACCGACTGGTTGTAGTGATGGCGTTCGGGGATGGGCTCGGCGAAGAAGGCTTGCTGGATCGGCAGCAAGGGCGTGCTGCCCAGGACCGGCCCCTGGTCCACGACGAACGCTTCGTCGCCCACCTGCGCAACGCCGGCCAGTGCCTGGACGGTCTGGTGCTGGAACAGGTCCTTGGGCGTGATGCGGATGCCGTCCTGACGGGCGCGGCTCACCACCTGGATGGAGATGATCGAGTCGCCGCCCAGCTCGAAGAAGTTGTCGTTGAGCCCTACCCGCTCCAGCTTGAGCACGTCCTGCCAGATCAGCGCCAGGCGCTGCTCCAGCTCGCTTTGCGGCGCCACGTAGTGCTGCTGCGCCTGGCTCGCATCCGGTTGCGGCAGCGCCTTGCGGTCCAGCTTGCCGTTGGCGGTCAGCGGCCAGTGCTCCACGAACAGCAGGTGCGTCGGCACCATGTAGTCCGGCAATTCGGCCTTCAGCTCGGCTTTCAGGGCGTCGCGCAGTGCTGCGGCATCCTCCAGCGGACTCGCTGGCAGCACGTAGCCCACCAGCTGGGTGCCGGTCGGCCCTTCATGGGCCAGTACCACGGCCTCGCGCACGGCATCCAGCGCCGCCAGGCGCGCCTCGATCTCACCCAGCTCGATGCGGAAACCACGGATCTTCACCTGGTGGTCGATGCGCCCCACGTATTGGATGACGCCATCGCTGCGGTACTGCGCCAAGTCGCCGGTGCGATACAGGCGCGCACCGGGCTCGCCGAAGGGGTCGGGGATGAAACGCTGTGCGGTCAGGTCGCCCCGGTTCAGGTAGCCCCGCGCCAGGCCGGCGCGACCTACATAGAGCTCACCGATGCAGCCACGGGGCACGGGGTTGAGCTCGCCATCGAGCAGGTACCAGGACAGGTCCGGAATCGGCTCGCCAATGGGGCTGCTGGCGTCATGTTCCAGGTCCGCCAGGGACAGCGGACGGTAGGTGACGTGCACCGTGGTCTCGGTGATGCCGTACATGTTGATCAGCTGCGGCGCGGTGTCGCCGAAGCGTTCGAACCAGGGGCGCAGGCTGTGCACGTCCAGGGCCTCGCCACCGAACACCACGTAACGCAGCGCCAGCTCATCCTGGGCGGCGCAGGCGATCTGCATCAGCGGCTTGAAGGCCGAGGGCGTCTGGTTCAGCACGGTGACGCCGGTGCTCACCAGCAGGGCATGGAAGTCCTGCGGCGAACGGCTCACATCGTGGGGCACGATCACCAACTCGCCGCCGTAGAGCAGCGCGCCGAAGATTTCCCAGACCGAGAAATCGAAGGCATAGGAATGGAACAGCGACCAGACATCCTGTGCGCCGAAGTCGAACCAGCCCTCGGTGGCCTGGAACAGCCGCATGATGTTGCTGTGGGGCAGCAGCGTGCCCTTGGGCTTGCCGGTGGAGCCGGAGGTGTAGATCACATAGGCCAGGTTGGCCGGCGACATCGCCACCTGCGGATCGTGCTCGGGGTAGCCCGCCGCGCCCTCCAGCAGCAATGCATCCACCGTTGCCGGGATCGGCAGGCTCTGTAGCAAGGCTGGCAGGGTCAGCAGCAGGCGGATGCCGCTGTCCTCGATCATGTAGGCCAGGCGGTCCTCGGGGTAGCTCGGGTCCAGGGGCACATAGGCGCCACCGGCCTTGAGGATCGCCAACAGGCCCACCACCATTTCCAGGCTGCGTTCGACAGCGAGGCCCACTCGCACATCCGGGCCGACGCCGCGCTCGATCAGCTGGTGGGCCAGGCGGTTGGCCCAGGTATCGAGTTCGCCATAGCTCAGGGTCTGTGCCTCGAAGCGCAGGGCGATGGCCGCCGGGCGCAGGCGCGCCTGCTCGGCGATGCGCTGGTGGGCACATTGGGTGACGTCGAAATCACGGGCCGCCGGGTTCCACTGCTGCAGGTTCGCCTGGCGCTCCTCGGCATCGAGCAGGGGCAGTTCGCCGACGCGGCACTGCGGGTCGGCGACGATGCCGCGCAGCAGGTTGAGCCAATGGCCGGCCAGGCGCGAGACGGTGCCCGCATCGAACAGGTCGGTGGCGTAGGTCAGCGAGGCGGTGAGTTCACCGGCGGCTTCCAGGGTGTCCAGGGTCAGGTCGAACTGGGCGGTGTGGCTGTCCCAGTCCTGCGCTTTCAGCGTCAACCCGGGAAGGGACGGCAGCGCCTCACGACCGGCGCTCTGGTGGTTGTAGAGCACCTGGAACAGTGGGCTGTGGCTCAGGCTGCGCTCCGGGCGCAGGGCATCCACCAACTGTTCGAAGGGCAGGTCCTGGTGTGCTTCCGCGCCCAGCGCCGCATCCCGGGCCTGCCCGAGCAGATCGGCGAAGCGCACCTGCCCATCGACCTGGGCCCTGAGCACCTGGGTGTTGACGAAGAAGCCGATCAGGCGCTCGGTCTCCACGCGGTTGCGGTTGGCGATCGGCACGCCGACGCGGATGTCTGCCTGCCCGCTGTAGCGGTGCAGCAGCGCCTGGAACGAGGCCAGCAGCACCATGAACAGGGTCACGCCCTCGCGCTGCGCCAGCTGGGCGAGTTGCCCGGCCAATGCCGGCGGCAGCTCGATGGCCAGGCGGGCACCGGCGAAACTCTGCTGGGCCGGGCGTGGGCGGTCGGTGGGCAGCTCCAGCAACGGGTGCTCGTCGCCCAGGGCGGCGGTCCAGTAGGCCAGCTGGCGTTCGCGCTCGCCCGCTTCCATCCACTGGCGTTGCCAGGCGGCATAGTCCGCGTACTGGATGGGCAAGGCGTCCTGACGCACGGCCAGGCCCTGGCCATGGGCCGCATAGCCCTCCATCAGCTCCTGCACCAGCAGTTGCATCGACCAGCCATCGGAGACGATGTGGTGCTGGGTCAGCACCAGCACATGCGCCTGCGGCGCGATGCGCAGCAGGCCGACCCGCAGCAGCGGGCCCTTTTCGAGGTCGAAGGGTTCGCTGACCTGCTTCTGCACGAAGGCGCGGATGTACGCCTCATCCGCGCCCTCCTCCACCTCGGGCGACAGCACCAGCGGCAGGTCGGGGTGGATCAGTTGACGGGCCTGCCCATCGCTCTGGACGAAAGTGGTGCGCAGGCTTTCGTGACGCTGCACCAGGCCCGCGAAGGCCCGTTGCAGTGCCTCGATGTCGAGCTCGCCCTCGATCCGCAGCGCTGCAGGAATGTGATAGGCGGCGCTGCCCGGCTCCATCTGCCAGAGGAACCACTGGCGCTGCTGGGCATAGGACAGCGGCAGGCTCTGCCCGCGATCCACCCGTGGAATGGACAGGGTCTGCACACCTGCGGATTGTTCCAGCACCTTCACGCAGGCCTTGAAGTCGGCATTCTCGAACAGTTGGCGAAGCTGCAGGTCGAGCCCCAGCTCCTGGCGAATCCGCGACACCATCTGGGTGGCCAGCAACGAGTGCCCGCCCAGCTCGAAGAAGTTGTCGTTGAGCCCTACCCGCTCCAGCTTCAGCACGTCCTGCCAGATCAGCGCCAGGCGTTGCTCCAGCTCGCTCTGCGGCGCCACATGGTGCTGCTGCGCCTGGCTCGCATCCGGCTGCGGCAGCGCCTTGCGATCCAGCTTGCCGTTGGCGGTCAGCGGCCAGCGCTCCACGAACAGCAGGTGCGTCGGCACCATGTAGTCCGGCAACTCGGCCTTCAGCCCGGTTTTCAGGGCGTCACGCAATGCGCCGGCATCCTCCAGCGGACTCGCTGGCAGCACGTAGCCCACCAGCTGCGTACCGGTCGGCCCTTCATGGGCCAGCACCACGGCCTCGCGCACGGGTTCCAGCGCCGCCAGGCGCGCCTCGATCTCACCCAGTTCGATACGGAAACCACGGATCTTCACCTGGTGGTCGATGCGCCCCACGTACTGGATGACGCCATCGCTGCGGTACTGCGCCAGGTCGCCCGTGCGGTACAGGCGCGCACCGGGCTCGCCGAAGGGATCGGGAATGAAGCGCTGTGCGGTCAGATCACCGCGGTTCAGGTAGCCCCGTGCCAGGCCGGCACGGCCCACGTAGAGCTCGCCGATGCAGCCACGGGGCACGGGGTTGAGCTCGCCATCGAGCAGGTACCAGGACAGGTCCGGGATCGGCTCGCCGATGGGGCTGCTGGCGTCATGCTCAAGATCAGCCAGGGACAGCGGGCGGTAGGTGACGTGCACCGTGGTCTCGGTGATGCCGTACATGTTGATCAGCTGCGGCGCGGTGTCGCCGAAACGTTCGAACCAGGGGCGCAGGCCGTGCACGTCCAGGGCCTCGCCGCCAAACACCACATAGCGCAGCGCCAAGGGGCGCGAATCGGCGCAGGCCACCTGCATCAGCGGCTTGAAGGCCGAGGGCGTCTGGTTGAGCACGGTGACGCCGGTGCTCACCAGCAGCGCGTGGAAGTCCTGCGGCGAACGGCTCACGTCATGGGGCACGATCACCAGCTCACCGCCGTAGAGCAGCGCGCCGAAGATTTCCCAGACCGAGAAATCGAAGGCATAGGAATGGAACAGCGACCAGACGTCCTGCGGGCCGAAGTCGAACCAGCCCTCAGTGGCCTGGAACAGCCGCATGATGTTGCTGTGGGGCAGCAGCGTGCCCTTGGGCTTGCCGGTGGAGCCGGAGGTGTAGATCACATAGGCCAGGTTGGCCGGCGACATCGCCACCTGCGGATCGTGCTCGGGGTAGCCCGCCGCGCCCTCCAGCAGCAATGCATCCACCGTTGCCGGGATCGGCAGGCTCTGTAGCAAGGCTGGCAAGGTCAGCAGCAGGCGGATGCCGCTGTCCTCGATCATGTAGGCCAGGCGGTCCTCGGGGTAGCTCGGGTCCAGGGGCACATAGGCGCCGCCGGCCTTGAGGATCGCCAGCAGGCCCACCACCATCTCCAGGCTGCGTTCGACAGCGAGGCCCACTCGCACATCCGGGCCGACGCCGCGCTCGATCAATTGGTGGGCCAGGCGGTTGGCCCAGGCATCGAGTTCGCCATAGCTCAGGGTCTGCGCCTCGAAGCGCAGGGCAATGGCCTCCGGGCGCAGGCGTGCCTGCTCGGCGATGCGCTGGTGGGCGCACTGGGTGACGTCGAAATCACGGGCTGCCGGGTTCCACTGCTGCAGGTTCGCCTGGCGCTCCTCGGCATCGAGCAGGGGCAGTTCGCCAACGCGGCACTGCGGGTCGGCAACGATGCCGCGCAGCAGGTTGAGCCAATGGTCGGCCAGGCGCGAGACGGTGTCTGCATCGAACAGGTCGGTGGCGTAGGTCAGCGAGGCAGTGAGTTCGCCGGCGGCTTCCAGGGTGTCCAGGGTCAGATCGAACTGGGCGGTGTGGGCGCTCCAGTCCAGGCTCTCCACCCGCAGCCCCGGCAGTTGCAGGGCTTGGCCCGCCGCATCGGTCTGGTGGTTGAACATCACCTGGAACAGCGGGCCATGGCTGAGCTGACGCTCGGGAGCCAGGGCCTGCACCACCTGTTCGAACGGCAGGTCCTGATGCGCCTGCGCACCCAGGGCGGCCTGCTTGACCTGCGCCAGCAGATCGGTGAAGGGCATGTCGCCGCGGATATCCGCATCCAGCACCTGGGTGTTGACGAAGAAGCCGATCAGGCGTTCGGTCTCCACGCGGTTGCGGTTGGCGATCGGCACGCCGACGCGGATGTCCGCCTGCCCGCTGTAGCGGTGCAGCAGGGCCTGGAACGATGCCAGCAGCACCATGAACAGGGTCAGCCCCTGGCGCTGGGCCAGTTCGCGCAACGCCGAGGCCAGCGCGGTTTCCAGCTGCAGGTCCAGGCGTGCACCGCGGTGGCTCTGGACCAGCGGTCGGGCACGGTCGACGGGCAGCGACAGCACGCTGCCGGCATCGCCCAGCCGTTCGGTCCAGTAGGCCAGCTGGCGTTGCTGCTCGCCGGCTTCCATCCACTTCCGCTGCCAGATCGCGTAGTCCGCGTACTGGATCGGCAGCGGCGCCAGCGCCGCCGCTCGACCGCTGGCATAGGCGAGATAGAGCTCGATCAGGTCCTCGACCATCACCTGCGAGGAGGCACCGTCGGAAACGATGTGGTGCAGGGTGAGGACCAGTACATGGTCGTCCTGGGCCAGCTTCAGCAGCTTCAGCCGCACCAGCGGGCCCCGCTGCAGGTCGAACGGGCGGGCGACTTCGTGATCGACGAACGCCTTGATCGCCCCCTCGTCGACAGCGCCTTCGAGGGCCTGGACCTCCATCGCCAGGCTGCCGGCCTCGACCACCACCTGGCGCAGGCCCTGCCCGTCCTCGACGAACACCGTGCGCAGGACTTCGTGGCGCTCAAGCAGGCCGTCGACGCTGCATTGCAGCGCCTCGATATCCAGGGCACCCCGCAGCCTCAGGGCGGTGGGCATGTTGTAGGCGGCGCTCTCGGGGTCCAGGCGCCAGAGGAACCATTGGCGCTCCTGGGCGTAGGACAGCTCCAGCGAGGGGAACTCGTGGCGCGTCACCGGTATCGGCAGCGCCGAGAAGCTCATGTTCTTGCTGCGCAGCTTGTCCAGGAAGGCCTGGCGCTGTGCCAGCGGCAGGCGGATGAAACGCTGGACCAGGGAGAGGTTGTCGAGCGGGGTCATGTCAGAGGGCCTCCAGGTCAGCGAGAAAATCGTGCATCTCATTCAGGTCGTCGCTGGAGTGAGGCGTCAGGTGTTCCGCCAGCTGCTGCGCGTATTCGGACAGGGATGAGGTTCTGAAAAGCAGGTCGAGGGGCACGGCAGCCCCCTGTTCCATCTGTAGCCGTGCGGTCGCTTGGGTCGCCAACAGTGAATGCCCACCGAGTTCGAAGAAGTTGTCGTCGCGGCCGACGCGCTCCAGCTTGAGCACGTCCCGCCAGATGTCGGCCACGCGCCGCTCCAGCTCGCCCTCGGGCGCCACGTAGGCACGCAGCAGCTGGTTGCCGTCCGGCCTGGGCAGGCTCTTGCGGTCGAGCTTGCCGTTGGGCGTGAGGGGGAAGCGTTCGAGCACCAGCCAATGGGCGGGGATCATGTAGTCGGGCAGCGCCGACGCCAGGGCCGCCTTGAGCTGGCTGCGCAGCTCCGCCACCTCCAGAGCCTCGTGGGGCACCAGGTAGGCCACCAGCTGGCTGCCCAGGGGGCCTTCCTGGGCGACGACCGCCGCCTCGCGGATCAGCGGGTGGGCGAGCAGTTGCGCCTCGATCTCGCCCAGCTCGATGCGGAAGCCACGGATCTTCACCTGGTGGTCGACGCGGCCGAGGTACTCGATCACGCCGTCGGCCCGGTGCCTGGCCAGGTCCCCGGTGCGGTACAGGCGGGTGCCGTTGCCGAACGGGTCCGGCAGGAAGCGTTCGGCGGTCAGCGCCGGGCGGTCGTGGTAGCCACGGGCCAGGCCATCGCCACCGATGTACAGCTCGCCGATCACCCCCGCCGGGTTCGGTGCGAAGTCACCGTCGAGAATGAACAGCGAGGTGTTGGCGATCGGCCGCCCGAGCCAGGGGTGGGGCTGCTCCGGGGTCAAGCGGTGGGTCGCCGACCAGATGGTGGTCTCGGTGGGGCCATAGAGGTTCCACACGGCAGCGCCCAGGGCCAGCATGCGCTGGGCCAGGTCATCGGCCAGGGCCTCGCCGCCGCAGAGGAAGGTGCGGCCGGCCAGGATCGCGGCGCGGGGATGATCCAGCAGCATGCGCCAGGTGGACGGCGTGGCCTGGATGACGCTGACCCGCTGCTGCTCGATGAGCTGCAGCAGGCGCTCCGGGTCATGGGCGCCGTGCCGGTCCGCCAGCACCACGCAGGCGCCCTGGAACAGCGGGCCATAGAGCTCCAGCCCGAAGATGTCGAAGGAGAAGGTGGTCAGCGACAGCACCCGATCGGCCGCCTCGATGCCGGGCTCCCGCACCATGCTGGCGACGAAGTTGACCAGGGCCTGGTGGCGCACCATCACGCCCTTGGGCTTGCCGGTGGAGCCGGAGGTGTAGATGGCGTAGCACAGGTGTTCGCCAGCGACCGCGACCTGCGGGTCGACCGGGCTTTCCTCCAGGCTGGCCGCCGGCTCCACCAGCAGCGTGCGCACGCCAGCCGGCAGGGCGAACTGCCCGGCCAGGGCCGGCTGGGTCAGCAGCAGTTGCAGGCCGCTGTCCTCCACCATGTGCGCGAGGCGGTCCTGGGGATATTGCGGGTCGAGCGGCACGTAGGCGCCGCCGGCCTTGAGGATGGCCAGCAGGCCGACCACCATCTCGACGCCACGCTCCAGGGCGATACCGACGAGCTGGTCCGGCACCACGCCGAGCCCGATGAGCCGGTGCGCGAGGTGGTTGGCCTGGCGGTTGAGCTGGCCGTAGCTCAGTGCCTGCCCATCGAAGCGCAGGGCGATGGCGTCAGGCGTGGCGCGGGCCCGGGCCTCGAACAGCTGGTGCATGCAGGGCGCCTGCGGGTAGTCGGCGGCGGTGGCGTTCCACGCGCTGACCACACGCTCGTGCTCGGCCGCATCCAGCAGCCTCAGCTCGCCCAGCGGCCGCTCGGCGGCGTCGGGCATCTGCTGCAGCAGGTGGCCCAGGTGGCGGCCCAGTTGCTCGATGGCATCAGGGGCGAAGGCTTCGCGCTGGTAGCTGAACTGCACCGAGAGGCATTCGCCGAGGCTGACCATCAGGGTCAGCGGGTAGTTCGTCTGCTCCTGGCTGGCCACGGCGCCGAAACGCACCCCATGGGCGGCGCTCTGCTCCAGGGCCTCGGCGATGGGGTAGTTCTCGAACACCAGGATGTTGTCGAACAGGGCTTCGCCGCCCTGCCCGGCCCAGCGCTGGATGTCGAACAGCGGGGTGTGCTCGAACTCGCGCAGCGCCAGGTTCTGGGCCTGCAACGCCTGCAGCCAGTCGACCAGCCGCTGTTCGCCGCGCGGGCTGGCGACCACCGGCAGGGTGTTGATGAACAGGCCGATCTGCTGCTCGCTGCCGGGCAGGTCCGCCGGGCGGCCGGCGACGGTGGCGCCGAAGACCACGCCCGACTTGCCGGTATGGCGCTGCAGGAGCAGCAGCCAGGCGGCCTGTACCAGGGTGTTGACGGTGACCTTGGCGGCCCGCGCAAACGCGCCGAGCCGGCGGGTCGGCCCGGCATCCAGCTGGATGCCATGCAGGCCATGGGCGACCGTCGCGTCGTGGGCATCCGGCCTCGGGAAGACCGAGGCCAGGCGCACGGGCTCGTCCAGCACGCTCAGTTGGCGGCTCCAGAAGACTTCTGCAGCGGCCGCGTCCTGGCGCTGCAGCCAGGCGATGTAGTCGCCGTAGCGGCCCGGGACCGAAGGCAGCGTGCCCTGGCCGTAGTGCTGCAGCACCTCGGCGAACAGCTGGGCGCTGCTCCAGCCGTCCATGAGGATGTGATGGTTGGTGTAGATCAGGTGGTGGCGATCGTCGCCGGTGCGCACCAGGACCAGGCGCAGCAGCGGCGCCTGTTCCAGCTCGAAGCCACGGGCGCGTTCTTCCTCGGCCAGCGCATCGAGCGCCGCCTCCAGGCTGGCCTGGTCACGCCAGTCCAGCAGGCTGAAGGGGATGTCGAGCTGGCGGTAGACCAGTTGCACCGGCTGTTCGAGATCGCCCTGCCAGAAGAACCCGGTGCGCAGGATGTCGTGACGGTCCAGCACCGCCTGCCAGGCCGCGCGGAAGCGCGCGGGCTCCAGCCCCTCGATGTCGAGGCGGGTCTGGTTGACGTAGTTGCCGCGGGCCTGCTCGAACAGCGAGTGGAACAGCATGCCCTGCTGCATCGGTGACAGCGGGTAGAGGTCGTCGATGGCCGCAGCGGCCACCGGCAGCGCGTCGAGCTGGGCCTGGATCAGGCGGGCCAGGGGGAAGTCGGACGGGGTCACGCCCTGGTTCGCGGCGCTGCAGCAATGTTCGATCAGCGCACGCAGCTCGTTCTGGTAGTCATCGGCCAGGCGCTCGATGGTGGCGACCTCGAACAGCGCGCTGCTGAAGGTCCAGCTGAGGTCCAGCTCGCCGCCGAATACCTGGCTGTCCAGGGCCAGTTGGTTGCCCAGCGGCCCCTCCAGGTCGACTTCCTCGCCCCCCGACTCCGCGGTCGGGGCGAACAGGGCGGCATCGGCCTCATCGAAGCTGCCGTCGAACTGCCCCAGGTAGTTGAAGGTCAGGCGCGGCACGGGCAACTGGCCCAGCGCGGCGCGGGCCTGGGGCTCTCCCAGGTGGGCCAGCACGCCGAAGCCGATGCCCTTGTTGGGAATCGCCCGCAGCTGTTCCTTGATGCCCTTGAGCGCGGCCCCGAGGTCCCCCTCGGCGCTCAGCCGGGCCGGGAACACGCTGGTGAACCAGCCCACGGTGCGGGTCAGGTCGATGGCATCGAACAGGTCTTCACGTCCGTGCCCTTCGAGCTGGACCAGTACGTTCGCTTCACCGGTCCAGCGGGCGATGGTACGGGCCAGCGCCGTCAGCAGCAGGTCGTTGACCTGGGTGCGATAGGCCGCCGGGGCCTCCTGCAGCAGGCGGCGGGTCAGCCCGGCATCCAGGCGGCGACGGACCGCCACGGCGCTGCGGTGGGTCAGGCCCCCTTGCGGATGGTCGCACGGCAGGGACACGGAGGCGCCCTGCAGCTGCGCCTGCCAGTAACCCAGTTCCGCCTGCATGGCGGTGCTCCGGGCATGGGCCTGCAACTGCTCGGCCCAGTCCTTGGTGGAGCTGGTCTTGGCCGGCAGCGCGACCGCCTGGCCACCTTCGATGCGGCGATAGGCGAGCTGCAGGTCTTCGAACAGGATGCGCCACGACACGCCGTCCACCACCAGGTGATGGATGACCAGCAGCAGGCGCTGGCTGCCGTCATCGAGGGTGGCCAGGAGTGCACGCAGCAAGGGGCCCTGTTGCAGGCTCAGGCTGCGCTGCACGGTGTTGCCCAGTTCATGCAGCGCCTGGGCGTCGGCGACCCGGGCCTGTTGCAGCAGCGCTTCGCCCTGGGCCTGTGGCTCCTGGTAGCGGGCCGTCCAGCCCGCCTCGGTTTCGCTGAAGGACAGGCGCAGCCCGTCATGGTGCTCCACCAGGCGTTGCAGGGCCTGCTCGAGCGCCTCCGGCTGCAGGGGGCGGGTCGGCTTGAGCATCACCGACTGGTTCCAGTGATGGCGCTGGGGGATGTCGTTGTCGAAGAACATCCGCTGCACCGGCAGCAGCGGCGACTCGCCGCGCACCGGCCCCTGGTCGATGGTCAGGGTCGCTTCGCCCTGGCGCGCCACGCCGGCGAGCGCCTGGATGGTCGGGTGCTGGAACAGGTCTTTCGGGGTGAGGCGGATGCCCAGCTGGCGCGCGCGGCTGACCACCTGGATGGAGATGATCGAGTCACCGCCGAGCTCGAAGAAGTTGTCGTTCAGGCCGACCTGCTCCAGCTTGAGCACCTCTTCCCAGATCCGCGCCAGCTGCCGTTGCAGCTCGCTCTGCGGGGCCACGTAGGCCTGCTGCAGCTGGCTGAGGTCCGGGCGCGGCAGGTTCTTCCGGTCGAGCTTGCCGTTGGGTGTCAGCGGCAGGCGCTCCAGGCGCATCAGGTGGGACGGCACCATGTGCGCCGGCAGGCTGGCCTTGAGCTGCTCTCGCAGGCCCTCGACGAAGCCGGCCGCGTCGTCGCTGGCGACGACGTAGCCCACCAGGCGCTTGCCGCTTCCGGCCTCGCCTTCCTGGGCCACCACCACCGCCTCGCGCACGCCCTCCAGGGCCTGCAGGCTCGCCTCGATCTCGCCCAGCTCGATGCGGAAGCCGCGGATCTTCACCTGGTTGTCGATGCGCTCCAGGTAGTCGAAGGTGCCATCGGCACGCTGGCGCACCCGGTCGCCGGTGCGATAGAGCAGGCCGCCCGCGCTGCCGAAGGGGTCGGCGACGAAGCGCTCGGCGGTCAGGCCCGGGCGGTTCAGGTAGCCGCGCGCGAGGCCGCTGCCACCGAGGTAGAGCTCGCCGGTCATGCCCTGGGGCACGGGGTTGAGGTCGGCGTCCAGCACATAGGTGCTGCGATCACCGATGCGGCTGCCGATGGGGGCATAGGCCGCGCCGCATTGCTGGTCCCGCCCGGCCTTCCAGATCAGCGGGGTGACCACGGTTTCGGTCGGGCCATAGCCGTTGATGATGAAGTCGGGGTCCAGCGCCCGCTTCACCCGCTCGAAGCTGGCATTGGGCACCGCGTCACCGCCGAAGCAATAGATCCTCACCCGGGGCGGGTTGCCCTCGCGCTCGGCGTGCTCGGCCAGTTGCTGCAGGTACACGGGCGGGAACGCCGCCACGGTCACGCCTTCGGCCTGCATCGCGCGGTAGGTCTGCTCCGGGGTCCAGAGGCTGTCATCGCGGATCAGCAGCGAGCCGCCGTGGGTCAGGCTGGTGAGCCAGCGCTCGTGCGCGCCGTCGAAGGCGAAGGACATGAAGTGGAATTCGCAGTCGTCGGCGCTCATCTCGTAACGCTCGCCGATCGCCTGGCAGTGCATGCTCAACGGGCCATGGGCGACGCATACGCCCTTGGGCTGGCCGGTGGAGCCGGAGGTGTAGATCACGTAGGCCAGGTGGTGCGGGTCGACCTGTACTTCCGGGGCCTGGCGCGGATGCCGCGAGAGGTCGAGGCGGTCGAGTTCCAGCACCTTGAGGTCGGCGTCGACGGGCAGCGCGGGCAGCAGCTGCGAGTCGCTCAGCAGCAACGCGAGCCCGGAATCCTTCATCAGGTAGGCCAGCCGCTCGCGCGGGTAGCTGCTGTCCAGCGGCACGTAGGCGCCCCCGGCCTTGAGCACCGCCAGCAGGGCGACGATCAGGCCATCGCCACGGGGCAGCGCGACGCCGACCCGGACTTCCGGCCCGATGCCCTGGGCCACCAGCTCGTGGGCCAACTGGTTGGCACGGCCCTCCACCTCGGCGTAGCTGAAGCGCTGCCCGGCGAAGATCACCGCGGTACGTTGCCCCTGCGTTGCGGCGAGCTCGGCGAAACGCCGGTGCACCGGCGTCTCGACCGCATAGGGTTGCGGCAGGTTCTGTTCCTGCAGCTGCGCCCGTTGCTCAGGGGTGACCAGGGCGATTTCGCCCAGCCGGCGCTCGGCCGATACGCAGAATTCCTGCAGCAGGTGCAGCAGTTGCCCGGCAACGCGGGCGACGGCCGCCTCGGAGAAACGGGCGGGCGCATAGCTGCAGTGCAGGGCCAGGGTTTCTCCCAGGGTCACGCCGACGCTCAGGGGGTAGTGGGTCTGGTCGAAGTTGCCGACCGCGCCGAAACGCACCCCGAGCGTCCCGCCCTGGCGCAGTGCTTCGGCGATCGGGTAGTTCTCGAAGACCAGGATGTTGTCGAACAGGGCCTCACCGCCCTGCCCGGCCCAGCGCTGGATGCTGGCCAGCGGCGTGTGCTCGAACTCCCGCAGCGCGAGGTTCTTCTCCTGCACCGCTTGCAGCCAGTCGGCCACGCGCTGGTCCGGCCGGGAGCCGGCGACCACCGGCAGGGTGTTGATGAACAGGCCGATCTGTTGCTCGATGCCTGCCACCTCGGCAGGGCGCCCGGCCACCGTGGAACCGAAGGCCACCGACTCGGCGCCGGTGTGGCGCTGCAGCAGCAACAGCCAGGCGGCCTGCACCAGGGTGTTGACCGTGATCTTCTGCTGACGGGCGAACGCATTCAGGCGCTGGGTGCGCTGCGGGTCCAGCGCGGCATCGAGCAGGCGGTGGCTGCCCGCCTCCAGCAGGTCCTGGGGCTGGACACAGGCCTGGGCGAGCAAGGTGGGCTCCTGCAGCTCGGCGACCTGCTGTTTCCAGAAGCCTTCGTCACGCACCGCATCCTGCTGGTGCAGCCAGCGGATGTAGTCACGGTAACGGCCGACGACGGGGGCAGGCGCCTCTGCGCTGTAGCGCTGCAGGACTTCACCGAGCAGCTGCGAGCTGCTCCAGCCGTCCAGCAGGATGTGGTGGTTGGTGAACACCAGGTGGTGGCGCTCGTCGCTCGTGCGGATCAGCGCCAGGCGCAGCAGGCCCGGTTGCGACAGGTCGAAGCCACGTGCCCGGTCCTCTTCGAGGAAACGCGCCAGCGCCACATCGATATCGCGACGGCCACGCCAGTCCAGCTCCACGAAGGGCAGGCTCACCTGGCGGTGGAGCACCTGCAGCGGATGGGGCAGATCGCCCTGCCAGAGGAAGGCCGTGCGCAGGATGTCGTGGCTGTCCACCGCCGCCTGCCAGGCGTCGCGGAAGCGCTGCGGGTCCAGCCCGTCGACGTCCACGCTCAACTGATTGATGTAGGTGCCATCCCCCTGCTCGTAGAGGCTGTGGAACAGCAGGCCCTGCTGCATGGGCGACAGCGGGTAGATGTCTTCCACCGCCTGGGCGGGCAGCCCGAGCGAGTCCAGCTGGGCCTGGTCCAGGCCGGCCAGGGGGACATCCGAGGGCGTGAGGCCCGCTGCGTCTGCCTGGCAGCAGTGCTCGACCAGGGCTTGCAGCTCCAGGCCGTAGCCGTCCGCCAGTTGGCGGATGTCGGCTTCATCGAACATATCCTGGCTGAAGGTCCAGCGCAGTTCGAGCTCGCCGTCGTAGACCTGCCCTTCCACGCCCAGCCAGTTGTCCAGGGGCGCATCCGCGCTCTGTTCGGCCCCGGCACGCTCGCTGGCGGGCACCAGCAGCGCGCCCTCGCGGCTGTCGAAGCTGCCGTCGAATTGCCCCAGGTAGTTGAAGGTGATGCGCGGTTGTGGCAACCGTGCCAGCGTCTCGCGGTCCGCCGCCTGCCCGAGGTAACGCAGGATGCCGAAGCCGATGCCCTTGTTGGGGATGGCCCGCAGCTGCTCCTTGACCCGCTTGAGGGTGTCCGCAAGGCCCGGAGCCGGGCTCAGGCGTACCGGGAACAGACTGGTGAACCAGCCGACGCTGCGGCTGAGGTCGATGCCGTCGAACAGGTCTTCGCGGCCATGCCCTTCCAGCTGGATCAGGACATGCGCCTGCCCCGCCCATTGGCCCACGACCCTGGCCAGGGCGGTGAGCAGCAGGTCGTTGACCTGGGTGCGGTAGGCCGCGGGGGCCTGCTGCAGCAGCTGCCGGGTGCGCGCCCGGTCCAGCCGGCTGCGCACCACCCGCGCGTGGCGGCTTTGCAGGCCGCCTTCCGGGTTGCGGCACGGCAGTTCGGTGGTCGCACCCTCGAACTGGGCGGTCCAGTACCCCAGCTCGCGCCTGGCCGTCTCGCTCTGGGCGTAACCCTGCAGCTGCTCGGCCCAGCTCTTGTAGGCGCTGGTCTTGGCCGGCAGGGACGGTCGCTCGCCCTGGGCGCTTTGCTGGTAGGCCCGCTGCAGGTCTTCCAGCAGGATGCGCCAGGACACGCCGTCGACCACCAGGTGGTGCACGGCGAGCAGCAGGCGCTGGGTGCCGTCCTGCAGGGTGGCCAGCACCGCGCGGAGCAGCGGCCCGTCACGCAGATCGAGGCTGCGCTGGGCATCGGTGCACAGCGCCTGCAGGTCGTCATCCGCCACGTCGTCACGCACCCAGAGCAGGGTCGGCAGGCCGGCAGCGAGGCCGGCCAGTTCCGCCCGCCAGGCCTCGCCACGCTGTTCGAAGCGCGTGCGCAGCGCATCGTGATGCACGACCACGGCGTGCAGCGCCTGCTCCAGCGCGGCGGCCTGCAGCGGCTCGAGCGGGCGCAGCAGCAACGCCTGGTTCCAGTGGTGCCGGTCGGGGATGGCTTCGTCGAAGAACCCGTGCTGGATCGGCAGCAACGGCAGCTCGCCGGTGACCGGCCCCTGGTCGATGCCCTGCCCGGCCTCGCCGAGGCGGGCCACGGCGGCCAGGGCCTGGACGGTCTGGTGCTGGAACAGATCGCGCGAGGTGAACGCGATACCGGCCTGGCGGGCCCGGTTGACCAGTTGGATGGAGACGATCGAGTCGCCGCCCAGCTCGAAGAAGTTGTCGGTCAGGCCGACCCGCTCCAGCTTGAGCACGTCCTGCCAGAGACTGGCGATGCGCTGCTCCAGCTCGCTGCGCGGTGCCACGTAGGCCTGTTGCAGCTGGCTCGCATCCGGCAGCGGCAGGGCCTTGCGGTCCAGCTTGCCGTTGGGGCTCAGGGGCAGCGCATCGAGGAACAGGATATGCGCCGGCACCATGTAGTCCGGCAGGCTGCCGCGCAGCTGCTCGCGGATGCCCTCGCGCACCTCGTGCTGGGCATCGCCAGGCGCCTGGGCCAGGGCCTTGTCCGTCGCCACGACATAGGCCACCAGTTGCAGCGCCGATTCGCCCTGCACGGCCTGCACCGTGGCATCGCCGACGGTGTCCAGCTCCAGCAGACGCGCCTCGATCTCGCCCAGCTCGATGCGGAAGCCACGGATCTTCACCTGATGGTCGACACGGCCGACGTATTCGATGACACCGGCCTCGTTGAAGCGCGCCAGGTCACCGGTGCGGTACAGACGGCCACCGGTGGTGGAGAACGGGTCGGGGATGAAGCGCTCGGCGGTGAGGCCGGGGCGCTGGAAGTAGCCCCGGGCGAGCAGCTCGCCCCCGATCATCAGCTCGCCCACCACACCCACGGGTACCGGTTGGCCGTTGCCATCCAGCAGGTAGGTGCTGCGCCCGGGCAAGGCGCGACCGATCGGCAAGACCCGCGGCAGCGCCTGGCGGCCCTCGACATAGTCGCTGCAGTCGAAGGTGGTGGCGGTGACGGTCGCCTCGGTCGGCCCGTAGGTGTTGAGCAGCCGTACCTGTTCGAGCCCGGCCTGGCGCCAGGCCTGCACCCCTTCCGGCGGCATGGCTTCGCCGCCACTGTGCACCTGGCGCAGCACGCCGTAGTCGCGCGGCCCGGCCGCGGCGAACGCCTTGGCCATCATGTTCCAGTAGGCGGTGGTCAGGTCCATGACGGCGATGCGCTGTTCGAGGATCTGCCGGTACAGCGTCTCGCTGTCCCACACCTCGGTGCCACGCATGACCACCGATGCACCATGGATCAGCGGCCCGTACAGCTGCTCGGCGAAGGCGTCGAAGTTGAAGGTGGCGAACTGCAACACGCAGTCGCCGCGCTCCAGGCGGTAGTAATGCACCGCCGCATGGGCGTGCCCGGCCAGGGCGCCGTGGCTGATGGCCACGCCTTTGGGCCGGCCGGTGGAGCCCGAGGTGAACATCACGTAGGCCAGGTTGCCGAGGCTCGCACGCGGCGGGAGGTTATCGCCGGCGGCATGTGCCCCGGCGTCTTCGTGGTCCAGGCACAGGGTCGGCAGCGTATCGGGGATCGGCAGGCGCTCGAGCAGTGCGGCCTGGGTCAACAGCAGCCGACAGCCGCTGTCCTCGATCATGGCGGCCAGGCGCTCGCGGGGGTATTGCGGGTCCAGCGGTACATAGCCGCCGCCGGCCTTGAGCACGGCAAGAATCGCGACCACCAGCTCCAGGCTGCGGTCCACTGCGACACCGACCAGCACCTCAGGCCCTACACCCCGCTCCACCAGCACATGGGCCAGGCGGTTGGCACGGGTGTTCAACTGGCCGTAGGTCAGCCGCTGGCCCTCGCAGACCAGCGCCAGCGCCTCCGGATCACGGGCGGCCTGTACCTCGAACAGCGCATGGACACACTCTGTGGCGGGCTGGGCCTGCTCGTAGCCCCCCCAGCCCTCCACCAGCTGGCGGTACTCGGGATCGGCCAGCAACGGCAGCTCGCCGACGCGCTGTTGCGGGTTCCGCACCATGCCGTGCAGCAGGTTGGCCCAATGCTGCGCGAGGCGCTCGATGGTGGAGGCGTCGAACAGGTCGCTCGCGTAGGTGAAGGAGGCATGCAGGCGGCCCGCCTTCTCGAAGGTGTCCAGGCTCAGGTCGAACTGGGTGGTCCGGCTCTCCCAGTCGATCACGCCCAGTTCCAGTCCGCTTCCCACCTTGAGGGTGGTGACATCCGCCACGTCGGGCTGGTGGTTGTACATGACCTGGAACAGCGGGTTGTAGCTGAGGCTGCGCTCCAGCTTCAGCGCCTCCACCAGGCGCTCGAAAGGCAGGTCCTGGTGGGCCTGGGCGCCGAGAGCGGTCTCCTTGATGTCGCGCAGCAGGTCTCCCAGGGAGGTGCGGCCGTCCAGGCGGGTGCGCAGCACCTGGGTGTTGACGAAGAAGCCGATCAGCCCTTCGATCTCGCTGCGGTTGCGGTTGGCGATGGGCACGCCGATGCGCAGGTCGGTCTGCCCGGTGTAACGGTGCAAGAGGACGTTGAAGCTGCCCAGCAGCAGCATGAACAGTGTCACCCCGTGCTGCCTGGCCAGCTCGCGCAGCTGCTCCGACAGCGCCGGCTCCAGGGCCAGCTCATGGCGCAGCCCCTGGTAGCTCGGCAGCGCCGGGCGTGGATGGTCGGTGGGCAGCTCCATCACCGGGTGCTCATCGCCCAGCTGCGCGAGCCAGTAGCCGAGCTGGCGCTCCTGCTCGCCCGCCTCCAGCCATTGCCGTTGCCACAGCGCATAGTCGCGGTACTGCACCGGCAGCGGCGCCAGCTCGGGCTCCCGCCCCTGCTCGTGAGCGTCGTAGAGCCGGCAGAATTCCTCGATCAGCACGCCCATCGACCAGCCATCGGAGACGATGTGGTGCAGGGTCAGCAGCAGGACGTGCTCACGCTCCGCCAGCCGCAGCAGGCGCACCCGCAGCAGCGGCCCATTGGCCAGATCGAAGGGTTGCAGGGACTGCTCCTGCGCCTGCCGGGCGACCTCCACCTCGCGCTCGGCGCTGGGCAGCGCACTGAGATCGTCACGCTCGATGACCAGTGGGGCGTCGAAGGCGACCAGGCGCAGGCTGTCATCCTCGGTTGGCCGGAAGACCGTGCGCAGCGTCTCGTGGCGCGCCACCAGGCTGGCGAAGGCGGCTTCCAGGGCGGCCTCGTCCAGTGGCCCGGTCAGGCGCACGGCCGCCGGCAGGTTGTAGGCACCGCTTTGCGGGTCCAGGTGCCAGAGGAACCACATGCGCTGCTGGGCATAGGACAGCTTGTCGCGCTCAACGGACTCCACCCCCGACGGAATCGGGAACACCGAGAAATCGATGCCTTCCTGGCGCAGGCTGGCGAGGAAAATCCTGCGTTTCTCCAGGGGCAGCTCGATAAAGCGGCGCGCGAGTTTCAGGGAGTCTTCTGCATTCATCGGTCTTCTTCCGTGCACGTGGGCAACGAGCGTTCAAGGCTCGGTCGTCCATGGAAAACGGATGGAAGGCTCGGAAAATTAGCGCTGCCAGCCCCGCCGGCAAAGGCGCGGGACGGGCGGATTTCCATAGGCATCAAGCAATTGGCCGCCCAGGGGCATCTTCGTGCGCTCCCGCTGCGGGAGGCTTACCAGGACAGGGCGCGACCGACCCCTGAACGCCGCCGCTCGACCCTGGCGGCGAGGACGTTGCGCAGGTAGCCCAGCACCTCCGCTTCCAGGGTGTGGAAATAGAAGTGGCCACCCTCGAACTGGCGCAGCTCGAGGGTGGCGGAGGTCTCATCGCCCCAGGCGCGGAGCTGGGCGCGGGTGATCCGGTCATCGACCCCCGAGAGCACATGGATCGGGCAATCCAGCGGCGTGCGCGGCCTGGGCCGGTGGCCGACGCAAAGCAGGTAATCGGCGCGCAGGAGAGGCAGCGCCATCGACCCGCTGATGCCGGTGACAGGGGCCGGGTCATGCCCCAGGTGGAACAGGCTGGCACCGCACTCCTCCCGACGCGCGGGCGCAGCCGCTCCCGAGACGAACAGGCAGCGGGGCATCGGCAGCCCCCGCGCCCTCAGGACATGCAGCAACTCGCAAGCCAGCAAGGCCCCGAGCCCGTGCCCGAACACCGCATAGCGCCCATGGCGCAACGCCGGCTCCAGCTCACGGGCCAGTTGCCGCGCCAGCCCGACGATATCGGTCTGCGCGGGCTCTTCCGCACGCTCGCCACGACCCGGCAACTCCAGCGGGTGAAGCTCCAGCCAGGCCGGCAGGTGCCGCTGCCATCGCAGATAGACCTGTGCGCTGGCACCACAGAACGGCAGGCAGATCAGCCGCAACGAAGAAGGCGCCATTCAGCCCGCCAGGCGGCCCTTGCCGGCGAGGTACCAACCGACGGGAATCGCCTTGCGGGCGCGCCAGACGGCGCGGTGCCGCACCCGGAACAGCCGGTCGTCACGATCGAATACGAATGCCATGGGGTCTGCTCGAAATGAATGAGGCGCCCATGACGGGGCGCCTCGGGGAAGACGGACGCTTCAGCGGCGGGATGGGCGACTCAATCCCGCAGCGCGGCCGCCAGTGCCCGACCGAAGCGGCGGGCGACTTCGTCCACCTGTTCGGCGGTGATGATCAGCGGCGGCAGGAAGCGCACCACGCTGCCATGGCGGCCGCCCAGCTCGAGGATCAGCCCGCGCTTCAGGCACTGCGCCTGCAGGCGCGAGGCCAGGGCGTTGAAGGTCGGGGGGTGGCCGAGGGCGTCGCGCGGGCCGGACGGGTCCACCAGCTCGACGCCGAGCATCAGGCCGCGGCCACGGATGTCGCCCAGTTGCGGGTAGTCACGCTGCAGCTCACGCAGGTGGCCCACCAGGCGCTCGCCCATGGCGGCGGCGTGGCCGGGGATGTCGTGCTCCTTGAGGTAGCGCAACACCGCCGAGCCAGCGGCCATGGCCATCTGGTTGCCCCGGAAGGTGCCGGCGTGGGCGCCCGGACCCCAGACGTCGAGCCATTCGCGATAGACCATCACCGCCAGCGGCAGGCTGCCACCGATGGCCTTGGACAGCACCACCACGTCGGGCACGATGCCGGCGTGCTCGAAGGCGAACATCCTGCCGGTACGGCCGAAACCGCTCTGGATCTCGTCGACGATCAGCGCCACACCGGCTTTCTCGGTGATGCGACGCAGGCCGCGCAGCCACTCGATGTCCGCCGGCACCACACCGCCCTCCCCCTGCACCGCTTCGACGATCACGGCGGCGGGCAGCAACACGCCGGCCTCCGGGTCACTGAACAGGTTCTCCAGGTAGTGCAGGTTGGCGCGTACACCGGCTTCGCCACCGATGCCGAAGGGGCAGCGGTAGTCGTAGGGATAGGGGGCGAACTGCACGCCGTTGCCCAGCACCGCGCCCAGGGCCTTCTTCGGCCCGAGGTTGCCCATCAGCCCCAGGGCGCCCTGGCTCATGCCGTGGTAGCCACCCTGGAACGAGAGGATGGTGCTGCGCCCGGTGGCGGTGCGCACCAGCTTCAGCGCGGCTTCCACGGCGTCGGTGCCGGTGGGGCCGCAGAACTGGATCTTCGCCTCGCGGGCCAGGCCCTCGGGCAGCAGGCCGAAGAGGTCCTGGACGAACTGGTCCTTCACCGGGGTGGTGAGGTCCAGGGTGTGCAGCGGCAGCTCGTCGGCGAGCACCTGGCGGATGGCGTCGATCACCACCGGGTGGTTGTGACCCAGGGCCAGGGTGCCGGCACCGGCCAGGCAATCGATGAAGGTGCGGCCTTCCACGTCCTCGACATAGAGCCCGCGCGCGCGCTTGAGCGCCAGGGGGATGCGCCGGGGGTAGCTGCGGGCATTGGACTCCTGCTGCTTCTGGCGGGCCAGCAGCGGCGTCTCCTCGAACTGGTAGAGCGTCTCTTCTTCTGCGGCGGACAGCGGCAGGCTGGTAGCGGCTTGCATCCTTCGACCCTCGATAAAGTGGCATCAAGCTCCGGGCCGTGCGCTTGTGGCGCTTCTCGGCCTTGTGCAGAGGAGACGATGGAGCGGGCTGGCGATTTAGCGACTTATGAGCAGCGGCGTCACAGAGAAGCAAACCGTTACACTGCGTGCCTCGAAACCAGGGAGGCAATCCTCTATGCAGACCACGGAACAGGCACGAGCCAACCTTGAGACGGCACGTACCCTGCTGGGTCGGCGCCTGACAGGAGTACGCAACGCCCGCTACCTGTTCAGTGGCACGCCCGATGCGGAAGCCGTCGGCGAGATCGAGTTCGCCTGCGAAGAGGGTGTTCGGGTGACCCTATCCCTCGCCTCCGATGGAGAAAGTGCTCTGGCCACAGCCCGGGCACTTAATGTCATCGAAGGGTTCGAGATCAGTGATACCGACCGTTGCGACTGGATGGCCGAGAACCTTCTCGTCAGCCTGGATGCCGACCATCTCGTCGGGCTGAAGGTGGTTGAGGTCGAAGGGCTACAGGTCACCTACGCCAACCAAGACGCACTCTTTCTCGTGGGTTTCAGAGTCACTCTGGAAGGGGGTGACTACCTGGTGTTTTTCAACTGCGGCGACGAGGAAGCCGTGTGCCTCAATCAGCTTCCCCCGCCCCTGAGCGGTGTCGATGAACGCTGGGTCAAGGAGATCTGAGGCGATGAAGGTCTATCTGGACGACGAACGCACCACCCCCGACGGCTGGGTCCGCACCTGGTGGCCGGACGAGGTGATCGAGCTATTGAAGACGGGCAGTGTCAGCGAGCTGAGCCTGGACCACGACCTGGGCGACGACGAACGCGGCACCGGCTACGACGTGATCCTGTGGATCGAGGAAGCCGTCGCCCTGCACGGCTTCGTGCCGCCACGCATCCACGTGCATTCGGCCAATTCCTCGGCGGTGCTGAAGATGCAGGCCGGGGTCCGCGCCATCGAAGCCCTGGCCCGGCGCAACCGCCAGCCCTGGGCCGGGTGACTCGACGTCAGACTGAAGGCAGGTGCAGGAGCGCCTTTCTGATCTAGTCTCTTGCAGCATTCATCAGGGAGGAGCGCCCATGCCAAGAGGCCCGCAGAAAACCAAGAGCAAGCTGAGAGTCCATATCGACCCCGTCTCCGGAGACGTCAAGGTGACCGGCCGCCCGGATTGGACCACCAACGCCAAGCGCATCAAGGTCAACCAGCGCTCGAGCCACGGCGACATCGAGGACAGGCGACACATGGTGCATTGGAGCCAGTCGATCAGGAAGAACGCCGAGCGTGTCTTCAGTGCCATCAACCAGGCGTACGGATCGGATGCCAAGAAGCTCTACGAGGTGTTGGTCGAGCCCTTGCAGTCGCGGAACCTCAAGCGCATCCCCAAGAACAGCAAGGATGTGATGCTCTATATCGCCAAGTACCTGAACAGCGCGCCGGTGAACCTGGTGGCGGGCCGGGCCGATACCAACAAGGCCATCGAGATCGTGCGCAAGAACCTCGATCTCTTCGCCACCTACCTGCGCGAAAGCCATACGGACAGCGACACCGACCCGGCTTCAACGACCAACCACCAGCGCATGCAGGCATGCAGGGCCAAGGCCCGGGAGCTGCTGCCGGTCGGCGACAAGAGCAGCGACATCAAGGCCCAGGTCAGCAAGATCCACAAGCAGCTGATCGCTCATATCGATGGCATCGAGTCACCCGCCGAACTCTGGTCGCTGCTGTTCGACCTGCGCTATTCGGTGACCTTCGACATCTCGCCGATGGCCCAGCGCCAGGCGACCGAAAAGATGCTCAGTTGGGAGCGGATGATGCTTTCGTCCACCTACATGCCGGCGACAGACCAGCTCGAGCGGCTGGTCTCGCTCGCGGACGCCTGAGCAGGGAGCGCGATAGCCGGCCCCGCTCGGGTAGCCCCAACACCAGGCCGCGAAGGGTGCACGGCCGATAGCGGCGGCAACGCGCGCCCCTCCCCCTCAATCGGCTCGGTAACGCCCCACGAGCTGTTGCAAGCCACCGGCCATGTCCCCCAGGCGCTGGGTGATGTCGCTGGCGGTGCGCGAGCCGGCGGCGGTCTGTTCGGCGATGGCGGCGATCTGGTGCACGTTGGCATTGATGGATTCACAGACCTGGGTCTGCTCCTCCGCCGCAGCGGCGATCTGCGCGTTCATGCCATTGATGGTGGTGGTCGCCTCGACGACCGCCTCCAGGGCCTGGCCGACCCGGCCCACCTCCACCACGGCGCGGGCGCTGCCGCCCCGGATCTGGCCGATGGCGGCTATGGCCTCGCGAGCGCCGGCCTGCAGGCGGCCGATCATTTCCTGGATTTCCGCCGTGCTGCTCTGGGTGCGGCCGGCCAGGGTGCGCACCTCGTCGGCGACGACCGCGAAGCCGCGCCCCTGGTCAGCGGCACGCGCGGCTTCGATGGCGGCGTTGAGCGCCAGCAGGTTGGTCTGCTCGGCGACGCCGTGGATCACATCCAGCACGCCGCCGATGCCCTCGGACTCGCTGCCCAGCCGGCGGATGATCTCGACCCCGCTTTCCACCTGCCCCTCCAGCCCGTCGATCACCTCGGCGGCGCTGCGCACCAAGCCCTGCGCGCCCTGTACCTGGTCCTCCGCGGCCTGGGCCGCCTGCGCCGCGCCAGCCGCACTGCTGGCGACCTGCAGGGCCGCCGCCGACATCTGCTCCATGGCGGTGGCCAACTGGTCGCTCTCCACGTGCTGGCTGGCGATGCCCTGACCGGTCTGCTCCATGAAGGCACCCAGTTCCTCGCTGGCAGCTCCCAGGGTGGCGGCGGACGAGCGCGTCTGCCGCACCAGTTGGCCGATCTGCTCGGCGAAGTGGTTGAAGGCCCGCGCCAGGGTGCCCAGCTCGTGGCCGGCGGAAGGGTCCAGGCGGCGGGTCAGGTCGCCTTCGCCCCGGGCGATGTTCTCCATGGTCCGCACCGCCTGGTCCAGGGGCCGATGGATGCTGCGTGCCAGCAGGATCGCCAGCGCAGCGATCAGCACCAGCAGGATGGCGGCGGAGGCGGCGCTGCGGATCAGGCTCAGGCGCACGGCAGCGGCGAATTCCCGCTCCAGCCCGGCGAGCTGCGTTTCCAGGTCGTCGATGTAGAAGCCGGTGCCCAGCACCCAGTCGCTGTCGGGCATCGGCACCACGTAGGCGAGCTTCGGCGAGGGCTCCTCCTCGCCGGGCCGCGCCCAGCCGTATTCCACGTAGCCACCCCCGGCGGCGCCGGCCTCGACGTATTCGCGCACCAGATGGCGACCCTCGGGGCTGGTGGAGTCCCAATAGCCCGTGCCTTCGCGGGCCGGGTTGTCGGCGCTCATCACCTGCACGCCCTGGCTGTCGTAGGCGAAGAAGTAGCCGCTGCCGCCGTCGAAGCGCAGGCTGCGCAGCGCCTCCTTGATGCGCTCACGGCCCGCTGCCGAGTCGCCATTGGCCAGCGGCGCCACGGCGCTCAGGGCCAGCTCCATGTAGTTGGCCAATTGCTCGCGCTTGGCCGCCAGCAACGACTCGCGCAGGTCGTCGCGGCTCAGGTCGCGCAGTTCCCGGGCCTGGGATACGAACAGCCAGGCGCTGATCGTGGCCAGCGCCAGGACCGGCAGCAGGGCCAGGAGGAGGATCTTCTGCCTGATGGATAAGCGATTCATCCCGTCATTCCCTCTGTGAGTTTCGACGGGGCCTTCTAGCACGGTGGAATCCTGGACGATGGAGCGCTGCCCGAGCCCGTCATCGTCGCCAGGAAAGGACGCAGGCGCTCACGCGAGCAGCAGGTGCACGGCCTGGCCGTGGCCGGGCGCGAGGGCGTGGGCACAGGCTCACGAAGGGTTCGCACCCGTCCTGCCCCCGGGGCCGGCATGCCCCTACGACGCAATCACCGGCAGGCAGGCGGCTCGCGGGTCAGGTCCCCTGGATCGCGCTCCACACCTGCGAAAGCCCCACCAGGTGCAGCCCGCCCAGCGTCAGGCAGATGGCCGAGCTCCATAGCCAGAAGGCGGCGCTGCGGCCCAGCCCGCGCTTGACCAGCAGCAGCCCGCCGAGCCCCCGCAGCAGGTAGACGGCGGTGACCAGGCACAGCACGGCCCGTGTCAGGGGAAGTGGCAGGCCGAGCCCGGCCAGCAGCGCGTAGAGCGCCCAGAGCCCCAGCACCGTGGCGATGGCCAGGGTGACCAGCGTGGCCACCGGGCTGCCGGCCTCAGCCAGGCGCGCCATGCGCTCACCGGCGCCGAAGAACCGATACCAGGGCGCGCCATAGCGGATGCAGCCCAGATGCAGCATCGCGGCGATGGCGCTCAGGGCACCACCGGCCAGCAGGAAGGGATTGGGGAAAAGGTCGTCCATGGCGGAGCTCCTGTGTAGAGGCCCGCCATTCTGGGGGCCCCAGGCCCCATGCGCCAGCAGCCGGGCGCACTAGCTCGCGAAGCGCCCCAGCCGGTAAGCCTCCAGCCCCGCCATGGCCTGCCCCTGGGCCAGTTGGCCGATGTACTCGGCGGTGACGGCGGCCTGGGTCAGCCCGAGGTGCTGGTGGCCGAAGGCGAGCAGGACGCGACCCTCGCCCACCCGATCGATGATCGGCAACGAGTCCGGCAGCGAGGGACGGAAGCCCATCCAGGGGCTGGCGCCTGCGGTGTCCAGCTCGTCGCGGAACAGCCCCTGGCTGAGGCGATGCAGCTGCCAGGCACGCTCCATGTTGGCGGGGCGTACCAGGCCGGCGAACTCCACGGTGCCGGCCAGGCGCAGGCCGTCGGCCAGGGGCGTCATGATGAAGCGGCGCTCGAGCGAGGTGACGGCGAAGGGCAGCCGGCCGTGCTCGTGGGGCAGCATCAGGTGATAACCGCGCTCGGTGTCCAGGGGCACCTGCTTGCCCGTGAGGCTGGCGGTCAGCGGGGCCGAGTGGGCGCCACAGGCCACCAGCACCTGGCGCGCCTGCACACTGCCTGCATCGGTGCTCAGCGCCACGCCATCCGCGAGAAGATGGCCACCGTGCACCCGCTGGCGCACGAAGCGCACGCCCAGCCCTTCGGCGGCCGCCGCCAGTTCACGAACCACCCGATGCGGGTCGATGAAGTGCCCGGTGCGAGGGAAGAACAGCCCGCCGCGTATGCGCTCGCTCAACTGGGGCGCATACGCGTGCACGGCGGCGCCCTCCCAGAACTCCAGCGGCACGCCCTGCCCGGCCATGCGCGCCTGCACCTGCTGCAGCGCCCGGCGGGATTCCTCGCGCTCATACACCAGCAACGAACCGTCCGCCTTGAGCAGCTCGGGGCGCTGGATGCTGGCCAGCAGCCGTTGCCAGGCCTCCAGGCTGGCCTCATTGAGCCCGCGCAGGCCGGCCACGGTGCGCTGGAAGGGCGCAGCGCGCAGGTTGAGCAGCAGGCGCAGGAACCAGGGCAGCGCCTGGGGCAGGTACTTCCAGTCGAGGCGCAGCGGGCCCATCGGGTCCATGAGCATGGCCGGCAGGCGCGTGAGGATCGACAGGTCGGCGATGGGGAAGACCTGCTCGGTGGCCAGGTGCCCGGCATTGCCGAACGAGGCGCCCTGCCCCGGCTCCTGCGGATCCAGGACCCGCACGCGCTTGCCCTGCCGCGCCAGTTGCAAGGCGCAGGCGACGCCGATGATGCCGGCGCCGACCACCGCGATATCGATCGCGTCCGAAGCGGGATGATTACCCATGGCGCTACGCCTCCCGCTGGCCATCGAGCAGGCGGCGCAGCTGCAGCGGGTTGCCCTGCCGGAGCGCAGTGGGCAGCAGCGCATCCGGGAAGCCCTGGTAGCAGACTGGCCGCAGGAAGCGCTGGATGGCGGCGGTGCCCACCGAGGTGCTGCGGGCATCGGAGGTGGCCGGGAAGGGGCCGCCGTGAACCATGGCATCGCACACCTCGACGCCGGTGGGCCAGCCGTTGACCAGCACGCGGCCGGCCTTCAGCTCCAGGGTCGGCAGCAGGGCCCGGGCGGCGTCGTGGTCCGCTTCGTCCAGGTGCAGGGTGGCGGTGAGCTGGCCTTCGAGGTGCTCGGCGATGGCGCGCACCTGCCCCGCATCCCGGCACTGCACGATGAGCCCGGCGGCACCGAAGATTTCCACCTGCAGCACCGGGTCGGCGAGGAAGGCGTCGGCCTCGGTGACGAACAGCTGCGCCTGGCAGCGGTTGGGTCCATCACCCGGCTGCCCGCTGGCCACCCGGCGCACCTTGGCGTGCCGGGCCAAGGCGCCGACGCTGGAGGCGAAGGCATCGAAAATGCCCGGCGTCAGCATGATCTGCGCCGGGCTCCTCTCCAGTTGCCCGGTGGCGGCGGCGATAAAGGCATCCAGCGCCTCGCCCCGCTGGGCGATGAGCAGGCCCGGATTGGTGCAGAACTGCCCGGCGCCCTGGGTCAGCGAGGCGACGAAGCCTTCGGCCAACGCCTCGCTCCGGGCGTGCAGGGCAGCAGGGAACAGGAACACCGGGTTGATCGCGCTCATTTCCGCATACACCGGAATCGGCTCCGGCCGCGCCTGGGCCGCCCGACACAGGGCCAGGCCACCGCTGCGCGAGCCGGTGAAGCCGACGGCCTTGATGCGCGGGTCGCTGATCAGGGCGATGCCCACCTCGTGGCCGGCACCGTACAGCAGCGAGAACACGCCCTCGGGCATCGCGCAGCGCTCCACTGCGCGGGCCACCGCCCGCCCCACCCACTCGCTGGTGCCCGGGTGGGCGCCGTGGGCCTTGACCACCACCGGGCAGCCGGCCGCCAGCGCCGAGGCGGTATCACCACCGGCCACGGAGAAGGCCAGGGGGAAGTTGCTGGCGCCGAACACCGCCACCGGCCCCAGGGCCACCTGGCGCTGGCGCAGGTCCGGGCGTGGCAGGGGCTGGCGTTGCGGCTGGGCGCTGTCGACCCGCACGTCCAGCCATTCACCGGCGCGCAGGGTGTGGGCGAAGGTGCGCAGCTGCTGGCAGGTGCGGCCACGCTCGCCCTGGATGCGTGCCAGGGGCAGGCCCGTTTCAGCCACCGCGCGCTCGATCAGCGCATCCCCCAGTGCTTCGATCTCCTCGGCGATGGTGTCGAGAAACGCCGCGCGTGCCGCTGGCGAGGTTTCCCGGTAGGCGGTGAAGGCTTCCCGGGCCAATACGCAGGCCTGTTCCACCTGTGCCGGGCTGCCGCCCGGGTAGGCGGGCTCCAGCACGGCGCCGGTGGCGGGGTCGATGGCACGGATGGCCGCGCCGCGACCGGCCACGGCCTGGCGGCCGATCAGCATGTTGCCTGTGAGTGTCATGGTGCTTCCTGTTGTGCGGGGCGCCGCTACGCAGGGGCTGCGCAGCGGCACCTGGGTCAGACGAGGTTCTGTTCCACCGACCAGCTGGCGTACCACTGGCGGAACAGCGCGTACTGCTGCTCGGCGTAGCGACGCTGGGCATCGCTGAGGGCATCGCTTTCGTTGAAGTGCAGGCTGTATTCGCGGTCGCCGTTGAGCACCATCAGGTACTTGTAGAACAGCACCAGGTCGCAGCCCTCGTCGAAGGACGAGAGCACATCCAGTGCCTCGCTCAACTCCAGGGCCAGGCGCCGCGCGCGGGTGTCGCCGGCAGCGGCCTGGCGGCTCAGGGCCACCAGTTGCAGCACTTCGCGGGGCAGCACGTTGCCGATGCCGGTGATGGTGCCGGCGGCATTGCAGTGGACGTAGCCGTGGAACACCTGGGTGTCGACGCCCGCGACGAGGATGACCTCGTCGTCGCGGGAGGTGATGTGTTCGGCGGCGTAGCGCATGGCCTCGGCGCCACCGAACTCCTTGAAGCCGATCAGATTGGAGAACTGGCTGCGCAGGTCGAAGAACAGCTCAGCGCGGGTGGAGAAGCTGTAGTAGGGGCTGTTGTAGATCACCGAGGGCAACTGCGGCGCGGCACCGAGCACGGCGGCGAAGTGCGCCTTCTGTGCGGCGGGCGAAGCGGCGCGGGACAGCAGGCGCGGGATCACCATCAGGCCCTGGGCGCCCACCTTGGCGGCATGCGCGGCGTGGGCGACCGCCTCGCGGGTGTTCACCGCGCCGGTGCCGACCACCGTGGGCACGCCGGCCTGCACCAGGCGCGCCACGCCCTCCTGGCGCTGGGCCTCGCTGAGCAGCGGCCAGTCACCCATGGAGCCGCAGTACACCACCCCGCTCATGCCCAGCTCGACCAGCTCACGGCCCTTGGCGACCAGGGCGTCGAAGTCCGGCTGGCGGGCGGCGGTGCAGGGTGTCATCAGGGCGGGGATGCAACCGGTGAAGATGTCGTGATTCATGGTTCTGCTCCTTGGTGCAGGGAAATGGAGAGGCGCGCGCGGGTTCAGATGCCCCACGCGAAGGGGTCCTGTTCGTCGATGAGCAGGACGCAGTCGGCGGTGATATGGGCGCGCCCGGTGATGAAGGGGCGGATGCGCTCGCCCTCCCATTCGTAGCGGCCCTCGAAGCGGCTGCCGGTGATGCCGGCCTGGACCCAGGTCTCGCCCGGGGCGAGCTTGCCGTCGGCCGCCAGGCACGCCAGCTTGGCGCTGGTGCCGGTGCCGCAGGGGGAGCGGTCGTAGGCCTTGCCCGGGCACATGACGAAGTTGCGGCTGTCGCCGTGTTCGTCCTCGGCGAACAGCTCGACATGGTCGATCAGCGCGCCGCCTTCGCCCTGGATGCCTTGCGCCTCCAGGGCCCTGAGCATCGCCCAGGTGAAGGCGGTGAGGGCTTCGACGTTGTCCAGCTGCAGGCGCTGGCCGTGCTCGGCCACGAGGAAGAACCAGTTGCCGCCCCAGGCGATATCGCCCAGGAAGGTGCCGTGGCCGGGCACCTCCACCGGCACCTGGGTGCGGTAGCGGTAGGACGGCACGTTGCCGATGGTCACGCGGCCATCCTCGTGGAGGGTGGCGCTGACGGTACCCACCGGGGTGTCGATGCGGTGCTCGCCCGGGTCGATCAGCCCCTGGTGGTGCAGGGAGACGACCAGGCCGATGGTGCCGTGCCCGCACATGCCGAGGTAGCCGGCGTTGTTGAAGAAGATCACCCCGCAGGTGGCGCCGGGCGACAGCGGCGGGCAGTGCAGCGCCCCCACCAGCACATCGTTGCCGCGCGGCTCCAGCAGGCAGGCGCGGCGCCAGTGGTCGTGGTGCTCGCGCAGGCTGTCGCGCTGCTCGGCCAGGGTGCGGCCAGCGGGTTCGGGGAAGCCTTGCATCACCAGGCGCGTGGGTTCGCCGCCGGTGTGGGAGTCGATCACATGTATGCGCTTCATGGGCGGTTCCATTCAGGGAGACAGGTGGGTGGCCGGGGCGCTAGGCCGCCAGCCGCTCGATATCGTCCAGCAGGGTTTTCGCCACCCAGACGCCGTCACGCGCGCTGCGCTGGCGGGCATCGAAGCGACGTTGCGAAGGCAGGCGTGCGCCCTGCCCGGTGATGGCGGCGAACAACTGCTCGGCGCGGCGTTGCCCCTCCTCCAGGGCGCCGCCGAGGAAGCGCGCCGGGTCGAAGGCCAGCAGCAGTTCGCCATGGCAGGGCGTGGCCCCGGCGCCGGCATCGAAAGCCAGCGATTCGGCGCTGGTGAGGTCGCCGATCAGCGCGCCGGCCATCAGCTCGATCATCGCCGCCAGGGCCGAGCCCTTGTGGCCGCCGAAGGTCTGCATGGCGCCTTCCAGCACGGCGCGGGCGTCGGTGCTGGGCCGCCCTTCGGCATCCAGGCCCCAGCCCAGGGGAATGGGCTTGCCCTGGCGGGCGTGCAGCTCGATGTCGCCCCGGGCGATGGCGCTGGTGGCGAAGTCGAAGACGAAGGGTTCGCGCCCCGCGCGCGGCCAGGCGAAGGCCAGCGGGTTGGTGCCGAACACGCCCTGGCTGCCGCCCTCCGGCGCCACCCAGGCGTGGCTGGGGGTCATGGCCAGGCCCACCAGCCCTTCAGCGGCGATGGCCTCCACCTCCGGCCAGAGCGCGGAGAAGTGGAAGCAGTTGCGGATCACCAGGGCGGCGACGCCCAGCTCGCGGGCCTGCTCCACCAGCAGCGGCAGCCCGGTCTGCAGGGCCAGCAGCGAGTAGCCGCGGTGGGCATCGACGCTGACGATGGCCGGTGCCGGCCGGCTCAGGGTCGGCCGGGCGTTGGGGTCGACCTTGCCGGAGCGCAGCGAGTGCACGCACACCAGCACGCGGTAGAGGCCATGGGAGTGGCACTCGTCGCGCTGCCCCTGGGTGATGGTGTCGGCGATGGCCCGGGCGTGATCCTCGCCCATGCCGTTGCCGATCAGCGTGCGCAGGGCCAGGTCATGGACTTGCTCGAGGCTGAGGTTGATGAGCTCGCTCATATCCGTACTCCTTCTTGCGGCTATCAGGACAGGGCCTGGCTGGGCGCCGCGGCCGGTCGCAGGCCCTGCTCGGTGTCGGCGGCCTCCTCGCTTTCATCCTCGCCACTGAGGATGATCAGCTCGGCCGGCACGCCCGTGGCCGCGCCCCAGTAGTAGATCGCGGTGGCGCAGGCCGCCACGGCGAGGGTGTCGAAGGGGTGGGCCAGCAGGCCCAGGCCGCCGAAGCTGCCGAGCCAGGAGAGCAGCAGGGTCACGGCGTAGAAGCCGATCAGCCAGGCGGACGAGCGCACCTGCTGGGCCAGGCTCAGGTGCTCGGTGGGCACGAAGCGGCGGCACAGCAGGTAGATGACGAACATCAGGATCTGCAGGCTGAGCAGCCAGGACACGGTGTTCCAGCCCGACCAGTAGACGATCAGCGCGGCGATGACGAAGGACAGCGGCCCCATCACCGCCATGCCCCGGACGCGGAACGGCCGCGGCATGCCGGGGGCGTTGCGACGCAGTGCGGCGACGGTGACCGGGGCTACGGCGTAGCTGAGGATCAACGCTGCCGAAACGACGTTGATCAGCGCCTCCCAGGAGGGGAACGGCAGGGTCCAGAACACCGACAGGCCGAAGGTCAGCCACAGCGCCGGGCGCGGGATGCCGGACTGTTCATCGATGCGGGTGAAGAGGCGGAAGAAGGTGCCGGTCTGCGCCCAGCCGTAGACGACCCGGGGCGTGGCATTCATGTAGATGTTGCCGCAGCCGCTGGGGGAGACCACTGCGTCGGCCACCACCAGGTAGGCCAGCCAGCCGATGCCGAGGACCAGGGCGATGTCGCGGTACGGCAGGGCGAACTCCTTGGAGATGCCGGCCCAGCCGTTGGCGAGCATTTCCGTCGGCACGGCGCCGAGGAAGGCCAGTTGCAGCAGCACGTAGATGGCGGTGGAGAGCAGCACCGAGAGGATCAGCGCGATGGGGATGGTGCGCTGCGGGTTCTTCACCTCGCTGGCCACCGAGATGATCGGCGTGAGCCCCAGGTAGGCGAAGATGATGCCGCCGGCGGAGACCGCCATCTCGATGCCCGAGAGGCCGAAGGGGGCGAAGCCCTGGGCCTGGAAGTTCTCCGGCTTGAAGAAGGCGAAGAGCACGCCGATGACCAGCAGCGGCACGATGAACTTGAACACGCTGACCAGGTTGTTGGCCCGGGCGAAGGTCTTCACGCTGCGATAGTTGAGCCAGAAGAACAGGCACAGCAGGCCGAACTGCACCAGCCAGCCGCTGAGTGTCGGGTTGCTCGAACCGGCCTCGGTCAGCCCCGGGAACCAGGCCGCCGCATACTGGCGGGAGGCGACCACCTCGATGGCCACCAGGCTGGAGAAGGCGATCAGGGTGATGAAGCCCATCAGGTAGCCCAGCAGCGGGCCGTGGGAGAACACCGGGTAGCGCACCACGCCACCGGCGCGGGGCAGCGCCGCGCCCAGTTCGCAGTAGATGATGCCGAGCAGCAGCACAGCGAAGCCGCCGATGAACCAGGAGATGATCCCCGCCGGGCCGGCGATGGCGGAGACGTGGCTGGCGGCGAACAACCAGCCGGAGCCGAATATGGCGCCCAGACCGATGAAGGTCAGGTCGGTCAGCGACAGCTGTTTCTTGAACTTCCCAGACATGGCGTAGCCTTCTTGTGCGTTATTGGATGGGCTGGAAGATCACGCTGCGGTACCGCTGCGAAAGACGATCCGGGCACTCCCGGCCCTTCGTCCGCCGGCGCCATGCCGCATGCGATAGCCATAGAGTGGACTGGCCAGGTGGTGCGGGGCTTGATGCTTTTCCCCAGCTCCGATGACGAAATCAGCACAATGGAGCGGGACGGCACGAGGCCGCTCGACAGCCACTCCGGGCTGCGGCACTCTCCTGCCGGTCAGGCTTCGAACGAGGTGAAAGGCATGGTGCGAAGAGCACTGGCGGCACTGACCGCGATAGAGCCCCAGCGCCGTCCGGCATCCCTGGACGAACTGCTGGCCAGCGCCGATTTGCTGTTGCCGGTGCTGGATGCGATTCCCAATGCGGCGGTCTTCATCAAGGACACCCAGGCCCGTTACGTCCTGGCCAACCGTACCCTGGTGCAGCGTTGCGGCCTCAAGCAATTGCAGCCGCTGCTGGGCAGGACCAGCGCAGAGGTCTTCCCCGCCCAGCTCGGCCCCGGTTACACCGAACAGGACCGCCGCGTCCTGGAGAAAGGCCAGGTGCTGGAGGACCAGCTCGAACTGCACCTCTATGGCAGCCGCGAACCCGGCTGGTGCCTGACCCACAAGCGCCCACTGCTGAGCCGCAGCGACGCCATCATCGGCCTGGTGGGCATCTCGGTGGACTTGCAGTCGGCCGCCACCGCCCACCCCGCCTACGCGCGCCTCGCGGAAGTGGACGAGTACATCCGCCAGCACTTCCACGAGCCCATCACCCTGGACACCCTGACCCGCATCGCCGGGCTTTCGGTCGCCCAGCTGGAGCGCTACTGCACCCGCGCGTTCCAGCTGACGCCACGGCAGATGATCACCAAGGCGCGCCTCGAACACGCCCATCGCCTGCTGCAGACGGAGTTACCCATCACCGATGTCGCCCTGCAATGCGGCTACACCGACCACAGCGCCTTCAGCCGCCAATTCAAGCAACTCACGGGCTTCACGCCCCGGCAATACCGGCAGGCGATGGGTGGCGGCACCTGAGAACGCCGCCGCTGGCTGTACCGAAGTCGGCGGGCCTCAGCCCTCCTCCCCCAGCAAGGTGCGCAGGGTGCGCGCCGGGTTGGCGAGGAAGCCACGGCTGACCTGCACGTGCTCGGTGTCGTCGTAGGCGGTGAGCGTGAAGCCCTCCGGCCCGCACTGGTAGATCCAGGCGTCCGGGTAGGCCATGAGGATGGGCGAGTGGGTGGCGATGACGAATTGCGAATCGTCCTTCACCAGGTCGTGGATGCGCGCCAGCATGGCCAGCTGGCGCTGGGGCGAGAGCGCCGCCTCGGGTTCGTCGAGGAGGTACAGGCCCTTGCCACCGAAGCGGTTCATCAACAGCGCGAGGAAGGATTCACCATGGGACTGCTCGTGCAGCGAGCGGCCGCCGTAGGCGTCGATCACCGGCGGCGCCGGAGCCGGCTCGGCGTCCAGGTGCTCGATCTCGGTGGCCAGGTTGAAGAAGCTCTCGGCACGCAGGAAGAAGCCGTCCCGCGCGCGGCGCACGCCCCGGCTGACGCGCAGTGCACGGTGCAGCTCGGAATGGGAGGCGCGGGTGCCGAAGTTGAAGTTGCGGGTGCCGCCTTCGGGGTTGAAGCCCAGGGCCACCGCCAGGGCCTCCATCAGGGTGGACTTGCCCGAGCCGTTCTCGCCCACCAGGAAAGTCACCTTGGGGTGGAACTCCAGGCGCTCCAGGCTGCGCACCGCCGGCAGGACATAGGGGTAGCGGGAGAAGGAGTCCACCTTATCCCGCTTCAGCAGCATCTCGATCAGGTAACGCGTGTCCATCGGCGGGGTCCTTGCTCTGGGGCGACCATCCTAGAGGGGGTCGCCCCATAGCACCAGCGTCAGCTCATCGCCCGAACAGGGCGATCAGCCCCTCCGCCAGGGTGCCGCGCCAGTTCAGGTAATCGTGGCCGCTGGCCCATTCGCGGTGGATCACCGGGTAGCCCCTGGCCTGCAGCACATCGCGCAGGTGGCGGGTGGTTTCGAAGATGCCGCTCTGCCCTTCGCCGCGCTCGAACTGCCCTGCCTCCAGGTAGAAGCGCACCGGCAGCTTCGTCGTGCGGGCGTACTCGCGGGTCAGCCACTCGGGCTCCTCACCCGGTGGTGCCCACCAGTAGGAGCCGGACTGGCTGAGTACGTTGCCGAAGATCTCCGGGTGCTTCAGCGCGGCGTAGCTGGAAGCCAGGCCGCCATAACTGGAGCCGGCGATCACCGTGCGTGCCGCCGGGGCGTCCAGGCCGTGGGCACGGACCCAGGGCTGCAGTTCCTCGGCAAGGAAGCGGGCGAAATCCGGGTTGGGTGGCAGCTCGGCGCCACGCGCCTCGGGGCTGGGGTTGTCGATCAGCACAGCGGCCATGGGCGGGATGGCGCCGGCGGCGATCAGGTTGTCCAGCACCCGGGGCGTCGGCACCTTGCCCAGGTAGGCCTCGGCGTCGAACAGGTAGAGCAGGTGATTGTCCGCCGCGCCCGGGCGGTAGCCGGCGGGCCGATACAGGTGCACGGTACGGCGGTTGCCGAGGAGGGTGCTGGCCAGTTCGAAGCGCTCCAGCGTGCCCCTGGGCACCCCGGCGCGCGGGGCAATCCAGGGTTGCGGCGGCGCGCGGTCCAGCTCCAGCACCGAGTCGTACTGGAAGGGGTCGATGCCGCGCTCGGGGTAGGCGCCAGGGTTGAGCGGATCGGCCTGGGCGGTGGCGAGGATGGCGCGACGGCGGGTGCCGGCATCGGCGTCCAGCTCGGGCACGTCCGGCGCCAGTTGGTAGGACAGTCGCGTCTCCCGGGGCAGCCGGAAGGTCACGAACCAGACGTCCGAATCCCCCAGGCGGGCGAGATGGGCGTGGTCGTAGCCCGGCCCACCGAACAGGCGCACGTTGTGCCGGGCGCCGCGCCAGAGGAAGGTCACCCGGGCATTCGCCTCGTCCAGCGGTTCCACCAGGGGCGTGCCGCGCTCGGCCATTTCACCCCAGAAGGCTTCGCTGTCACCGCCCTCCTCCAGGCGCTGCTGCAGGGCCCGCAGGCGCGGACTCTGCAGCTGCTCGCGCGGGGCGCGCTGCTCGGCCAGAGGGATGGGCGCCGCCAGCTCCAGACGGTAGCCGGCGCCCGCCGCCCCTTGCAGCGCCAGGCGGTAGTCGCCGTCTCCCGGCGCCACCATGAGAAAGGCGCGACGGCCGGCGTCGCCCCCTACCAGGCGGCGCAGGTGCGTGCCGTCGGCGCCTTGCAGGTCGAGGGTGATACCCGCCGACGGCAGCTGGCCGCCGAGGTAGTCACCCGCTGCCAGGGGCAGTTCGATGCGGTGCCGGCCTGCCTCGTCCAGCCGCCCCTCGTAGGTGCGCGCCTCGCCGGCCTGGGCGGTGAAGCCCAGGCCGGCCAGCAGCGCCAGCGCGATCAATCTCGACATGCCGGTCACCAGGCGTAGTTGAGGTTGGCGGTGAGGGTGCGGCTGGCGCCGTAGAAGCAGGAATCGGAACCCGCGCAGGACGCCGCGTAGACCTTGTCGGTGAGGTTGCTGGCGTTGAGCTGCACCGAGGCGCCCTCCAGTTCTGGCGCCAGGAACTTCAGCTCGTAGCCGAGCATGGCGTCGAACAGGGTCACCGAGGCCACCTTGTAGGTGTTGCGCGCGTCGCCGTAGCTGGAGCCGACATAGCGCGCGCCGGCGCCGACCGAGAGCCCCGGCACGCCGAGGGTGGCCAACTGGTAGGTGCCCCAGAGCGAGGCCAGGTGGTTGGGCTGGCGCGCCGGCTGCATGTCTTCGACGCCGGCCTGTGCGGATTCGGTGACCTCGGGCTTGAGGTAGGTGAAGGAGCCCACCAGTTCCAGGTTCTCGCCCAGGTTGCCGCGCGCCTCGAACTCCAGGCCACGTGAGTGCACCTCGCCGTTCTGCACGTTGTAGCCGAGGTTGCTGTCCCAGGCGACGACGTTGCGCTGGGTCAGGTCGAACCAGGCCAGGGTGAACAGCGCCTCGGTGCCCACCGGCTGGTACTTCACGCCGACCTCGGTCTGCTTGCCGGTGGTGGGCTTGAAGGGCGAGCTGCCCGGCGCGCCGCTGCTCAGCTCCGGCTCGAAGGAGGTGCTGTAGCTGGCATAGGGCGAGATGCCGTTCTCGAAGGCGTAGAGCAGCCCCACGCGGCCGGTGAACTTGTCGTCCTTGACGGTCACGCGGGTGTCGGCGAGGTGGTTGTCGGTCTCCACTTCAGAGCGGTCCTTGCGGCCGCCGATCATCAGGTTCCAGCCGCCCCATTCGATCTGGTCCTGCAGGTAGGCGCCCAGTTGCTCGGCGCGCTGGCTGTTGTCGTCGATGGTGGTGAGGGTGCCCACCGGCACGTGGTAGACGGGGTTCTGCGAGTCCAGCAGGTAGTTGTTGAACCAGTTCAGGTCGCGGGCGGTGTCGGTGTCCAGGCGCGTGCGCTTGTAGTCGACGCCGGCCAGCAGGGTGTGGGCCAGCGGGCCGCTCTGGAAGTCGAACTGCAGCTGGTTATCCACCACCCACTGCTTCAGCTCCTCGCGGGAGGCCGAGGGTGCCCGGCGCAGGTAGCGGCCGTCGGCGGTCATGGTCATGAACACCATCTGCCGGTAGTCGGCATCCTCCTGCAGGTAGCGCAGGTTCTGGCGGAAGGTCAGCAGGTCGTTGAAGCGGTGTTCGAACTGGTAGCCGAGGGAGGATTGCTCGCGCTCGGACTTGTAGAAGTCCGGGTCGCCCACGTCGAAGTGGCGCGACAGGCGACCGAAGCGCCCGGAGTTGGCGACGCCCTCGGTGGGCCAGAAGTTGCGGTAGCCGGCTTCCGGGTCGTGCTGGTAGTAGCCGAGCAGGGTCAGGCGGGTGTCTTCATCAGGCTGCCAGGTGAGCGCAGGCGCCAGGGCGTGGCGTTCCTCGTCCACGTGGTCCACCTCCGCCTGGCCTTTGCTGAGCACGCCGTTGAGGCGATAGAGCAGCGTGCCGGCTTCGTCCAGCTGGCCGTTGAGGTCGAAGGCGCCACGGCGCAGCGAGTCGCTGCCCACGCCCAGCTGCAGGGCGTTCCTGGCGTCCTGGGACGGCCGCTTGCTGGTCATCGCCAGCAGCCCGCCCGGGCTGGCCTGGCCGTAGAGCACCGAGGCCGGGCCGTGGATCAGCTCGACACGCTCGAGCATCCAGGGGTCGACCTGGGAGCGCGACTCGCCGCCGAAGCTGAGGCCGTCGAGGTAGGTGGGCGTGTAGCCGAAGCCGCGGGAGAACACCTCGTCCACGCGGTGCGAGGAGCCCCGGTATTCGGCGAAGGTGCCGCCGGCATAGCGCAGCGCCTGGGCCACGCTGGTAACGCCCTGGTCGTCCATCTGGTCGCGGGTGACCACCGATACCGACTGCGCGGTGCGGATCAGCGGCGTGTCGGTCTTGGTGCCGGCAGCGCTGCGCTCGGCCACGTAGCCACGCAGCGGGCCACTGACGTCCTGGCGGTTGCCGATGATGCTGGTGGCGCCCAGCTCGACGCCAGCGCCGGCTTCCGGCAGCGGCCGCACCAGGTAGACGCCCTCGCCGCCCGGCACCGCTTCCAGGCCGGTGCCGCGCATCAGCCGCTGCAGGCCTTCGAGCACCGACCAGTTGCCGCTGAGGCCGGGGCTCTGCTTGCCGGCAGCCAGCGCCGGGGGCATGGCGACGCTGACGCCGGCCTGCTCGGCAAAGGCCGCCAGGGCACCGGAGAGGCTGCCGGCGGGCACATTGAAGCCCTGCTGGGCCTCGCTGGCTGCGAGGGCGACGGCGGGCAGCGCCACCAGGGGCGCGCCGGAAATCAGCAACATGGCCAGCAGGCCGTGGCGTACCGCGCGGACACTGGGGCGCAGCGAAGTCGGGAAGCTGTGGTTCATGGGTGTGTTCGGACTCTTGTCAGTGGGCAGTGAGTGTTTTTCTGCCGCCTTGACACGCGAATCGAAGAAAGGGGACAGGCGCGATGAAAAAATTTCCAACCCGCATCAGGCGGGCTGGATCGACGCCCAGTAACGGGTGCGGTAGACCACCCGCACGGGCAGCACCTGGGCCAGGCTGTCCAGCACCGGCGTGGTGTTGGCCAATTGGAAGGCACCGGAGAGGCGCAGCTCGGCCACCGCATCGGCGCAGCTGACGAAGCCGGCCCGATAACGCTGCAGCTCGGCGGCGAAATCGGCCAGGCGCATGCCGTCGGCCACCAGCAGGCCACGGGTCCAGGCGTCCACCTGGGCCGCCAGCGGCGTGATCGCCCGGGCGCCGCCCCGCTCGAAGCTGAGCTGCTGCCCCGCATGCACCTGCAGCGCCGCATCGGCTTCGCCGCCGGGGCGCACTTCCAGCACCCCATCGAGCACCGCCACGCGGGTCACGCCGCCCACCTGGCGCACGTTGAAGCGCCCGCCCTGGGCACGCATGCAGCCGTCGGCGCTGCGCACCACCAGCGGTCGCGCCTCGGTAACGGCGTGCAGCAGCATCTCGCCCTGGCGCAGCACCAGGCGCCGGCACTCGGCACTGAAGTCCAGGTCCACCGCACTGGCGCTGTTGAGCTCCAGCGAGCTGCCATCGGCCAGTTCGAAGCGCCGCCGTTCGCCGCGGGCGGTGCGCAGGTCCGCCAGCCAGCCCTGGGCCGTGGCTGCCTGGTAGCCGCCCCAGCCGAGGGGCGCGGCGCCGGCCAGCAGAAGCAGGGATTTGAGCACCTCGCGCCGGGCCACGCGGCGGCTGCGCCCCAGCGCCGGCATGCCCAGGGAGGATGGCAACTGGCCGAAGCGCTGGGCGATGTACAGGGCCTTCTGCCAGGCCGCCTCGTGGTCCGCATGGCTGGCACGCCAGCGGGCGCAGGCCTCGTGGTCGGCGCTGCCGGCTTCCGGGGACTGCAGCTGCACGAACCATTCGGCCGCCTCGTGCACCACCCGGGGGTCGAGGGTGCCGCTCATGGCAGCGCCAGCATGCAGTGGGCCAGCGCCTGGGCGATGTAGCGCTTGATGCTGCGCTCGCAGACGTCCATGCGCGCGGCGATCTCGCCATAGGTCAGCCCTTCCAGCTGCGCCAGCAGGAAGGCCTCGCGCACCCGCGCCGGCAGGCCATCGAGCAATGCATCCACCTCCTGCAGCACCTCCACCAGCAGCTAGTTGCTGCTCGGGGGACGGCGCCTCGGCTTCCGGCAGCAGGGCCAGGGCCTGCTGCCACGCGCGCTCCAGGGATTGCCGGCGGTAGTGGTTGAGCAGCACCCGCTTGGCCACAGTGGTGAGGTAGGCGCGCGGCTCCTGCAGGGTACCCAGCTGCAGCGCCTGCTCGCGCTGCCACACGGCCAGCAGCACCTTGACGAAGGTGTCCTGCGCCAGGTCGGCGGCCTGCCAGGTGTCGCCCATGCGGAAGGTCAGCCAGCCGCAGAGCCAGTTGTGGTGCTGGCGATAGAAGGTACCGAGGTCGTTGGACGCGGAAGAGGAATTGGCGGTGGGCACGATGGCGACCCAGGCAAATGAGAAGCGTCGCATTTAATAATAATTATCATATAGATCCAAGAGGCGTTCGGCGAAAGGCGGCAATGGGTCACGCCCGGCGACGCGTGAACACCACCGCCCACCTTGGGGGCGGTGGTTCTCCTGGTGCTCTGCAACGCGCTATTCAGGCCGTGGCGTGCTCGCGGTGCTGGCCGGCAGGATCGGGTAGCTGACATCCGGCTGACGCCCCGATAGCCCGTGGAGGAAGGCGGTGATCGCGGCCACTTCCTTGTCCTTGAGTTCGCGGCCCAGCTGGCTGTTGCCCATGATCGCCACCGCCTCCTTCAGCTCCCAGACCTGGCCGCTGTGGAAGTACGGCGCGGTGAGGGCGATGTTGCGCAGGGGCGCGGCGCGGAATACGTAGGCGTCGCTGGAGGTCTTGGTCACCGCGAAGCGGCCCTTGTCGCCGATGGGCAGGATGTCTTCGGTGGGCTTGCGCACCAGGCCGAAGGGGAAGTACGCCTGGCCGCCGACGTTGACGCCGTTGTGGCAGGCGCTGCAGCCGCTGTCGATGAACAGCGCCAGGCCTTCCTTCTGCTGGGCGTCCAGGGCCTTGTCATCCCCGGCCAGGTAGCGGTCGAAGGGCGAGTCCGGGGTGGTCAGGGTCGCTTCGAAGGCCTCGATGGCCAGGGCCATGTTGTCGAAGCTCACCGGTTTCTCCGCCTTGGGGAAGGCGGCGGAGAAGGCCGCCACGTACTCGGGGATGCTGGCCAGGGTCTGCTCCACGCGCTCAGGGGTGTTGTTCATCTCCACGCTGGCCTGGATCGGGCCCTTGGCCTGGGCTTGCAGGTCTTCGGCGCGGCCGTCCCAGAACTGCGCGGCGTTGAACACCGCGTTGAACACCGTCGGTGAGTTCCGCGGCCCTTTCTGCCAGCCGTGGCCGACCGAGGTGGGCACGTTGTCCGCCCCGCCGGTGCCGATGTTGTGGCAGGTGTTGCAGCTGATGATGTGGCTGCGGGAGAGGCGCGGTTCGAAGAACAGTTGCTTGCCGAGGGCGATCTGCGCTTCGGTGAGCGTGCGCCCCTGGGTCTGCGAGACCGTGGCCGGCACCGGCTTGAACAGCGCAGTGGCCTTGTCGCGCAGGGGATCCGCCGTGGCCTCCCAGGGCAATGCCGCTGCGAACGTAAGACCACCGAGCACTAACATCTGTATAGGGCGCATACGGGTGACTCCTCAGGCTTTCTTCTGGTTTGCCTCAGGAGAGTTCAGCCAGCCACCGCGCTTGTTGATTTGCATCAAAACGCCGCCGCAGGCGCAGCGGCGCGATTGTCGCAGCCGGGGCTGTCGGCGCCTCTAGCCAGTGGATAGACTCCTCCCCCATTGCGGCCCCAGCACAAGGATGTTCGATGCGCTCCCCCCCTCAGCCTCACCCCGGCCCTGCTCGCCTGTGCCCTGCTCCTCACACCGCTGGCCCCGGCCTCCGCCGCCATCTACAAATGCCAGGCCGCCAACGGCGCCACCCAGTTCTCCGACCGCCCCTGCGGCACGGCGGAGAACCAGGAAGAGATCGCACACGAGCCCCCCGCACCGCCAGCTCCCAGCAGCACGGAGCAAACCGGCAAGGCCACCTTGCCGCTGGACGACATCCAGGCGAGCTACGCGGCGGCCGAGCAGGCCAACCCGCCGCTGCTGACCCTGGCCGACCTGCAGGGCACCTGGTCGGACCTGGACTTCGACTCGCCCCTGCGTGGCTACTGGGTGTTCGGCTCCAGTACCGTGCGCATGGACCGCAAGGGCATGGAAATCCGTGATCGCGTGGAGATCACCGTCCGCTTCAGGCTCAAGGGCAATCTGCTGACCTACATTAATGAGCCCGATTCCTTCCGCAATAAGCGCTGGGAAGAGAAGGTCGTGATCGAGCGCTACGAACCTGGCCGGCTGATCGACTTCGGCTCCGTGGTGCTCTATCGCGTCAGGTAGCGCATCGCCCGGCTACGCTGAACCCAAGAGTTTTCGAGACCGCCTCATGAAAGGGCTTTTCACCCGCTTGCTGCTCAGCGCCGCGCTCGCCATCCAGGCCGCTGGCGCCACCGAACTGCGCCTGCTCACCGACAACCACCCGCCCCTGCATTTCGAGCGCGATGGCGAGCTGGTGGGCTTCGCCGTGGACCTTGTGCGCGAGCTCGCCCGGGAGACCGGTGACAGCATCCAGCTGGAACGCCTGCCACTGCTGCGTGCCCTGGTAATCGCCCGCGAGGGCCCGGACGTGGCCGTCTTCACCATCCTGCGCACCCCGGAACGCGAGGCCGACTACCGACTGGTGGGCCCGGTGCTCAAGGTGCAGACCGCGCTCTACGCCCTCGCCGACCACCCCCCCGCCATCGCCGGCCTGGACGACGCGCGCAAGGTGCAGCGCATCGCCGCCCCGCGCAAATGGCTGATCTATCGCCGCCTGCAGGAGATGGGCTTCACCAACCTCTACGGCGTCGACACCCCCGAACAGATGATGCGCCTGCTGCGCCTGGGCCGAACCGACCTGGTGGCCGCCGACACCCTCAGCGTCGCCACCCTGGCCCGCGAAGAAGGCCTCGCCCCTGAGCAGCTGCGCTACGTGGCGCCGGCGATGGACCAGAGCAGCTACATCGCCTTCTCCCCGCAGACCGATGCCCGCATCATCGCCCGCTGGCAGCAGGCACTGGAGAAGGTGCGCGCGGATGGACGGCTGGTGAAGCTGGAGCGGAAGTGGCTGGGTGGGCCGAGGTAGCGTCATTGGCCCCCACCACCCGGCGTTGCCGGGTGGATATGCAGGGAACCGGCATCGACGCGCTCGTCGCGTCGCAGCACAGTCAGGGCCCAATCATCGTCCAGTACTTCGCGCCCCACTGACGAAGGGGTGATCTCCCGTATGCCCTTGCTCTCGCTCGAGAGCGTCCAGCCAATGCGTTCGGCGGGTATCACCAGGCCGCGGGGATGCAGCAGGTAGAGATAAAGGGACGAATGGTCCGGCCCGTACCTCTTCACCATGCGAACTTCACTGCCCTCGAACGGGAATCTGTACACCTCAGCGTCCGGCACTGCTTGCAGCGCCTGCAGCAGCTTGGCCGCGCGCGCCTCCGTGCGGTGGGCCGCCAGCGCCTGGTAATAGGCGTATACCGCGCTCGCCCGGCAGTAGCGCGTGCCGTTGTAGAAGAACCATGTACTGCCCGAGGTATCACAGGCCAGCCCTTGGTTGAACCAGGCATTGGCCAGCAGCCTGGCGTCCTTGCTGCTGTCGATCAGCGCCTGCCCAGCCTGCAGCGAAAGGCCAAGATCGCCATCGCGCAGCGCCACCAGGGACAGGTCGCTCAGGGCCCGCTCGTTATGCGGCTGGATATTGATCGCCAGGTTCAGCTTGCGCAGCGCCAGCTTCAGATCGCCTGCGCCATAGGCCTTCTCGCCCTCCAGCACCAGCCGCTTGGCACGCGCCTGCAAGGCCTCGTCCGTAGGCGGCTGCAGCAATGCTTCGACCTCCGCCACCTGGGCCGGGGCGATGTTCGGATTTGGCTCCTCGGCATTCGCCGCGGTGTATCGGTGGAGCCAGTCCAGCGGCGTACTCCCCTCCTCCCACTCGCGATGGGCCTGGATGAAGGGCTCGGCCCCGTTGTTCACCAGCAGCCTCACCAATGCTGGCGAGGCGTAGCGTGCCGCATAGTGCAGTGCGGTCATGTTGCGGGTGGTGATGCTGTAGTAGCAGTCGCCCTCGGGGATGACGGTCACCGCATTGGGGTTGGCACCCTGTTCCAGCAGGATGCGCGCGGATTCGGGCTGGTCGTAGTGCGCGGCGTACATCAGCGCCGTCTTGCCGAAGGCGTTGGCCTGGTTGACGTCGGCGCCCCGCTCGATCAGGTACCCGAGCGCCTCGGGGTATTCGATGGCGATGGACAGATCGCTGACCTGGCCTTCGATGGCGCGGATCTCGTCCATGGGGCGATGGGCGAGGATGGCGTTGCGCAGGGCGGTTTCGTCCTTGGGGAAGGGTTCGTACATATAGAAGCGGATGCCGCTGCTGATCGCTCCCTCCAGTGCCTGGCGAGCCATGATACGGGCCTGTCCATCGCTCCAGCCGAAGCGCCGTTGATAGAACGCCGCCATCACCGTCTGGCTGCTGGTCATCTGCTGTAGAAAGACCCGGTACGCCTCGTTCTCGACAACACCCGTGGCCGCCCAGAGCTGCAGGTTGCTCAGGTCCTGCTCGTAGGAGCCATAGCTGTCACGTGCATCATCCCGCACCGCCCAGGGCCGGTAATAGACCTCCTGCAGCCTGGCGCCAATGCGCTCGCTCCAGCGCTCGTGGGTCCGCAGGCTGCCGCACCAGCTTCCCGCCCCTTGCCTCATATTCGATGTGCGGGCGCTCAGCGCGTAGACCGATGCACGCAGCTCGGCAGGAACGATATCCACCACCCTGTCCACCGCTGGAGCTGTGCTGATCCGGCAAGCCGTCCAGGTCAGGTCATCGTTGAGCCGGTTTATCTCGACCGTGTCGGATTTTCCATCGATACCACTGGCAATGCTGAAGAGTCGTTTATCCGCGCCCTTGAACAGCGCGATGTCGGCAGCTGGGGCGGGTGAGCCCTTCGCCATCGCCTCCAGATGCTCCAGGCTCGGCTCAGGCCCTCGGCTTGCCACGTACTGATAGCGTTCGCATGCGCTGCCACAACCGCTATGGGTATACACCTGAACGTGAATCGGCCCCTTCGCATCGGCAAGATCATCGCCCCAAGGCTGCACTTGCTCCGCCCCAGGCAGCTCGAACGACGCCCACCGCTTCGGCGACAGGAAATGGGCCTTGGCAGCCTTGATGGCCTCATCGTAGAGCGCACCCTTGCCTTCGACCAGCACCGGGGTGAACCAGGGCCTTACCAGCGCCGGGCGTGCTGGCTCTTCGGCGGCCTGTGTGGCGCCGAGCAAAAGCATCAGGGGAAGACAAAGCAACGGCGTAAAGCGCATGGAACATCCTTGTATCGAGAGTTCGAGTGCAGAAGGAAATCAGGGCCGCTGTATAGCGCTTTAAACCCCGGGCCGGCAATGAATCAGAACAGCCGTCTGGCATCACGCGTCCCGGCTCCCGTCTCATCCTCCTCGGTCAGCACCTCACCACAATTCGAGGCCGCGACACTCCATTGGTGGTCGACCAGGCCACGGTCGAAGGACTCCCGCCATTCCCAGTATTCGCGGCGCTTTCTCGCCAGGTAGTCCGGGTGCGGCTCGCCGGCATGCGCACTGTCGCAGCATTCCGTATCGAGGAAGGTGTAGCTCACGCGATAGAAGTGCCGGCCGAAGCCCCGGAACCGTTCATAAAGGCTCGGGCTGTAGTCCAGCTTCGCCGTGGCGACCGGGTCGAGCCTTTCTACGCGGCGGGTATCCAGGAGGCTGGCGCTGCCTGAATCATCTTTCCGATAGCTCACCAGCACGTAGGGCTCATGCAGGCTGCGCGGGTCGAAGCCGGGGCGCCGCGGTGCAATCGGCTCGATGGAAAAATTAGCCTCGAACGAGCGGTCGTTGTGCGAGAACGCCTCCATGAGCGTCGGGAAGTCATAGCGTGGCGGGTTGCGGATGACACCGGTCTTGAGCTTCTGCCCGCCCAGGTACTCGTCATGGGTGCGGCTGTTCTCCATTGCCAGGCGCACCAGGCTGCGCAGCAAGGCCTGGCGATGCTCCTCGGGGCTGAGGGCACGATCCACGGCCATGCAGATGCCCCCATCGAGGCGCTGGACGCGATACAAGGAATAGGCGGCGAGTGACAGCAACGGCACCAGCGCAACGGCCAGTGCAGCCGCAAGTAATCGCTTTCCGAATCGGTTGTTTGAAACTGACATTGATCATCCTTGACTGCATGTAAAGCGCCGACTCCTGCCAGCACATCGAAACCGGCCCTGTGGCAACAGCCGGGACAGGTGGATACCGAAGGTCTATCACTCGATGTCTCATGAACCGCCTGGCCCGATTGCTCCCGCTGGCTCCAGGCTCATCGACCTAGTGGAGGCAATTATCACAGAACAGCTGGATCCGCCTGAGCCCCTGAATGCGCATGTCATTCAACTCCACCTGGCAAGCCTTTAGAAACAGCGCATGCTGGTTCTCCGGGTCACGATAACCCCGAGCCCCAACCGACTGGACGGCACATTCGCGGCGGCGGAATTCCAACCAGGCATGTTGGGCCGCATCAAACAACTGGAGGTCCACCTTCAAACGAGTGCGAATACCTTGCACTGTCGCATTGAGTTCATCTTCTGAGCGTTGATAAAGCGGCTCGACGCACATCACCACCTGATCACTGCTCAGGTTAAAGCAACCCGCAACCTCACCCCCGGCTTCCTCGGCCTGCACGCTCCCGCAAACCGCGAATACAAGAGTGATCAACGTCGTGCGCATATCCATTCGCTTGGAGCTCCTCGATGTGAAAGTCCTTCTCATGAATCAGACTCGCGACGTCGCATCAATTCTGGATACCGCCCACTTCCCTGCGGACCGTTTCCATGATCACGTGCCAATTCACCAAAGCGCTGTACTCGAAGAAGACCCGAACCTGCAACCCTGAGCCCAGGTAGTAGTACGCTCTGCAATGACCGTTTCTCAGGACTGGGTCCTTTGGCCAGGCCACGCTGCAAAAGAACTCCCTGCCATTCCCGCGCGGCCCTTCTGACGGCACATAGACATAGGCTCCAGAGTATTCAGCCTCCGCAGAAGGCCCTTTCAATGGGTACTCCGCAAGGCCCAGCGCTGGGCGAACGATCGGCGCCTCGGCCCTCTCCTTCCCACCCTCGAAATAGGACTTCCCGTTGGGGTCTCCCATTCTCGAAATCTCGACCCTGATCCTGCTGTCCCGAGCGGTTGGAACGGGGTTTCCCTTGTGAAGCCCTGCCTGGTCGATGAAGAGGTGCAAGGTCAGTTCATCGGCCTTGCCCGGACGAATGTCTCCAGCCGAATAGACATCGAACTCCAAATCACTTGGCACTCGAAACGGCACCCCGCTGACCTCGACCCTGTTGTCCCCGCCTTCGACCAGTCCGTGCGCCTCTCGGTACTCGGGGGTATGGGGCGCGGGTCGTTCCTTTCCACAGGAGACTAGGGCAAGGCAGACAAGCAAGATCGCCAGACCGGAATAGGTCTCTCCATGCCCAGATACCGATAGACGCTGCCCTCCGCAGAGCACCTTGAAACTCATACATCCCCCTGCTCAACCCGAGCACGCAATACTTAAGAAAAAGCCCCACTTCCTCAACAGAACTTAATTGATCATCCCCACTATGTCCGCTATGGAAGAGTTAATTTTCCTTATAAGACCTTGCCAGTCCGACAGAGCCGACTCCGCAAACTCGAATTGAGCTTCCCAACCACGCCCCACATCTAGAGTGAGGGTACAGGAGTGACGATTACACAAAAAGATATAAGGATTACCAAGACGGGTCCTATAGGCATCCAAGTCCTCTACGACCCACCATCTGGTCCCCTCTGGCATTGCATCACTTTCATACTTGGCAAGCCCGGGAAAAACATCACCATCTTTAGCTGCTCGAAAAACCTTTTCCCCGCTAACTACAGTCCGTGCACGCTCCTCATACTGACGTAGGTATAGCGTTTTACCTTGAATATCAGCGTTCACAGGAAAGGGGTACTCAAACCATCCACCTCCCTCTAAAAGAGGCCGCCCATCCAGTAATGAATTTTTGTATTCAACCTGAACCATTCGCGGATTCTTTCCAGGCAAACCCCCACCGCACCCAACCTCCCCTTCGGGTGAGAAATCAGGAAGACAATAATGCAGATAAACCGAATACCCGTTGATATCTCCATATATAGGGGCATATTTATTGTCCATTCCCCTGAGCCCAGGCCCAACATCCGCAGCGGCACCAGCAAGAGGAAAGAAAGAAATTGCAAGGAATACGTATAAACGCACCCGATCAATACACATGCATTGCCCTAAATTTCAAAAAACCACCCAAGATGGGGCCATGACAACTTCCAAGCATCAGAGCACACGAACAAATAGATCACTCTACCTGCACGCCATTAAGCAGCGCCGTGATAACCCACTCACTTCTCCCAGGCAACAGGCATGACAGTGCATTGCAACTCAGGCGGGCCGTTTCGGTGCATTGAAAATACAAGAAGCTCAGGTGGGGCAAAGGTGCGTGTCGGTACCGATACAAAAACTACCCCTTTGGGCAGGCTGTACACCGCCCAATAGGTGCTGAAGCTCGATCCCACATTTCTAACCAAGCGCCCCCTCTGCCGCCCATATATCTCCTGTGTAGACGTTGCATCGCCCATGGCCTGTGAACTGGGATCCTGCCTGGTGGAAACCCATTCCTCCGCCAGCCTGCTGTTCGCCGGTAGATTCATCACATGCTGAATAAGCCCGGCTGCGGTGCCACACCTGCCTCTCTTGCCTTGCCACTTCAAGCAATCAGGACCATATGGGAGCAGCTTGTCAGGCCTCTCATGAAGGGCCTCATCCGTGATCATCAACTGCTGAGTTCCATGCTCCTGGATAATTCCAGTCCTCCTGTAGATCTGCTCAATCGATCCATCGCCATCCACGTCGATCGACACGTATTCCAAGGCGCGCTCCACCCCCGTCCATTCAGGCATCACCAAGGATTCTTCCAGTGGCTGGAACGCCAGCCTACGGCTGGAGCTGGAGAGCCACTCAAAGAGATTGCCCGCCGATACACCCTCTTTGTTCATGTCCTCCAGGAACTCGGCACAAAGCGCTTCGTCCCGAACACCCGCCAGTTGATAAAAACCCGCTGGCCGCTTCGTTGACAAAAGGGTCTTGATCTTCGCCCCGCCCTTCACCAGGACCGTTTTCCTGATGTCCGAATAGAAGGCATTTCTTTGGGGCACTTCTTCAGTGATCGACGCCTTATCCAGGTGAGCTTCCGCTGCAAACAGAACGTTTGAGAACGGCAAGAAAAATACCAGGCCCAACAAAGGAAGAAGACGCCGTGGAGAAGCGGTCAGCCTAGGTCGTCCAAAATAAATAAACATGCGCTTCCTACGTGCTCGGCCTCAAAAAGACACACTGGCGTCAGCCAAATCCAATCGGGTTGCACCTTCCGATTTCGAACCCCAACGCTACAAAATCTAATAAACCAATTTTGCTCTATCATCCTGTAAACACACTCCCCCCGACTCCAGTCTGGAGGCGTATCATCAAGAGATTCAAATAGCCGAGAACTATCATCAACAGGGTAAGTATGAACGGGCAGCAGGAGGCGTCCTTCCTCAACCCTGGGCACAACTGGAAAGTACACAAGCGTTTTCTGAACAAGAGAAAAACCTGAACCCAAGAGAATCAAAGCGAAACCTTCCTTTTCATTCCCTTCAGCACCGACATCCACAATTATAGAGTGACACCGCTGCAGTAACTGACCGCACTCCGCATCGCGAAACGCATCATCCTGAAGTAACCTCCAGTAAAACAGCCTTGAATAGGGCCTACTGGTCCACATTGGAAATGTCTCACCAATCTGCCTTAACCCAGCAGCAACAAGGCGCTTGCGATTCTCATCCTGTCGCACCCACGGACCACGCCCACGCTCAGTTCGGTGCCTATATTCGTAGACCAGCGCCTCAATCTCCGCACGATTCAATTCGAAGTGCCTGATATAGAACTCATCATTGGGAAGTGGATTATGTCGTCCCCACAAGACAATTAATAAGAAAATGAATGAGAATACAATCAGGCTTACCTTAAACTTAGTTAGCCTCAATTTCGCTTCCAGACATAAAAACCAGCTCATTAGTCACTGAATAGATATCTTTCAACAGGCACAACCTAGCCCTGTATGGCTGAACACACACAAGCCGCGCAATTTTAAAGTCGCCACCAACACAAGTACTTGGTCGAATACCAGAGCCAGGGCGAATGCCTGGAGAACGCGAAAAAGGTCGCTGAGTGAAAACGATCAGCATCAAGATAGGCATGTTCATCCTTGAGCGAGGCCATGACCGACGATCCTGTCGGCTTCCGGGGAGATGACGTAGAAAACGCCTTTGACAGATCAGCGTCAATTGGCCCGATGAAGATTTTGTGAAGCCGTTCAGGGAACCCTGAAATCCCACAAATTCTACTTGAAAACCCCATTCCAGAGCCTTTCAAGCGTGCTTCGCACTAGGCCATGCCCAGGGGGCTAGCAGCAGATACACCTGACCCCCCACGTAGTTGACCCGTCTCCTCACCCTCGTTATCGTTCGCCCGTCGCTGCTAGCCAGCGGCCTGGGATTGGCGTCCCGGTGACTCAGGCGGATACACAACCGCCACCGAGCGGTTTTTTTGTGTCCGCCGCATGGCTCACCTTTATGGGCGGGCCGTGCGTGGGTGCCTTCGGGCACGCCGGCCCTGAGTCCGGTACGCCAACCCGCACGGCCTGCTCACCCAAATTGGCGTTTGGGTGGCGGGGAGCACATAGCAACTCAGGAGTTTCACCATGCTCAGCTGCACGCTTAGGCGTCTGGACGATCTGCAAGACCACCTCGAACCGTTGCGCGGTGCCGACAGCGCCCTGCTCCGATCCAATGATTTCGATACACGGCTCGATGAACTGCATGCCATCCGCGTGGACTTGGCACGCCTGCCCGGTGTCGGCCACGAACTGGCTCGGGTGAGCGGCGCCCTGGAACTGCTGCTGGGGTTGCTCCTCGACGCCGATACCAACGGGCCAGACTGCGCAAACCTGCATTGCCTGCTGTCGCTGCTGGCACGGGGGCTGACCCAGGCGGAAGAGACGCTGGAACAGGTCATCTAGGGTCGCCAGGGCACACGGCTTTTTCTTCGGTATTGCAGGGGCTTTTAGATACAGAGGGCTGCGGAGCGCGACACCGAGCGTTCCGCCTCGATCAGCGAGGCGGCAGACCGGCATCCAGCCGGTCCGTCGCGTCAAGCCCTACGGGTTCAGGCAAGGGTTCTCTGGCCTGGGCCATGACCACATCGCGGCAGATGTCTATCCGCGTTGAGTCGGCATCCACTCAGGCCAGGAAAGAACGGTACCGCCCCATCAAATCCTGAACGTATCCACCAGTTGCTTGAGCCGGCTGACCTGCTGATCCAGCTCGGTACAGGCCTTCAGGCTGGCCTGCAGGTTGTGCACGCCGTCCTGGTTGAGGACGTTGATCTCGGTGATGTCCATGTTCAGGCTTTCGATCACCGAGGTCTGTTCCTCGGTGGCGGTGGCCACGGACTGGTTCATGCCGTCGATCTCGCCGATGCGGCGGGTGACGCCGCGCAGGTTTTCGCCGGCCTGGCCGCCGATGCGCACGCTGTCGTCGCTGAAGTGGCGGCTTTCGCCCATGGTCGCCACGGCGTCGCGGGCACCGGTCTGCAGCTGCTCGATCATCTGCTGGATCTCCAGCGCCGAGCTCTGGGTGCGCTGGGCCAGGTTGCGCACTTCGTCGGCCACCACGGCGAAGCCGCGGCCCGCCTCGCCGGCGCGGGCGGCTTCGATGGCGGCGTTGAGTGCCAGCAGGTTGGTCTGCTCGGAGATGCCCTTGATCACGTCGAGGATCTGGCCGATGTCGTTGCTCTTCTGGCTGAGCACTTCGATGTGGTTGCTGGACGCCTGGATCTTCTCCGACAGCTCGCCCATCGCCACCAGGGTGCGCTCGACCATGCCCTGCCCTTCCTCGGCATCGCGGCGGGCGTCGCTGGCCTGTTCCGAGGCGTCGGCGGCGTTGCGGGCGATTTCCTGGGCAGCGGCGCCCAGTTCGTTGATGGCGGCGGCCACACTGTCGGTGCGGGCGGCCTGCTCGCTGGAGTTGGTCATGGAGGCGTTCGACGCCTGCACCACGGTGCTCACCCGCTCGTGCACCTCGCGCGTGGCGGACGCCACTTCGCGGATCGATTTGTGGATGCGCTCGACGAAGCGGTTGAAGGCATCGGCCAGCTCGCCGAACTCGTCACGGGAGTCGATCGACAGGCGCTGAGTCAGGTCGCCCTCGCCCTCGGCGATGCCGCTCATGGCGTGGCTCATCACGTGCAGCGGGCGCAGCAGGATGCGGATCAGCCCGCCCAGCAGCAGGAGGATGGCGACCACGCCGATGATGGTCGACATCAGCGCGGAAACGCGGAACTCCTGCAGGGCGGCGAAGGCCTTGGACTCGTCGACGGACAGGCCCACGTACCAGCGCACCCCGGTCAGCCCTTCCACCGGCAGGAAGGTCACGATGCGTGCCTCGCCGTTGCGGTCGCTCACGCTCTGCAAGGCGGACTCCAGGCGCGGCGCGGTGCCGGCGAACAGGTCCGGCAGCTTCTTCAGGACCAGCTGCTGGTCGGGGTGGACCAGCACCGTGCCCTTGTCGTCCACCAGGAAGGCGTAGCCCATACCGCCCAGGTCGAAGGAGTTGAGGATCTCGTCGACCGTCTTCAGCTTGAGGTCACCGCCGACGACGCCCTGCAGGGCACCCGAGGCGGTCACCGGGCGGGTGATGGTGATCAGCAGGCCGTCGCGCGGGTCGGCGGCCAGGTAGGGCTCGGTCAGGCCGGGGCCGCTGGTCTGCGCCGCCTGCTTGTACCAGGGCCGCTGGCGCGGATCGTAGCCGGCGGGCAGTTCGCTGGACGGGAACTGGGTGTAGGTACCACTCGCCTGGCCGTAGTAGGCATAGAGGAAGGCGGCGGCGATGCTGCGGTGCTGCAGGCTCTTGGCCAACGCGGCCTCGCTGGCGTCGTCCTCGATGGACTCGGCCAGGTTCTCCAGCAATTGCATACGCCCCACCAGCCAGTGCTGGATGTTGCCCGTGGAGACCTGGCCCACATCGTTGAGGTAGTTGGCAAGGTTCTGGCGGATGGCGTTCCGCTGCAGGTAGTCGTTGTACAGCGCGAAGGACGCGAAGGCAGCGATCACCACCAGGGAGGCCGCCACCATGATCTTGTGGCTGAATTTCAGGGTTCGCATGGAGGAACTCGCTCAAAAAGGTGCAGATATATGGGGTGGCCACAGGTTTTGTCGGCGTCCAGTCGGCAATCGACTGGGCACGGACGCTGAGCCGTCCCCTGCTATCGGCGCTAGCACGTTCTTCTTAAGCGGTTTATCAGCCGTTTATGTGCGGGCGTTCAGGTATTTTCTGAAAATACCGTGCACCCGCCCATCCAGCCGGCACACGCGGAGCCCTCCCCGCTCCGCGTGCCCCGCTGCCCTTACAGCATCTCCAGCCTGGCCATCAGGTCCTCCAGCCGTGCGGCCTTCTCTTCGGTGACGACGCTGCTTTCCAGCGACTCGATGTAGCTCGCCAGCTCCTCCACCGTGCTGCACTCGAACATGGCCCGCAGGGGCACGTTGCGTTGCAGGGTTTTCTGCACGCGGGAGGCGATCTGGGTGGCGAGCAGGGAGTGGCCGCCGAGTTCGAAGAAGTTGTCGCGCACGCCGACCCGTTCGACCTTGAGCACCTCGGCCCAGATGCCGGCCAGGGTGGCTTCCAGTTCGCTGCGCGGGGCCAGGTAGTCCTGGGCCTGCAGCGGGCCGAATTCCAGGGGCGGCAGGGCCTTGCGGTCGAGCTTGCCGTTGGCGTTCAGCGGCAGGCGCTCGAGCACGAGCCAGTGCAGCGGCACCATGTAGTCCGGCAGGTCGCCACGCAGTTGCTGCTTGATGGCCTCGAACCAGGCGCCCTCTTCCGCCAGGCGGCTGGCCGGCGAGGCGGCGCTGGCGAAGCGCCCGGCCTCGCGTGGCACCAGGTAGCCCACCAGGTATTTGCCGGTGGGGCCTTCCTGCACGCTGACGGCGGCGTCGCGCACGTCCTGGCGCTCGAACAGGCGGGCTTCGATCTCGCCCAGTTCGATGCGGTAGCCGCGGATCTTCACCTGGTGGTCGACACGGCCGACGTATTCCAGCACGCCATCGGCGCGGCGCCGGGCCAGGTCGCCGGTGCGGTAGAGGCGTTCGCCCGGCGCGCCGAAGGGGTTGGGCACGAAGGCCTGAGCGGTGCGCAGCGGGTCGCCGACGTAGCCACGGCCGACGCCGGTGCCGGCGACGCAGAGTTCGCCCACGGCGCCCAGGGGGGCCAGTTCGAAGGCGTCGTCCAGCAGGTAGAGGCGGTTGTTGTCGGTGGGGCTGCCGATGGGCAGGTAGGTGCCTTCGGTGGAGGCCGCATCGACGCGGAAGAAGGCCACGTCGTCCGAGCACTCCGCCGGGCCGTAGGCGTTGACCAGCCCCACCTGCGGGTAGCGCTCCAGCCACTGGCGCGCCAGCTCCGGCGGCATGGCTTCACCGGTGGGCAGCATCCAGCGCAGGGCGCCGAGTACGGCACGGTCCTCGGCGAGCATGCCCTGGATCAGCGAGGGCACGCTTTCCAGCACGGTGATGCCACGCTCGCGCACATGGGCCAGCAACGCCTGCGGGTCGTGGGCGATGGCGTTGGGGACGATCTCGGTGCAGGCGCCGAACAGCGGTGCGGCGAGGAACTGCCAGACCGAGATGTCGAAGCTCTGCGAGGCGGTCTGGGCGATCACGTCCGCCTCGGTGAGATCCAGGTACGGCACCTTGCTCAGCTGGTTGTTGAGCATGCCGGCCTGCTCGACCATCACGCCCTTGGGCAGCCCGGTGGAGCCGGAGGTGTAGATGACGTAGGCGAGGTTGGCCGGGCCGCTGTGGATCCCCAGGTCCTGCTCCGGCCAGGCGCCCTGCAGCACGTCCTCCCACACCAGCAGGCGCGGACGGTGGCCACAGCCGAGTTCCTCCAGCAACAGCATCGCCTGGTCGCGGCAGGCGCGGGTGGCCACCAGCGCCGGGGCACGGCTGAGTTCGAGGATGCGCGTCAGGCGCGGGGTGGGTAGCGCCGGGTCCAGCGGCAGGTAGCCGGCGCCGGCCTTGAAGGTGCCGACCATCATGCCCAGCAGGTCGAGCCCACGCTCACCCAGCAGCGCCACCGGCTGGTCGAGGCTGACGCCGGCGGTGCCCAGGGCGTGGCCCAGGCGGTTGGCGTGGCGGTTCAGCTCGGCGTAGCTCCACTGGCGGTCGAGGCAGCGGGCGGCGATGCGCGCTGGGTGCGCGGCGACGCGGGCCTCGAACAGGCGCACGTAGCCCTGCTCCAGCGGGTAGTCGCGGGCACTTTCATTGACGCCATTGAGCAGCAGCTCGCGCTCGGCCTCGCCCAGCAGCGGCAGCTCGCTCATGTCGCCTTCGATGCGCTCGCCGAGGGCCAGCAGCAGGCGCTTGAACTCGCCCAGCAGGCGGTCGATGGTCGCTTCCTCGAAGTAGCGCTGGTCATAGGACAGGTGCAAGCCCAGGTCATCCCCCGGGTAGCAGACCACGGTGAGCGGGAAGTTGGTGTGGGTGCGGCCGGAATCCGAGCTGGCGGAGAGGCTCTGCGCACGGTCCAGCACCGCGACTTCCACCGGCGCGTTTTCGAACACGAAGAGGCTGTCGAACAGCGGCTGGCCCTTGGGCAGCTCGCTGCATTCCTGGATGGCCACCAGCGGTAGGTATTCGTGCTCGCGCAGTTCCAGGTTGCTGGCCAGCAGCCCCTGCAGCCAGTCACGCACGCTCAGGCGCTGGCCCGGTGCGGGCAGCTTCACCCGCAGGGCGATGCTGTTGATGAACAGGCCGACGGTGCGCTGCATCTCCGGCAGGCCCACCGGGCGCCCGGCCACGGTGACGCCGAACACCAGGTCACGCTCGCCGCTGTAGCGCGCCAGCACCAGGGCCCAGGCGGCCTGGGCCAGGGTGTTGACGGTGAGTTGGTGACGCTGCGCCAGTTCCCGCAGCCGCGCACCATCGGCGGCGTCCAGGCGGGTGATGCGGTCGCCCACCTGCATGCCGCCGCTGTCGTTGGCGTGCTCGCGGAGGATCGGCCGGTCGCTCGGCAGGTGCGTGGTGCGCTCGAAGCCGGCCAGGTTGCCCTGCCACCAGGCGCGGGACTGGCCGAGGTCCTGGCGCTGCAGCCAGCCGATGTAGTCGCGGTAGCGCGGCGCCAGCGGCAGTTGCGGCTCGCGGCCCTCGCCCAGGGCGGCGTAGACCTCGAAGAAGTCGCTCATCAGCAGGCCACGACACCAGGCGTCGATGAGGATGTGGTGGTTGCTCATCATGAACCAGTAGCGCGCCTCGCCCAGGCGGATCAGGCGCAGGTGGAAGGGCGGCTGGTGCAGCAGGTCGAAGCCGGCCTCGCGCTCCGTGCGGTGCAGCGCCTGCAGGCGTGCCTCGTGGCCCTCCTCGGGCAGGTCGCTCCAGTCCAGCAGGTCCACCTCGGTGGCGCCGGGCTTGTGGATCACCTGCAGCATGGTTTCGCCGGCGTTCCACACGAAGGACGCGCGCAGCGCTTCGTGCCGCGCCACCACGGCGCGCCAGGCGCGGGTGAAGCGCTCCACGTCCAGCGCGCTGTTGATGCGGTAGCGGTCCTGCATGTAGTAGATGCCGGTGCCCGGCTCCAGCAGGGTGTGCAGCAGCAGGCCTTCCTGCATGGGCGTGAGCGGGTAGATGTCGTCGATGGCGGCGGCCGGCACCGGCAGCTGGTCGATCTGCTCCTGGCTCAGGTGCGCCAGGGGGAAGTCCGACGGCGTCGGGCCACCGGCGCCCTCCTCCAGGCAATGGGCGATGAGCGCCTGCAGCTCGGCGATAAAGGCCTCGCCCAGGCCCTGCACCGTGGCGCGGTCGTAGCGCGCCTCGCTGTAGGTCCAGTTGAGCAGCAGCTCGCCGCCGAATACCTGGCCGTCCACGCTCAGCCAGTTGGGCAGCGTGGCGTCGGCGTCGTGGGCCGGGCCGGCACTCTCTTCCAGTGGGCGCAGCAGCGCGCCCTCGGCGAAGCTGCCGTCGAACTGGCCCAGGTAGTTGAAGGTGATGCGCGCTGGCGGCAGCGCGGCCATGGCGGCGCGGGTCGCCGGGTCGGCCAGGTGGCGCAGCACGCCGTAACCGAGGCCCTTGTGGGGCACCTGGCGCAGCTGCTCCTTGATTGCCTTGATGGAAGCGCCGAGCCCGTCGGCGGGCGCCAGGCGCAGGGCGTAGGCGCTGGTGAACCAGCCGACGGTGCGGCTGAGGTCGATGTCGTCGAACAGCGGTTCGCGGCCATGGCCTTCCAGTTGCACCAGCACCGAATCACGCGAATCCCAGCGGCACAGCACGCGGGCCAGGGCGGTGAGCAGCAGGTCGTCGACGCGGGTGCGGTAGGCGGCGGGCGCCTGTTGCAGCAGCTGGCGGGTGCGCTCGGCATCCAGGCGCAGGGTGATGCGCTGGGCGTCGCGTTCCAGGTCCTGTTCGGCGTTGCGGTCGCAGGGCAGCGGCGCGTCGTCACCACCGAGCTGCGCCTGCCACCAGCCCAGCTCTTCGCGCAGCGGCTCGCTGCCGGCGTAGGCCGCCAGGCGTTCGCCCCAGTGCTTGAAGGCACTGGTACGCGGCGGCAGCGCCAGGGGTTGCCCGGCCTGCAGGTGGCGATAGGCGGTTTGCAGGTCGTCCAGCAGCACGCGCCAGGAGACGCCGTCCACCACCAGGTGGTGGATGGCCAGCAGCAGCTTCTGGCGCCCGTCCGGGCCTTCCAGCAGCAGGGCACGCAGCAGCGGGCCGTGAGCCAGGTCGAGGCTGCGCTGGGCATCGGCCAGCAGGGTGTCGGCCTCGGCGAAATCGTCCACCTGCGCTTGCCACAGCAGGCCGTCGGCCTCGCTGGCGGGTGCGCGGTGTTCGGCGTGCCAGGTGTCGCCGTCACGGCTGAAGGACAGGCGCAGGGCGTCGTGGTGTTCCACCAGGCCTTGCAGGGCCTGCTCCAGGTAGCCCGCATCCAGGCGGTCGCCCGCTTCCAGCAGCAGCGACTGGTTCCAGTGGGCGGCGTTCTCCGGCGCCTGCTGGAAGAACCAGTGCTGGATGGGCGTCAGCGGCATGGAGCCGGTCACCGGGCCCTGGTCCACCTGGGTCAGCGCCTCGCGGCGGGCGACGGCGGCCAGGGTCTGCACCGTCTGGTGCTGGAACAGGTCGCGCGGGCTGAAGTGGATGCCCTGCTGGCGGGCACGGCTGACCACCTGGATGGAGAGGATGGAGTCGCCGCCCAGTTCGAAGAAGTTGTCGGCGAGCCCGACCTGCTCGACGTTGAGCACCTCGCGCCAGATGGCCGCCAGGCTCTGCTCCAGCTCGCTGGTCGGTGCCAGGTACTGCTGGCGGTTGTGCTCCGGGTCCGGCGCGGGCAAGGCGCGGCGGTCGAGCTTGCCGTTGGGGGTCAGCGGCAGGCTGGCGAGCAGCACCAGGTGCGCGGGCACCATGTGTTCCGGCAGCTGGGCACGAAGGTGCGCCTTGAGGGTTTCGCGCAGGGCCTGTTGTGCATCGCTGCCCTCTTCCGCCGCCGCGCAGGCCACGTAGCCGGCCAGCTGCTTGCCGCTGGGGCTGTCCAGGGCCAGCACCACGGTTTCGCGCACCTCCGGGTGTTCCAGCAGGCGTGCTTCGATCTCGCCCAGTTCGATGCGGAAGCCGCGCACCTTCACCTGCTGGTCGATGCGGCCGAGGTATTCCAGCTGGCCGTCGTCGCGCTGGCGCACCAGGTCGCCGGTGCGATACAGGCGCCCGCCGTCGGTGGCGAAGGGGTTGGGCACGAAGCGCTCGGCGCTGAGGCCCGGGCGCTGGTGGTAGCCACGGGCGAGCCCGGCACCGCCGACATAGAGTTCGCCGATGGCGCCCGGTGGCACCAGGGCCAGGTCGGCGTCGAGGATGCAGGCCACCCGCGCACCGACCATGCGGCCGATGGGCACGCTGGCGGCGCCCTCCTCCAGCTGCGCCGGGGCCAGGGCGGCCAGGGGCATGACCACCGTCTCGGTGGGGCCGTAGGCGTTGAAGAAGGCCTGGGGCGCGAAGCCCGCGCGGATGCGCTGCAGGTGCTCGGCGGTCAGCGCCTCGCCCCCGGTGATCACCAGGCGCACCGGCAGGGTCTCGCCCCGCGCACCGAGCCACTGGGCCAGCTGGCTGCCGTAGCTGGGGGTGAAGCCGAGGATGGTCACGCCCTGCTCGCGGATCAGCTGGCAGATGTCCTCGGCGCCCCATTGGCCCTGGGCCCGCAGCACCAGGCGCGCGCCGCAGAGCAACGGCGTCAGCAGGCGTTCGCTGGCGGCGTCGAAGTTGATGGAATAGAAGTGCAGCTCGCAATCGTCGGCGCGCATGCCGAAGCGACGGATCACCGCCTGGCAGTGCATGGCGATCTCGCCGTGGCTCACGGCCACGCCCTTGGGCTTGCCAGTGGAGCCGGAGGTGTAGATGAGGTACGCCTGGTGTTGCGGCAGCGCGAGGTCGACCGGTGCGTGGGCGGGGTAGCCGGCCAGTGCGGCCTCGTCCTCCTCCAGGCACCAGCGGCCGACGCCGGCCGGCAGTTCACCGAGGGTGTCGAACAGCGCAGCCTGGCCCAGCAGCAGGACGATGCCGCTGTCTTCGATCATGTAGTGCAGGCGTTCGGTGGGGTATTCCGGGTCCAGCGGCACGTAGGCGCCGCCAGCCTTGAGGATGGCCAGCAAGCCGACCACCATGGCCGCCGAGCGCTCCAGGGCCAGGCCGACGCGCACCTCGGGGCCGACGCCGCGCTCGCGCAGCAGGTGAGCCAGGCGGTTGGCGCGGGCGTCCAGGGTGGCGTAGTCGAGGGTTTCCCCGGCGAAGGTCAGCGCCGGTGCCGTGGGCGTGCGCGCGGCCTGCTCGGCGAACAGGCGGTGGATGCTGCCGTCGAGGCGGTGCTCGCCGGGCTCTTCGCCCAGGCTGGCGAGCTGCGCCAGGCGCTCGTCGTCACTTAGCAGCGGCAGTTCGGCCAGGCGCTGTTCGGGGTCGCCCAGCAGCGCTTCCAACAGGTTGCACAGGTGAGTGGCCATGCGTGCGATGCGCGGCTCGTCGAACAGGTCGGAGCTGTAGGTGAAGCAGCAGCCGAGGCGATGATCGAGGTCGGTGACTTCCAAGTTCAAGTCGAACTTGGTGGCGCGGGCGTCGTTGGCGATGTACTCCACCGTCATCCCCGCCAGCTCGCGGGTCTGCTGGAACTCCCAGCGCTGCACGTTGCACATCACCTGGAACAGCGGGTTGTAGGCGCTGCTGCGCGGCGGCTGCAGGGCTTCGACGAGCTGGTCGAAGGGCAGGTCCTGGTGCGACTGGCCCTCGATCACAGTGTGGCGCACCTGCTCCAGCAGCGCGGCGACGCTCATCTGCCCGTCGAGCTGGCAACGCAGCACCTGGGTGTTGAGGAAGGCGCCGATCAGCCCTTCGCTTTCCGGGCGGATGCGGTTGGCCACCGGCGCGCCGATGCGCAGGTCCTGCTGGCCGCTGTAGCGGTGCAGCAGCGCGGCCAGGGTGGCGGTCATGGTCATGAACAGGGTCAGGCCGTTGGCCGCGTTGAAGGCGCGCACGCGCTCGGCCAGCGCGGCCGGCAGGTCGAAGCGGTACAGCTCGCCCCGGTGGCTCTGGGCCGGCGGGCGTGGGCGATCCGTCGGCAGTTCCAGCAGCGGGTGCTCGTGGCCCAGCTGGGCCGTCCAGTAGTCCAGCTGGCGCTGGCGTTCGCCGGCTTCCAGCCATTGGCGCTGCCAGGCGCTGTAGTCGAGGTACTGCACCGGCAACGGCGCCAGGGGCGACTCACGGTCATCGAGGAAGGCCTCGTAGAGCGCGCCCAGCTCACGGGCGAAAATATCCATCGCCCAGCCTTCGGTGACGATGTGGTGCAGGGTCACCACCAGGTGGTGCTCGCGCTCGCCGCCCTTGACCATCACCACCCGCAGCAGCGGGCCGGTCTCCAGGTCGAACGGCCGATGGGCCTCGTCATCGGCCAGGGCCTGCAGGCGGGCCTGGCGGGTGTCGGCATCCAGAGCGGAAAAGTCCTCCCAGCCCATCACCAGGGTCGATTGCTCGGCCACCTGCTGGCGGGCCACGCCGTTCTCGCTGGGGAAGGTGGTGCGCAGGGTCTCGTGGCGCTGCACCAGGGCCTGCAACGCGGCCTCGAAGCGGGCCACATCCAGCGGGCCGCTGAGGCGTGCCAGGCCACCGACGTTATAGGCGGGGCTGTCCGGCTCCAGCTGCCAGAGGAACCACATGCGTTGCTGGGAGTAGGACAGCGGCACCGGGCGGCTGCGGTCGACATGGGCGATCACGCCCTGGCTGTCCACCTGGCCGCTGGCCCGGATGCGCGCCACCTCGGTGCAGAAGCCTTCCAGGGTGCTGGCTTCGAACAGCGCGCGCAGCGGCAGCTCGACGTCGCAGGCCTGGCGGGTGCGGGAGACGATCTGGGTGGCCAGCAGCGAGTGGCCGCCGAGGGCGAAGAAGTCGTCGTCCAGACCCAGGCGCTGGATGCCCAGCACCTCGCACCAGATGGCGGCGACCTGCTGCTCCAGTGCGCTGACGGGCTCGCGGTGCTCGGCCTGTTGCCAGGCCGGCTCGGGCAATGCCCGGCGGTCCAGCTTGCCGCTGGGGCCGACCGGCAGTGCGTCCAGGCGCATCAGTTGCGCGGGCACCATGTAGTCCGGCAGCTCGTCACGCAGGGCCTGCAGCAGGCATTCGGTCTGCCGGGCTTCATCCTCGGCAGCGCCGTTGGCGCAGTAGTAGCCCACCAGGCGCGGGCCGCCGGGGCCGTCGCGCAATACCACCACGGCCTGGCCGACACCGGGCTGGGCCAGCAGGCGCGCGCGGATCTCCTCGGGCTCGACGCGGAAACCGCGCAGCTTCACCTGGCTGTCGAGGCGGCCGAGGTACTCCAGGGCGCCATCGGTGCCCCAGCGGGCACGGTCACCGGTGCGGTACAGGCGTGCGCCCGGTTCGCCGAAGGGATCGGGCACGAAGCGTTCGGCGGTCAGCGCCGCGCGGCCCAGGTAGCCACGGGCGAGGCCGGCGCCACCGATGCACAGCTCGCCCGGCACACCGACCGGCAGTACCGAGAGTTCGGCATCCAGTACGTGGCAGAGCACATTGCCCAGGGGCTGGCCGATGGGCGAGCGCTCGCCGTCATCATTGCGGCATTGCCAGTGGGTGACGTTGATGGCGGTTTCGGTGGGGCCGTAGCGGTTGTCCAGGCGCACCGCCGGCAAGCGCTGCAGCACCCGATCACGCAGGGCCGCGGGCAGCGCCTCGCCACCGGAGAACAGGCGGCGCAGGGAGGTGCATTCGCCAACCCCCTCCTCCTCGATGAACAGCTGCAGCAGCGGCGGCACGAAGTGCAGCGTGGTCACGCCGTGTTCGCGCACCAGCTGCACCAGGCGGCGCGGGTCGCGGTGCTCGCCGGGCGCGGCCAGCACCAGGCGTGCCTCGCTGACCAGCGGCCAGAAGCATTCCCAGACGGAGACATCGAAGCTCACCGGTGCCTTCTGCAGCAGCACGTCGCTGGCGTCCAGACGGTACTGCGCCTGCATCCAAGCCAGGCGTTCGACCAGGGCGGCGTGGGTGTTGCCGACGCCCTTGGGCTGGCCGGTGGAACCGGAGGTGTAGATGACATAGGCGAGGTTGTCGCCGTGCACGCCGGAGGTCGGCGCGCGCTCGGGCCAACCGCCCTCCTCGCGGTCCAGGGCGATGGCGCTGACGCCGTCGTGGATGGGCAGGCGTTCCACCAGGTGCGACTGGGTCAGCAGCAGGCGCGCGCCGCAGTCCTGCAGCATGTAGGCGAGGCGTTCGCGGGGGTAGTCGACGTCCAGCGGTACATAGGCGCCGCCGGCCTTGATGACGGCCAGCAGGCCCACCAGCAGTTCGGGCGAGCGCTCGGCGGCGATGGCCACCGGCACGTCGGGGCCGACGCCAAGGGCCTGCAGGCGATGGGCCAGGCGGTTGGCGCGGCGGTGCAGCGTGGCGCTGTCCAGTTGCCCCTTGGCCCAGTGCAGCACGATGCGCTGCGGGGTAGCGGCGGCTTGCTGTTCGAGCAGCTCGGGCAGCCAGCGGCTGGCGGCGGGTTGTGGTGCGCGGGCCCAGCCGGCCAGTTGGCTGCACTCGGCGTCGTCCAGCAACTGGATATCACCCAGCGCGACGGCAGGCTGCTCGGCTACCTGGCGCAGCAGGCTGACGAAGCGCTCGGCCAGGCGGCGCACGCTGCCGGCGTCGAACAGTTCGGTGGCGTAGTCGAAGGCCAGAGTCAGGCGGCCACGGGCGTCTTCCTCGCTGTGCAGTTGCAGGTCGAACTTGGCCTCGCGGCTGTGCCAGGGCAGCTCGTCGGCGAGCAGGCCCGGCAGGCGGCGCAGCGCCGAGAGGTCGCGCTGCTGGTGGTTGAACATGACCTGGAAGGGCTCGCCGCCGAGGGCGTCCACCAGGCGGTCGAAGGGCAGGTCCTGATGCGCCTGGGCACCGAGGGTGGCCTCGCGGGCCTGGGCCAGCAGTGCGCTGAAGGTGCGGCGGCCGTCGAGCTGGCCACGCAGCACCAGGGTGTTGATGAAGAAGCCGACCAGGCCCTGGGTTTCCAGGCGCTGGCGGTTGGCGCCGGGCACGCCGACGCGGATGTCCGCCTGCCCGCTGAGGCGGAACAGCAGGCCCTGGAAGGCCGCCAGCAGCACCATGAACAGGGTGGAATGCTCGGCCTTGGCCAGCGCGCGCAGGGCCTTGGCCAGGTCGTCGTCCAGGCGCAGGCTGTGGCGCGCGGCGGCGTGGCCGCGCTGGGCGCCGCGCGGGCGGTCGGTGGGCAGTTGCAGGGCCGGGGCCTCATCGCCCAATTGCTCGCGCCACCAGGCCAGCTGGCGCTCGGCCTCGCCCTCGGCCAGCCACTGGCGCTGCCAGGCGGCGAAGTCGGCGTAGCCCAGGGGCAAGGGCGCCAGGTCCGCTGCGGGGCCACCGCAGGCGGCGCCGTAGAGGCGGGAGAATTCGTCCAGCAGCAGGTTCAGCGACCAGCCGTCTGCGACTATGTGGTGCAGGGTCAGCCACAGCTGGTGCTGTTCATCGTCCAGGCGCACCAGGGTCAGGCGCAGCAGCGGGCCCTGCTCCAGGTGGAAGGGCACCTGGGCTTCCTCTTCACGCAGCTGGGCGACACGGGCATCGCGTTCGGCGCCGTCGAGGTGGCTGAGGTCGATGCGCGACAGGCTCAGCTCCAGGGACGGCAGGATGCGTTGCAGGGCGACGCCGTCCCGTTCGAGGAAGCGCGTGCGCAGCGCTTCATGGCGCTGCACCAGTTGCTGGAAGCTGCGCAGCACGGCGCCTTCGTCCAACTCGCCCCGCAGGCGCAGGCCGCCGGGGATGTTGTAGGCGGCGCCTTGCGGGTCCAGCTGCCAGAGGAACCAGAGGCGGTTCTGCGCCGGGGATTGCGGCAGGTCCTGGTTGCGCGGCAGGCGCGGGATGGCGCCCTGGCGCGGCACGCCGGCAGCCTGCTGGGCTTGCACGGCGGCGGTGAATTCGGCCAGGGAGCGGGCTTCGAAGAGCTGGCGCAGTTCCAGCTCCAGGCCCAGTTCGTCACGCAGACGCGCCATCACCTGGGCGGCGCCGATGGAGTTGCCGCCCAGCAGGAAAAAGCTGTCGTCGGCATTCACTGCCGGCACCTGCAACTGCTCGGCCCAGATGGCGGCGATGCGCTGTTGCAGCTCGCCGGCGGCTTCGGCCGGGGCAGTGGATGCTGTGGTGGAGTCGATGGCGGGGAAGCAGGCGTAGGCGTCGAGGCTGCCGTCTTCCAGGCCACTGCGGCAGGCGGAGCGTTGCAGCTTGCCGCTGGAGGTTTTGGGCAGCGCGCCGGGGTTGAGCAACACCACCACGCGCGGCGCCTCCTGGCAGGCTTCGGCCACGGCCTGGCGGATCATGCGGATCAGGGTTTCCGGCGCATGGGCCTTCTGCACGCTGCGGCCGATCTCCACGGCGATGCCGATGCCCTCCTCGCCGTCCTGTTCGACGGCGAAGGCGGCGACGCGGCCCTTGCGCACCAGCTCCACCTCGGTCTCGACGGTGCGCTCGATGTCCTGCGGGTAGAGGTTGTGGCCACGGACGATGAGCATGTCCTTGAGGCGGCCGCTGACGAACAGTTCGCCGTCGCGCAGAAAGCCCAGGTCACCGGTGCGCAGCCAGCTGACGCCATCGCGGTCGACGAAGGCCTTGGCGGTGGCTTCCGGGTTGCGCCAGTAGCCGTGGGCGATGCTCGGGCCGCTGGCCCAGATCTCGCCCACCTGGTTCTCGCCGAGGGTGGCGCCGGTGGCCGGCTCGACAATCATCACCGCGTGCTCGGGCTGGCCGAAGCCACAGCTCAGCAGCAGGCAGTCGGCGCCCGGTTCGATGCGGTTCTGCGCCAGCGCGGCGCCGTCCACGCCGAGGGCGGGAATGCCCTGGCCGCGCACGCCGCCGGTGACGAACAGGGTAGCCTCGGCCAGGCCGTAGCAGGCGAGGAAGCTGGCGGCGGAGAAGCCACAGGCGGCGAACTGGCCGGCGAAGCGTTCGAGGCTGTCCTGGCGGATCGGCTCGGAGCCGGAGAAGGCCACGCGCCAGCCGCTGAGGTCCAGGCGCGCCAGGGCCGCGGTGCTGACCCGCTCGCAACACAGGCGGTAGGCGAAGTCGGGGCCGCCGCTGACGGTGCCGCCGTATTGGGCGATGGCCTCCAGCCAGCGCACCGGGCGTTCGAGGAAGTAGCGCGGCGACATGAGCACGCAGGGCACGCCGCTGAAGATGGGTTGCAGCAGGCCGCCGATCAGGCCCATGTCGTGGTAGAGCGGCAGCCAGCTGACGATCACATCGTCCGCGCCGATGCCGAAGCCACGGCGGATCAGCAGCTCGTTGGACACCAGGTTGCCGTGGCTGACCTGCACGCCCTTGGGCAGCGAGGTGGAGCCGGAGGTGTATTGCAGGAAGGCGATGTCGTCGGCGGCCAGCACCGGCTCGCACCAGGCGTCGGCCAGTTCGTCCTGCAGATCCTCGACGCAGAGCAGCGCCGGGCCGGCAGTGCCCAGGTCGGTGCTCAGCTGCTGCAGGGGCTCGCGCAGGGCGGCGCTGGTCAGTACCAGGGCCGGCTCGGCGTCGTCGATGATCGACAGCAGGCGCAGCTGGTGATGGCGGCGTGCGGACTCCGGCGGGTAGGCCGGCACGGCGATGACGCCGGCATAGAGGCAGCCGAAGAACGCCGCGACGTAATCGGGGCCGCTGTCGAACAGCAGCACCGCGCGGTCGCCGAACTCCGCTTCCGCCTGCAGGGCGGCGGCGATCACCCGGGCGCGCCGGTCCAGCTCCCGGTAGCTGATGACCACGCCGTCGCCCTCGCCTTCGAGAAAGCGCAGGGCGAGGCGTTCCGGCTGCTCGGCAGCGCGGCGCTGCAGGGCCTGGACCAGGGTGCTGGGGAGTTCGAAGGCGTCCATCATGTTGTCGTCCTGCCTAGTGCGGCTTGAATTCGGGGTTCGGAACAGCGAAGGGGCGCAGCCGGCAGACGGCCGCGCCAGGCGGCTCAGCCGGCCGCCAGTGGTACCTGGCGCAGGGTGCGGGTGCGCAGGCGCAACAGGTGCTGCTCGGCGTAGCGCTTGAGGGTGCGCAGCACGGCGGCTTCCTGTTGCTGGAGGAAGAAGTGGTGCCCCTCGAACATGTCGAGGGAGAAGCCGGTGGCGGTCTCTTCCTGCCAGTCCAGCAGTTCGTCCACGCGCAGTTCGTCGGCCTTGCCGCCGAGCACGTGGATGGGCGAGCGCAACGGCTGGCGCCGGCGGTAGGCGTAGCTGCCGGCGACGAGGAAGTCGGCCCGCAGGATGGGCAGCGTCAGGCGCAGCAGCTCCTCGTTGGCGAGGGCCTCCTCGGGGGTGCCCTGGAGGTTGCGCAGCTTGGCGATGAGTTCGGCGTCGCTCTTGGCTTCGCGGTAATCATCGACATTGCGCCGGGCTGGGCCGGCGGTGGCCGAGGGGAACAGCGCCAGGGGCTCGGGCAGCCCCTTGTCACGCAGGGCGTGGGCCAGCTCGAAGGCGAGCAACCCGCCGAGGCTGTGGCCGAACAGCGCGTAGGGCTGCTGCACCTGGGGCGCGACTTCGCGGGCGAGCTGCGCCACCAGCGTGTCGAGCCGGGTGTGCAGCGGCTCGTCCATGCGCATGCCGCGCCCCGGCAATTCCAGCGGCTGCACCACCAGCCAGGCGGGCAGGATGCGCCGCCAGCGGTTGTAGGTCATGGCGCTGGCGCCGGAATACGGCAGGCAGAACAGACGCAAGCTGATCGGCGCGTCCACCTTCAGGCCACCACTTTGTCCTGGTCCATCTTCTGCCGCAGGCTCAGCGGGCGCATGTCGGTCCAGTTCTGCTCGATGAACTCGAGGCAGTCCTTCTTCAGGCCGCTTTTGCCGGCGGCGCGCCAGCCGGCGGGGATGGCCTTGTAGTCCGGCCAGATCGAGTACTGCTCCTCCTGGTTGATGACCACCTGGAAGATCACATCGTCACGATCGAAAACCATGTCGTTCTCCTGTCTGCGAAACCGTTGCAGCGGGGCCAGCTGCCCGCGCTTTCACAGAGGAGAACGGATGGAGACGGAAAATAATTAACGGAATTTCCCGGGGCCGGGAGCGCTTTCACCGTCGATCGGAAGAGTCTTCGCGGGGCGGAGCTGCAACAGCCCTGAAGCCTTTCCGTGCTCTTCTTCGGATATATGCATATTAATTATTCATCGCATTTGACAATGATTATCATTGGACATAATTTGTTACCCCGCTGAACAGGTCGCCCTTTTTCCGGCGCCCTTTGCCTACCCAAGCGCAAGGTGATTTCCATGACGGATCAACTGTCCACAAGCAGGTGCGATTCACCCTTACTCCAGGCATTCATCGATAACCGCACGATCCTTGTGAAGATCGCCGCGCGTATCACCGGATGCCGCTCCCGCGCCGAGGATGTGGTGCAGGATGCGTTCTTCAGGCTGCAGTCGGCTCCGCAGATCACCTCGTCGTTCAAGGCGCAGCTCAGCTACCTGTTCCAGATCGTGCGCAACCTGGCCATCGACCATTACCGCAAGCAGGCGCTGGAGCAGAAGTATTCCGGCACCGAGGAGGAAGGGCTCAACGTGGTGGTCACCCAGGGTGCTTCGCCCGAGACCTCGCACATCAACTACGCGACCCTCGAGCACATCGCCGATGCCCTGGCCGAGTTGCCGGCGCGTACCCGCTATGCCTTCGAGATGTATCGCCTGCACGGCGTGCCGCAGAAGGACATCGCCAAGGAGCTGGGCGTCTCGCCGACCCTGGTCAACTTCATGATCCGCGATGCCCTGGTGCACTGCCGCAAGGTGACCGCGTGCCGAAGCCGAGAAGGCCGCCGGCAATGACCAGGACCGCAGCGAAAAATCCGCCTGACCCCTCCCCCGTTTTCCGCCCCGGGCGCGACTCGCGCCTGGGCGAACCTCTACCTGGTAGCTCGGACTTCAGTTCGGGGATTCCTTCGACGCCGGTCCCGGGCTGAAGCCCGGGCTACGCATTGAGAACGCGGCTCGGCCTCAGGCCAGCACGCAGTGATCGAAGAAGCGTTCGCGGCCGATGGCCATGAGCGCGGCGCGCTTGTGCGGGAAGTCGAACTCCTTTTCCCGGTAGTAACCCAGGTTCTGCATGTGGCCGATCATCCGCGCGTTGTCGGCACGGGGTTCGGCCACCACGCGGCGGGTACGCGGGTCGTCGAGGAACAGGAAGTGGGTCAGCGCCGCCAGCCAGCTGGCCACCTTGTGCGGGCCGCGATGGCTGTCCTCGCCCACCAGCATGTGGATGCCCCGGTCGTAGTCGTCCACTGCATAGAAGGGCGCGATGCGGTCTTCCTTGGCCCAGTAGGCTTCGAAGTAGGCGAAGGGCTGGTCGTCGAAGCAGCCGATCAGGGTCAGCGCATGGGGGTCGTCGTGCAGTTTCTGCAGGTAGGCGCGGTGCTGGTCGAGGTCGCCGCCCTCCTGCCAGAACGCCAGCACACGGGGCGAGTTCTGCCAGCGGTTGAAGCGCTCCAGGTCGCTGTCGATATCCAGCGCGCGCAGGGAGATCCAGCTGCCCAGGCGCGCATCGAAGCGGCGGTAGAGCTCGCCGGTGGGCTTGGGCGGACGCTGCGGGTGGCGCTTGCCGTCGCTGATGACCATGCGCTCCGGGTAGGGGCTGGCGGCAGTGATCCAGGGTGCCGGCAGTTGCCAGAACTGGCCGCGCTCGCAGCGGTACTCCCCTGCCCCGGCCGCCACCAGCAGGCCGCTGGCCAGGGCCTCGGCCGGTACCTGCGGCAATTGCCAGTGCAGCCGCTGGCAGGCCGGGTCGCGGGCCAGCAGCCAGTAGCAGGCGGCGTGCAGGGCCTGCGCGGAAGGCTGGGCGCCGAGCACCTGCAGGCGCAGTTCAGCGCCGCGTTGCAGCGCCAGGTCGATCAGCGGCTGGCCATCGAGGGTGAGGTGCAGGGGGTTATCGGTTTCGTCGGCGCCGAGGCTGCGCCCATCGGGCAGCGGGAGGTTCGACTGGGGGTTGTGCTGGGACATGGGCGGCTCGCGAAATGGGAGGTCTGTGCAACAGATGACGTCGGGGCGCGAGGGAAAATTAGGGGAATTTCGTCGGTGATGGCGGCAGTGGGCGCGGGCGTTCTCAACGTGCCTGGAGTAGAGGTAGGCGTCCGAAGTATCGGTGCGCCACCCCGGAGGGCAACGCACTCGGACGCGGATAAAAGCTCGACCCGCGCGGGCTACTGGACGGTCAGCTGCGGTGAGGTGGTGAACTGCAAACTATCGAATCGGCAATTCGCCACACTTTGGTTCACAGCACTGAATCCTGCGGAGTTACTCCACGAACCTTGAACGACGGTGGAGGCAGACCCGCCGCAATTGATTCCAAGGAACGTCATATCTACGCCCGTGATAGCCATGGTAGTCAGGCTCGTGGCCTCCAGTTTCCAAGGCAGTCCCTTAGGTACGATGGATTGGCAGATCGAGTTACCCGAGAACGAGACCGAATTGACAACCATTACATTCGATCCATTCGAGTCAGTCTGGCCACTAAGGCTCATCGAACAGCCTTTGACGACGAGGAGCGGCCCACCTCTGAAATCAACCAGGCCGCCACCTGTGAATGTGGATCCAGCAGGCAATACCTGAGCGAAGGCAACGGGCGCAATTGTAACGGTGGAAAGCAGAGCGAGGAGCAGACGAGCAGGTTTCATCTTCATTTTCACATTCCATGTTGTGAGGGCTCTTGCGAGCCAGGCAGGCGCCCAATCCGGGCACGAAGAGACTAGGTCACAACATGATTTCTCCATCCCTCACCAAAGTCGGGATGGCGCGTAACAGGCAGAGGGTACGTACCAACGCATGCCCCATCTCGGCATTTGGCAGTCGGAGCTTTCGCGTGAGGAATTCCCGGGCTGAAGCCCGGGCTACAGAGGCGGCCCTCTCATGGAGAGAGGGCCGTGCGCAGGGGCTAGCCCTGTTTCTTGACGATGGTCTCGGCGATGTTGGCGGGGGCTTCGGCGTACTTGGAGAACTCCATGGAGTAGCTGGCGCGGCCCTGGGACATGGAGCGCACGTCGGTGGCGTAGCCGAACATCTCGCCCAGCGGCACCTCGGCTCGGATGATGCGCCCGGCGGGGGCATCGTCCATGCCCTGAATCAGGCCGCGACGGCGGTTGAGGTCGCCCATGACGTCGCCCATGTAGTCCTCGGGGGTGACCACCTCGACCTTCATGATCGGCTCCAGCAGCACCGCGCCGCCCTTCTGCGCGAGCTGCTTGGTGGCCATGGAGGCGGCGATCTTGAACGCCATCTCGTTGGAGTCGACGTCGTGGTAGGAGCCGTCGAACACCGTGGCCTTGAGGCCGAGCAGCGGGTAGCCGGCGAGCACGCCGTTCTTCATCTGCTCCTCGATACCCTTCTGGATCGCCGGGATGTATTCGCGCGGGATCACGCCGCCTACCACTTCGTTGACGAACTCGAGGGTGTCCTTGCCGTCCTCGCCCGGTTCGAAGCGGATCCAGCAGTGGCCGAACTGGCCGCGACCGCCGGACTGGCGGACGAACTTGCCTTCGATCTCGCACTTGTTGCGGATCTTCTCGCGGTAGGCCACCTGGGGTTTGCCGATATTGGCCTCGACGTTGAACTCGCGCTTCATGCGGTCGATGAGGATGTCCAGGTGCAGCTCGCCCATGCCGGAGATGATGGTCTGGCCGGACTCCTCGTCCGAGCGCACGCGGAAGGACGGGTCCTCCTGGGCCAGCTTGCCGAGGGCGATGCCCATCTTTTCCTGGTCGGCCTTGGTCTTGGGCTCCACCGCCACCGAGATCACCGGTTCGGGGAAGTCCATGCGTTCGAGGATGATCGGCTTGTCGAGGTCGCAGAGGGTGTCGCCGGTGGTGACGTCCTTCATGCCGATCAGTGCGGCGATGTCGCCGGCGCGTACCTCCTTGATCTCCTCGCGGGTGTTGGCGTGCATCTGCACCATGCGGCCGACGCGTTCCTTCTTACCCTTGACCGAGTTGAGGATCGAGTCGCCGGAGCTGAGCACGCCGGAGTACACGCGGGTGAAGGTCAGGGTGCCGACGAAGGGGTCGGTGGCGATCTTGAAGGCCAGGGCCGAGAACGGCTCGTCGTCGTCGGCATGGCGCTCGTCGTGGCGCTCCTCGTCGTCCGGGTGGGTGCCCTTGATGGCGGGGATCTCGATGGGCGCCGGCAGCAGTTCGATCACCGCGTCCAGTACCAGGGGCACGCCCTTGTTCTTGAACGAGGAGCCGAGCACGGCGGGGACGATCTCGCAGGCGATGGTGCGCTGGCGCAGGCCGGCCTTGATCTCCTCGATGCTCAGCGCCTCGCCTTCGAGGTATTTGTTCATCAGCTCTTCGCTGGCCTCGGCGGCGGCCTCCACCAGCTTCTCGCGCCACTCCTCGGCTTCGGCCAGCAGGTTGGCGGGGATCTCTTCCTCGCGGAAGCTGGTGCCCTGGTCGGCGTCGTTCCAGTAGATGGCCTTCATCTTCAGCAGGTCGATCTGGCCCTCGAAGTTCTCCTCGGCACCGATGGGCAGCTGGATGGGCACCGGGGTGTGGCCGAGGCGCTGCTTGATCTGCCCGACCACCCAGAGGAAGTTGGCGCCGGCACGGTCCATCTTGTTGACGTAAGCGATGCGCGGCACGCCGTACTTGTTGGCCTGGCGCCACACGGTTTCAGACTGCGGCTCGACGCCGTCAGCACCGCTGAAGACCACCACCGCGCCGTCGAGCACACGCAGGGAGCGCTCCACCTCGATGGTGAAGTCGACGTGCCCGGGGGTGTCGATGATGTTGAAGCGGTACTTGTCGAACTGCTTGGCCGAGCCCGACCAGAAGGCGGTGGTGGCGGCCGAGGTGATGGTGATGCCGCGCTCCTGCTCCTGCACCATCCAGTCCATGGTGGCGGCGCCGTCGTGCACTTCGCCCATTTTGTGGTTGACCCCGGTGTAGAACAGGATCCGCTCGGTGGTGGTGGTCTTGCCCGCATCCACGTGGGCCACGATGCCGATGTTGCGGTAGCGGTTGATGGGGGTCGCGCGGGCCATTGTCTACACCTCGTAATGGTCGGGATGGGTTCGGAACGGGAACGGCACGGCCGCTCGGGGACGCGAGCGGCGAAGCAGCCGGGGCGGATTACCAAGCATGGTTGAAGATGCCGCCGACGCAAGCCGCGAAGCGTCGTCAGGCCGCTGTTTTTTTACCGCCGGCCGATGACAGTCGTGCGATGCGTCGCCGTGCACGCCTTCGAGGCATAGACTGGGCGGCATCTTTCCATCACCGGAGCATTTCCCATGAGCAAGACCATCAGCATCGACTTCGTATCCGACGTGGTCTGCCCCTGGTGCGCGGTGGGCCTGGGCGCGTTGCAGCAGGCCATCGCCAACCTCGGCGACGAGGTGCGGGTGGAGCTGTCCTTCAAGCCCTTCGAGCTGAACCCGGATATGCCGCCCGAGGGTCAGGACATCGTCGAGCACATCCAGCAGAAGTACGGCAGCACACCGGAACAGGTGGCCGCCAACCGCGAGCACATCCGCCAGCGCGGCGCCGAGGTGGGCTTCCGCTTCGACATGCAGGCGCGCGGGCGCATCTACAACACCTTCGACGCCCACTGCCTGCTGCACTGGGCGGAGCTCGAGGGGCGCCAGCTGGAACTCAAGCAGGGCCTGCTGGCCGCCTACTTCACCGAGGGGCGCAACCCCAGCGACCGCGCGGTGCTGGTGGAGGTTGCCGCTGCCGCCGGGCTGGACGCCGAGGCGGCGCGCGAGGTGCTGGAATCCGGCCGCTTCGCCGAGGAAGTGCGCGAGGAGGAGAACTTCTACACCAGCCACGGCATCCGCTCGGTGCCGTCGGTGATCCTCAACGGTCGCCACCTGATCAGCGGCGGCCAGCCGGCGGAGTATTTCGAGCAGGCGATCCGCCAGCTCGTTGCGGCCGAATAGAGGCCTTCGCGCAGCACCCTTGATTTTATAGACGATCGGTCTAATATCCTCCGCCATGACCGATTCCACTCCCCCGCCCCGTCGCGGCCGACCACCCAAGGTCGCCCGCGACAACCTCGACACCCGCGACGCCCTGGTGCGTTGCGGCACCGAGATCCTCACCGAACAGGGCTTTCTCAGCACCGGCATCGACACGGTGCTGAGCCGCGTCGGCGTGCCCAAGGGCTCGTTCTATCACTACTTCCAGAGCAAGGAAGACTTCGGCCACGCGGTGCTGGAGAACTACGCCGGTTACTTCGCGCGCAAGCTCGACCGCTGCCTGCTGGACGAGTCGCGCCCGCCCCTGGCGCGCATCGCCGCCTTCGTCGAGGAGGCCAAGGCCGGCATGCAGCGCTTCGAGTACCGCCGCGGCTGCCTGGTGGGCAACCTGGGCCAGGAGGTGACCCAGTTGCCGGAGGCCTTCCGAGAGTCCCTGGAGGCCATCCTGCTCAGCTGGCAACAGCGCCTGTCGCTGTGCCTGGAGGCGGCCAAGGCCGAGGGCGAGCTGGCCCCGGACACGGATTGCGCGCACTGGGCGGCGTTCTTCTGGATCGGCTGGGAAGGCGCCGTGCTGCGCGCCCGGCTGGTGCGGGACAACGGGCCGCTGGACTGCTTCATCCAAGGATTTATCGCCGGGCTGCCCCGCTAGCCCGTCCCTTTCCACTGCTTCCCATGAGGAGACAACCGATGTTCAAAGGCATCCTGATCGACAAGGACGACGCGGGCTACCGCGCCACGCTGGCCGAGCTGGACGAGGCGCAACTGCCCGAGGGCGACGTCACCGTGCAGGTCGACTACAGCACCCTGAACTACAAGGACGGCCTGGCCATCACCGGCAAGAGCCCGGTGGTGCGCAAATTCCCCATGGTCGCCGGCATCGACCTGGCCGGCACCGTGGAAGCCAGCGACAACCCCGCCTTCAAGGCCGGTGACCGCGTGCTGCTCAACGGCTGGGGCGTGGGCGAGACCCACTGGGGCGGCCTGGCGCAGAAGGCGCGCCTCAACGGCGACTGGCTGATCCCCCTGCCGGCTGGCTTCACCCCGCGCCAGGCGATGGCCATCGGCACCGCCGGCTACACCGCGATGCTTTCGGTGCTGGCCCTGGAGCGCAACGGCGTGACCCCGGACAAGGGCCAGGTGCTGGTGACCGGCGCCAACGGCGGGGTCGGCAGCTTCGCCATCGCCCTGCTCGCCCGCCTCGGCTACCAGGTGGCGGCCTCCACCGGTCGGCCCCAGGAAGCGGACTACCTCAAGCACCTGGGCGCCACTGAGATCATCGACCGCGCCAGTCTCTCCGAGCCCGGCCGGCCGCTGGGCAAGGAACGCTGGGCCGGCGCCGTCGACTCGGTGGGCAGCCACACCCTGGCCAACGTCTGCGCCGGCATCCGCTACGGCGGCGCCGTTGCCGCCTGTGGCCTGGCCCAGGGCATGGACTTCCCTGCCAGCGTCGCGCCCTTCATCCTGCGCGGCGTGACCCTGGCCGGCATCGACAGCGTGATGCGCCCACGCGCCGACCGCATCGAGGCCTGGGACCGCCTGGTGCGTGACCTCGACCTGGCGCTGCTGGACGAGATCACCAGCGAGATCGGCCTGGGCGAGGCCGTGTTCAGCGCCAGCGAACTGCTCGAAGGCCGCGTGCGTGGCCGCGTGGTGGTGGACGTCAACCGCTGACCCTTCCGGGCGCCGCCAGCCTGGCGGCGCCCTCTGCGGCGCACGATGCGCTGCCCCGATAATCACTATCAAGCCTGATGATTTCTGCCCCGACCGCCGCTTGGCTAATCTGCGCCCATCGCAACGCAGACAGCCGAACAGGAGGGCCAGATGCACACGTCGATCGCACTCATCGCCCTGCTCGCCACCCTCGCGCTCGCTGGCTGCGCCTCGCCGCAACACAGCGAGGAAACGCCCTACACCGATGCGCAGGTCCGCCAGTTCGCCCTGGAGATGTTCGGCAAGAGCGGCCTGCCGCCCGAGCAGTTGGCCAAGGTCCGCCGGGCGCTGCTGAAACAGGATCAACGGATGTCCAACGCCATCCGCGACGTGCAGCCGAGCAAGGGCTGAGTCACCCCAGATTGCATGCTCCTCCCATGGCCACTCCCCCCTTTGGCCAATACGCAGCTCACCCCCCGAGCTGCTTTTTTTTGCCCGCGAATCGGACGCGTCCGCTGGGCGGTCACAGGGGCGGGAAGCAGAATCGACGGATTGTCATGAAGAAGGGGTAGAAAAAGGAAAGATTCGGATACATCTGGGCCCGGGTGGCCCTATCCAATCAACGGAGCTTGCCGTATGATCGCGCACCTAGTACCAAGCTGTAAGTCAATCCGGCCAGTCGCAGCCAGCGCTTCTCATGCGCATCGCGACGCCGGTCTCCTCGATGGTTACCTGACCCATGCCTCCCGCCAATCACTGGCAGCGCATTCGTCCTGGCCTCCCATCCAGAAGTCTGATCAGGACAATCACCGGGCCGGAACCTTGCCCACGATTACAACCTGGCATCCAAAGTACTTGGCTGGCACGCTCCGCTCACAGGCGGAACTTTCCGCCAGCTCATTCGCTCCGATAAGGATCATCCGGTGTGCCCAAGGTGGGCGACGGATTCGGAGTTTTATTACGCGGCCTGATTGCCGCACTTTGCAGGACCTAACAATATGACTATCCACCACCAGGCCGAACAAGCCATTACCACCCTTACCCGCGCATTTGCGCCGCTCCAGTGTCAGATCAACGCGCCTTCCCGCAAGGGCGGCTTCAGCTTCACCATCGTCAGCGAGTACGGTGTCGCCTGCCACAGCCAGCGCATCTACCCGGAGCAGTACAGCAACTCCAGCCAGCTTCAGCAGGTGATCGATCGCGCCCAACGCGCCCTCGCCGCCTGACGCCAGGCACGTCGACCCAAAGCCCCGCATAAGCGGGGCTTTTTCTTGCCTGCGATTTACCCCGGTTGGTGCCGTCGGGTGTGGCACCACTTGTTGTAGGAGCGAATTCATTCGCGATGGAGTGTCCCGCCGGCTCGCGGCCCAGTGCCTGCGGCAGGTCTTTCGCGGCTGAAGCCGCTCCCACGGGAAGGGCCTGCAGCGGGGCCGAACATCGCTGCGCTCGGCGCCAACCTACGGCACCGTGCCCAGCCCGAACCACGAAGCCAATCGGTGTGTAGGGTGGATGGCGCTCTTCTCATCCACCCAGCGACCTTGCAGCCCACACGCATGCCCACCTCGTGGAATTCATTCGCGATGGAGTGTCAGGCCGGCTCGTGACCCAGTGCCTGCTGCAGGTCTTTCGCGGCTGAAGCCGCTCCCACACGAACATCGCCGCGTGACGCCCTAGCCGTTCACCACGATGCCGCCGTTCACGTGGAGCACCTGGCCGCTGACATAGGCCGAGTCGGCACTGGCGAGGTAGACGTAGGCCGGGGCCACGTCCGCCGGCTGGCCGGGGTGGCCGAGGGGTGTTTCGGCGCCGAAGTGGCTGACCTTCTCGGCATCGAAGGTGGACGGGATCAACGGCGTCCAGATCGGCCCCGGGGCCACGGCGTTGACGCGGATGGCACGCTTGGCCAGGTTCAGCGCCAGGGAGCGGGTGAAGGACGTGATCGCGCCCTTGGTGGAGGAATAGTCCAGCAGCGTCGGGTTGCCCTTGTAGGCGGTCACCGAGCTGGTGTTGATGATGCTGGCCCCCGGGCGCAGGTGTGGCAGCACGGCCTTGGTCAGCTGGAACATGGCGAAGATGTTGGTGCGGAAGGTCTGCTCCCACTGCTCTTCGGAGATGTCCTCCAGGCGTTGCTGGGGATGCTGCTCACCGGCGTTGTTCACCAGCACGTCCACCCTGCCCCACTTCTCGATCACCGCCTCGATGACCCGGCGGCAGAACTCGCCATCGGCCGCATCACCGGCGAACAGCAGCGCCTCGCCCCCCGCCGCCTGCACCTCCAGGCGCGTGCGCTCGGCATCCTCCACCTCGTTCAGATAAAGCACCGCCACGTTGGCACCCTCGCGGGCGTAATGCACCGCAACGGCACGGCCGATGCCACTGTCGGCCCCGGTGACGATGGCGGTCATGCCGTCGAGCTTGCCGGCGGCTTGGTAGTACTCACCGATGGTCAGCGGCTGCGGGCGCATCTCGGTTTCCTGGCCCGGTTGCTGGTCCTGGTGCTGGGGCGGAAAGGTCTGTTCGTCGCTCATGGTCGTCTCCCGTATCAGTGCCTGTTACTCAACAGGACTGGCCCTGGCGCGGCCGGTTCAGGGAAATTCACCCAGCGGCCTCAGTCCTCCGGCACCGCTTCCAGGCGCTCCCACATGGCGCGGGTGATGCGCTGGCGGGCGACGTAGTCGTGCCAGGGGTCTCGATCCAGGCCGTCCAGGCGCTGACGCAGGTTGCCCAGGGTCCATTGCGCCGAGCCCTTGAGCCGCTCCAGCTCATCGCGCTCGATGGGCACCGATACCGGTAGCCCCGGCCGAGCCCGCACCGAGTAGGCGCACACGGTACTGGCGCCACGCTGGTTGCGCAGATAGTCGACGAAGATGCGCCCGATGCGGTTCTTCGGCCCCATCTTGTCGACGAAGCGCTCCGGCAACTGGCGGGCGAGGAAGCTGGCGATGGCCTTGCCGAACCCCTTCACCTCGTCCCAGCCGGCATGGCGCGCCAGCGGGACGACCAGGTGCATGCCCTTGCCGCCGCTGGTTTTCAGCCAGGCCTGCAGGCCCAGTTCATCGAGCACCGATAGGGTCAGGCGGGTGGCCTCCTGCATGGTCTTCCAGGGCAGCTTGGGGTCCGGGTCGAGATCGAGGATCAGGCGGTCGGGTCGCTCGATGCGGTCGCTGGTGGCGCCCCAGGTGTGCAGCTCGATGGCACCCATTTGCACCGCGCCCACCAGGGCCTCCAGCGTGTCGATCTCCATCAGCCGCGCGTGCCCGGGGTCCAGCGACGGGTCGAGGTGACGGATATTGGGAATCGCCAGGCGCTCGGCATGCTTCTGGAAGAACAGCTCGCCACCGACGCCCTCCGGCGCCCGCAACAGGGATACCGGGCGCCCCTTCAGGTGCGGCAGCACCCACTCGGCCACGTCCGCGTAGTAGCGCGCCAGTTCCAGTTTCTGGGTGCCGCTCTGGTCGTCGATGACCCGCTGCGGATGGCTGATGGACACCTTGGCCAGGGTCTGGCGGCCACCCTCCCCGGCTTGCCCGGCCGTCTCGGCGACCGCCGCGGGGGCCTTTCTCAGGCTGGAGGCGCTACGCGGCTGCTCGCGGATGATCTGCTCCGCCGGCTTGTCGCTGCGCAGGGCGATGAACGCCGCCTGGCGCACGATGGCGTCATCGGTCCACTCGGCGAATTCCACCTCGGCCACTAGTTGCGGCTCCACCCAGTGCACACCCCGGCGCTGGCTGGCGGTCAGGGCCTTGGTCAGCGGGCTGTCCTTGCGGGCGATGGCCTGCAGGCGGCCGAGAATGTCGGCCAGCCGTGCCTCGTCGAAGCCGGTGCCCACCCGCCCGGCGTAGCGCAGCTCCGCCCCGCCCGGCTCGTCGTGCACCGCCAGCAGCAAGGCGCCGAAACCGCTGCGGCTGCCCTTGGGCCCGGTGTAGCCGACGATGACGAACTCCTGGCGCCGGCGGCATTTGAGCTTGATCCAGTCCGGGCTGCGAGCCGAGCGATAGGGGCTGCCCGCGCGTTTGCCGATCACCCCTTCCAGGGACATGGAACAGGCGCTTTCCAGGATCGATTCGTGGCTGGCGGCAAAATCCTGGGAGAAACGCAGCAGGCTGCGTTTGTGGCCCTTGAGCACCCGCTCCAGGGCGGCGCGGCGGTCCTCCAGCGGCTGCTGGCGCAGGTCGCGGCCGTCGAGGTACGGCGCGTCGAACAGGTAGTAGAGGATGCTGTGGCTGCGGCCGATTTCAAAGGCGTTCTGCAGGCCCTGGAAGCTCGGCAGGCCGTCGTCGTCGAGCACCACCACCTCGCCGTCCAGCCAGCTGTCGCCCAGGTCCAGCGCCGCCAGGTCGCGGGCCTGCAGCGGCAGGCGCGCGGTCCAGTCGTTGCCGTTGCGGGTGTAGAGGCGCACCTCGCCGTCGCGGATGCGGGCGAGGATGCGGTAGCCGTCGAACTTGATCTCGTAGCGCCAGTCGCCCGAGGGTGGCGCATCCACCAGGGTCGCCAACTGCGGCGCCAAGGTGTCGGGCATGCCCGGTTCGGCACCCTCGCCCTTGCGCGCCTTGGCCGCCTTGGAAGCACGCGGCCGAGCGGCCGGCGCATCGCTGCCCACATCGGCACCACTGATCACGCTGGCCGGCTCGGCGGAGACGATGTCGTACTCGTCCGCCGGGCGCGCCACCTCATCGTCCTGCTTGATCAGCAGCCACTGCTCCTTGTCACCACTGCCACGCAGGCGGGTACGCACCAGGCTCCATTCGCCGCTGAGCTTCTCGCCCACCAGGGTGAAGGTCAGCTTGCCGGCGGCGTAGGCGGCGCGCGGGTCGCCATGGGGCTGCCAGATGCCGCGATCCCAGACGATCACATCGCCCGCGCCGTATTGCCCGGCCGGGATGCTGCCCTCGAAGTCGGCGTAGCCCAGCGGGTGGTCCTCCACATGCACGGCCAGGCGCTTGTCCTTGGGGTCCAGGCTCGGCCCCTTGGGCACCGCCCAGCTCTTCAGGGTGCCGTCCAGTTCGAGGCGGAAGTCGTAATGCAGATGGCGGGCGTCGTGCTTCTGGATCACGAAACCCAGCGCGCCGGCCCTGGACCGGCCCTTGGGCCGCCCAGCCTCATGGGGCTCGGAGGTGACCTCGAAATTGCGCTTGCGGTTGTACTCGCTGGAACGGCGGGCCATGGCGGATCACCTCGGCGTGGATGCGGATTCAGCCAGCCTTGGCCTTGCTCCGTGATGGCTTGGCGCTGCTCTTGCGCGCCGGTTTGGCGGCCGCCTTCGCCGGCTTGGCCTTGCTGGCGGGCTTGCCGCCGAGGCTGCGCTTGAGCAGGTCGGTGAGGTCGATCACATCGGCGCTGCGCCGCTGCTCCTCGCCCGCTGGCGACTCCACCGCCTCGATGCGGCCCTGGCTGGCCTTGCGCTCCACCAGTTCCATGATGCGGTCGGTGAAGCTGTCGACGTACTCGTCCGGCTGCCAGTCGGCGCTCATGTCCTTGATCAGCCGCTTGGCCATGTCCAGCTCGGCCTTGGCCAGCTTGGCGTCGGTCACCGCGCTGCCCAGCTCCAGGCTTTCCAGCCCGCGAACCTCGGCGGGCCAGCGCAGCATGACCAGCACCAGCGCGGACTCCAGCGGCATCACCGCCGCCAGGTGCTGGCGGGTGTGCAGCACCACATTGGCCAGGGCCACCTTCGCGGTGCCCGAGAGCGCCTCGCGCAGCAAGGCATAGACCTTCTCGCCACGTTTGACCGGTGCCAGGTAATAGGGGGTATCGATGTTCTGCAGGGGGATGGCAGCGCTGTCGACGAAGGCGAAGATATCGATGGTCTGGGTCGCCTCGGGGTGGGCGGCGCGGATTTCCTCCTCGCTGATCACCACATAGCGGCCCTTCTCCAGCGCCACGCCCTTGACGATATCGTCCTTGGCCACTTCCTTGCCGGTGCGCTTGTTGACCCGCTTGTAGCCCACCGGGTCCATGTTGCGCTTGTCCAGCCAGTCGAAGTCCACGCCCTGGGACGAGGTGGCCGAAACCAGGCCCACCGGGATGTGCACCAGGCCGAAGCTGATAGCGCCCTTCCAGATCGCACGCGCCATGGGTCACCTCTCGGGCGGGCCTAGAGCGCCACGCCGTCGCTGTAGATCACGCTGCCTTCCACGGTGATGTCGCGGATCTCGCGCAGCATGTTGTCGGCGGCGGTCTCCGCCTCGTTCTCGCACACACAGCCCGGCGTCAGCACCCAGAGCACGCGCACGCCGGCACCTTCGCGCTTGGGCTGGTACTCGATGAGGCCGACGTAGTTCTGCCCTTCCCTCATGGCATCGGTCCATGCGGTGCAGTGTTTGAAGTCTCTGAACATGGCGAAAAGCTCCTTGTTGCTGACTGCCACACAAGGTTCTGAGTGGCGTCGGCGGAAAAGAGTTTCGCCTATCGCTTGTCCAACTTTTCCAGGCGGGCCACCAGGTGCGGCACCAGGTTGAGGATCACCAGCGCCACCAGGGTCGCGAGAACCGCCGTGGCTTCGCGGCCGAGGCCGACGGTGACGCCAATGGCGGTGGTCAGCCAGAGGCCGGCGGCAGTGGTCAGGCCCTTCACCTCGGCCACACTGTCGCGCTTGAGGATGGTGCCGGCGCAGAGAAAGCCGATGCCCGCGACTATGCCCTGGATCACCCGGCTCATCGCATCGTGTTCGGCGCCGGCCATTTGCGGCACCAGGACGAAGAGCGCGGCGCCCAGGGCCACCAGCATGTGGGTGCGGATGCCGGCCGCCTTGCCGTGCTGCTCGCGCTCGAAGCCGAGCAGGCCGCCGAGCAACGCGGCCAGCAGCACGCGCAAGGTCACCCGGGTCGCCTGGGTGGGGTCATCGAGGTCGGAGAACTCGCTGGCGAGGGTCGCCAGGACTTGGTCCCACCAGGTCACGATCCACCGCGCTCCAGGGCGCCCTTCAGGGGCAGGTAGCGATAGGCACCGCAGCGGGCGCACACCTGGCAGAGCAGGTCTTCCTTGCCGATGTGCACCGAGGTGCTGGGCGACCAGGAACAACCACCGATCAGACAGAAGAGCGTCATGTCACCTCCACCGGCGGGGTGCCGTATGAATACCGGACTCATGTTTTTCGACTGTGGCACTTCGCCAAAGGTTTGCTGTTTTTTGCCGCCAGGCCACGGGCAAAGCCGCTCGGAGCGATTCATGAACCCTTTGCGCCGTGCCCCGGGTCTAGATGGCAAGCCCCGCAACACTGCCAAGGAATTTCCATGAAGAACCTCGAATCACCCGCCTACAAGCTGGCCCTGTTCGGCGCCCTCGGCAGCCTGGGCAGCGCCGTGCTGGTGGAGGCCCTGAGCCGGCAATGGGAAGCCACCGCACTGCTCGACGACCTCAATGTCGTCCCCTCACGCCCCGGCATCCGCACCAAGCCCGGCGACCCCTTCGATGCCTTGGCCGTAAGCCATGCGGTGGCAGGCATGGACGCCGTGCTGTGCAACCTGTGCAGCCAGCCGCTGCTGGCCAGCGCCCGGCAACCAGCGGTGGGGTTCGAGATGGAATTCCGCAGCATCACCGCCCTGCTCGACGGCCTGGCACTGGCCAAGGTCAATCGCCTGCTGGTGATCGGTGACTTCCGTTGGCTGGATGAAACCGCCGGCTACCCGGACGGGCCCGGTGCGCAGTTGCAACAGCGCCTGCTGGACAGCCCCCTGGGCTGGACCCTGGTGGACGCACCGAGCGTGGGTGGCGAGGACCTGTTCGGCCTGGACCACTTCCTCGCCCCCACCCACAGCAACGAGCCCGATGCCGTGACCGCCCTGCGCCGCTTCGCCGCCGCCGTGCTCGATGAATGCCAGCTGGCGGCCCACCGGCACCAGCGGGTGCGCATCCAGGGCTGATTGGCAGCATCGCCCCCGCCCCAGCGCCTTCCCTGGCGCCGGTTGCGGGCTAGGCCGGCACCGCCTTGGCCTTGGGCTCCCGCGCCCAGACCCGGTGCTTGGCGATGGCATCGAACAGCGGCTTGGTGACGTCCTTGGCGGCGGCACCGCTGAGCAGTCCTTCGTCCGCCTCCAGGTGCAGCTGGCTGGCCAGATCGCCCGCCGCGCCGCACAGGGCGATGGCCTTGAGGTGCTTGTAGGCCTCCTGCAGGTAGTGCAGCGCATCGCCATCCCCGCCGAAGGTTTTCGCCGCACTGTCGCCACCGGGCACGAACACCGCATCGAACGCGATGGAAGGCAGCCCGGCGATGGTGGCATCGGGTACCAGTTGCTTGCCCTCCGCGGTGCTCACCGGTGCCGAACTCGGTGCCAGCAGCTTGGCGCTGGCGCCGGCCTTCTTCAGCTCGCCCTGGATGAACTCCACATCACTGCCCTGCACGCCATTGGCGATGAGGATGGCCACCTTGCGCGACTTGATATCACCAGGCAGCAGGTTCATCTGGCTAAGTGCGGGCGAGGCCTTGAGGCCGATCTCCGGCACCTGCACCGTGGGCGCCTGGGGCGGTGTGAGACCGAGGTTCTCGGCCACCTGGCGGGCCAGGTCGAGGTCGATATTGGCGAGGATTTCCTTCACCTGGCGCTCACGGATGTGCACCCGCTCCACCTTGCCCAGCTCGAAGCTATAGGCCGCCGCTACATGGCCTTTCTCCGTCTCGCTGAGGCTGTTGTAGAACAGCCGCGCCTGGGAGAAGTGGTCGGCGAAGGAGTCGGCGCGCTTGCGCAGCTTGGTGCCCGACAGCGGCTCGTGGTAACTGCTGAAGCCACCGCTGCGCGCGGCGGGCGGCGTCTCCTTCGGCCAGCCGCCGTCGATGGAGTTGGGCTCGTAGGCAGCACGCCCCTTGTTCACCGTCTGCCGGTGCTGGGCGTCACGCTGGTTGTTGTGGAACGGGCACAGCGGGCGGTTGATGGGAATCTCGTTGAAGTTCGGCCCACCAAGACGCGAGAGCTGCGTGTCGGTGTAGGAGAACAGCCGCCCCTGCAGCAGCGGATCGTTGCTGAAGTCGATACCGGGCACCAGGTGGCCGGGGTGGAAAGCGGCCTGCTCGGTCTCGGCGAAGAAGTTGTCCGGGTTGCGGTTGAGCACCAGCTTGCCCACCTTGCGCACCGGCACCAGCTCCTCGGGCACCAGCTTGGTGGGGTCGAGCAGGTCGAAGTCGAACTTATGCTCGTCCTCCTCGGGGATCACCTGCAGGCCCAGCTCCCATTCCGGGTAGTCGCCTTTTTCGATGTCTTCCCAGAGGGTGCGGCGCTGGAAGTCCGGGTCCTTGCCGGCGAGCTTCTGCGCCTCGTCCCAGACCAGCGAGTAGACGCCCGACAGGGGCCGCCAATGGAACTTGACGAAGACGCTGCGGCCCTCGGCGTTGATCAGGCGGAAGGTGTGCACGCCAAAGCCCTGCATGCCCCGGTAGCCCACCGGGATGGCGCGGTCGGACATGGTCCAGAGCACCATGTGCGCCGACTCGGGCACCAGGGAGACGAAGTCCCAGAAGGTGTCGTGGGCCGAGGCACCGGTGGGGATTTCGTTGTGCGGTTCGGGCTTCACCGCGTGCACGAAGTCGGGGAACTTGATGGCGTCCTGGATGAAGAACACCGGCATGTTGTTGCCCACCAGGTCGAAGTTGCCCTCGTCGGTGTAGAACTTCACCGCGAAGCCGCGCACATCGCGCACGGTATCGGCCGAGCCACGCGGGCCCTGCACGGTGGAGAAGCGCACGAACACCGGGGTTTTCTTCGCCGGCTCGTTGAGGAAGTCGGCCTTGGTCAGCTCGGCCAGCGGCTCGTAGACCTGGAAGTAGCCATGGGCCGCAGCGCCACGGGCATGGACGATGCGCTCGGGAATGCGCTCGTGGTCGAAGTGGGTGATCTTCTCCCGCAGGATGAAGTCTTCCAGCAACGAGGGGCCGCGCTCGCCGGCCTTCAGGCTGTTCTGGTTGTCGGCGATGCGCGTGCCGGTGTTGGTGGTCAGGGCCTGGTCGGTAGCGTCTTCGCGAAAGCCCTCCAGTTGGTCGAGCTTGCGGTTGCTGTTTTCACGGTCGGGGGTGTCGGTACCGGCGAGTTGGCTGCCGGTCTTCTTCTGGGTGGGCATCGGGCTTTCTCCTGGCTTGGAATCGACGCCCAGGCAGGCGCCGGGCCTGACGACGCATTGCGCGTGCGCAGGTAATCACGGGTATGGCAGGTAATGCGGCAAGGGTGGGGAGCGACGGCCGCATGCCGCCGCCCCCCGTTAGGCGTCAGTCACTGTTATTGCTGTGGCTGCGCTGTCCTCCCTTGCGGCCGGCTGCGGATGCGCGTGCCGGGTCGTTCCTGAAATTGCCACCACTCACATGTCCGCCCTTCTTACCGGCTTCGGATGCGCGTTGTGGGTCTTCTGCGAAGTTGCCTTTGCCGCCTCGATGTTGAGCCATTGCACAGGTCCTCTCTGGTCGTTGATCTGACGTTGGTGGAGCAGGCGCCAAACCGGCGCCTAGAAGGTCTGAGGGCAGCATTGCGGAGAGGTTCTAACTATTTGCACCCCGTTCGGCGCGGGCTGCGGGGCTGTCGATTGAGTGCGGCTATGGCCACGACTAGGGGGTCGATAGCGAACGCCAATCACAGGGGCCGCCGCCAATTAACTGCCGGGAGGTATTTCGCGGGCGCAGGCTGATGTAATCACGGGCAATTCCCGGCCCATGCCGTACCTGGGCCGTTGGCCAGTATTTACGCGTGTCGGCAGGGGTTTAAGGTGAAAACAGGCAAGACACCGGAGCGGAGTTGCCGCCCCTATCCTGCGACCGGAGGTAGTCACCGTGCCCAGCAGCCAACCCCGTGCCCGCGATATCGAAATCCACTTCAACCAGCGTCTGCGGCCCAGCACCCATGGCCACTGCGTGATGGAGGCGGATGGCACCCTGACCATTCACCTGCACGATGGCGAACGGCAGCTGACGGTGGTGGGCATTACCCGTGCAACCTATGGCAACCAGGAGGCTCTATTCAAATTGGGGCCCGCGCTACTGGAAGAGTGGTCGGCCCTGTGTTCGCAACCCGATGGAGCCTTGCCATGAATCCAGCCGCACCCGAGCCGACCTCGCTCCCCTCGCCCAGCAAGACCCATGAGTTTCTCCGCGACGTCGAAACGGCCCTCGCCAGCCAGGCCCTGCCGCTGTTCGAGGAAGCGGCGCGCCATGCCCGCCGGGGCGGCATCGAGGTGACGGTGGAGATGGACAGCAGCGACCCGCTGCACCCGCAACTGCGCCTGGCCGCCAGCAACCCGGGGACGCGTACCAGCCACTACCGGATCATCGCCGACGCGGCCAACCTGGGCCTGGTGCATGAAGAGTTCTACGCCTTCAACGACGAAACTCGCACCCTGCCGGCGCAGTTGGCTTCGATCAACGAAACGGTGATCGACACCCGCCTCGCCGCCTTCTTCCTCAAGGCCTTCGCCCTGCCCCTGGATTACGTCACCGAACGCCGCCAGGCGGGGTTCTGGTAGGGCCGTCGCGGATGCTCCGCGTGGTGGACGGGTGAAGCGTCGTCCACCCTACCGCTGCACCTCACCCATGAGCTCGCTCTCACACACGGGTGTGGGGTGGAGGTCGCTTTTCACCTCCACCAGGCGGTGTCGCAGGTGAGCACGATGGTTGAGCGACAGGTAGGTCGGGTGAAACCCGGCGCGCGGTGCTCTCTCGATCGCGAATGAATTCGCTCCTACACAGAGCGGCGGCGCTGCGCGTCGCTTGGCGACTGAAGTCGCCCCTACACAGCACCTGCCAGGGCATGACTGCGGTGCCACCTCGAGCTGCGAATGGTGGACGGGTGGAGCGTCGTCCACCCTTGTATCTCGACTAACTACCCCTTCAGGGGTAATAGTTCCCGACTGATCATCGGGGGAGGGGCTGGAAGTCGTGTCCACCCTTAGGCCCTGAGCCTGCGACGTAGATAGTGCTCCGCCCCTCCACACTCACTCGAACAGCCCGAACGGTATCTTGAGCCCAGAGCTCGCATTCACAAGGTTGGGCCGGGTGCAGTGATGATCGTGTCTGAAAAGATCAGGAGGAGCTCACATGCCCAGTGTCATTGGTATCGACATTGCCAAGCACACGTTCGATATCGCCACCCTGCAGGCGAACGGCAAGTACCGCACCAAGGCCAAGTTGGCCAACAGCGAGGCGGGCTTTCGCACGCTGCAGGAGTGGCTGAACAAGCACAGCGAGGCGGGTGCCTGGGTCGTGATGGAAGCCACCGGCATCCACCATGAAGCCCTGGCCGAATGGCTGCTGGAGCAGAACTATCGGGTCTGCGTCCTCAACCCTGCGCAGATCGCTCACTACGCCCGCAGTCAGCTGCAGCGCGTGAAAACTGACAAGGTCGACGCCAAGCTGATCGCCGAATACGGCGAGCGCCACCAAGACGAGCTACGGCCCTGGCAGCCTGAACCTCGCGCCATACGGCGCCTGAAAGCACTGATGCGGCGCCTGGCGGATCTGCAGGAAATCCAGCAGATGGAGAGCAATCGCCTGGAGGTGGCCGATACCAGCGTGCAGGAGTCGATCCGCTCAGTGTTGCGGCACATCGAGCAACAGATCGAGGAAACCCTCAAGGCCATCAACGACCACATCGACAATGACCCGGATCTGCGTGGCAAACGTGATCTGTTGACCAGCATCGATGGCATCGCGGACAAGACAGCCGCCCTGATCCTGGCGGAGCTGGGCGACCCTCATCGCTTCACCAGCAGTCGCGCGATTACCGCCTTTGCCGGGCTCAACCCGCGTTTGCAGGAGTCTGGTAAGTACCGGGGGCAGACCCGCATTTCCAAGATGGGCTCATCGCGGCTGCGTGCTGGGCTGTACATGCCTGCCGTTTGCGCCCTGCAGCACAACGGGGCGATCAAAGCGATGAGAGAACGCCTCAGAGCCAAGGGCAAGACCGGCATGCAGATCATCTGCGCAGCGATGCGTAAGCTGCTGAACATCGCTTATGGCGTCTTGAAATCGGGCCAGCCGTACGACGTAAAACTGGCCCTTGCTCACTAGGGATCAAGACGGTATCTACGCGTCAGCCCCCTGCTCTGCTCCGGTCAATCCCGGTTGGTGGGCACCTTCCAGATGTCGGCGGCGTATTCGCCGATGGTGCGGTCCGAGGAGAACCAGCCGGCGCGGGCGGTGTTGAGCACGGCCGATTTCCACCATTGCGCGGGCTTCTGCCAGGCGGCGTCGACGCGGCGCTGGGCGTGCCAGTAGGCGTCGAAATCCGCGCAGACCATGAAGCGGTCGTCCCGCACCAGGCCCTCCACCAAGGCTTCGTAGCGGTGCGGGTCATCCGGCGAGAACACCCCACGGCGCACCGCCTCCAGCGCCCCGCTAAGGCGCTCGGAGCCGGCGATCACCGCACTCATGTCCAGCTCGCCGGCACGCTTGCGCTGCTCCACCTGGCCGGCGGTCATGCCGAAGATGAACATGTGCTCGGCGCCGATCAGCTGGCTCATCTCCACGTTGGCGCCGTCCAGGGTGCCGATGGTCAGCGCGCCGTTGAGGGCGAACTTCATGTTGCTGGTGCCGGAGGCTTCCAGCCCGGCGGTGGAGATCTGTTCGGACAGGTCGGCCGCAGGGATGATCACCTCCGCCAGGCTGACGTTGTAGTTGGGGATGAACACCACCTTGAGCAGCCCGCGCACCGTCGGGTCGGCGTTGATGGTGCGGGCGATGTCGTTGGCCAGCTTGATGATCAGCTTGGCCTGGTGATAGCTGGCCGCCGCCTTGCCGGCGAAGATCTTCACCCGTGGCGCCCAGTCGGTGGTCGGCTCGTTGCGGATGGCCTGGTACAGCGCCACGGTGTGCAGCAGGTTGAGCAACTGGCGCTTGTACTCGTGGATGCGCTTGACCTGCACATCGAAGATCGCCTCGGTGTCCAGGTGAATGCCCAGGCGCTCGTGCACCAGCCGCGCCAGGGCCGCCTTGTTCTGCTGGCGGTGGGCGGCGAACTGCTTGCGGAAGCCGGCCTTGTCGGCATGGGGCTCGAGGTTGCGCAGCAGCTCCTCGGGGGCGTCCAGCAGGTTTTCGCCGAGGGCGTCCACCAGGGACCCGGTGAGCAGCGGGTTCACCTGGTACAGCCAGCGGCGGAAGGTCACGCCATTGGTCTTGTTGCCGATGCGCTGCGGGTAGAGCCGGTGCAGGTCGCGGAACACGGTTTCCCGCATCAGGTCGGTGTGCAGCGCCGAAACGCCATTGATGCTGTGGGAGCCGAGGAACGCCAGGTTGCCCATGCGCACCCGGCGCCCGTGGTCTTCCTCGATCAGCGACACCGAGCGCAGCAGGGCGAAGTCGTGGATGTCCTGCGCGCGCAGGGAATCGATGTGGTAGGCGTTGATCAGGTAGATGATCTGCATGTGCCGGGGCAGCAGGCGCTCCATCAGCGACACCGGCCAGGATTCCAGCGCCTCCGGCAGCAAGGTGTGGTTGGTGTAGGACAGCGTCGCCACGGTCATTTCCCAGGCCGCGTACCACTCGATCTGGTAGACATCCACCAGCTGGCGCATCAGCTCGGCCACGGCGATGGCCGGGTGGGTGTCGTTGAGCTGGATCGCCGCCTTCTCCGGCAGCGAGCGGATGTCGCCGTGGCTGGTCATGTGGCGGTGCAGCAGGTCCTGCAGCGAGGCGGAAACGAAGAAGTATTCCTGGCGCAGGCGCAGCTCCTGCCCGGCCTCGGTGCTGTCGGCCGGGTACAGCACCCGCGAGATGCTCTCGGCACGCACCACATCGGCCACCGCGCCGAAGTGGTCGCCGGCGTTGAAGCGCTCCAGCTGCAGGTCTTCGATGGCCCGTGCGCGCCACAGGCGCAGGGTGTTGACGCTGGCACCGCGCCAGCCCACCACCGGCGTGTCATAGGCGATGGCGCGCAGGGTTTCGTTGGGCTGCCAGACCTGGCGCGGCACCTCGCCCTCGCCATCTTCGGTGAGCACGCTGCCGCCGAAGCCGATGTTGTAGCTGACCTCGGGCCGCTCGAACTCCCAGGGGTTGCCGAAATCCAGCCAGGTTTCGGTGTGCTCCTGCTGCCAGCCATCACTGACCACCTGCCGGAACAGGCCGTGCTCGTAGCGGATGCCGTAGCCGTGGGCGGCGAGCCCGAGGGTCGCCATGCTTTCCATGAAGCAGGCCGCCAGGCGCCCCAGGCCACCGTTGCCCAGGGCCGCGTCGGGCTCCACCTGGCGGATGGTGTCCAGGTCCACGTCCAGCTCGGCGAGGGCCGCGCGGGCGGTTTCCAGCAGGCCCAGGTTGCTCAGGCAGTCCACCAGCAGGCGACCGATAAGGAACTCCAGGGACAGGTAATAGACGCGCTTGTGCTGCTTGCGGTCGACCTGCGCCTCGGCCTCTTCCCAGTTGTCCACCAGGTGGTCGCGGGCGGCCAGGGCCACGGCTTCGAACCAGTCGTGGCTGTAGGCATTGCGCGGGTCCTTGCCGACCGCGTACTTGAGCTTGGCGAGGATGTTCTGCTTGAAGGCCTCGACCGGCGTGGGGCCGGCCGGGGTGGCGGCTTTCTCGGTGGACATGTCCTGCTCCTTGGCTGATGAGGCGCGAGCCCTCAGTTGAACAGTGCGTCGTTGTGCGCCAGGCGCAGGTGACGCGCGGTGTCGCCCGTGGCAGGCGGCCGGGCCGTGGAGCGCAGCGTCTCCAGGCTGATGCCACCCATGCGCTGTTGCAGGAAGGCCTTGGTCGCCTCCCAGGCGTCGTCATCACGGATGGGGTCGAGCAGGTCGTGGCCGGCCAGGGTGAGGCCCTTGGCGATCATCACCGGGTCACCGTTCCAGGGGTGATGCGCGGTGCACTCGGCGAGGCCCGCCTGGCACATCAGGTGGAGGTGGTGGCTGACCGACTCCAGTGTGTGCCCGGCGTAGGGCTGGGGGTGGAAGTGCTGGCCGGTTCCGAGTGATTCGATCTCCAGCAGCAAGGCCCTGATCAGGTCCCAGTCTCTTTTCATGTCGCGGTGTCCTTATGCCCTATCGGTGCGCGATTGCATGCGTGCGAGGAGGTGCTGCCCGGCAGGGTTCGGCCGGGGCTGCGCAACGTCGTGCGGTGGCGCACCGGAGCCGGTGCGGAGCGCGTTTCCATCCCCTAGGAGGTGAGTCCGCCGGGGGGCGGCGAGAGTTCAACCTAATCGTGCATTTCGCACGTCGCACCGCGACCGCCGGTCATGGCGCGCCGGCAAAAACCTGAACTCTGCCCGCCGGGGCCCTTCAGAAAACCTGAGGGCCCCGAAGCGGCACAGGCCGCACGGGGCGAGCCGAACGCGACGCACGGAGGTTCATATGCCACGCGGAAGCAAAGACAAGTACACCGAAGCCCAGAAGCGCAAGGCCGCCCATATCGAGGAAGGCTACGAGCGCCAGGGCGTGCCCCAGGGCGAAGCCGAGGCCCGCGCCTGGGCCACGGTCAACAAGCAATCCGGCGGTGGCGAAAAGGCCGGCGGCTCGGGCCGCAGCACCTCGCCGGCAAGCAAGGCGGCGGCGCGTCGTTCCTCGGCCCGTCGTGCCGTGGCGACCAAGCACGGCGCCCCACGCCCCGGCACCCGCCTGGAAGACACCAGCAAGGCCGACCTGATGATCCGCGCCCGTGCGCTGAAGATTCCCGGCCGTTCGCGGATGCGCAAGGACGAGCTGGTCAAGGCCCTGAAGAAAGCCGCCTGACCGCCCCCCTGATCACGCACGACGATCACGCGCGGCCGGCCTTCCCGGTCGCGCCCACCAAGGAGAACCCCATGGCCGAACCTTCCAACATGGAACGCCTGGTCGCCATCGGCGGCGGCATCCTGCTGATCCGCAAGGGCGTCGCCACCCGCGGCCTGCTCGGGCTGGCCGACATCCTGGTCGGCGCCGCCGCCATCTACCGCGGCATCAGCCGTGCCCGCCCCCGCGCCAGCGTGCATCAGCTGCACCCCCTGCCAGTGGTGGAGCGGGTGCCGCCGGGCAAGCAGTTGGTCAATCCGGCCAGCCTGGTGAAAACGCCCTTCCAGCAGTAGTCGCACACGGCGCGCCAAGGGTGCGCGAGGAGAACCGTCATGACCCTGAGGATGCCCCTGCTGCTGGCCGCCTGCCTGGCCTCGCCCCTGGCGCTGGCCGATGCCTGCCAGGTGGAGACCCACCCGGTGAGCCGCCAGGTACCCGGCGTCGAAACCGAGACCTGCTACGAGTACTCCGGCATGCCAGCCGGCGCGGTCGACTGGTCCTGCAGCAACGAAAGCAAGGACATGCTGCAGAGCGACAAGCGCAAGGTAGCCAGCTGCAAAAGCGGCTGGTTCGGCCGCTGTACGGGCGCCCTCACCCAGGAGGCGCTGGCCAACCCGCAGTCCAGCGGCGAAGAAGGCAGCGACCCGGCCAACATCCCCGCCGACGCCAAGGTGGTCACCTACCACTACACGGCCAAGGACCCGGCGCAGGCGAAGATCGATTGCGAAAGCGGCGGCGGCACCTGGCAAGCCCCCTGATCACCCGTCGCCACGAGGAGCAGCCCCATGCCTGAATCCCCACCACCCCGCGAAGGGGTCGCCCTGCTCGATGTGCGCCACGACGCGCCCGAGCATGAACGCCGCGTGCACCACTGGCTTGGCGAACATATCGCCGCCCTGCTCGGCACGCCTTTCCTGGGCGGTCGACAAGCCAGCGCTACACGGGCGTGCTACTTCATCCCCAACGACACCCTGATCGGCCGTGGCCAGGCCCGCGAACTGGGCATCCGTTCGGATGCCGACTTCTTCGGCGGCATGGTCGCCGAACCCTTCATGGCCACCAAGGCCATCACCCATCCCCTGCCCGGCCCCTCCGCCCACGCGCCGCCGGGCTGGTCGGAAGGCTTCTTCCACCTGGCCGGGCGCGCGGTGCTCAGCGGCTACAGCGCCTTCAACATCGACGACGCCATGCAGGCCGGCATCCGGCTGCTGCTGTCCGGGCCGGTGCGGGTCAAGCCGGTGCGCGCCACCGCCGGGCGCGGCCAGTGCCGGGTGACCGACGAGAACCAGCTGCGCGAGGCCATCGCCGCCCAGGACCTCGACGAGATCGCCACCTGGGGCCTGGTGCTGGAAGAGCACCTGGAAGACGTCCTCACCTACAGCGTCGGCCAGGTGCAGGTGGCCGGCATCACCGCCAGCTACTTCGGCACCCAGGGGCTGACCGAGGACAACGGCGGCGTCTCCGTCTACGGCGGCTCGGAACTGCTGGTGGCACGCGGTGGCTGGAAGGATCTGCTGGACCTGGCCGGTGACGAGCCGGTGCACCTGGCCATCGAACAGGCCCGGGCCTATGAGCAGGCGGCCCAGGCATGCTTCCCGGGCTTTCTCGCCTCGCGGCGCAATTACGACATCGCCCAGGGCATCAATGCCCGGGGCCAGTTGCGCTCGGGGGTGCTGGAGCAATCCTGGCGCATTGGCGGGGCCAGCGCGGCAGAAATACTGGCGATCGAAGCCTTCGCCGGCGACCCGCAGCTGACGTGCATCCGCGCGGCGACCGTCGAGCGCTACGGCACGGGGTTCGAGATACCGGGCGGGGCCAACCTGCTCTACCAGGGCGACGATGCCGAAGTCGGCCCCATCAGCAAATTCGCGAGGGTGGAACCTTATGGCGTCGCGTAGCGAAAGCGTGGATATCCAGGTCGCCAACGAACAGATCGCCGGGACCTTCCTCACCCCCGCCGCCAAGGTGCCGGGCATCCTCTTCGTCCACGGTTGGGGCGGCAGCCAGCAGCGCGACCTGGCGCGTGCCAAGGGCATCGCCGGGCTCGGCTGCGTGTGCCTGACCTTCGACCTGCGCGGCCACGAGAAGACCGAGGTGCAGAAACAGACGGTGACCCGCGCCGACAACCTCGACGACCTGATCGCCGCCTATGACCTGCTGGCCAGCCACCCCGCCACCGACACCTCGGCCATCGCGGTGATCGGCAGCAGCTACGGCGGCTACCTCGCGACCATCCTCAGCACCCTGCGCCCGGTGCGCTGGCTGGCCCTGCGGGTACCCGCGCTGTACTGGGATGATGAGTGGGACACGCCCAAGCACGCCCTCGACCGCCAACGCCTGGCGAGCTACCGGCTGACCGCCGTGCGCCCGAGCGAGAACCGCGCCCTGGCGGCCTGCGCCGCCTTCGAGGGGGATGTGCTGATCGTCGAATCCGAACACGATGACTTCGTGCCGCACCCGACCATCATGAGTTACCGCGCCGCCTTCGAGCGCGCCCACTCGCTGACCCACCGCATCCTCGACGGCGCCGACCACGCGCTGAGCGGCGACCGCAGCCAGAAGGCCTACACCGGCCTGCTGACCGACTGGATCAGCGAGATGGTGATCGGCGAGCGGGTGGGCGACTTTCCCCACCATTCGGCCTTCTACTCCTGAGCCCCCGGTCGCCCGGCCTGAACCTTTGGGGGCGCGGGCGCTTCTACCCAACAGGCTCAGCCATGCAAGGAGAACGACATGTCCGTGAACATCGATCTGGAAGGCGGCACCTGCGCCATCGAACTGAACGGCAACCACAGCGAGATGCCGATCCGCGACATCGTCATCAGCACCGATGACGGCCTGCGCGCCTCGGTGATCCGCAGCCCGGCGGGCGACGCGCTGATCAGCGAAGACGAAGCCCAGGTGCTGGTGGGGGCTGGCGCCAAGGATGATCGACACAACGTCATCGCTGATTGAGTTTGCCGCCGTGTTGCCCAGAGGGGTGGAGGGGCTGAGGGCCCAGGCGCTCCCGAGCAAAGACACCCTGCACGGGCACAGGAAATGCCCCGAGGGAAAAGAGAAAGGCCGCTGATTCCTTCCGGCGGCCGACGTAAAAAGGGGGCAGGCCCACCCGTGGTGAGGACACGAGCCCGGACCCGCCCCAACTTCCCCACCTGTTCTGATCGGCCCGATGCCCCGGGAACCGGGTGACGATCGAGAGCACAGATGGGGAATTTCCAGTCTTTGCAGGCAATTGAGAAACTGACTGCGTTTTCAGCGGCCTGTTAGAACATGTAGGTAGCCGAGACGCTGAAGATCTGCCCCTTGGATTCCACCTTGCCATCGACGCTGCCGCCGCCCAGACGCGGTTGGTTCTGGGTGCGCAGGCGACCTTCATCGACGAACTGGCGGGAATAGGCCACATCCACGCTCAGGTTCGGGTCGGAGGCGAAGCGGTAGCTGCCACCCAGGGAGACGAAGGTACGGTCACCGTCGGGGATGCGCGCATCGCGGGTGGAGTTGCGGGTCGGCGTCTGGTCCAGCGCCACGCCCGCGCGCAGGGTCAGCTGGTCGTTGAGACGGTAGTCACCGCCCACCGAGTACATCCAGGTGTCCTTGTAGTTGTAGGGAATGTCGACGATCAGGTTGCCGTGGGACTCCAGCTTCAGGGACTGGAAGGACGACCACTCGGTCCAGGTCACGCTGGCGCCCAGGCTAAAGCTGTCGTTGAAATCGTGCACCCAGTCGAAGGTGGCCATGGCCGGGATGTCCATGCGCGATTCGGCGTGGTCACCATTGGGATTCAATATCAGCCCTGCATAGCCCGCTTGTGCCAAAGCATCGGGGTTCATCAATTCGGGCGAGGTGAGGAAGTTCAATCCATTGGCATCCGAGAAATGCCAGTTGTAGTCCCCGTCCAGCTCGTTCTTGATCTTGGCGTGGTACGCCAGGCCCAAGGTGTCCTGGGCGGTTGGCTTCCAGGCAACGCTGGCAAACCAGCCCGGGGATACGTTGTCGACCTTCACACGCATCGTCGCCCTGGTGACACCACTGGGTAAGCCACCTGCGAAAATGGAACCCGGGTTTGCCGCAGCGGCAGCCATGAGGTCCACGTTCTGGCTCACGAAGCCCTGGGTACGCTGAATCACAACCCCACCGCCGACCGCCCACTGATCATCGATCTTGAAGGACAGCGAGCCGGCCAGGGCCGCCGTCTCGATCTTGGTATCCAGGGCGAAGTCTTTGGCTTTGAAGTTCTTGTCCCACGTGCTGCGCATGCCCATGGGGACAACTTGACCAAGGCCAATAGCGAAGCGATCACCGACAGGGATGACCAGGAACTGGGTGGGCAACCACTTGCTGAACCCGCCGTTACCGCCATCACCCAGCTCCCGAGTTTCGGGCCCGTTAACATCGATGAGTTCGCTACGGGGGTTGCCCGCGTAGTCATAGGCCTCCCCTTTGAATTTCATGTCGATATCGGCATAGATCGCCGACACCTGGCCGATGGGACGCTCGATAAAGGCCATGGCGGCCGGGTTGTTGAAGGCGGCGCTGGGATCGTTCTTCCACACCGAGCCACCGGCGAAGGCACGGCCCCAACCGGGCGTGCCATAGGTAGGTACGGCGAAAGCGCCCGCTTCGGCTTGTTGAACACCGATAACGGCACTGAGTACGGCCAGGCTCAGCAAACTGCGTTTGCACGTGAAATTGAAAAGAGAGGGGCGCTTCGAATACGTCTTCATGACAACTCCTTGCTTATTATAGTTTTCTGCCTCACGGGGCGCGTCCTGCACAACTAATAGTTCAGAAAATCAAACTTCCTCACTAATGGCTCGAAACGTTTCTTACTTGCCGAATGTGCTGAACCCATATAGCGACAGTATTCCAATCACAATGAAAGCGGCCTTCCCACCCTGGGATGGGAAGGCCGTTCACGCTTACGGAACCAGCGTGAATGCCGGGGTCGGGCTGACATACAGGCTCTGGATGGTGCAGGAGCCAACCGGCTGGTTCGGGGTCAGGGTCAGGGTGTTGGTGGCGTTGCTCCAGCCACCGGTCACGGTGACCGGAGAAGAGCTGCAGTTGATACCGGCCACGGTGAACTTGACGCCGCTGACGTTGCCAGCGGTGAGGCTGGAAGCGGTCAGGGTCCAGGGCAGGCCGGCCGCGCTGGCTGCACCGCAGAAGCCGCCGCCGGTGATGTTCACGGCAGTGATGGTGGCTTTATCAGCACCGCCCACGGAGGTGGTGCCGATGAATTCCACGTTGCAGGTCACGGGCGACAGGAAGCCAGGCTTGACCACCGAAACACCCTTGGCGGAGAAGGCGGTGTTGGCCGGGGTAATGGTTACGGCCATGGCCGAGGAAGCGCCCATGCACAGAGCCAGAGCAGCGGTAGCAACGGAGATTTTGGACATTTTCATTGTTTTCGTTCCTTGGTTGAATAAGCAAAACATGGTTTTGTTTTTGGTCACTGGGAATACACCACGAAGACCTTCCTGTTTAACCCATGACCGCTTTTCAAACTTGCCCAGTCACCCGCTGCTTCAAGTTACCGGCGGACGTTATTCCAATTCCGGCTTCAATCGGCGACGCCACACTGTTTCCGGGCAAGTTCCCAGGCCAACTTCCGTTGCGGATACATAACAATCGAAGTGCAGCTATCCAGGCTGCGTCATGTCATCCATCCAACAACGTCCGCATGGCACTGATCGGGCCGGTACCTGCCGAAGCAAGTGCCGGACGAGTTCCTCAACGCTGTTGTTCAGTCACGCTCGTTTCGATGCAGGGCCATGGACACACGACGGCCTGCGAGAGGGTTTCCACCGCTTCCGCCACCAGGGCGAAAAGGACGCATCGACTCGGGCACAAGGCTCGATACGAGGCGAGGGAGCCGGGCGGCAGATTCCCGGCGAGTGATAGGGGCGTTGCCTGATACAGGCGAAAAATGGAGCATCCGTTGCCACCTCCCTGCTGCGTTCCAATGCGTAGCGATCTTTACCGACTCGCCAGGGGTTGTTACTCATCGGCGTCTTACCTGTGGGACCCGGGCTTGTGCCCTTGTGGGTGACTTCCCAGTGGGTAGCGCCGGGAACGAGATTAGGTTGCTGGACCGCATTTCATACCTAGCAAAAGGTTGGGTACCCCCGCTCCAGAGCCTGCCAGCGAAGCCGCAAAAGCGGGAACTTCCTACACACCCGCGTCAAAGGTCGCACGCCATATAGCTGACTATCCCGACAACTCGGGGCTTGACGGGTGTTTCCATCACGGACACTCGCCCATCCGCCGCATCGTTCTGGTGCATGAATTGATTGTTCGAAAAATGAATCCGCGTCCATCCACGGCGAATCTGCAGGAAGAAAGCCGGGTAATACGCGCGATCGTGCGAGTTGGAGGCATAAAACCGATGCATCTCGCCGGTTGAATTGAGCGACGAAGCCCAACGCATCGGTGCCTCGATGGGCTCGGCAGCGTTGGGCCTCGCTGCGCTCGGCGCCAACCTACGGGGATTGCATGAGGGTTCGGCGTAGGCCGGGTGAAGCCCGGCGGGGATGGCGAAACGCAGAGGTCAGCCGGAGACGCCGACGAACCCTGGCTCCAGGCCGAAGACTTCGACACCGGCGGGGGTGGAGCGGCCGGTGCGCACCTCCACTTCGCGCTCGGGTTGTTCGAGGGTGGGGCGGTAGTCCAGCAGCCAGCGCCCTTCTGCGTTGCGCAGGGCCTCAGGCGGCACCACCATGGCCGCTTCGTTGCGGTAGGCAAGGATCGACAGCCGTGCGCTCATGCCCAGGCGCACCCGGCGCATCTGTTCTTCGCTGAGGTCGGGGATGGCGACCATCACCTCGAACTGTGCGCCGCCCTGGGTGCTCGGCAGCGCCTGGCCACCGACCACGCTCACCTGCCCATGCAACGCCTCACCCTCGAAGCCATCGCCCTGCACGTCCACCGCCATGCCTTCGCGCAGCTGGTTGACGTCCAGCTCGGAGACCCGCGCGACGATCTTCAGTTGCTCGATGCTGGCCAACCCGAACAGCGGCGCGCCCTGGGTCACCTGGGAGCCGGCCTGCACCGGGCCGCGCGCGGCGTCCTCCAGGCTCAGGCCGGGGGCCGCGACAACGATGCCGGAGAACGGCGCCTTGATGTCCTTGGCCTCCAACAGCTTGCGCAGGGCCTGGTGCTTGACCTCGGCATTGGCCAGTTCCATTTCGGCGATCTGCAGGTATTCGCCACTGCCGCGCGCCTGGGAACGGGCCAGGTCGCGCTCGGCGGCGCTGAGGTCCAAACGCTGCAGGCGCTCCTGCTGTTCCAGGTCTTCCAGCTCGTTGCGCGGGATGATGCCGCGGTCGAACAGCGCGCGGGTCTGGCCGAGCTTCTTCTCGGTGCTGGCCAGGGCCAGCTGGGCGCTGCGCAGGGTCCGGCGGGCGCGGGACATCTCCTCGCCGCTGTCCCAGTCCTTCAGCTCCTGCACCGCGCGCCGCGCCTTGAGCAGGGCCGACAGCGCATCGCGCTGCTGCACCTCGGTTTCGGCCACATCCATGCGCAGCAGTAACTGCCCGGCCTTGACCCGTTGCCCCGCCTCCACCAGGGACTCGGCCACGACGCCGGCGAAGGGCGCGCCCAGGGCCAGGGTCTTCTCCGGCTCGATGCGCCCCACCAGGCCGATGCTGTGCTCCAGCGGTGCCGGGTCCACGCGCTGCCAGCGCAGGGCGGCCGGTGCAGCGCCCGGCGCATCACGCAGGCCCCAGGTGATGCCGGCAATGGCCAGCACGGCGACGGCGAGCAGCAGGCCACGGCGGGCCAGCGGGGAGCGGTCAGTAGTCATTGAGCGAGATGTCCCATCTGTCGAGCGTCATGCCCAGGGCCAGGTCCAGTTGCGTCTGCGCGTCGAGGTAGGCGATCAGCGCATTGAGGCGGGCGTTCTCGGCACTGCGCAGGTCGCTCTCGAAGCTGAGCACCTGGAAGTTGCTGGAGCGTCCGGCGTTGAGCTTGTCGCGCTCGATATCCAGCTTGCGCCGTGAGAGGTCCAGGGCGCGGCTGGCGATCTCCAGCTGGCGCCAGCGGGTGCCGACATCGCGCACCACATCGGTGACGTTGCGTTCCAGGGCCTGGCGCGCATCGGCCACCTGCAACTCCTGGTCCTCGACATTGACCCGCGCCTGCACCTCGCCCTGGCGCCGCGTCAGGTCGCCGATGGGGATGTCCACGCGCACCCCGGCGTAGCTGTCCCAGGAGCGGTTGCTGCCGCTGCTGTACGGGTAGTCGTAGCGGTCCTGGGTCTGGCTGCCCCCCACCTCCAGGGAAACGTCCCAGAGCCGTTGGTTCTTCGCCACCACCAGGTTGATGTCCGCCTGCTGGCGGGTGATCAGCTGGCGCAGGTAATCCGGCTGCTGCTGCTCGGCCAGCTTCACCGCCTGCTCGCGGTTCACTTCGATGCGCTCGGCCTCCAGGGCGTCGCTGGCGCGCACCTGCGAGGATAGGTCCAGAGCCAGCAGGCGCAGCAGCTCCAGGCGCGCGGAATCCAGCTGGTTGGCGGCCTCCTCCACGCTCAGCTCCTGGGTGGCGAGGTCGGCTTCGGTCTGCACGATCTCGAACTCGGCCATGCGCCCAGCCTCGATCATCGAGCGGTTGACTGTGACCAACTGCTGGGTGCGCTCCAGAGCGGCGCGGGCGATGCGCTGCTGCTCCTGGGCGCGCAGCAGGTTGCGGTAGGCACTGATGATGGCGGTGACCGTCTGCGAGACGCTGGATTTGAGGTTGAGCCGGTTGGCCTGTTCCGACAGCTGGGCCAGGCGCACCGGTGCGGTGTTCACCTCGCGCCCGGCGCCACGCAGCAGCGGCTGGATGATGCTCAGGTCGACGCCGTCGTTGCGCGTGCGTCCGGCGCGGTCGGCATCGTTGTAGCCCTTGCTCCAGCCCAGGGCGAACTGGGTGCCGTACTCGTTGAGAACGGTCGCGGTGGGGCCGATGCGGCCGTCGCGGTAGCGGTCCTCGTGGTTGCGGTTGGCCCGGTAGCTGCCGGTGATATAGAGCTTGGGGTTGAACACGTCTTCGGAGACGCGCAGGTCGAACTTCTCGGCGATGCGCCGCAGGTAACCGCTCTGGATGCTGCGGTTGTTGCGCAGGCCGAGGAATACCGCATCCAGCAATGACAGGTCGGCCATCTGCTCGCTGAGCAGCGGGCCGTTACCCTGGCGCTCCATGGTCGGCGCCGAGGGGTCCAGGCGCTCCTCGCCCCAGGGTTTGGCCTGGGCCGGCAGGATGACCATCAGCAGGGCGAAGGGCAGCAGGCGGCTACGCATCACGCAGGGCCTCCACCGGTTGCAGGCGCGCGGCCGAAATGGCCGGGTGCAGGCCGAAGAACAGCCCCACCAGCAGCGTGCTGCCAATGCCCAGCGGCAATGCCGAGGACGCCAGGGCGAAGTCCCAGCCACACAGGCGTGCGTAGCCCCAGGCGGCAGCCACGCCGAGCAAGGCGCCGGAAACGGCGCCGGCGGCGGTGAGCGTCACCGCCTCCAGCAGGAACAGGTTGCGGATGTCGCGGCGCCGCGCACCCAGGGCCATGCGCACACCGATCTCGCGGCGCCGCTCGCTGACGTTCATCAGCATCACGTTCATCACCCCCACCCCGCCGCCCACCAGGGAGATGCCGCCCAGGGCCGCCAGCAGGTAGGTGAAGGTGCGGGTCTGCTGCTGCATGGCGTCGATCATCTGCTGGGCCACCTGCAGGGTGCCCTTCTGCTCGCCGGCGATCTCGCGGTTGACCCGTTGCAGCAGGCGCTCACCGATGGTGGCCACGTCCTTGCCCGGCACCACCCGGGCGATCAGCGTGCTGATGCTCGGCGCCGGGTTGATGCGCGCCATGCCCGCCGGTGGCAGGAACAGCGCGTCGTCGGCGGTGAAGGGAATGATGCCGCCAGCGCCCTGGGGCTTGAGGATGCCGATCACCTGGAACTGGTAGTCATCGATGCGCACACGGTCGCCCAACTGCAGCGGGTCGCCCGGAACCCCCAGCGCCAGGGCCGCCTGGGCACCGACCACAACGAAAGTCTGGCGGGCGTCGAAAGCCGACAGGTAGCGCCCCTGGGCCACCCGCAAACGCGCTGCATCGCCCAGGGACGCATCGGCGCCCACCAGAGCCAGGCTGCGGGTGCGACCGTGGAACACCACCTGGCTGCTGTAGAGCACCAGCGGGCTGACGTGCTCGATGCCGGGCACGCTCGCCTCGATAGTCGGGCCGTCCAGTACCAATGGCAGGCCGTCGCTCCCCCGCGCCACGGAAGGCAGCTGCACCACCACCGCCTCGGTGCCCATCTCGCGGAACACGCTCATGGCCTGGTCGGCGGCGTTCTGGCCGATGTTCAACAGAGCGATCACCGAGCAGCTGCCCATGACGATGCCCAGCAGCGCCAGCAACGAACGCCGCCCGAGGTTGCGCAGGCTGCCGAGCGCCTCGTGCAGCAACTGCGTCAGCGAGGGGGCCGGGGCCGACTCCAGCAGCGTCATGCCGGGACCGCCTCGTCCACCACCCTGCCCTCGCGCACGCGGATGCGCCGTTCCAGGCGGGCGGCGATGCCGGGGTCGTGGGTGACGATCACCAGGGTCACGCCATTGGCGCGGTTGAGCTCCAGCAGTAGCTGCATGATGTCTTCGGCGGTGGCGGCATCGAGGTTGCCGGTGGGCTCGTCGGCGAGGATCAGCGCCGGCTCGCCCACCAGGGCACGGGCGATGGCCACGCGCTGGCGCTGGCCGCCGGAAAGGTCCGCCGGCAGGTGCCCGGCACGCGCCGCGAGGCCCACCCGCTCGAGCATGGCATGGGCCCGCTCACGAGACTCGCGCAAGGCCACGCCGCGGTAGCTCAGGGGTAAGGCGACGTTGTCCAGCGCGCTGAGCCGGGGCAGCAGGTTGAAGCTCTGGAAGACGAAGCCGATCAGGCGGTTGCGCAGCGCCGCCAGGTCATCCGGGCTGGCCGTGAATACATCGTGGCCACCCAGGTGGTAGAAGCCGCTACTGGGCAGGTCGAGCAGGCCGAGAATGTTCAGCAGCGTGCTCTTGCCCGAACCGGAACTGCCGAGAATGGCGCAGCTCTCGCCCCGGGCGATCTCCAGGGAGACCCCACTGAGGATGCGCAGCTCCTGCTCGGCGAGCCGATAGCGCTTTTCGATATCCCGCAGGCGGATGAGCCGCTCGTTATTGTTGTTCAACATGTCCATGTTTCCGCTGACCTGCATCCTTTAGCGGACCGATACAGGGGTTCCGTTCCCATCCCGTGGAAAAAGGCAGGCCACTCGGGATGCCAGAGCCCTGGCTCAGATAATTAACACCCGCCAGTAAGGCCAGGAACCCACAGGAGGTATAGCCAATCTTTAGTTTGGCCAGGCGGGTAAATAGCGCCCTGGCGCGGTGGCAACCCCGCCTTTGGGCCGGCCCACCGCCCGAGCGGCGGGCCCTGGCGGCACCACCCATCTTGCGATAGGCCCCATTCTCCAGGCCCGGGCGGCCAGGTATATTCACGCCCGGCAACACCCATTCAAGGATGAACCATGCGCCCTCTCCTGCTGCTTTGCTGCCTGTCGCTCACCGCTTGCCAAAGCAAGCAGATCCCCGCCAACCAGACCTGGCCGGTTCCGTCAGAGCGGTTGTTCGCCTATCAGGAAACACCGGCCGAGCCGAGCCAGTACCTGATCGTCAACCGCGACGATGCCTGGTGGGGGCGCAAATGCCTGGCCAGCGTCTACATCAATGGCAAGCTCGCCGTGCAGCTGGAAACGGCGGAGTCGGCCGCTTTCCAGCTTCCCTACGGCCAGTGGGACCTGGCGGTCGACGCCGGCGACTGCGGCCGCGCGCAGCTCATGGTGCCGCTGTCCGACCAGGCTGCAAGCCGCTACCGAATCGCCTTCGACGTCGAGGCCAATGTGCAGCTGCTGCCCACCGAGGCGGGCAACAGCATCCTGTGCAACTACGGTGGCTGTGGTGCGCCCAGGGGACACCGACTGCGAACGCTGTTCTGACCCATTACCCGACGCACCGCTGCGTTGGGCCTCGCAGGCTCGGCGCCAACCTACGGATGTGCCAAGCCGGCGACGTAGCCCGGGCTTCAGCCCGGGGCAGGCTTGGCAACGCACCACTGGGTGCGTTGCCTGGGAGGCCGCTCAACCGACGCGCAGCACCGCCACCACTTCCTGGCTGACCCAGCGCCGCAGCATGCGGTTTTCCGGGTGGAAGCAGTAGACGCTGAGCAGATCATGCAGGCCGGATTCGCTCACCACCGCCTCCTCTTCGAACCAGCCGTTGGCGGTGCGCAGGCGCACGCGGCGGTGTTGGTCGTCGCAGAGGCGGAACAGGGTCCGGCGGTTGATATCGGTGTTGAGCAGGCGGCGCAGGTCGCGGGTGGAAAACCAGGCTTCGTGGCCCATCAGGAAAGCGCGCAGTTGACGCTGGTGACGCAGGAAGATGCGAGGGGTGATCTCGGGAAGGGTCATGGCAGTACTCCATCCTGTGATAGAGCCGCCACCTACTGCATGAAGGGTGGCGGACCGTGCGAGGTGGAAGTACCGGGGAAATCACGCGAAAACCGGCTGGGCGCGAGCCCACTCACACGGTCCGCCATAGACTGCCGACGCCAGACGTCGCTATGGCGCGCACAATTTCCATTGTTACCCAGGCTTCCACACCCGACCGCTTTCTGTGGAAAGCAGCGGCGGAACCCTATCCAAGCCCTTTGTAGGCTCGCAACAGCGTTGCCTTGTAGGCGTTTTCCATAAGGCGCTTTCTGCGTTCGCTGTTGGTTGTGACGCCTGCCCTCAAGCACGGTGCTGTTCGGTCGCCCAGGGGTTGCTGCCACCGCCGCCGCATGGGTTTCGCTTCGCTCTACACCATCCTACGAAAGCCGCAGCCGCGGCGCGCCCCCACATCGAGCGCAGCAGTGTTGGGCCAAGCCGGCTAGTTCACCTCGTCCAGCAGTTCGGCGCGGCTGGGTTCGGGGAAGCCGAGGGTGCGGTAGCGCGGCGGGTAGAAACCGGGGGCTTCTTCGAGCAGGTCGCCCAGCAGCGCCATGGCCTGTTCCCAGGAAACGGCGCGGGTCTCGGCGTCGCTGCAGTCTTCGTTGGGGCGCACCAGCACCAGGCGGTCGACACGGGGCAATAGGCTGTCCACGCCCTCGGTCCAGCTGGCGATGGAAAACAGCTGGTCGGGATCTTCCTGGGCGGCGTACAGCTGGTAGTTGGCAACGAAGATGTCGGTGCTGTTCTCCTGGTGGATCAGGTCCAGCGCGTGCTTCTGGGTGTCGTATTCGTTCTTGGTGGTGAGGTAGCGCATGCGCGCCAGGCGGGCCTGCAGCAGCGGATGCTGCACCGGGTAGGTCGCCACCTTGCCGTCCTCGTAGCAGTACAGCCCGGTGGAGATGGCGCGGCCTTCGCTGGCCGCCTGCAGGCCCAGCTCGACCATGGCGGCGAGCGCGTGACCGTCGTGATCCCCGGTCACCAGCAGGGTTTCGCGGCTGGACACCATGAACACGGGCCGGCCCTTGAGCGGCAGGCGCTCGAGCACATCGGGCAGGAAGATGCGGCTGATGTCGTAGCTGTCATTCCAGTCGCCCCGGAACAGCCCCGGCACCACCTCGACGAAGCTGTCGGCGGTGGTGTCGCGCAGGTTGGTCAGGGCGATGGCCAGGCCCTCTTCCAGGGTGATGCCCCAGCTCTTGTCGGGGCCCTGCACCAGGGTGGCGGTGGATTCGGGGTGGTCGATGGCCAGCAGCACCACGGCGTCATCGCCCATGGGCAGGTAGACGGGGCTGAAGTCCAGGTCGTCGCCTTCGGTGCGCACCTGGTGCAGGCGCAGCTCTTCGATCATGCCGCGGCTGCGGATCACCGGCAGCAGCAATGGGCGCGCCTCGTCTAGGGGCAGCGCGCGGCTGCGCTGGTTTTCGCAAAGTGCAGCGATGTAGTTGTTCAGGGTTTCGCGGCGCCGCGCGCCACGCTGGCTGCAGTACTCGCGGTAGGCATTGTGCAGGTTGAAGAAGGCACTTTCGCCATACACCAGGCGGAACTCCCGGGGGCGATAGGTCAGCTCACCCTTGAAGCCGGCCTTGCGCGCAGCCGACTCGAAGAGCACGGCGAAGTCATCCGGGGAGGGCTTGCGGTTGAACAGGAAATCCAGAAATCCCATGGCGATACCAAACGATGAAAAAGCGTCGCCGAACTTTAGAGGAGCGGATGCCGCCGCACCAGCACGCCGATGCATGGGGCGCACGCAAGATAATCCCTGAACCTTTGTTCGCCGTCCGGCACCCAAAGCCATGAGTGCCGGCAAAAAAGGCACGGCGACCGCCGCCCCTGGCGGTCACGGCGTTGAGCCTCCGAACAAGGACACGACGATGAACACCACCACTTCTGATGCCTACGCAACCGCCCTGGAAGTCACCGACGCTTCGGGCGTCTCCTGGAGCGCGGTATTCGCTGGCGCGGCGGCTGCCGCCGCGCTGTCCCTGATCCTCGTGCTGCTGGGCTTCGGCCTCGGCTTCGCGGCCATCTCGCCCTGGCAACACGAGGGCATCAGCGCCGAGGGGCTGGGCTTTGCCAGTATCGCCTGGCTGGCCTTCACCCAACTGGCTGCCGCCGGCTTGGGCGGCTACCTCGCCGGGCGCCTGAGGTTGCGCTGGAGCCGCCTGCACGGTGATGAGGTGTTCTTCCGCGACACCGCCCACGGCTTCCTCGCCTGGGCCGTGGCGACCCTGGTGACCGCCGCCTTGCTGGTGGGCACCGTCGGCAACCTGGTGGGCGGCGGCGTGCAGGCCGGCGCGGCCGTGGCAGCCGGTGCCAGCGCCGGCACCGCAGCCGGCGCCAGCGACGATGCGCAGAACCCCTATGGCTACTACGTGGACACCCTGTTCCGCGACGACCGCCCCGCCCCCACCGTGGACGATGCCGCCCACGGCGTGGTGTCGCGCATCTTCGTGCGCAGCCTGGCCGAAGGTGGCCAGCTGAGCCCCGAGGACCACGACTACCTGGTGCGCCTGGTGGCCCAGCGCACCAACCTCTCCCAGGCCGAGGCCCAGGCCCGCGTCGAGCAGGTGCACGCCATGGCCCAGCAAGCGGTGACCGACGCCCGCCAGGCTGCCGACGCCGCCCGCAAGGCCGGCATCCACGCCTCGCTGTGGATGTTCGTCGCCCTGCTCATCGGTGCCTTCACCGCCAGCTTCGCCGCCACCCGCGGTGGCCGCAGCCGCGACACGGTGACCGACAGCCTCGCCTACCACCGCCCCGCCCCCCTTCGCTGAACGAGGAAACGACCATGCGCTCGCTACTGCTCTGGTTCCTGGGTGTCCCGATCCCGATCATCATCCTCATCGCCCTGCTCACCTGAGCCGCGATGACAACGAAAAGGCCGCTGCTCCGGGAGGACAGCGGCCTTTGTGTTTTGTGCGTGGGGGAAGCGCATCGCGAATGAATTGGCTCTGTCTGCGTTAGCTGTTGTGGTTTTAATGCAGGCGCTCAAGCACGGTGCTTTCCGGGCGCCCAAGAGTTCGTGCCACCTCCACCGCATGGGTTTCGCTTCGCTCTACACCATCCTACGAAAGCCTGTGCGCACCTGTGGTGATGCGCTGGACGAAGAAAGTTGGAGCAGCCGCCAACGCCCCTCCAGGAGGCCGAACGCAGTCGTTGCGCCGGGGGACGAGCGGCATGGATGCCGCGAGAGGCGCGCCAGGCCATGGATGGCCCATCGCGCCGGCCCCCAGAGCGGCGATGGAGTGAGGGAACCCCGGCGAAGCCGGGGCCGGATGATGGGGCAAGCCCTTTTGGTTTCTTTTGGGGCGACTGCCAAAAGAGACTCGCCCGGGGGGGCGAAACCAGAAACATCACCAGAGCTCGGCAATCAGCTGGGCTCAAATCCTCTAGCAACACTTAACGCAGACAGAGCCAATGAATTCGCTCCCATGATCGGTGCATCCCTGGCATTGCGTAGGTCGGGTGAAACCCGACGCCCCCGCTCAGCGATCGGCCGGGTGGTTGACCCCGTCGCTGGTGGGCACTTCGCCCAGGTCGAAGGGGTTGACCCCCTCCAGGCAGCCGACGTTGAAGCCGTACTGATGCGGGTTGGAGCGGCGCTGGTGGTGGGTGTGGATGCCGCAGCGGGAGCAGAAGTAATGCCGTGCAGCGAGGGTGTTGAACTGGTAGAGCGTGAGCACGTCGGCGCCCTGCACCACGCGCAGCCCAGCCAGCGGCACGCTGGCGACGATGGCGCCCTTGCGCCGGCACATGGAGCAGTCGCAGCGGCGCGGGTCCACCACCCCGTCCGGCAGGGTCAGCTCCAGCACCACGGCGCCGCAGTGGCAGCTGGCGCGGTGGATGGGGAGGATCGGGGTGTTGCCAAGCTGCTTGATCATCGACGTGCTCCTCGTGGCGGCCTCAGTTGCGCGCGAAGGCGGCGGCCTCGGCGATCTGTTCAGCGCTGGGGCGGATGCCGGTGTATAGCACGAACTGCTCCACCCCTTGCAGGACGATGACTTCGCCGCCGGTGATCACCCGCTTGCCGAGGGCACGGGCGGTGCGGATCAGCGGGGTCTCCACGGGAATGGCGACCACGTCGAAGATCACCTCCGCGGCATCGATGGTGGCCTCGTCGAAGGCCAGCTGCCCGGCCTCGGGGCCGCCATCCATGCCGATGGGGGTCACGTTCACCAGCAGGCGCGGGCGCAGCTCGCCCTGCTCCGCCTGCCATTCGTAGCCGCACGTCGCGGCCAGGGCCTGGCCTCGTGATTCGTTGCGCGCCACCAGGGTGCCGTGGGCGAAACCACTGTCACGCAGGGCGAAGGTCACCGCCTTGCCCATGCCGCCGCTGCCGCGCAGGGCGAAGTCCGCCTGCGGGTCGACGCCGTGGCTGCGCAGCAGGCTGGCCACGGCCAGGTAGTCGGTGTTGTAGCCCTTGAGGTGGCCGTCGTCGTTGACGATGGTGTTGACCGACTGGATCACCGCCGCCGAGGAATCCAGCTCGTCGAGGTGGGGGATGCAGGCTTCCTTGAACGGCATCGACACCGCGCAGCCACGGATGCCCAGCGCGCGGATGCCGCCGATGGCGGCCGGCAGGTCAGCCGTGGTGAAGGCCTTGTAGACGTAGTCCAGGCCCAGTTGCTCGTAGAGCGAGTTGTGGAAGCGCGTACCGAAATTGCCGGGGCGGCCCGACAGCGACATGCACAGGCGGGTGTCCTTGTTCAGGGTGCGGGGCATTGCGTGGCTCCGTTGGGGAAGGTGGACGGAAAAATCACGGCCCGTGGGAGGCGACCGGTTCTGGTGCGGCGCCGCGCTTGAGCGCGGCATAGAGCAGGCCGGTGACCAGGCTGCCGGCGACGATGGCCAGCAGGTAGGCGAGCACGTGGTTGATGGCGTTGGGGATGAGCATCACGAACAGCCCGCCGTGGGGCGCCATGAGTTTGCAGCCGAAGTACATCGACAGCGCACCGGTGAGCGCGCCGCCGGCGATGCTGGCGGGGATAACCCGCAGCGGGTCCTTGGCGGCGAAGGGGATGGCGCCCTCGGAGATGAAGCACAGCCCCAGCACCAGCGCCGCCTTGCCGGCCTCGCGCTCGCTCTGGGCGAACTTGCGCCGCGCCAGCAGGCAGGCGATGCCCAGGCCGATGGGCGGCACCATGCCGGCCGCCATGGTGGCGGCCATGGGCGCGTAGCTGTGGGAGGCCAGCAGGCCGACGGAGAAGGCGTAGGCGGCCTTGTTGATCGGCCCGCCGAGGTCGACGCACATCATCCCGCCCAGCAGCACGCCGAGGAGGATGGCGTTGGTGCTGCCCATGCCGTCGAGGAACTGGGTCAGCGCGGCGAGCATGCCGGCCACCGGCTTGCCGACCACGTAGATCATCACCAGGCCGGTGATCAGGCTGGCCAGCAGCGGGATGATGAGGATGGGTTTGAGCGCCTCCAGGCTCTGCGGCAGCCTCACCCAGCGGCTGATGGCCTTGGCCGAGTAGCCGGCGAGGAAGCCCGCGATGATGCCGCCGATGAAGCCTGCGCCCAGTGTGGCGGCCAGCAGCCCGCCGATCATCCCCGGCGCCAGGCCCGGGCGGTCGGCGATGGAATAGGCGATGTAGCCGGCCAGCAGCGGCACCATCAGCTTGAAGGCCGTGTCGCCGCCGATCTGCATCAGCGCGGCCGCCAGGGTGCCCTGCTCCTTGAAGGCCTCGATGCCGAATACGAAGGACAGTGCGATCAGCAGGCCGCCCGCCACCACCATCGGCAGCATGAAGGACACGCCCGTGAGCAGGTGCTTGTACACGCCTTTCGCTTCGCCCTGGCCCTCGGCCTGGGGGCTGCCGGGCTTGCCGGCCTGCTGCACCTGGGCATCGGCCAGGGCCTTGCGCAGGGTGGCGTCGGCCTGCTTGAGGGCGACACCGGTGCCGCAGCGGTAGACGCGCTTGCCGGCGAAGCGGGCGGTGTCCACCTCGATGTCGGTGGCCAGCAGCACCACGTCGGCGGCGGCGATGGCCTCGGCCGACAGCGGGTCGCGGGCGCCCACCGAGCCCTGGGTCTCCACCTGCAGCTCCATGCCCAGGCGCGCAGCGGCCTGCTTCAGCGCTTCGGCGGCCATGAAGGTGTGGGCGACGCCGGTCGGGCAGGCGGTGACCGCCACCAGGCGCGGCCGCTCGCCCGCCACGGCCGTTGCGGCGGGTGCCGGCGCGGTGTCCTGCACCTGCGCGTCACGCTCGGCGCGCTGGAGGAAGGCCTGCGGCTCGTGCAGGGCCTCGGCCGGTGTCGCCAGGTACAGGCGCTTGCCGGCGAAACGTGAGAGGTCCAGCGGGCCGGTCTTCACCACCAGCACCCAGTCGGCAGCCGCCAGCGCTTCGGCGGGCACGGTTTCGCCGCCGGGCATTTCCACCTGGGGCGTCCAGCCCAGGCGGCGCGCGGCGGCCTCCAGCAGGCGCGCGCTGATCAGGCTGCTGACCGCGCCATTGGGGCAGGCGGTGACAAGGGCGAATTTCATCGGGGTACCTCGTGTTGTTCTTCTACGGGCTGCACGCGCACCGCGCTTTCCAGCGCGGCCAGTTGCGCCCGGTCATTGATGCCGAAACCGATCTGCGTCACTGCCTGGGCGGCGATGGCGGTGGCGTGGGCCAGGGTGCGCTCGGCGGGCCAGCCGGCCAGCAGGCCGTGGACCATGCCCGCCAGCAGCGAATCGCCGGCGCCCACGGTGCTGGCCACCTTCACCTTGGGCGGGCGCGACTGCAGGGCCTGCCCCCGGTTGAACCAGCGCACGCCCTCGGCGCCCATGGACAGCACCAGGTGTTCGATGCCGGCGGCCTGCAGGCGCGCGGCCTCCTCGGCCTGTGCGGCCAACTCGTCGAGAGGGCGGCCACAGGCGTCGGCCAGCTCCTCGGCGTTGGGCTTGACCAGCCAGGGCGCGCTGGCGAGCCCGGCGCGCAGGGCCGCCCCGCTGCTGTCCAGCGCCACCCGGGCGCCCAGCGCGCGCAGGCGCCGCAGCAGCGCAGCGAACCAGTCGGCGTCCACGCCCCGTGGCAGGCTACCGGCCACCACCACCAGGTCGTGGCCGGGCACCAGGGCGTCGAGGCGGCGCAGCAGTTCGTCTTTTGCCGCTGCGTCCACCTCCGGCCCGGGGCCGTTGATGTCGGTGATGCGGCCGTCGTCTTCGGCCAGCTTGAGGTTGCTGCGGGTTTCGCCCTCGACGCGGACGAAAGCGTCGTGGAAGCCGCGCCGGGCGAACAGCGCTTCGAAGGGCTGGGCGTTGCCGGCGCCGAGGAAGCCGCTGACGCTGAGGGAGTGGCCCAGGTCGGCCAGCACCTGGGCGACGTTGAGGCCCTTGCCGGCGGCGTGGCTGACCAGCGCCTGGCCCCGGTTGACCGCGCCGGGCTCCAGGCGCGGCAGGCGCAGGGTGAGGTCCAGCGCCGGGTTGAGGGTGAGCGTGAGGATGCGTGCCATCAGAATTTCTCCGCCAGGGCGCGTACCGCTTCGGCGCTTTCCGCCGCCAGCGCCACGCCCGCCAGTTCCTGGGCGTCGGCCAGGCTGAGCTCGCGGATGCGCGCCTTGACCTCGGGCACGCTGCGCGCCGCGACGCTGAGTTCGTCCACCCCCAGCCCCACCAGCAGCGGCACCGCCAGCGGGTCGGCGGCCAGCTCGCCGCACACGCCCACCCATTTGCCCCGCGCATGGGCGGCGCGCACGGTGAGCTCGATGAGTTGCAGCACGGCCGGGTGCAGGCCATCGGCCTGGGCCGAGAGCGTCGGGTGGCCCCGGTCGATGGCCAGGGCGTACTGGGTCAGGTCATTGGTGCCGATGCTGAAGAAGTCCACCTCGCGGGCCAGCACTGGGGCCAGCAACGCCGCGGACGGCACCTCGACCATGATCCCCAGCTGCAGGTCGGCCTGGGGGATTTCCTCCGCCAGGCGCAGGGCCATGTCGCGGGCCTGGCGCCATTCGGCAACGCTGCCGACCATAGGGAACATGATGCGCAGCGGGCGGCCGTCGGCGGCACGCAGCAAGGCGCGCAACTGGGTCTCCATCACCTTGGGCCGCTGCAGGGTCAGGCGCACGCCGCGCAGGCCGAGGAAGGGGTTTTCCTCATGGGCGATGGGCCAATAGGGCAAGGGTTTGTCGCCACCCACATCGAGGGTGCGCGCCACCAGCGGGCGGCCGTCGAGGGCGTCGAACACCTTGCGGTAGTCGGCCTCCTGGCTCGCCAGGTCGGGCGCCTGGGAATGGGCCATGAAGATGAATTCGGTGCGCAGCAGGCCGACGCCTTCGGCGCCCTGCTCCACCGCCGCCACGGCGCCGGCAGCGTCGCCCAGGTTGGCGCAGACCTCCACCCGGTGGCCGTCGCGGGTTCGGGCCGGTTCGTTCTTGTGCGCCTCGGCCTCGCGCAGCAGGCGCTCGCGGTCCTGGTGCTCGGCACGGGCGCGCTCCAGCAGGGCCTGCTCCGGTGCCACCACCAGGCGGCCACGGCCGCCGTCCAGCAGCAGCGGCGTGCCCGGCTCCAGGGCCAGCACCCCGGCCCCGGCGCCGACCAGGGCGGGAATGCCCAGGGCGCGGGAGACGATGGCGCTGTGGGAGGTGGCACCACCGCGCGCGGTGAGGATGCCGGCCACGCGGGTGCGGTCCAGCCGGGCGACGTCGGAGGGCGCCATTTCGTCCAGCACCAGCACATAGGGCTGCTCGGGTTCGGCCTGTTCCTCGACGCCACAGAGCTTGGCCAGCACGCGGTGGCCGACATCGCGCAGGTCGGCGGCGCGCTCGGCCAGCAGCGCATCCTGCAGGGATTCCTGCTGGGCGGCGGCGGTGCCGATCACGCTGGCCCAGGCAGCAGCGGCACTCTCGCCGCGTTGCAGGCGTGCCTCCACCTCATCGCCCAGGCCCGGGTCGGCGAGCATTTCCAGGTGGGTGATGAAGATCTCGCGGATGGCCTTCACCTCGCTGCGCTCCACCAGGGCCTCGATCTCCGCGCGCACCTGGGCCAATGCCTGGTGCAGGTGCTTGCGCTCGCTGGCCGGGGATTCGCCACGGGCGGGGTAGTCGAAGGCCCGCGCGACACGCACATGGGCCGGGCCGATGGCGATGCCGGGCGCGGCCGGCACGGCGTTGAGCAGGCTGCCCGGAGCGGGTGCGCCGGGAACGGCTTCCTCGGCCTCGGACTCGGGCTGCTCGGTGCTGGCGGTCGAGCCGGCGGCCAGGGGCTCCACCTCCTCGCCCAGGCCTTGCTCCACCGCCTGGCGCAGCACCGGCAGGGCCTGGTCGGCGATGCCCGGTTCGGCCAGCAGCTCCAGCACCTGGCCACGGCGGATGCCCAGACCCAGAAGTTTGCTCAGGCTGCGCGCACTGACCGCGGGCAGGCCGCTGTCGGCGATGCGCACCCGCACCTCCCCGGCGAAGCCCTGGGCCAGTTGCGCCAGCTCCTTGGCCGGGCGGGCGTGCAGGCCGTGGGCGTTGGCCAGGGGTACGCGCAGGCTGGGCCAGTCGGCGGTGGCATCGCCGGCCAGAGTTTCCAGCACCCGGCGGCGGTCGGCGGCCTGGGCCAATTCGGAACCGCGCCCTTCGATAAGCAGTGCGCAGAGCCGCTCCAGCAGCGCCACGTGGGCGTCACCTCGGCTGGCCAGGCAGAACAGCCCGGCCAGCGACTGGCCCTGGTGGCGCAGCGGCGTGCGCGGCGCGACGAAGGCCAGCCCGGGGCGGTTCACTGCGTGGCTGCTGTCCAGCCACCAGAGGCCTGCGCCCAGGGGCAGCGCGTCGCCCTGCAACAGCTGGGTGGCATAGCCCTTGTCCACGCAGCCGGCACGACGCAGCAGGCGCGCGCCTTCCAGGGCCAGTTCGTCGAAGTCTTCGGCGGCGCTGCCGAGCGTCACCAGCTGTTCGTCCAGCGCCAGCTCGCCGGGGCCGCCCTGGAGCAGCGCGATGATGGCTTCGGCGGTTTCGGCGCGGCGCAGCTCGGCGCCCAGGTCACCTTCGCCCAGGGCTCGGGTGAGCAGTTGCAGGAGGCGCAGGTGTTCATCGGATTTCGCGGCGATGCCGATGGCCAGGTACACGCGCTGGCCGTCGCCCCAGTCCACCCCGTCGGGAAAGTGCAGCAGGCGCACGCCGGTGCCGTGGACCAGGTGACGGGTTTCCGGGGTGCCGTGGGGAATGGCCAGGCCCTGGCCGAGGTAGGTGGAGCCCTGCCCTTCACGGGCTTGCAGCGCGGCCAGGTAGCCCTCGGCGGCGAGCCCGTCGTCCACCAGGCGGCTGGCCACCCGTTGCAGGGCGGCGCCCTTGTCCGCCGCCGCCAGGCCCATGGACACCAGAGCCGGGGTCAGTTCGAGCATGCCGTTTCCTCCACGCGGGCCTTCAGGCCCTGTTGTCGTTGTGCGATGAACCTTCAGCTTAGGCGCTGCCCAACCCTTGGCAGAGGGTGGTTGCTATCTGGACAAAAGCCGTGCTGAATCGTTTCATTAATCCAGGGCGGCACGTTACTCGATATTCTTCGCCGCTTGAAGCCCGACCGATGAAACGCGCACCCCACGAGGAGTCGCCCCTTGAAACTCAGTGACATCGCCCGGCTGGCCGGGGTTTCGGTCACCACCGCCAGCTATGTGGTCAACGGCAAGGCCGAGGAGAAACGCATCTCCCCCGCCACCGTGGAGCGGGTGCGCGCGGTGGTCGATGCCCACGGTTACCGCCCCGATCCCCATGCCGCCGGCTTGCGCCGTGGGCAGACCCGCACCCTGGCCTTCATCCTCCCGGACCTGGAAAACCCCAGCTATGCGCGCCTGGCCAAGCTGCTGGAACAACAGGCACGGACCCGGGGCTACCAGTTGCTGATCGCCAGCTCCGACGACGAGCCGGAGAGCGAGCGCCAGCTGCTGCAGCTCTTCAGTGCGCGGCGTTGCGATGCGCTGATCGTCGCCAGCTGCCTGCCACCCCAGGACCCGAGCCTGGGCGCGTTGCTGGATGCCGGGCTACCGGTGATCGCCGTCGACCGCGAGCTGGCCCCGGGGCGTTTCTGCTCGGTGGTGAGCGATGACCACCAGGCGGCGCAACTGCTCACCCGCAGCCTGCTGAACCCGCCGCCGCGCCAGGTGGCGCTGCTCGGCGCGCGGCCGGAGCTGCCCATCAGCCGCGACCGCGAGGCGGGCTTCCGAGCCGCGCTGGCCGGCTTTGGCGGCGAGACACTCGTGCAATGCGGCGCCGAATTCAGCCGTGAGTGCGGGCGGCGCATGATGCAGGAACTGCTGGAGCGCCAGGGCCGCCTGCCGGATGCACTGGTGACCACCGCCTACGTGCTGCTGGCCGGCGTGCTGGATGTGCTGCGCGAGAACGGCGCCTGGCCGCAGCACCTGCAGCTCGGCACCTTCGGCGACACCCAGTTGCTGGACTTCCTGCCGCTGCCGGTGAACTCCATGCGCCAGCAGCACGAGCTGATCGCCGAACAAGTACTGGAGCGTGCATTGCAGGCCATCGCCGGGGACTACCAGCCCGGGGTGCTGGCGATACCGCGAAGGTTGCAGGTGAGGCGCGGAAGCTGAAGGACGCATCGCATACCCGATGTGGTTTCGCGGGGCTCACCCGCCCTGCACAGCTGCCGTAGCCCTGGCTTCAGCCCGGGACGGGGCCATCGCGAATGAATTCGTAGGGGCGACTTCAGTCGCCAGGCAGGCCGCAGGACTGCCTTGACTCCGCGCTTCCCGACCACACCGCCGGTGGATGAAAAAAGCGTCATCCACCCTACGCCCGGACCACCTCCCGAGGTTGGCGTCGCAGCGGGCTCTCCTTGTGGGAGCGGCTTCAGCCGCGAAGACCCGCAGCCGGCACGTGGCTGCGGCTGCCCAAACGCCCCATCGCGAATGAATTCGCTCCCACAAGAAATCCCCTTGGCACGACCTTGTAGGGGCGACTTCAGTCGCCAGGCAGGCCGCAGGACTGCCTTGACTCCGCGCTTCCCGACCACACCGCTGGTGGATGAAAAAAGCGTCATCCACCCTACCTGGCGCGTAGCAGCCCCCGGGATCACGGGTCTTCGAGATAGAGGGTGACGCTGACGTGGAAGCGGTCGATGCGCGCCCAGTCCTTTTCCAGGGTTTCCCCTGAGCTCATGCGGATTTCGTAGGGCCGGCCGCTGGCGTGGGGCGCGCTGGCGGGCGGGGTGTCCCAGCCGCAGCAGATGAACCGCAGCGGCTGCAGGCCGAAGCGCTGTTGCAGCAGGCTTTCCACGGCATGGGCCTGGGGGCCGGGCACCTGGTACTCGGCCACCAGTTGGCGCAGCTGGCCGCCCTCCTCCAATTTGCAGCCTTCGAAGTGCAGCCCGGGCGACTCGACCCCGAGCTGCTCGAGGAAGTCACCGCAGGCCGGTTCCGCCGCCTGTGCGGCACCGGCCAGGAGCAGCAGCGCGAGGATCGGGACGCCGCGCATCAGAAGATGTAGTCGGTGCTGATGAAGCTGGATTCGCGGTTGCGGATGATCTCGCTGATCAGCGTCTTGTTGTCCTCCTGGAAGCGCGTGGCCACCAGGGTGCGGATGGAGAAGGTGCGCAGCGCGTCGTGCACGGACAGGGTGCCCTCGGCGGAGTTCTTGCGCCCGTTGAAGGGGAAGGTATCTGGCCCGCGCTGGCACTGGGCGTTGATGTTGATGCGCCCCACCTGATTGGCGAAGGCGTCCACCAGGCGGCCGACCTCGGCGGAGTCGTTGCCGAAGATCGACAGCTGCTGGCCGTAGTCGGAATCCAGCACGTAGTCGATGGCGACCTGCACGTCGCGGTACGGCACCACGGGCACCAGCGGGCCGAACTGCTCTTCCTGGTAGATGCGCATGTCCGGGCTCACCGGGCACAGCAGCGCCGGGTAGAAGAAGCTCTCGCGGCTCTGGCCGCCGCCTTCGTTGACCACCTGGGCGCCCTTGGCGGTGGCGTCCTGCAGCAGGGTGGTGAGGTAGTCGACCTTGCCCGGCTCCGGCAGCGGCGTCAGTGCCACGCCGTCTTCCCAGGGCATGCCCGGCTTGAGCGCGGCGAGCTTGGCGCTGAAGCGCGCGAGGAAGGGTTCGAGCACGTCTTCATGGACGAAGAGGATCTTCAGCGCGGTGCAGCGCTGGCCGTTGAACGACAGTGCGCCGGTGACGGCCTCGTTGACGGCGTTGTCCAGGTCCACCTGTGGCAGGACGATGCCGGGGTTCTTGGCATCCAGCCCTAGGGCGGCGCGCAGGCGGTGCGGTCGCGGGTGCAGCTTCTTCAGGTCGCTGGCGCCCTTGTTGGTGCCGATGAAGGCGAAGACATCGACCTTGCCGCTGGCCATCAGCGCGCTGACGGTCTCGCGGCCACGGCCGTAGATGATGTTGATGACGCCGGCCGGGAAGCTGTCGCGGAAGGCCTCCAGCAGCGGGCGCATCAGCAACACGCCGAACTTGGCCGGTTTGAAGACCACGGTGTTGCCCATGATCAGCGCCGGAATCAGCGTGGTGAAGGTTTCGTTCAGCGGGTAGTTGTAGGGGCCCATGCACAGCGCCACGCCCAGGGGCACGCGGCGGATCTGGCCGAGGGTGCCCTGCTCCAGCTCGAAGCGGCTGGAGCGGCGGTCGAGCTCCTTCAAAGCGTTGATGGTGTCGACCATGTAGTCGCAGGTGCGGTCGAACTCCTTCTCGGAATCCTTGAGGTTCTTGCCGATCTCCCACATCAGCAGGCGCACCACCTCGTGGCGCCGCTCGCGCATGCGCGCCAGGAACAGCTCGACATGGTGGATGCGCTCACCGACACGCATATTGGGCCAGGCGCCCTGGCCGTTGTCATAGGCACGCACGGCGGCGTCCAGCGCCTCCAGCGCGGCGTCGGCATCCAGCAGCGGCGTGCTGCCGAGGATGACCTGTTCTTCACCCTGCTCGCCCTTGAGGAAGATCGGGCTGCGCACCGTGGCCAGGGGGCCATCCCAGCGGCGCAGCTCGCCCTCCACCAGGTATTCGCGCTGCTCCACCGGTGCGCCGAGGCGCCAGGCTTCGGGGATGTCGGCGAGGCTGGGGAACAGGGCTTCGGGGGCGAAACGGGACATGGGGCGATCCTCGGGGCAGCGTGAATGGCAGTGATGACGCGGCGATCTGACTCTTCCTTGCACCGCCAGCGCTCCCGCACGGGCGGCTTGCATCTTCCGGCTGCGTTTATTCCAGCAGCTTCAAGGCCTCGGCTGTGGCGGCTTCGATGCGCGCCCAGTCGCCGGCGCGCACCCAGGCGCTGTCCATCATCCAGGTACCGCCTACGCACATGACGTTGGGCAGGGCCATGTAGTTACGCACGTTGTCCGGCTTGACGCCGCCGGTGGGGCAGAAGCGGATGCCCGGGAAGGGCCCGGCGAATGCCTTGAGGGCCGCTGCGCCGCCCACCACTTCCGCCGGGAACAGCTTGAAGCGCCGGTAGCCGCGGGCGTGGCCGAGCATGATTTCCGAGGCGCTGCCGACACCGGGCAGCAGCGGCAACGGGCTTTCGCGGCCGGCGTCGAGCAGCTCGGCGGTGCAGCCGGGGGTGACGATGAACTGCGCGCCGGCGGCTTCGGCGTCGGCGAGCATGTGTTCATCCAGCACGGTGCCGGCGCCGATCAGCAGGTCCGGGCGCTGCTCGCGCAGCAGGCGGATGGCGGTGAGGCCGTACTCGGAGCGCAGGGTGATTTCCAGGGCGCGCAGGCCACCGGCGGCCAGGGCGTTGGCCAGGGGCAGGATGTGTTCCTCGCGCTCGATGGTGATCACCGGGAGGATGCGCGCTTCGGCGCAGAGGCGGTCGATCATCTCGACCTTCTCGGCCATGCTCGGCACGTTGCGCGCTGGGGAGGGATTCGCGTTCATGACAGGTCCTTCGGGCTCAAGGGCACCAGTAGATCTCGAGGGGCTGGTGGAGGAAGGCGCGGATCGGCATGGCCGCCACGTCTTCAACGGCCAGCGCGGTGGCCAGGGTGTCGAGCTTGCCCTGCCCCTGCACCGCCAGCAGCGTGAGGCGCGCGCCGGCCAACAGCGGCAACGGCATGGACAGGCGCTGGCGCGGCACGCTCGGCGCCTGCATGGGCACGCAGCGCCGGGTGCAGGCGTGGCTCAAGGCATCGTCCAGGCCGGGGCTCTTGGGGAACAGCGAGGCGGTGTGACCGTCCTCGCCCATGCCCAGCACCAGCACGTCGATGGGCTGCGGCAGCTCGGCGAGCGCGGCATCTGCCAGGCGCGCCGCCTCGTCCAGGCTGGCGGCGGAATGATAGAGGCCGATGAAGCGTGCCTTGGCCGCCGGGCCGCGCAGCAGGTGGCGACGCACCAGGCCTTCGTTGCTGTCGGCGTGGCCCACCGGCACCCAGCGCTCGTCGGCGAGGCTGACAGCGACGCGGGACCAGTCCAGTTCCTGGGCGGACAACCGCTCGAGGAAGGCGATGGGGCTGCGCCCGCCGGACACCACGAGGGAGGCCACGCCGTGGGATTCGATGGCCGAGCGCAGGGCGCCGGCCACGTGCAGGGCCAGTTCGCCGGCCAGTTGTTCGGGGCTGCCGAGGCTGACCCCGGTGACCTGCGTGGGCAGGTCGAGATTACAGATCGCCATACCAGCTCCTGCCGTCACGGGTGATCAATGCGATGGATGCGACCGGCCCCCAGGTGCCGGCCGCGTAGGGTTTGGGGGAGTCGCCCAGCTGCTTCCAGCCGTCGATCAGCTGGTCGCACCATTGCCAGGCGTACTCGATTTCGTCCTTGCGCACGAAGAGGTTCTGGTTGCCCTGCATCACCTCCAGCAGGAGGCGTTCGTAGGCATCGGGGATCCGCGCGCTGCGGTAGGTGTCGGAGAAGCTCAGCTGCAGCGGGCCGCTGCGTAGCTGCATGCCCTTGTCCAGGCCCTGGTCTTTGGTCATCACCTGCAGGGAGATGCCTTCGTCGGGCTGCAGGCGGATGATCAGCCGGTTGCTGATCAGCGGGCGCTGCTCGGGGGCGAAGATGTAGTGCGGCGGCTCCTTGAAGTGGATGACGATCTGCGACAGCTTCTGCGGCATGCGCTTGCCGGTGCGCAGGTAGAAGGGCACGCCGTTCCAGCGCCAGTTGCGGATGTCGGCGCGCAGGGCGACGAAGGTTTCGGTGTCGCTCTGGGTGTTGGAGTTCTCTTCTTCCAGGTAGCCCGGCACCGGGCGGCCCTGGGTGCTGCCGGCGATGTACTGGCCGCGCACCACCTGCTGCGCCACCTGGGCAGCGGTGATGGGCGCCAGGGCCTTGAGCACCTTGACCTTCTCGTCACGGATGCTGTCGGCGGAGAGGTCGCTGGGCGGGTCCATGGCGATCAGGCAGAGCAGCTGCAGCAGGTGGTTCTGGATCATGTCGCGCAGCTGACCGGCCTCGTCGAAATAGCCCCAGCGCCCCTCGATGCCCACCTGTTCGGCCACAGTGATTTCCACGTGGGAGATGTGGTGCTGGTTCCACTGGGTTTCGAACAGGCTGTTGGCGAAGCGCAGGGCGATGAGGTTCTGCACCGTCTCCTTGCCCAGGTAGTGGTCGATCCGGTAGATGCGGTTCTCGGGGAAATGCACGGCCACCGCGTCGTTGACCCGACGCGAGGATTCCAGGTCGTGGCCGATGGGCTTTTCCAGCACCACGCGGGTGTGGCGGGCGCGCTCGACGCGGGCCAGGCCCTCGCAGATGGCGCCATAGACCGAAGCCGGCGTGGCGAAGTAGGCGATCAGCCGTTCCTCGGGGCCGACGCGCTCGGCCAGCACCTGGTAGCCCTCGGCGTGGAGGAAGTCCATGGGCAGGTAGCTCAGCCGCGCCATGAAGCGCTGCAGCACGGCCGCGTCGATCTCCCGCTCCGGCACGTAGCCACGCAGGTGTTCCTCGATGGATGCCAGGCGGGCGCCGCCCTCCTCGCTTTCGCGGGCCAGGGCGAGGATGCGCGTGTCGCCATGCAGCAGGCCGGCGCGGTCCAGTTGGTAGAGCGCCGGGAACAGCTTGCGCAAGGCCAGGTCGCCGAGGGCGCCGAACAGGGCGAAGGTGCAGGGTTCTACGGATAAGGAAGCCATAATGATTGTTCTTTTACGAGGTTGAACTAGAAATACACGGTGAGAATGGCCATATCAAGAATAAATGTAGTAATAAGAACAACATTTTGTCACCCTCCTGTTACCTCTGGCTCTGGCCGGTGCCCCTCATTACGATAGGCCACCGATTTTGCAGGCCCCTTGCAAGGAACCTACATGGACCGCGTACGCAATCTTCTGGAGCAGATCCAGGGACGACTCGAAGACCTCAACAAGGCCGAACGCAAGGTCGCCGAAGTCATTCTCCAGGACCCACAGCAGGCGACGCGCTTCAGCATCGCCGCCCTCGCCCAGGCCGCCAGCGTCAGCGAGCCGACGGTGAACCGCTTCTGCCGCTCCTTCGGCGTCAACGGTTACCCGGAGCTGAAGATGCAGCTGGCGCAGAGCCTGGCCAGCGGCGCCGCCTACGTCAGCCGCGCGGTAGAGGCGGACGACGGCCCCGAGGCCTACACGCGCAAGATCTTCGGCAGCGCCATCGCCTCCCTGGACAGCGCCTGCAACGCCCTCGACCCGCAGTTGATCAGCCGCGCCGTGGACCTGTTGATCCAGGCCCGGCAGATCCATTTCTTTGGCCTGGGTGCCTCGGCACCGGTGGCCCTGGACGCCCAGCACAAGTTCTTCCGCTTCAACCTCGCCGTGTCGGCCCATGCCGATGTGCTGATGCAGCGCATGCTGGCTTCGGTGGCCCACACCGGCGACCTGTTCGTGATCATTTCCTACACCGGCCGCACCCGCGAACTGGTGGAAGTGGCGCGCCTGGCGCGGCAGAACGGCGCCTCGGTGCTGGGCCTGACCGCCGCCGGCTCGCCGCTGGCCCGCGCCAGCACCCTGAGCCTGGACATCCCGCTGCCGGAGGACACCGACATCTACATGCCGATGACCTCGCGCATCATCCAGCTCACCGTGCTCGATGTGCTGGCCACCGGCGTGACCCTGCGCCGCGGCGTCGACTTCCAGCCGCACCTGCGCAAGATCAAGGAAAGCCTCAACGCCAGCCGCTACCCCGCGGACGAAGAGCCGGGCTGAGCCCCTTTCAAGGGCAGACCCATGGTTGCGGGATTGATTCGGGGCCGGTGGTCGGAGGGGTGGCGCGTTCGCGAGTAAACACCCACGTTCCTGGAGCATGGCGTTGCTTTTTGCCCCCCCCTGGAGTGAGCACAGCCAAGCCTCGGAGCATGCAGCCGCCGTTCACTCCGGACGTAGGGTGTGCTGCGCGCACCTCGAACTCGCCGGAAGCACAGAGCGGAGGTGCGCACGGCACACCCTACGGCACGCGTTCATCCTGTCGAGTTTCGTAGCCCGGGAATGCCCGCTCCCGGGCTGAAGCCCGGGCTACCTGCGGATTCATTCCACCCGCGCCTTGAGCTGGATGCGCGCTTCTTCTCCGGGCGCTAGGACCTGGCTGCCGGTGCCGCAGGCGGCGGCTTCGATGCTGGCGAAGCCGAGGCCTTCCTTCCAGCTGACATCGCTGAGCGGGCGGCTGCCGGGGTGCCAGACCACGGTATTGGGTGAACCGCCGGTGTCGATGCGCACGCGGCGTTGCCAGCCGGCGTCCTGCAGGTGCAGCGGGCCGGCGTGATCGAAGATGCGATGACAGCCTTCCACCGGGCGCAGCTCGCCCTGCTGGGTGAAGCGCTGGCGGCTGAGCAGATCCTGCCCGCTGGCGCCCTCCAGCCCCAGCACGGCGACCCGGGCGATGTCGCTGATGCACCAATAGGCGTGCAGCGCCTGGCTGAGCACGCAGGGTTCCTGGTCGCCATGGCGGGTGGTCAGGGTCAGCGCCAGTTCATCGCCCAGCTCCGCCTGCAGCTCCACCTCCCAGTCATGCAGGGCCAGGCGCCAGCGCAGGCGCACGCCGGCGTCCGAGCTTTCGCGCTCCTGCAGGCGCCAGTCCGTGAGGCGTGCCCAGCCGTGGTGGGGCCAGCCGCTTTCCTGCGGGTGGCGACCGAACCAGGGCCAGCACACCGGCACGCCGCCGCGTATGGCGCCGAGCCTGGGCCAGCGCGCGGCGCACCAGAGCAGCGGGCGTTCGCCGCGCGGCTGGAAGTGCAGCAGCTGGCCGCCCTGGCGGGCAAAGATGGCGCGGCAGCGCGGGTGATCGATCAGCAGCAGCTCGCGCCCCTGCTCGCTGCCCCAGCGGAAGACCTGGCGCACACCGGGAACGAAGAGCCCGGCGAGCGGATGCTCCACGGGCTCGGTCGCCAGTTCCAGGCCATGGCGGCGCGGTTCGCCACGACTCATCGCAGGGCCGCGCCGCGCAGGCTCACTTCCACCAGTACTCGATCTGCACGCCGACGTTGGAGCCGTGCAGGTCGGTGCCGTAGGCGCCGGTGTCGGAGAGCGCCGAGCCGGCCGCCAGCAGGCTGGCCGAACGCTGCGCCGCTTCGTTCCAGCTGGCGTAGGTGTAGTAGAGGCGAATTTCCGGGCGCTCCCAGAAGCCCGGGCCGGCGGGCGACCAGGTGGGGGCGATGGTGAACTTGGTCAGTTTGCGGGTGCCGCCAGGGGCTTCCACCTGGTCGCGACCCAGCTCGGTGACCAGCTTGAACTGCTCGGTGATGGCGTAGACCGGGCGCACGCCGACCGACAGCCAGTTCTGGTCGGCGCCGTCGGGGCGCTTGTCCTTCTGGTAGACGACCTCGAACTGGCCACCGAAGCGCGGGGTGATCTGCCAGTCGAAGAACTCCACGGCGCGCCAGCTGGAGGCGCTGTTGTCCAGGGTCGGGTCACCGGTGTAGCCGAGGCCGGTGCCCGGGCCGCGGCCGTACTGCAGGGCGAAGGTGTTGGCGCCGCCGGCGAAGGGCTTCTGCTTGTGCTGCGCGGTCACCGCCCAGCCACTGTGGGAGTCGGTGCTGTCGGGCTTGTCGATGTAGCTGAAGCCCACTTCCATCTCGCCGCCGGGGTTGGTCTGGAAGCCGCCGACGTTGAAGTCGTGGCGGTTGATGTAGGGCTTCTGGTCGTAGTTGTCCTTGCGCGAGAAGACGTAGCTGTACTTCAGGTCGCCGATGGCCACTTCGTCGAAGCCGAAGCCGGTGGCGCTCTGGTTCCAGTAGTAGAAGTCGGAGATGTGGATGTCGTTACGCTTGTAGAAACGACGCCCCGCCCAGAAAGAGCCGCCATTGAGGGCGGGCATGTTGCTCCACTCGGCGTACATCTGGTTCATCCGCGCGAAGCCGTAGTCGCCGGTGAACTTGGGCGTATGGCCGTACTGGTTGTACAGCTGGGCCATGCCTTCGAGGCTGATCACCGAACCGTCGTCGAGCTTGAACACGTCCTGGCGCAGGTCCAGCTCGATGTACTGCTCGCATTCGTTGCCGAGGCGGTACTTGGACTGCGCCCCCGGCAGCTGGAAGCACGACTGGGTGCCGCCGTCGGTGGAGCTGCCGGCGCCACTGCGCATGTAGCCGGTGAATTCCAGTGCATTGGCCGCTCCGGGCAGCGCCAGCATGGCGCAGGGCAGCATCCACCAACTCTTCTTCACGTTCATATCCACTCCAGTTTTTATTGTTGTATTGCCTTGGATATCAGGGCCGTCCCTGGGCTCGGATGGCAGCCGGGGCGGCCTTCCTTTCAACGCCCCTTGAACTGCGCGACATTGCCCGCGCGCTCAACGGTTCGTGACTTTCCCAGCCCACCCAGCCGTTCACCGCTCTGCGCGTCGAAGAGCAATACCTTGCTGGGATCGAAATACAGCGAGAGGGTTTCACCTATCTGCGGCGCGGCGTCCGGCGCCAGGCGGCAGCAGACCTTGGTCTGGTTGAGGCTGGTGAACACCAGGGTGTCGGGGCCGGTGGGTTCGGTGACTTCGATTTCGGCGCGGATGCTCGGCAGGCTGGCGTCGGCCGGCGCACTGGCGAGGATCTGCTCGGGGCGCACGCCGAGGATCACCTCGCGCCCTTCAATGCCCTCCCCCAGCTCGCCCAGGGGCAGCTCGCAGCGGGCCTGGCCGCTGTCCAGCAGGGCCCACAGCTGGCCGTCGCGGCGCTGCAGGCGCAGGGGGATGAAGTTCATCGGCGGCGAGCCCATGAAGCCGGCGACGAAGAGGTTGGCCGGGTCGTTGTAGATCTGCTGCGGGGTGCCGAACTGCTGGATGACGCCGTCCTTCATCACCGCCACCTTGTCGCCCAGGGTCATGGCTTCGATCTGGTCGTGGGTGACGTAGACGGTGGTGGTCTTGAGGCGCTGGTGCATGAGCTTGATTTCGGTGCGCATCTCCACCCGCAGCTTGGCGTCGAGGTTGGAGAGCGGCTCGTCGAACAGGTAGATCTTCGGCCGCCGTGCCAGGGCCCGGCCCATGGCCACGCGCTGCTGCTGGCCGCCGGAGAGCTGGCCGGGCTTGCGCTCGAGCAGGTGCTCGATCTGCAGCAGCTTGGCCACGCGGCTGACTTCGGCCTCGATCTCGGCGGCAGGCAGCTTGCGGATCTTCAGGCCGAAGGCGATGTTCTGGCGCACGCTCATGGTCGGGTACAGGGCGTAGGACTGGAACACCATGGCGATGTCCCGGTCCTTGGGGCTCATGCCGCTGATGTCGGCACCGTCCACGAGTATGGCGCCACCGGTGATGTCCTCCAGCCCGGCGATGCAGTTCATCAGGGTGGATTTGCCGCAGCCCGAGGGGCCGACGAGGATCAGGAATTCGCCCGAGTCGATGGACAGTTCGATATCCCTGAGGGTGTCGGCCAGGCCGCTGCCATAGCGTTTGTTGACGTTGCGCAGTTCGAGGGTTGCCATATCAATCTCCACAAATAAGTAGCGTCGCGGGCACGCGCAGCGGCGTTCAGCCCTTGACCGCGCCAGCCGTCAACCCCCGGAGGAAGTACTTGCCGGCTAACACGTAGACGAGCAGGGTCGGCAGGCCCGCGATCATCGCGGCGGCCATGTCGACGTTGTATTCCTTGGCCCCGGTGCTGGTGTTGACCAGGTTGTTGAGGGCCACGGTGATGGGCTGGCTGTCGCCGCTGGCGAACACCACGCCAAAGAGGAAGTCGTTCCATATCTGGGTGAACTGCCAGATCAGGCAGACCATGACGGTGGGCACCGACATGGGCAGCAGGATGCGCCCGAAGATGGTGAAGAACCCCGCGCCGTCGAGCCGCGCCGCACGCACCAGGGCGTCGGGGATGCTGACGTAGAAGTTGCGGAAGAACAGCGTGGTGAAGGCCAGGCCGTAGACCACGTGCACCAGCACCAGGCCGGCGGTGGTGTTGGCCAGGCCGAACTGGCCGAGGGTGAAGGACGCCGGCAGCAGCACCACCTGGAACGGCAGGAAGCAGCCGAACAAAAGCGCGCCGAAGAACAGCTGCGAGCCACGGAAGCGCCACATGGACAGCACGTAGCCGTTGAGCGCACCGAGCAGCGTGGAGATCAGCACCGCCGGCACGGTGATCATCACCGAGTTCCAGAAGTAGCCGCCGACCTGGGTCCAGGCCTTGGCCCAGCCGATCAGGGTGAACACGTCCGGCAGCGACAGCAGGTTGCCGGTGCGGATGTCGTCGGGGGTCTTGAAGCTGGTCAGCAGCATCACCACCAGCGGCACCAGGTAGAGGGCGCAGGCGAAGATCAGGGTCGCGTGGATGGCCAGGCGGCTGAGGCTGAACGGGGGTTTTCCGGCCAGGCTAGTCATGGCGCTTGTTCCTCAGTTCGGAATACAGGTAGGGCACGATGATCGCCAGCACGGCGCCGAGCATGAGCATGGCGCTGGCCGCGCCGAGGCCCATCTGCCCACGGGTGAAGGTGCTGGCGTACATGAACATCGCCGGCAGGTCGGAGGAGTAGCCGGGGCCGCCGGCGGTCATCGCCGCCACCAGGTCGAAGCTCTTGATGGCGATGTGGGCGAGGATCATCAGCGCGCTGAAGAACACCGGGCGCAGGCTCGGCAGGACGATGCGCAGGTAGATGGTGGGCAGGCTGGCGCCGTCCACCTGGGCGGCGCGGACGATGGACTGGTCGACACCGCGCAGGCCGGCGAGGAACAGCGCCATGACGAAGCCGGAGGACTGCCACACGGCGGCGATCACCAGGCAGTAGACGACGCGGTCCGGGTCCACCAGCCAGTCGAGGCGGAAGCCTTCCCAGCCCCAGTCGCGCAGCAGCTTGTCCAGCCCCAGGCCGGGGTTGAGCAGCCACTTCCAGGCGGTGCCGGTGACGATCATCGACAGCGCCATGGGGTACAGGTAGACGGTGCGGATGAAGCCTTCGCGGCGGATGCGCTGATCCAGCAGCACGGCGAGGAATACGCCGATCACCAGGCTGATGGTGATGAACAGCCCGCCATAGACCAGCAGGTTGTGGCTGGCGACCCACCAGCGGTCGTTGTCCCACAGGCGCTCGTACTGCTGCAGGCCCACCCACTTGTAGCTGGGCATGAAGCGCGAGTTGGTGAACGACAGCAGAAAGGTCCAGAGGATGTAGCCGTAGAAGCCGACCAGCACGATGAGCATGCTCGGCGCCAGCACCAGCTTGGGAAGCCAGCGTTGCAGCGCATCCAGCGGCGATGCCTTGGTGAAGACTGCGGTTGAGCTCATGGGGCACTCCGTATGACAGGTGACGCGAACAGCCCGCTCTCCCGGAGGGAGCAGAGAGAAATCGAGGCAGCAGGAACCCATGGCGCCTGCCGGCACCTGGAAAATCGTCGGTAAGGGAGGGGCCGCTTACGCGGCCCCGGGGATCACTGCACGGCCTGGATGGCAGCAGCCAACTGCTGGGCGGCTTTCTTCGGGTCCGCCGAGGGCGAGTTGAAGAAGTTGGTGACCACATCGAACACGGCGCCCTGGACGTAGCCCGAGGAGGCCATCAGGTGCGCCATGCTCGGCTGCAGCCCGCCGTTGCCGACGGCTTCCTTGAAGTCCTTCATGGAGGCCTGGGCGCAGCTGTCGAAGCCGCTCATGTCGACGTCCTGGCGCACCGGGATGGAGCCCTTGTTCTGACTGAACAGGGTCTGGAACTCGGTGCCCATGACGATGCGCGCCAGGTCTTCCTGGGCACTGCGGTTGGCTTCGTCCTTGAGCTTGAACATCGTCAGCGAGTCGATGTTGTAGTCGAAGCTGCCCTGGGTGCCGGGGAACGGCACGCAGAGGTAGTCCTTGCCCGCCACCTTGCCGGCGGCAGTCCATTCGCCCTTGGCCCAGTCGCCCATGATCTGCATGCCGGCCTTGCCGTTGATGACCAGCGCGGCGGCGGAGTTCCAGTCGCGGCCGGCGGCGTTGGCGTCGATGTAGCCGTGGAGCTTCTGCAGGGTGGCGAACACCTTGACCATCTTGTCGCCGGAGAGGGTCGCCGAATCCAGCTCGACGAAGGCCTTGTGGTAGTCCTGCGGGCCGAGAATGCTCAGGGCGATGTTTTCGAAGGTGGTGCCGTCCTGCCAGGGCTGGCCACCGTGGGCGACGGGGATGAAGCCGGCGGCCTTGAGCTTGTCGGCGGCGACGAAGAATTCATCGAGGGTGGTGGGCGGCGTGGCGCCGGCCTTCTTGAACACCTCGGGGTTGATCCACAGCCAGTTGACCCGGTGCACGTTGACCGGCACGGCCACGTAGTGGTCGTCGTATTTCATGATGCCGGCGACCTGCTTGGGCAGCAGTTGGTCCCACTTGCCCTCCTCGGCCACGTTGTCCATCTCGGTGAGCAGGCCGAGTTCGCCCCACTCCTGGATGTCCGGCCCCTTGATCTGCGCGGCGGACGGCGGGTTGCCGGATACGGCGCGGGTCTTGAGCACGGTCATGGCCGCCTCGCCACCACCGCCGGCGACGGCGAAGTCTTTCCAGGTATGGCCTTTCTTCTCGACCAGTTCCTTGAGGGTATCGGCGGCGCGTTTTTCGCCACCGGAGGTCCACCAGTGCAGAACCTCCACTTCACCGGCTAGGGCGGAAAGGGGGAAGAGCGAAGCGAGGGATACGACAACGGCCAGGCGAGAGAACGCATTCATGAGGGGATCACCTTTTTGTTTTTATGGCTGTGCAAGTCGGTGCTTGCGCATGCCAGGAGTCTAAACAGGATGGTCGGAACGCCGGGTAACAAAGGGATGCCCGAAGGTCACAGCTCGGTTACACAGAACGGAAACTGCCTCGGTTGGTTCAACCCATCGCCGACACCACCCGGGGCGGGTTCGGCGCCTTGCGGTGCAGGCGGCGGAAGTCCCTCGGGGTGCTGGCCTTGAGCGCGAGGAACTGGCGGTTGAACAGCGAGAGGTTGGCATAGCCCACCTGCTCGGCGATGCGTACCACGGCCAGGTCGGTAGCGATCAGCAGCGAACAGGCGCGACCGATGCGCAACCGCGTGACGTATTGCACGGCGGTCATCCGCGTGTGGCGGCGAAACATCCGATGGAAAGCCGAGACGCTGACGCAGGCGAGTTCGGCCAACTCGGGGATGGAAAGCGGCTCGGCAAAGCCCTGGTGCAGCCGGTCCAGCACCCGCTGGATGCGCGGGTCAGCCGTGGGCATGGCGGCAGGCGTGGCCGGTGCGTTGGCGAGGTGCAGCACATCCGGGTCGCGACAGAGTTGCAACAGGACGTCCAGCAACAGCATCAGGCGCCGGCCCGGCTCCGCCCCCGGCATCGCTTCGATCAGCGGGCGCACGCCGGCGCGGGTCGCCGCACCGAAACTCAACCCCTGCTCCGCACCCGCCAGCAGCACGCCGATGTCGCGCAGCTCGGGGAACATGGCCAGCAGGCCATTGGCCCAGTCACGGTGGAACCAGATGACCAGCGCCACATGGGGCGACCCGGCGTCGATCCGCTCGCGGGAGCACCAGCTGTGGGGCAACCCGGGGCCGACCAGCACCAGGTCGCCATCGTCGTAGGGCTCGATGTCGTCACCGATGTAGCGATGGCCACGGCTGTTGAGGGTGAGGGTCAGCTCGTACTCCGGGTGGTGGTGCCACTCGAAGGGGATGCCCTCCTCCAGGCGCCGGTTCAGCAGTGCCCAGGAGGCCCCGTCGTCGGGAGTGATGGTTTCGAGGAATGCGCGCATGCCGGCACGATAGCGCAACCGGTGAACGCACTCACGCCATAAAAGTATCGGTTTCTACCTCTAACCGCGGCATCGGCGCCGCGCCCCGCTGGATAGCCTGCGAAGCGTTCCCATAACAACAACGCAGGAGAACGACATGGCGACCCTCTACACCGACGGGCACGGCAACCACCCTGGCGCGGGGAGCTCGACCACCCCGCTGCAAGCCATCGACAAGCGCCGCCCGCTGCGGGTGCTGAGCGAGGCCGACTGGCAGCACTGGACCCGCAAGGGCTACGTGATCGTGCGCAACGCGGTCAGTGCCGCCGAGGCCGACGCAGTGGTGGCCATGCTCTGGCGCTTCCAGGAGATGGACCCGCACGACCCGAGCACCTGGTATCGCCCGCAACTGCGCGAACACCGCATGACCGAGCTCAACAACACCGGGATGGTGGAGGTCTACAACCACCAGAGCCTGTGGGACACCCGACAGAACCGGCGCATCTACGATGCCTTCGTCGACATCTGGGACCGCGAGGACCTCTGGGTGGCCATCGACCGCGCCAACCTCAACCCGCCGAACAAGGCAGCCCGCGCGGCCGGGAAGAAGGACGGCTTCATCCACTTCGACGTCGATGTGTCGCAACGGCCGCTGCCCATCGCCGCTCAAGGCGTGCTGTCCCTGGCGCCGCAGGACGACGAGGTCGGTGGCTTCCAGTGCGTGCCCGGCATCTTCGAAGCGATCGAGCAGTGGTGGTCGCGCCAGCCCGAAGGCGCCAACCCCTTCAAGCCGGATATCGGCGCGCACGCCATCGAAAACATCCGCCTCGACAAGGGCGACCTGTTGATCTTCAACAGCCTGCTGGCCCACGGCGTGCGCCCCAACCGCTCGGAGGACCGCGTGCGCCTGGCGCAGTACATCTCGATGTTCCCGGCGGACTTCGACAACGAACCGCTGCGCCAGGCGCGCATCCATACCTGGGCGGAGCAGACCCACCCGCTGGGCGACCCCTTCCCCGGCGACCCAAGGGAGTACGAGCGCCGCCACTTCGCCCGTGCCGAGCTCAGCGAACACGGGCGCCGCCTGCTGGGGCTGGAGCCCTGGCCCTGATACGCAGTGGCGAGCGGGGCTCAGTCGGCGACGCGGGGCAGCTCCAGGGTCACCCGCAGCCCGCCTTCACGCAGGTTGCGCAGGCTGACCTCGCCGCCATGGCTATGGGCGATGTTGCGGGCGATGCCCAGGCCCAGCCCGTAGCCCTGCTGCTGGCCGGAGAGACGGAAGTGCGGCTCGAAGACCTGCTCCAGGCGCTGCTCGGGCACGCCGGGGCCTTCGTCATCCACGTGCAGCACGAAGGCGTCGCGGCCGTCCTCGATGTGCAGGTGGGCGCGCTGGCCGTACTTGAGGGCGTTGTCCACCAGGTTGCCGATGCAGCGCCGCAACGCCAGGGGCTTGCCCGGGAAAGGCCGGCGCGCGGTGCCTTCCAGGGTGACGCGGCCATTGCCCAGGTAGGGGTCCACCAGGCAGTGCAGCAGGTGGTTGAGGTCCACCGGCTCGATGTTCTCGTGGATGTCGGTGTCCTTCACGCATTGCAGCGCGCCCTTGACCAGCAGCTCCAGGTCGTCGAGGTCGCGGCCGAACTTGGCTTGCAGGGCTTCGTCCTCCAGCAGTTCGACACGCAGGCGCAGGCGGGTGATGGGGGTGCGCAGGTCGTGGGAGATGGCGCTGAACAGCTGGCTGCGCTCGCTGAGGTAGCGGCTGATGCGCTCGCGCATGCTGTTGAAGGCGCGGCTCACCTCCACCACCTCGCTGCCGCCCGCCTCCGCCAGCGGCTCCACGGTGGCGCCCAGGGACATGTCCCGCGCCGCTGCCGCCAGGCGCTTGAGCGGCCGGCTCTGCCAGTGCACCAGCAGGCCGATGAACAGCAGCAGGAAGCTGCTGGTGAGGATGATGAACCACAGCTGCTGCGCCGGCAGGCCCTGGTCTTCGAGGCTGACGTAGGGCGCCGGCATCAGCGAGGCGAGGTAGAGCCATTCGTTGGGGGCGATCTGGATCTGCGTCACCAGCACCGGCGGGTTGAGCGGCTCCAGGCTCAGGGCGTAGTGGGCCCAGGAACGCGGCAACTCGTCGAGCTTGAGCTCGCCGTTGAAGATGCGCAGGTCGTCCGGGCTGACGAACTGCACCGAGAGGTCCACCTGCTTGCCCAGGCGCTCGCGCAGCACGTCGTCGACCACGTCGAGCACCGCGGCCTTGCGCGGCGTGGCGGGCAGCACCTGCATGTCCAGCGGCTTGTCGTTGAGAGAAACGAAGAAGCGCGTGCCGCCCATGCTGCGCAGCTGGTCCAGCACCAGCGGCCGGTAACCCAGGGGCAGCGAGCGGAAGTAGGCGACGCTGGCGGCCATGGAGTGGGCCAGGCTGCGCGCGCTGGTGAGCAGGCCTTCCATCTGGCTGGCGCGCAGCTGCGAGACCCAGATGACGCTGGACAGCGCCTGGGCCATGAGCACCACCAGCAGGGTGAGGAACAGCATGCGCCCGAGCAGCGAGCGCGGCATGGGGTTCCAGCGGCGTTTAGGCATGGGGCGAGACCTGGGCCGCCAGCAGGTAGCCCGAGCCGCGCACGGTGCGGATCAGCCGCGGCGCCTTGCCGGTGTCGCGCAGGCGCTGGCGCAGGCGGCTCACGGCCATGTCGACGATGCGCTCCAGGGGCATCACCTCGCGGCCCCGGGTGGCGTTGGCGATGGTGTCGCGGTCGAGGATCTGCTGCGGGCGGTCGAGGAACAGCTTGAGCAAGGCGAAGTCAGCGCCGGAGAGGATCACTTCCTCGCCGTCGATGTGGAACAGGCGGTGGCTGACCATGTCCAGCCGCCACTCGTCGAAGGCCAGCACCTGGGACTCGCCGGCACCGCGCTCCTGGGCGAAGCCGACACGACGCAGCAGCGCCTTGATGCGCGCCTGCAGCTCGCGGGGGCTGAAGGGCTTGCCGATGTAGTCGTCGGCGCCCAGTTCGAGGCCAATCACCCGGTCGGCCTCGTCGGAGCTGGCGGTGAGCATGATGATCGGCACCTGGGCCAGGCGCTGGTGCTGGCGCACCCAGCGGCACAGGCTGAAGCCGTCTTCGTCGGGCAGCATCACGTCGAGGATGACCAGGTCGGCGGCCACCTCGCCCATGGCCTGGCGGAAGGCGGCGCCGTCGCCCACGGTGCGCACCTGGAAGCCGGCGCGGCTCAGGTAGGTGTGCAGCAGGTCGCGGATTTCCTCGTCGTCATCGACCAGGAGGATGGTTTTACCGGCTTGGCTCACGTGGGCCTTCCTTTGTTGTTATGGGTCATGTCCATTTGGATGCAGGGCGTTGGCGTCGGGTGGATGACGCTCTTTTCATCCACCTGTCGGCGTCGGTGCATACCATCGGTGGACCGGTGAAGCGTGGTCCACCCTACATCAGGCGCCGTGCCGGGAACGTGCAATGCGTCCGCTTCCCGTGTTTGCGCCTCAGGGCTACAGCACTTGCTGCAAAGCTACGCCCGCGCCTTCCAGTCCCGGGTATTCGGCGGTGACCAGCCACACCGGTACGCCGCTGAAGTAGTCGCTCATGCAGCCCTTGCTGGCGAAGGCAGCGGCGAAGCCACTGGCCTTGAAGAACTCGGCGAAACGCGGCACCACGCCACCGACCACATAGACCCCGCCCCGGGCGCCGAGGGTCAGCACGTTGTTGCCGGCGACCCGTCCGAGCCAGACGCAGAACTGCTCCAGCACCGCCCTCGCCTCGCTGTCCTCGGCCAGGGCCGCCGAGGTGATGGCGGCCGGGCTGTCCAGGTGCGGCTCGATGCCGTCGAGGGCGCAGCTGGCGCGGTAGAGCTGCAACAGGCCACCGCCGCTGAGGATGCTCTCGGCGCTGACATGGCCCTGGCGCTCGTGCAGGTGGCGCCACAATTCGGCTTCGCGGGCGCTGCCGATGGGCAGGTCGACATGGCCACCCTCCCCTGGCAACGCCGCCCAGCGTCCTTCACCCAGAGGCAACAGGGTGCCGACACCAAGCCCGGTGCCGGCACCGATGACCACGGCCGGGCGCTCGGCATCGGCCTCGCCCGCGCAGATGGTCATGCGCTCGCCGGGCTGCAGGCGGGTCATGCCCAGGGCCATGGCGGAGAAGTCGTTGATCAGCAGCAGCCGCTCGACTTTCAGCGTTGCGCAGAAGCTGCGGCGATTGAGGCGCCAGTGGTTGTTGGTGAAGCGGAAATCCTCGCCCCCCACCGGCCCGGCGCAGGCCAGGCAGACGGCGGCGATGGCACCCGGCGCCAGGCCGAGGCCCGCCAGGTAGTGTTCGATGGCCAGTTCCGGGGTGGCGAAATCCACCGTCGCCAGGACCTTGACCGACTCCAGCTGCTCGTCACGCCACAGGGCGAAACGCGCGTTGGTACCTCCGATATCGCCGACCAGCGCCAAGGTCACTTCAGGCTCTCCAGGCTGGATGTAAAGGCGCTCGCCCCCTGCTCCGCCGTGCTGAACGCGGCACGCATGAAGGCGAACATCTCGCGGCCACAGCCGATCTCGGCGTTGTGCTGGATCGGCGCGAGCTCGCGGGCGGCGAACGCGTCGGCATCCACCAGCACCCGAAGGGTTCCGGCCTGGCCATCGACACGGATGATGTCACCGTCGCGCACGCGCGCCAGTGGACCTCCGTCGTATGCCTCGGGGCACACATGAATGGCCGCCGGGATCTTGCCGGAAGCACCGGACATACGCCCGTCGGTGACCAGCGCCACCTTGAAGCCGCGGTCCTGCAATACACCAAGGAAGGGAGTCATCTTGTGCAGCTCGGGCATGCCGTTGCAGCGCGGGCCCTGGAAGCGCATCACCGCCACCATGTCGCGCTCCAGCTCACCCGCGGCGAAGGCATCGGCGAGGGCCTGCTGGTCATGGAAGACCCGCGCCGGCGCCTCCACCACCTGGTGCTGCGGCGCGACGGCGGACACCTTCATCACCCCGCGCCCGAGGTTGCCCTCCATCACCCGCAGCCCGCCTTCCGGCGAGAACGGATTGGAGACGGGGCGCAGGATGTTTTCGTCCAGGCTCGCCGCCGGACCGTCGCGCCAGGCGATGCGGCCGTTCTCGAGGAAGGGCTCCTGGGCGTAACGGCGCAGGCCGGGGCCGGCGACTGTGTTGACGTCTTCGTGCATCAACCCGGCGTCGAGCAGCTCGCGCACCAGGAAGGCGACGCCGCCCGCCGCGTGGAAGTGGTTGATGTCGGCCTTGCCGTTCGGATAGACGTGGGCCAGGGTCGGCACCACTTCGGAGAGGTCGGCCATGTCCTGCCAGGTGAGCTGGATGCCGGCGGCCTGGGCGATGGCGGGCATGTGCAGGGTGTGGTTGGTGGAGCCGCCGGTGGCGTGCAGGGCGACGATGGAGTTGACCAGTACGCGCTCGTCCATCAGCTCGCCGATGGGCATGAAGCCGCCGGCCTGCTGGGTCAGCCGGGTGACCTGGCGCGCAGCCTCTTCGGTGAGGGCGTCGCGCAGCGGCGTGCCGGGGTTGACGAAGGAGGCACCGGGCAGGTGCAGGCCCATCATCTCCATCAGCATCTGGTTGGTGTTGGCGGTGCCGTAGAAGGTGCAGGTGCCAGGGGCGTGGTACGCCGCCATCTCAGATTCCAGCAGCTCGTCACGGGTGGCCTTGCCTTCGGCGTAGCGCTGGCGGACGTCGGCCTTTTCCTTGTTCGACAGCCCCGAGGGCATGGGCCCGGCGGGGATGAACAGCGTGGGCAGGTGGCCGAAGCGCAGCGCGCCCATCATCAGGCCGGGGACGATCTTGTCGCAGATGCCGAGGAACACCGCCGCGTCGAACATGTTGTGCGACAGCGCCACGGCGGTGGACATGGCGATGACTTCGCGGCTGGCGATGCCCAGCTCCATGCCCGGCTCACCCTGGGTGACGCCGTCGCACATGGCCGGCACCCCGCCGGCGACCTGGCCCACGGAGCCGATCTCCCGCAGCGCCTGCTTGATGCGCTCGGGGTAGTGCTCGTAGGGCTGGTGAGCGGAGAGCATGTCGTTGTAGGCGGTCACGATGGCGACGTTGGCGGCGTCCATCAGGCGCAGGCGCTGCTTGTCCTCGCCACCGCAGCCGGCCACGCCGTGGGCGAAGTTGGCGCACTGCAGCTTGCCGCGCTGCGGGCCCTTGCTGGCGGCCTCGCGGATCATCGCCAGGTAGCGCTCGCGGGTGGGGCGGCTGCGGGCGATAAGGCGTTCGGTTACTTCGATAATGCGGGGATGCATATCAGCGGCTCCAGGCGATATCTTGTTTTAATCGCATCAAGATAACTCAGAATCACGGAATCACGCCATTTCATAAGCGCTATTTTGTTATTAGAACAACATTAAGCAGATTCGGCGTGCAGGTCCTGCTTTGGACCGGTGGCCGGGGCGAAGGTGCGCCCAACCAGGGCCCCGTCAAAGCATAGGTTGAACCCGACCCAGCCCCTTGTACTCCACCGCCATGACCAATACACCCGCGACGGGTTCACGGGCTGCACAGAGATCATGGCGAGGAGGCTTCGATGACAGAGCGCAAGCGCAACAACCTGAACGACCCGCAACAGACACCAACGGAAGTCGCCGATCACGAGGCACTGATAGAGGAAGCGCGCCGCGAACAGGGCCGCACCGGCCAGCGCAACGACAACCAGGGCCATACGGCGCGCCTGCGCCGCCCGTCACGCTGAGGGCGGCGCAAACCCGGTATCAGCGGGGGAAGAGGTCCTTGAAGAAGCTTTGCATGTCGGCCCAGGAGTTTTCATCGGCGACCTGGCTGTAGCCGATATCCGGGCCCTTCTCGCTGCCGTGGCCGGCGTGGCTGAGGCGATCCGCATCCGGGTTGGTGAAGCCGTGCTTGGCCTTGGCCTGGAGGACGAAGCGGTAGTCGGCCTCGGCCTTGTCCATCTCCTCCTTGAAGGCGGCGACGTCGGCCTTGGTGACCATGCTGTCCTGGCCGCCGTGCTCCACCAGCACCTTGGCCTTGACGCTGCCCTTGGTGGCCGGGGTGGCGGTGGCCAGGGCGCCGTGGAAGCTGACCACGCCGGCCAGGGGCACGCCTTGGCGCGCGGCGTCCAGCACCACCTTGCCGCCGAAGCAGTAGCCGATGGCGGCGAGCTTGGTGGCATCGGTCTGCGGCTGCTTTTTCAGCAGGTCGAGCCCGGCGAGGAAGCGCGCCTTGGCGGCGGGGGCGTCCTTCAGGGCGGCCTGCATGAAGGCCAGCGCGTCGGCCGGGTGCTCGGTGTTCTTGCCTTCGCCGTACATGTCGATGGCCAGGGCGCTGTAGCCCAGCTCGGCGAGGTCACGGGCGCGGCGCTTGGCGTAGTCGTTCAGGCCCCACCACTCGTGCACCACCACCACACCGGGGCGCTTGCCCTCGACGGCGTCGTCGTAGGCGTAGTAGCCCACCAGCGCCGTGCCGTCGGCGGCCTTGTAGGGGATCTCCTGGGTGCGGATTTCCGCCTGGGCGATACCCGCGCAGGCCAGCAAGGCGAAAATGAGCGGCAATCTGGGCATTTCTATCTCTCCCTGGGTGAAGCGAAGCGCTTGGAAAGCATGCAGTGTCGCGGTTTTCCCGGCATTCGCCAATCGCCGATAGGGTCGCACCCGCACAGCGCCCTCCTTATGGCAGGTGAAAGCGCAGCGGCGAGACTCCATACTCGCGCGCCCACTGGAGGATTCCGCATGCCCCGATACGCCCTGTTGCTCCTGCTTGCACTGGCCGGCTGCGCCCGCGACCCGGTTGGCCTGCCGCTGACCGCCGAGCGCGATGCCCCGCCACCGAAGCTGCAGTATCTGGGCGTGGGCGGTTATCTGATGCACTGGCGCGGCGAGGGGCTGCTGATCGCGCCGTCCTTCAGCAACCCGTCCTTCCTCGGCCTGCCGCCGCTGCGGGTGAAGGCCGACGAGGCGATTATCGATGCCCGCATGCCGCCCGCCGATGACGTCAGCATGCTGCTGATCGGCCATGCCCACTACGACCACCTGCTCGATGTGCCAAGGGTGATGCAGAAGCAGGCGCCGAACGCCATCGCCTACGGTTCGGCCACCGCCGGGCACATCCTCCGCGCGGTGCTGCCGGCGGAACGCATCGTCAACGCCGAGCCGGCCATGGCCAACGTCAAGGAAGCCGGGGAACCCGGGAAAGCCGCGCAACCGGGAACCTGGCTCTATTCCAGGGACCGACGCTTCCGCGCCATGCCGATCCAGAGCATGCACGCCCCGCATTTCGCCGGGATCACCTTTCTGCGCGGTAGCTACGACCAGGACCTGAAGGAACTGCCGACCGCCGTGTGGAACTGGAAGGAAGGCCAGACCCTGGCCTGGCTGGTGGACCTGCTGGATGAAGCCGGGAAGCCTGTGTACCGCATCCACTACCAGGACTCCGCCAGCACCCCGCCCTATGGCTTCCCGCCGATACTCGAAGACGGCAAGGCCATCGACGTGGAGATTCTTTGCGTCGGCTCCTGGAACCAGGTGCAGCATTACCCCGACGCCCTGCTCAAGGTCAGCCGCCCGCGCCTGGTGGTGCTCGGCCATTGGGAGGACTTCTTCGGCAACGACCCGCAGCGGCCGCAGACCATCCGCCTGCTGGACGAACAGGGCATGGTCGAGCGCACCCGCGCCGCGCTACCTGAAGGCACGCCCGTGGTGATGCCGGTACCGTTCTCGGAAGTCGCCCTGCCGGCGACGCCCTGAGGCTCCGGGGCACGGCGGTGATATCGTGCGCAGCCACCACCGCCTGCCGGACTCTGCCGATGCGCCCTCTTCCCTTTCGTTCACTGCCCTGGAAACGCCACGCGCTGCTCCTGCTGACGCTGCTGGCCTGCACCACCAGCCAGGCGGGCGAGCTGTCGCTTGGCGAGGCGCGGGCGCAGCCGTCCGACTGGGATGCCACCGCTGCGGTGGTTTCCCTGGCTATCACCGATACCGGCGCCCAGGGCGATCGACTGGTGGGCGCCAGCACGCCCCGTGCCTGGCGGGTGGATTTGCAGACGACGGTGCGCATCGGCGAGGCGCGCCGGGTGATGACCCTGGTGTCCTTCGGCGTGCCGCCCGGTGGCGTGCTGAAGCTGGCGCCGACGGGCAGCCACCTGACCCTGGTAGGCCTCAAGGGCGCATTGAAGGATGGCGAGCGCTTTCCGCTGACGTTGCGCTTCGCCCGGGGTGGCGAGATGACGATCGAGGTACGGGCCGAGCGGCCCGCGACGACTCAATCCAGATAGCGACCGGGCGCGAGGTCAGTCGCGGTCCAGCAGGTGGAAGCGCGGCAGCGAGAGCCCCCAGCGGATCGCCGCCAGGCGCGTGCCGAGCACCACCAGCATGGCGACACCGGTGTCCAGCCAACGGGGCAGCCCGAGGTGCAGCATGCCGATGAACACCAGGGAGCCGGCGACACAGGCGATGGCATAGATCTCCTTCTGGAAGATCAGCGGGATCTCGTTGCAGATGACGTCACGCATCACGCCGCCGGCAACGCCGGTGATCACCCCCATGATGATGGCGGTGCTGAACGGCACCTGGTGCTGCAGGGCCACCTCGGTGCCGTAGACGGTGAACACCGCCAGGCCGAAGGCGTCCGCCACCAGCAGGCCGGTTTCGTTGATCGGCCGGGTCAGCCGCACCCAGAGCACGGTGCCCACGGCGGCCAGGGAGGCGACGAGGATGTAGGTGTCGTCGCGTATCCAGCTCACCGGGTGGTTGCCGAGGATGACGTCCCGCAGGGTGCCACCGCCCAGCGCGGTGATGATGGCGATCACCAGCACGCCGAACAGGTCCATGGACTTGCGCCCGGCCATCAGCGCGCCGGTGATGGCGAAGACGGCAACGCCGAACAGGTCTGCCAGGTAGAAGAGCTGGGCCATTTCCGCGTCAGTTCCCCACGGGGGTGCGCATGGTGACGAACTCCTCGGCGGCGGTGGGGTGCACACCGATGGTCTCGTCGAAGATGCGCTTGGTGGCGCCGGCCTTGAGCGCCACGGCCAGGCCCTGGACGATCTCGCCTGCCTCGGGGCCGACCATGTGGCAGCCGAGCACGCGGTCGCTTTCGGCGTCGACCACCAGCTTCATCAGGGTGCGTTCCTGGTTCTCGGTGAGGGTCAGCTTCATGGGGCGGAAGCGGCTCTCGAAGACCTTGACCTTGTGGCCGCGCGCGCGGGCGTCTTCCTCGCTGAGGCCGACGGTGCCGATATTGGGCAGGCTGAAGACAGCAGTGGGGATGTGGTCGTAATCCACCGGGCGATATTCGGCGGGCTTGAACAGGCGACGGGCGACGGCCATGCCTTCGGCGAGCGCGACCGGGGTCAGTTGCACGCGGCCGATGACATCGCCCAGGGCGAGGATGGAGGGCTCGGTGGTGCGGTATTCGTCGTCCACCTTGATGAAGCCACGGTCGTCCAGCTCGACGCCGGTGTTCTCCAGGCCCAGGTCGTCCAGCATCGGGCGGCGGCCGGTGGCGTAGAACACGCAGTCGGCCTCGAGGGTGCGGCCGTCCTTGAGGGTGGCGAGCAGGCTGCCGTCGGCCTGCTTGTCGATGCGGGTGATGTCGGCATTGAACTGCAGGTCGAGCCCCTTGCGGCTCAGCTCGTCACGCAGGTGGGTGCGCACGGCGCCGTCGAAGCCGCGCAGGAACAGGTCCTTGCGATACAGCAGCGTGGTCTTGGCGCCCAGGCCGTGGAAGATCGAGGCGAACTCGACGGCGATGTAGCCGCCGCCCACCACCAGCACGCGCTGGGGCAGTTTTTCGAGGAAGAAGGCTTCGTTGGAGCTGATGGCGTGCTCGCGGCCCGGCAGATCAGGAATCTGCGGCCAGCCACCGGTGGCGACGAGGATGTGCTCGGCGCTGAAGCGCTGCTCGCCGACCTGCACGGTGTGGGCATCCACCAGGCGCGCATGGCCCTCCAGCAGGGTGACGCCGCTGTTAACCAGCAGGTTGCGGTAGATGCCGTTGAGGCGCTGGATTTCGCGGTTCTTGTTGGCGATCAGGGTGGGCCAGTCGAAGCCCGCCTCGCCCAGGTTCCAGCCGTAACCCTGGGCCTGCTCGAAGTCTTCGGAGAAGTGGGCGCCGTACACCAGCATCTTTTTCGGCACGCAACCGACGTTCACGCAAGTGCCGCCCAGGTAGCGGCTTTCCGCTACCGCGACGCGGGCACCGAAACCGGCGGCGAAGCGCGAGGCACGTACACCGGCGGAGCCGGCTCCTATGACGAAGAGGTCGAAATCGTAGGCCATGGCAGGGTCTCCAGAAACAGGCGGCCAGCATACCTGAACGGGCGCCGCTGACCAGTTGCCGGGCCTATGCTTGAGCCAGCGAAGGAGGAACCCCATGCGCCCTACCCTCACCCACCTCGCCCTGCACGTGCCGGACCTCGAACCCTGCATCCGCTTCTACGAAGCGTTCTGCGGCATGCGTGTGATTCACGAGCGCGCCGGCAAGGGCTCGAAGATCGTCTGGATGGCCGAGCCGGGGCAGGAGCACCGCTTCATCTTCGTCATCATGCCCGGCGGCCGCCCGCGCGACCTGGCGCCGGACGACTACAGCCACTTCGGGTTCGCCCTGGACAGCCGCGAGGCGGTGGACGCGATAGCCGCCCGCGCCCGGTCCGAGGGCTGCCTGGTGTGGGCGCCACGGGACGAGCCCTACCCGGTAGGCTACTACTGCGGGCTGCGGGACCCGGCGGGAAACTACGTGGAGTTCAGCTACGGGCAGCCATTGGGGCCGGGTTCGGAGGGGATGGTGATTCCCTGAGCACGACCTCCCGGGCTGAAGCCCGGGCTACGTGAATGCCGGAAACGACAAGGCCGCCCAGAAGCGGCCTTGTGGATGCGACTGGCAGGGCCTGATCAGTAGGCCTTGCCGGTCTTGTAGAGGTTTTCGAAGCAGTAGTTGGTCGCGTCGATGTAGCCTTCGGCGCCACCGCAGTCGAAACGCTTGCCCTTGAACTTGTACGCCAGCACGCAACCGTCCTGGGCCTGCTTCATCAGGGCGTCGGTGATCTGGATCTCGCCACCCTTGCCCGGCTCGGTTTCTTCGATCAGCTTGAAGATGTCCGGGGTGAGGATGTAGCGGCCGATGATCGCCAGGTTGGACGGGGCGTCTTCCGGCTTGGGCTTCTCGACCATGCTGTTCACGCGGTAGATATCGTCACGGATCATCTCGCCTGCGATCACGCCATACTTGGAGGTCTCCTCCGGCGGTACTTCCTGGATGGCGACGATGGAGCAGCGGAACTGGTTGTACAGCTTGACCATCTGGGTCAGCACGCCGTCACCTTCGAGGTTCAGGCAGAGGTCGTCCGCCAGGACCACGGCGAAGGGCTCGTCGCCGATCAGCGGTCGGCCGCTGAGGATGGCGTGGCCGAGGCCTTTCATTTCCACCTGGCGGGTGTAGGAGAAGCTGCACTGGTCGATCAGGCGGCGGATGCCGACCAGGTATTTCTCCTTGTCGGTGCCCTTGATCTGGTGCTCCAGCTCGTAGCTGATGTCGAAGTGGTCTTCCAGGGCGCGCTTGCCGCGGCCGGTGACGATGGAGATCTCGCTGAGGCCTGCGTCGAGGGCCTCTTCAACGCCGTACTGGATCAGTGGCTTGTTCACCACCGGCAGCATTTCCTTGGGCATGGCCTTGGTGGCTGGCAGAAAACGGGTACCGTAACCAGCGGCCGGGAACAGGCATTTCTTGATCATGTTTAACCTTGAAAAGGTGGGGTGTTGGGCAAACTGCCGCGCAGTCTAATCAGGCCGCAGTCGCCTTACAATGCCCAGCTGCTGGGCGTCCGATGCCGCGATATAGAAACCCCATTCCAGCCAGCTGCGCCGGGTCGTAGAGATTCCTGCCATCGAAGATGACCGGCATTTTCATCAGACCGCGAATCCGCTCGAAGTTCGGCTGCCGGAACTGCTTCCATTCGGTCACCAGCACCAGGGCGTCGGCATTCTCCACCGCCTGGTACGGCGAGTCGCCCAAGTGTAGCTGCCCGCTGGCGAGCTGCTCCGGGTAGCGCGCCGCCACCGCTGACACCGCCACGGGATCACAGGCGCGAACGCGCGCGCCCGCAGCGAGCAGCGCATCCAGCAGCACCAGGCTCGGCGCCTCGCGCAGGTCATCAGTGCCGGGCTTGAAGGCCAGCCCCCAGACCGCAACGGTGCGCCCGCGCACGAAACCATTGAAGTGCTCACGCACGGACTGGAACAGCAGGGTCTTCTGCAGCGCGTTGCGCGCCTCGACCGCCCGCAGGATGCCGGGCTCGATGCCTTCCTGCTCGGCACAGCGGATCAGCGCGCGCACATCCTTGGGGAAGCACGAGCCGCCATAGCCGCAGCCGGCATAGATGAAATGGGTGCCGATGCGCCGATCACTGCCGATACCGCGGCGCACCTCCTCCACATCGACACCCAGGCGCGCACAGAGGCCGGCCATCTCGTTCATGAAGGAGATGCGTGTGGCGAGGAAGGCGTTGGCGGCGTACTTGCTGAATTCGGCGGCACGGGTGGCCATCACCAGCACCCTATCGTGGTTGCGCGAGAACGGCGCGTAGAGGCGGCGCAGCAATTCGCCGGAGGCCGGGTCGTCACAGCCGATGATGATGCGGTCCGGCCGCATGAAGTCGTCGATCGCCGAACCTTCCTTGAGGAACTCGGGGTTACTTGCCACCGGCACGGTGAATGCCAGGTCACGCCTGGCGAGCGCCATGTGGATGCGATCCGCTACCCGCTCCGCCGTACCCACCGGCACCGTGGACTTGTTCACTACCAGGCAGGGCCGCCGCAGCATGGCGCCCAGCTGATCGGCCACCGCCAGCACGTGGGAAAGGTCGGCAGAGCCGTCCTCGCCGCTGGGGGTGCCGACGGCGATGAAGATGATCTCCGCCCGTTCGACGCTCTCCTCCAGCTGCGCGCTGAAGCTCAGCTGGCCGCTGGCGAGGTGCATCTTCAACATGGCTTCCAGGCCGGGCTCGTAGATCGTCGGCTCGCCACGTTGCAGGCGCGCGAGGCGCCAGGGATCGCGCTCCACGCAAACGACCCGATTGCCCATCTCGGCGAAACAGGCCGCCGCCACCAGCCCGACGTAACCCGCACCGACGACGCAAAGCTGCATGGCTCACCCTCCCTGTATGGATACAGGGATTGCAGCGGACTCCGGTGGCAGAACGGTGACAGCGGGATGACCGCGCCGTGATGGCGCTCAGCGCCCGTCGGCGGGAAGGTTGAGCTCGACCTCGACCAGGGTTTCGGTGGACTCGTGGACCACGGGCTCGCCGGCGTAGGTGCCGAGGGTTTCCCAGTGCTGATCGAGGCCAGCGCCGATGGCCGCCAGGTGATCGATCATGCGTTGCCCGGCCTGTTTGATGGCCTGGTCGTCGCTGCGCATCATCTCGAACGACATTTCGGTCATCGCGGCGGTGAGGTGGGTGAGACTGCGGGTTGTGAGACTGAGCAGGCGAACCAACTGCTGTTCCTTGGATTCCATTCATGCACCTCTTGAACCTGACTCCTTCAGGCAGCACTCAGGCTAGCTGAAAAGCATGGCAACACATGCGCGGAGCCCGGTACTGCAAGAAAAATTTCAAATTTGAGCAGCCTGCCCGCACAGGGGTTCAAACCCGGCGGGGAAATCGGACAAGCGGAACCGCCCCTATCCTTCGTACGGAAAAGGCAAGCGCACAACCACGCATCCAGAAGGATGGAACTTCGAAACATGGCGATAGGTCAGGAGATCAGGTAGCTGCAATCCATGTCCGTCGGGAAGTCATGCCGATTTCCGGAAGCGCTGCCGGAGTGCCCCACGACAACCCTATGGGAGATCCGTCATGCAGCTATTCATCAATTCGGTCGGCGAACGCTTCGTCATAGAAGGCGGCATCACGGTGGAAGTGATCAGCATCCACGGGCATCAGGTGAAGTTCGGCATCGTCGCGCCGAAGAACGTTGCCGTGCACCGCAAGGAAGTCTACGAACGCATCCAGGCCGGCGTACCGCACCCCAAGCTGACGGCCTGAACCGGTCCTTTCACCCGAAGAACGAGGGCGCGTGCGCCTTTTTCCGGCTGCAGTAATCCGGCCAAGCCAGCCCCTGCACGCAGCCAGGGGCGCAGCTCGTCGAGCCGATCGAAGGTTCTTTGCGTTGAGGCCAGGTCACTTCTACGCTCCCTGAACATTTACTCCATGGAGGGCATCGCCATGTCATACGACCTCAATCGGGCGTACATCCAGGTTAGTGATATGCCGATTTTCGAAGCGTTCAAGGGCGCCCCAGTGGCTGGCCACCTGATAGTCCGGGCCTGCGAGCTGTCGAATCGCGAATACGGCCACCGCCACCAGAAACTCGCAAAATCCAACAACATGAAGCATCCGCCCAGCGCCGACCGCATCTTCGCCGGCTACCTCGTGGTGCGGAACATCGACACCCCCGCACAATACGAAACCTGGATGCCGGGCCACGTCTTCGAAGACCTCTACAGGCCGGCCAAGGCAGCACGCGGCGCCGCGTAGCATTGAATGCCCTGCTGCCTCATCCAGGCGCAGGGCTTTTCACTTGCGAGATACCTAGATAGGGCTGAGCGCCCGGCTACCGCGTCGTCACCCCAACGCGCTGAATTGCGGCAATTTGTGGGAATTGCGGCAATAAAAACAACAAGGGCCTGCGTACATGATGCACGCAAGCCCTTGATTCGTATGGTGCCCGAAGCCGGGGTCGAACCGGCACGCTGTTACCAGCGAGGGATTTTAAGTCCCTTGCGTCTACCGATTTCGCCATTCGGGCGGTAGCGCTGAACGATGGGAAGAGTGCCCTCCCTTTCGCGAGGGCAGGACTATATACAGCCACTCCTCCCCACGCAAGCCGACGAAAATACCCCGCCGGAAACCTTAAACCATGTAGATCGGCGATCTCGGGCTCACCCGAAATCCCCCACCCTGCGCGCTCAAACTAAAGAACAACGCATAAAAGAAAAAGCCCCACAGGCGTGAGCCTGCGGGGCTTTGTATTGGAGGCCAGAGTCGGAATCGAACCGGCGTACACGGATTTGCAATCCGCTGCATGACCACTCTGCCATCCGGCCTCAAACGAAGACGCCGCTTGGGGCGGCGTCTATCGTGACAATCTGGAGCGGGAAACGAGACTCGAACTCGCGACCCCGACCTTGGCAAGGTCGTGCTCTACCAACTGAGCTATTCCCGCTTTGTCTTGGTGACGGGCGCCATTCTATAGATTCATAAGCGCCCGTCAACCCCTTGATTCAAAAAAGTTTATTTCTTTTTCGGCTCGGTGCTGAGATGCGGCCAGGCGGCCAGCAGGTAGTGCAGCATCGACCACAGGGTAAGGCCGGCAGCGATGATCAGTAGCACATAGCCCACCAGCACCCAGAAGGTGAAATGCGGCGGGTTGGCCAGCAGGATCACCAGTGCCAGCATCTGCGCGGCAGTCTTCCATTTACCGAGATTGGATACCGCCACATGGGCGCGGGCGCCGATCTCGGCCATCCACTCGCGCAACGCGGAGACGACGATCTCGCGGCCGATGATGATGGCGGCCGGCAGGCTCAGCCACAGGTTGTGATGCTCCTCCACCAGCAGCACCAGCGCCACGGCGACCATCAGCTTGTCGGCCACGGGGTCGAGGAAGGCGCCGAAGGGGGTGCTCTGCTCCCAGCGCCGGGCCAGGTAGCCATCGAACCAGTCGGTCACCGCTGCCACAGCGAACACCGCACTGGCTGCCAGGTAGCTCCAGGAAAACGGCATATAGAAGAGCAGGATGAAGACGGGAATCAGCAGAACGCGCAGAACGGTGAGAAGATTAGGAATATTCATCGTGACAGCTGAACCGGAAATGAGCGGGCATTCTACTCGCTGTGCAGGGCTGCATAAATCGACTCTGCGAGCTTTTTGCTGATACCAGGCGCCTTGGCGATTTCCTCGATGCTGGCGCGGGACAGTTCCTGCAGCCCACCGAAGTGCTTGAGCAGCTCGCGCCGACGCTTTGGCCCCACGCCCGCCACCTCCTCCAGACTGGAAGTTCGCCGAGCCTTGCCACGACGAGCGCGATGACCCGTGATAGCGAAACGGTGGGCTTCGTCGCGGATCTGCTGGATCAGGTGCAGCGCGGGCGAGTCCGCCGGCAAGGTGAACTCATGGGCCGCGTCGTTCAGGTAAAGGGTCTCGAAGCCGGGCTTGCGGGTCACGCCCTTGGCGACACCGAGGAGGATGAGCTCGGGCACGGCCAGCTCCTGGAGCACTTCCTGCGCCATCGCCATCTGGCCCTTGCCGCCGTCGACCAGCAGGATGTCGGGGAGCTTGCCCTCACCTTCCTTGAGCTTGCTGAAGCGGCGGGTCAGCGCCTGGTGCATGGCGGCGTAGTCGTCGCCAGCGGTGACGCCTTCGATGTTGTAACGGCGGTAGTCCGACTTCAGCGCACCTTCCGGCCCAAAGACCACGCAAGAGGCAACGGTCGCCTCACCACTGGAGTGGCTGATGTCGTAGCACTCCAGCCGTTGCGGCGGCTCGTCCAGGTCCAGCACCTCGGCCAGCGCTTCGAACTTGTCAGCCATGTGCTGACGATTGGCGAGGCGCGCAGCCAGGGCCTGCTCGGCGTTGGTGACGGCCAGCTGCTGCCAGCGGGCACGATTGGTCCGTACCCGATGACTGATGCTCAGCTCCCGCCCACGCAGTTCGGCGATGGCCTGGACCAGCGTGGGGAAGTCCTCATGCACGGTATTGACGATGAGCTCCTGGGGCAGGTCGCGCTCCATGTTGCTCAGGTAGTACTGGGCGATGAAGGCCACCAGTACGTCACCTACCTCCTCCTCGATAGCGACCTGGGGGAAGAAGTTCTTGCTGCCAAGCACTCGCCCGCCACGCACGCTGATCATGTGCACACAGGCACCGCCCGGGTTGACGATGGCGGCGACCACATCCACATCCCCGGTACCGCCCTCGATGCTCTGCTGATCCTGGACGCGGCGCAGGATGGCGACCTGATCGCGCAGCTCGGCGGCTCGCTCGAACTCCAGCCGCATCGAGGCCTGCTCCATGCTGCTGGACAGCTCCTCGGCCAGCGCATTGCTACGCCCCTCGAGGAACATCACCGAATGCCGCACGTCCTCGGCGTACTCGGCCGGCTCGACCAAATCCACGCACGGCCCCTTGCAACGCTTGATCTGGTATTGCAGGCAGGGCCTGGTGCGATTGCGGAAGTAGCTGTCCTCACACTGGCGCACGAGAAAGGCCTTCTGCAGCAAGGCGAGACTCTCGCGAATGGCCCCGGCGCTTGGATAGGGCCCGAAATAACGCCCCTTCCGCTTCTTCGCACCACGGTGGATGCTCAGGCGCGGATACGGGCCATCGGACAGGTGCACGTAGGGATAGGATTTGTCGTCGCGCAACAGGATGTTGTACGGCGGGCGCCACTCCTTGATCAGGGTCTGCTCGAGCAGCAGCGCCTCGGTCTCGTTGGCGGTGATGGTGGTTTCAATCTGCGCGATCTTCGCCACCAGGGCGGCGGTCTTGGGTGCCAGCCCGGTCTTGCGGAAGTAGCTGGCGAGGCGCTTCTTGAGGTTCTTGGCCTTGCCCACATAGAGGAGCTTGCCGCCCTCTTCGAACATCCGGTAAACACCCGGGCGCCCGCTGCAGGCGGCAAGGAAATCAGTTGCGTCGAAAATGTCGGGCATCTTAGCTGACGGCGTCCACCATGCCGTGGCGCACGGCCAGGAGGGCCAGCTCGACGTCACTGGAAATGGAGAGCTTGTCGAAGATCCGGTACCGGTAGGTGTTCACGGTCTTGGGCGACAGGCACAGCTTGTCGGAGATGGTCTGCACCTTCTGGCAGTTGGCGATCATCAGGGCGATCTGGATCTCGCGCTCGGAAAGCAGGTCGAAGGGCGAGCCACTGGTTTGCGGCTGGAAGGATTTCAGCGCCAACTGCTGAGCGATCTGCGGGCTGATATAGCGCTGCCCACCGAACACCTGGCGAATGGCCTGGACCATCTCTTCCAATGCGGCGCCCTTGGTCAGGTAACCGGCAGCACCTGCCTGCAGCAAACGCGTGGGGAACGGGTCTTCCTCGCAGACGGTAACGGCCACCACCTTGACGTCCGGATGGCTGCGCAACAGCTTGCGGGTCGCCTCCAAGCCGCCGATGCCCGGCATCTTCACGTCCATGAGCACGACATCCGGCTTGAGCTCACGCGCCTTCTTGAGCGCCTCTTCGCCGCTGTCGGCCTGCCCGATCACCTGCAGGCCGTCTATATCGGCCAGCATGCGCGTTATACCTGTACGAACCAGATCGTGGTCATCGACCACCAGTACCCTAATCAAGCGACACCTCGCAGTGCATCGCAGACCGCCTGGGCGGCTGGATTGTAGAAAGGCAGATACATTATCAAGACAGCCTCACAAGACCTAGCTTGATTCATCGCCGTCAAATAGCAAGCGCCAGGAAAACACAGTCCATAGGGGCTGACAATCGAGCACCAGGCAGGGAGACGCACTCTCAAGGTGGCACATCACAGCACCACCTGAAAGTTATGGCTGCAATCGGGCGACCAGCGAACCGAAAGCGCGCGGCCGCCCTCGCCTTAGCGAGAACCTGCCTCTTCGATGAGTTGCTGCAAAACCTGCAATACGCGCCCAGGCTCGGACATCTGCGGGAAGTGCCCACTGCGGGCCGCCAGCAACCGCTGACCATAAGGAGAAAGCGCGGACAACCCAAGCTGGTTGCGCGCCCGCAAGGCGACGGCTTCGGCGGACATCAGCCAGGCAAGAGGACGCCGCGCCCCCGATAGCACCCGCAGCGGGATCGGCGGAAAGCCAGGCGCCGCCGCCATCTGCGCCAGTGTCTCGCGCTCGTTGCTTACTTCGTCTTATGGAGTGCGCCGTGTCAGCCAGCCAGGCGCTGCACACCCAGCGTTGCTTCACGCTTTTCCGGCATGTGTTTCGTGGCCATCCCTGCATGCGACATCGCGCTCCGATGCGACGATCCGTGGCAAGGATTCTCCACGCCGGCTCGACCCCGAAGCCAGTCATGGCAGGAGGCTGTTCCTTGCAGGGCATTTCATCTACGGCAATGGGAAGCTTCCCGGAACCAGGATGCGATGATCGAGCTCACGCACATCCTTGTAGCCACATAGCGCCAGCGTCAGGTCCATTTCTCGGCCGATGATTTCCAGCACTTTGTCGACCCCCTCCTCCCCCAAGGCGCCAAGGCCATAGAGATGCGCCCTACCGATCAGTGCGGCGCGAGCGCCGAGGGCCAGGGACTTGATCACGTCCTGCCCGCTGCGAATGCCGCCATCCAGCCACACCTCCACCTGCTGACCCACCGCCTCGACTATGACGGGCAACGCACTGATGCTCGAAGGTGCTCCATCCAGCTGACGGCCACCGTGGTTGCTGACGACCAAGGCGTCGGCGCCGAGGCTGGCGGCGATACATGCATCCTCCGCGTCGAGAATGCCCTTGAGCACCAACTTGCCGCCCCAACGCTGCTTGATCCAGGCGATATCACCCCAGTTGAAGCTCGGGTCGAACTGCTCCAGGGTCCAGTCGGCCAAACGATGCAGATCATCCACACCTTTCACATGCCCCATGACATTGCCAAAGTGATGACGCCGGGTACGCAACATACCCGCAGCCCAGAGGGGCTTGCAGAGGATATCCAGCAGATTGGCGGCGGTTAGCCGGGGCGGCGTGCTCAAGCCGTTTTTCAGATCCTTGTGGCGCTGACCGCTCAGCGGCAGGTCGAGGGTCAGCACCAATGCGTCGCAGCCAGCGGCCTTGGCCCTGTCGATCAGGCTACCGACGAACCCACGGTCCCGCATGACATAGAGCTGGAACCAGAACGGCGCACCGACCGCGTCGGCAATGTCCTCCAGGGAGCAGATGCTGACCGTCGACAAGGTGTAGCGGATACCCGCACGCGCTGCTGCTCGTGCCGCCAGTATCTCGCCGTCGGCGTGCAGCATGCCGGCCAGGCCGGTAGGTGCGATGGCCAGCGGCATGGTCATGTCGATGCCAAGCATCCGGGTCGCCAACGAGCGATGCTCGATATCGCGGCCGACACGCTGGCGTAACTTGATCCGGGCGAAATCAGCCTGGTTCTCCCGGTAGGTGGTCTCGGTCCAAGAGCCGGCATCGACATAGTCGTAGAACATTCTCGGAACGCGTCGACGGGCCAGCGCACGAAGGTCTTCGACACAGGTGATGGTGGGCATGCAGTCCTCCTCAGGCGATCGGGGAGGATGCTAGCGAGCCAGCCTGTGGCGAATGAGGAAAAGAATTCCCGCTACCCAGGCGGATTATTCCGCGAGCAGTTCATCCATCTGCGCCTGCGACTGAGTCACCGCGTCACTGCAGATCGACCTCAGCCACACCATGAATGCATCGGCAGCCGGTGAGGCTTTCAGCAGCACCGCTTCGTAGTGATAGGAAGGCCGGCTGCGCACACGCCCAAGGGGTACCAGTTGCCCGTCCGCCAACCACGGGCGAGCCAGCGAAGGCCGGGCGAGGACCACGCCCTGACCATTGGCCGCAGCCTCCAGCATCATGCCCAGGTCGAGCAGCGCCGGCCCCTGGTCAGGTTCTGGCAGGGACAGCCCGGCAGCTGCCAACCAAGGCCGCCAGGGCTCCAGAGGGGAACGAAGAAGTGGCAGGCGACCGAAGTCCGGCGCGCTGCCGGGCACCGAGAGCCGGGCCAGCAACTGCGGAGCGGCCAGGGGCTGCAGCCACTCATCGAGAAGCGGTAGAGCACATGAACCCTCGGGGCTCCCGCCGAAGATATCGACATCACTCGCGCCATTCCCGGCGCCATTCAGCGGCGCCGTCACCTGGATTTCCAGATCGACACCGGGGTGGGCCAGGCAATGCTCCGCCAGGCGGGGAATAAGGATTTGCCGTGCGAAGGTCGGCGGACAGGAAATGGCCAGGCGTTGCCGACGCTGCACCAGACGACTGTGCATGGGAATCGCCACGAGCTGCGCCATCACCGGCCTGATCTGCTCCAGATAGACCTACCTGCCCCTGTGCCGTCAATGACAAGGCGCCGTCACGGCGATTGAGCAACTGCACACCCAGCAACTGCTCGAGCCCGGAGACCCGCTTTCTCAGCGCGCTGCCCGTCAGCGACAACTCCTCAGCGGCGCGCTCGAACGAGCCAAGGCGGGCAGCGGCCACGAACGCCTGCATGGCATCCAGGGACGGCAGTCGATAGTTGCCATAGTCATTCATGCTTGCCCCCTACTCCGCTCATCCTCGTCAAACACAGTGGAACTCACGAGCGCGAATGTATCGGAAAAAACCTCCCTGCCTGCGGGAGGCTATTTCCACGCACCGCCGACGGCTCATCACTAGGATGGCCCTGCATGCCGGACGGTGGACGAGAAGCCCTGATCTCCGCCTTGAAATGACAACAAGAACAAGGGATATCGATCATGCTCAAACCCTCAGCAGTCGCTTTCTTCATTGCCATCTCGGCGCTCGAAGCCCACGCCTCCACTTTGACCGTCGTTTCCCTGGGCGGCCTGAACAAGCAAGCCCAGCAAGCAGCGTTCTACACGCCCTTTGAGCAAGCCCATGGCACCCCGGTGCGTTCGGACGACTACAACGGCGAACTGGGCAGGATCAAGGCCATGGTCGCGACCGGCTCCATCAGCTGGGACCTGGTCGAGGTGGACCACGCCGACCTGCAGCGAGGCTGCGAAGAGGGCCTTTTCGAGCCCCTGCCACCACTGCAGAAATTGAATGCCGAAGACCTGATCGACGACGCGATCAGCGAGTGCGGCGTGGGCATATTCATCTGGTCGACCGCTTTGACCTACGACGCCAAGGCGCTGGCAACCGCACCCAAAGGCTGGACGGACTTCTGGGACCTGGACGCATTCCCCGGCAAACGCGCCCTGCGCAAGGGCGCCAAGCTCACCTTGGAAATCGCCCTGATGGCCGACGGCGTGCCCTCCGAGCAGGTTTACGAGGTGCTATCGAACCCCCAAGGCGTCGAGCGCGCATTCCGCAAGCTGGACCAGATCAAACCCCATATCCAGTGGTGGGAAACAGGGGCTCAGCCCTTGCAGTGGCTGGCCTCGCGCGATGTCGTCATGACCTCCGGCTACACCGCCAGGGCGATAGGTGCGCGCAAGGATGGCTACGACTTCCCGGTGATCTGGGCCGGTAGCCTCTATGACATGGACAACTGGGCCATCGTCAGAGGCAGCCGCAATCAAACCGCCGCCCTGCAATTCATGCAGTTCACCAGCCAGCCCGATCAACAGGCACGCTTTGCCGAGATCATGCACAACGGGCCAGTGAACCTTCGCGCCCTCGACATGGTGAGCCCCGCTACACGGGCGGATTTCCCCACCGCGCCAGAGAACATCGCACCGGCGCTGAAGGTCGATGCGCAGTTCTGGCTGGACCACGGCGAGGAGTTGGAGCAGCGCTTTATTGCTTGGTCGGCTAAGTAGCACCTGCCAAGGCCACGGAGAACGTCATCCACGAGCAAGTACGGCGTGTTGCGTTGCAGGAGGAGCAACCCGATCCCTACCATCGCCGTACTTGCAACGAGGAAAACCCATGAGTGACAACGAACTGATCCAGCAACGCTCAAGCTCCGCAATGGCCTACGCGAACAAGCCCAGCGTTCTCGTCGAAGTCTTCAAGAAGTACGAAGACAGCGTCCTGTTTCCCTATTTCGTCTGGGCGGTGAATCTACTGGGAGGCGGGACGATCGACCGGATCGCCTCCAATCATGTGGCCAGCTACAACATCAAGCGGCTGGACAACCTCTTCGAGCACCTGGCAAGAAGAGTGGATCGCAACGCCCCAGACCCTGAGTCAGAAGAATTCATGGCGGCGCTGCATGTATGCATCACCGCGCTCATGGGCAGCACGAGCCAAAGGAAGGCCAACTACTTCGCCGCCATCCTCGCGCATGCATGGATGAACAGCTCAACTGACTGGAACGAGCTTTCACAGGTGCTGAAACTCATCAGAGAGCTGGAGGACGTCCACATCATCATCCTTCGCGAAGCCGCGGCATTGGGGCAGGACGCACGCGGCAAGGCCATCATCTTCAGCGTGGGTCAGAGCGCCCCGAATGCAATACCGCTGGACCCCAAGCTCACAGCCTTCGACCCGAACCTGATCGCACTGTGCATCTCCGAGCTCATTGCCAAGGGCCTGCTCAACGACTCATTCACCCAGAGAACCAGCTTCAGCAATAACGGCGGCCGCCAAGCCGCAGAGCTGGTCTATTCACTCTCCGACCTGGGCAAATGGTTCATCAGAAGGATCCAGGATCCCGACATCAAGACTGGCAGTGGTGCGACATCGACCCTGTCGACCACGACCTGAGCGCTCGACAACACCTGAAGATGCAAGACCGTTAAGCGCAAGACGGTCCAGGTAGCCAAGGCCCAGAAACGACAAAGCCCCGAAGAACGGGGCTTTGCGGTGTAACTATATGGCGGAAGCGGTGAGATTCGAACTCACGGACAGTTTCCCGTCGGCGGTTTTCAAGACCGCTGCCTTCAACCACTCGGCCACACTTCCGCATTTGCGGGCCGCCATACTACCCGAACGCAACACGCTGTCAAACTCTCGCAACAGAGCCGATGCTGACCTCTGTTATCATTTCGCTCGACTGCGGTCACGGACCCAATTTCTTGCAGGAGTTTTGCAGATGAGCGATCAAGATTACGTACTGAACCAGGCGCAGGCCGGCGGGCTCGAAGTCAGCCGCGTGCTGCGCAATACCTACGGGCTGCTGGCGCTGACCCTGGCTTTCAGTGGCCTGGTCGCCTATGTCGCGCAGCAGATGCGCGTCGCCTACCCGAGCATCTTCGTGGTGCTGATCGGTTTCTACGGCCTGTTCTTCCTCACCGTAAAACTGCGTAACTCGTCCTGGGGCCTGCTTTCCACCTTCGCCCTGACCGGTTTCATGGGTTACACCCTGGGCCCGATCCTCAACCGCTACCTGGGCATGCCCAACGGCGGCGAGGTGATCAGCTCGGCCTTCGCCATGACGGCCCTGGTGTTCTTCGGCCTGTCCGCCTACGTGCTGACGACCCGCAAGGACATGAGCTTCCTCGGCGGCTTCATCACCGCGGGCTTCTTCGTCCTGATCGGCGCCATGCTGGCGAGCTTCTTCTTCGAGATCAGCGGCCTGCAACTGGCGATCAGCGCCGGCTTCGTGGTGTTCGCCTCGGTCTGCATCCTTTATCAGACCAGTGCGATCATCCATGGCGGTGAGCGCAACTACATCATGGCGACCATCAGCCTGTACGTGTCGATCTACAACCTGTTCGTCAGCCTGCTGCAGATCTTCGGCGTGATGAGCGGCGACGACTGATAGCAACGCCTTGCAAGAGCCCGCTTCGGCGGGCTTTTTCTTGCCTGCAAAACCTGGACGCAAGCCGTATCATTGCGCCCAGCAATCCTGTGTCGAAGCACCCTCATGAAATTCGCCATCGCCCTCTTCGCCCCCGCTCATGCGCCCTCCTCCCGCCGCGCCCTGCGCTTCGCCGAGGCCGTACTGGACGGTGGCCACGAAATTACCCGACTGTTCTTCTATCAGGACGGTGTCCACAGCGCCTCCGCCAATGTGGTGACCCCGCAGGACGAGCCGGACATAGCCCGCGACTGGGCCAATCTTCTGGCCAAGCACCAGCTGGACGGTGTGGTTTGCATCGCTGCCGCCCTGCGCCGCGGCGTGATCAACCAGGAAGAGGCCGAACGCTATGGCCGCGTAGCCGCCAACCTGGCGCCGGGGTGGGAACTCTCCGGCCTGGGCCAGCTGCATGAGGCTGCACAGATGGCCGACCGCCTGATCTGCTTCGGAGGGAATTGATATGGCCAAGTCCATGCTGATCATCAGTCGCAGTGCGCCCTGGGCCGGCCCCGGTGCCCGTGAGGCGCTGGATATCGCCCTGGCAGGCGGTGCTTTCGACCTGCCGCTGGCAATACTGTTTCTGGACGATGGCGTCTTCCAGCTCGCCAACAACCAGGCCCCCGCAAAACTGCAGCAGAAAGACCTGACCGCCAACCTGCAGGCCCTGCCGCTGTTCGGCGTGGAAGCCCTCTACGCTTGCGCCTACAGCCTGGACAAACGTGGCCTGACCGCCAACGGGCTGAATCTTCCCGTCGAGGTCCTGGATGATGCAGCCCTGCGTTCCCTCATCGGGCGCCATGATCAGGTAATCACCCTCTGATGAGCACATTGCACGTTCTTTCCCATTCGCCATTCGGTGACGACCGCTTCACCAGCTGCCTGCGCCTGCTGGGCGAACAGGATGCGCTGCTGCTCAGCGGTGAAGCCGTCCAGGCCCTGCGCCAGTCGACCGCCCCGTTTGAGCAACTGGAAGCCCTCCCGACTGGCATCGCTCTTTTTGCCCTGGAAGAAGATGTGGCCGCGCGAGCGCTCGGAACCCTGCCCTCGCGTATCACACAGCTCGACTACCCGGGGTTCGTGGCGCTTTGCATCCAGCACGACAAGGTGAACAGCTGGCTATGAGCAGCCTCGACCTCAACGGACAGTGCATCCCGCTGGATAAGGACGGCTACCTGCAAGAGCTGGCGGACTGGTCCCCGGCGGTCGCTGAAGCCCTGGCCCTTCGCGAAGAAATCACGCTACGGGCCGAGCATTGGGAAATCCTCGATTTGCTGCGGCGCTTCTACGCTGAATTCCAGCTGTCGCCGGCCAATCGCCCACTGATCAAGTACGTCGCCCAGCAGCTCGGCCCGGACAAGGGCAACAGCCTGCATCTCAACCACCTATTCAAGGGCGCCCCGGCCAAGCTTGCCGCCAAGCTCGCCGGCCTGCCCAAGCCGACCAATTGCCTATGACTCCCGCCGCCCCCGTTGAACACCCCTTCGCCCAGTTCGTGCGTATCCTCGGCAAGGGCAAGCGTGGCGCCCGCCCCATGACCCGCGAAGAAGCTCGCGAAGCCATGGGCATGCTACTGGACGGCAAGACAGAAGACAGCCAACTGGGCGCCTTCCTCATGCTGCTGCGGCACAAGGAAGAAAGTGCCGAAGAGCTGGCCGGCTTCACTGAAGCCTTTCGTGAACGCAACGACGCTCCGGCCATTCCCGTGGACATCGACTGGCCCAGCTACGCGGGCAAGAAGCGCCACCACCCCTGGTTCCTGCTGGCCGCCAAGGCACTGGCCCATGGCGGCGTGCGCATCCTCCTGCACGGCGGCGGCCTGCACACGGCGGGCCGCATCTACACCGAGCAATGCCTGGAGCTGCTCGGCATACCCGACTGCACGAACTGGCAGGACGTCGCCCTGGCACTGGACCAGCAGAACCTCGCGTTCATCCCGCTGGGCGCCTGGTCGGCACCGCTGCAGCGGATGATCGACCTGCGCAACATCCTCGGCCTGCGTTCGCCGATCCACTCGCTGGCACGCATCCTCAACCCGCTGGGCGCACGCTGCGGGCTGCAGAGCATCTTCCATCCGGGCTATCAGGCAGTGCACCGTGAAGCCAGCCGGTTGCTCGGCGATACGGCAATCGTGATCAAGGGTGAAGGCGGAGAGATCGAGGTCAACCCGGATGCCACCTCCCACCTATACGGCACCCAGGGCGGCAGCGACTGGGACGAGGAATGGCCGGCCCTCTCGCCCCTGCGCCATGTCAAACCCGAGCGCATCGAGGCGGCACAGCTGCTGGGCGTGTGGGACGGCAGCATCGAAGACAGCTACGCCCGCCTGGCCATTCTCAGCACCATGGCCCTGGCCCTTCGTGGCCTGGGCAAACCCCGGGATAAAGCCTTCAGCGAAGCGGAAACGCTGTGGGCCAACCGGAATCGTTCGATTTAATCGATCAAAGACACTTTGAATTTGCGCCATTCAATCGACTCAACACCATTAGACTCAGCCCAATTTCCAACTTCAGAGGGTCAGAGCCATGGGATTGCTGGTCGAAGGCAAATGGCAGGACAAGTGGTACGACACCGCCAAAGACGGTCGCTTTCAACGTGAAAGCGCGCGCCGGCGCAACTGGATCACCGCTGACGGGTCGCCCGGCCCGAGCGGCAAGGGTGGCTTCACCGCCGAGCCCGGCCGCTACCACCTCTACGTGTCGCTGGCCTGCCCCTGGGCCCACCGCACGCTGATCTTCCGCAAGCTGAAAGGCCTCGAAAGCCTGATCGACGTTTCCGTGGTCAGCTGGTTGATGCTGGAGAACGGCTGGACCTTCGATCGCAGCCACGGATCGAGCGGCGATGCTCTCGACGGCCTAGATTACCTCCATCAGCGCTATACCCGCGATGACGCCGACTACACCGGCCGCGTGACCGTGCCGCTGCTGTGGGACAAATTCGAAGGGCGCATCGTCAGCAACGAGTCCTCCGAGATCATCCGCATGTTCAACTCGGCCTTCGATGGCCTGACCAATGATCGCCAGGACTTCTACCCGGAACACCTGCGCAGCGAAATCGACGCGCTGAACGAACGCATCTATCCGGCGATCAACAATGGCGTCTATCGGGCAGGCTTCGCCACCACCCAGGACGCCTACGAGGAAGCCTTCGGCGAGCTGTTCAATGAATTGGATGCCCTGGAAGCGCTACTGGGCGAGCGCCGATACCTGGCCGGAAGCCACCTGACCGAAGCGGACTGGCGCCTGTTCACCACGCTGATACGCTTCGACGCCGTCTACCACGGGCATTTCAAGTGCAACCTGCGTCGCCTCGCCGACTACCCCAACCTCTCCGGCTGGTTGCGCGAGCTGTACCAATGGCCCGGAGTGGCCGAGACGGTGGACTTCGAGCACATCAAGAGCCACTACTACGGCAGCCACCGCACCATCAACCCGACCGGGATCATTCCCGCCGGCCCGTTGCAGGACTTCAGCCAGCCCCATGGGCGCGACCACCTGCCGGGCAAGGGCGTGGCTCAGTCGGCCTGAGCCCCTTCGAACCAGGCGAGCTTGTCACGCAGTTGCACTACCTCACCCACGATTACCAGGGTGGGCGCGTGCACTTCGTGCTCGGCGACCAGCTGCGGCAGGTCGCCGAGGGTACCGGTGAACACTCGCTGGTTGCTGGTGGTGCCTTGCTGCACCAGAGCGGCCGGCGTATCCGCTGCGCGCCCGTGGCGGATCAGCTCGCTGCAGATACTCGGCAAGCCCACCAACCCCATGTAGAACACCAGGGTCTGCCCCGGCGCCACCAGATCGGTCCAAGGCAGGTCGCTGCTGCCGTCCTTTAGGTGTCCCGTGACGAAGCGAACCGACTGCGCATAGTCGCGGTGGGTCAGCGGAATCCCGGCATAGGCGGCACAGCCCGACGCTGCGGTGATGCCAGGCACCACCTGGAAGGGAATGCCATTGGCGGCCAACTCACCGATTTCCTCGCCACCACGACCGAAGATGAACGGATCACCACCCTTCAGGCGCAGCACGCGCTTGCCCTGGCGCGCCAGGTCGATCAGCTGACGATTGATTTCGTCCTGGGGCACGGCGTGTTCCGAGCGGCGCTTACCAACGTAGATACGCTCGGCATCACGACGGCACATCTCGACGATGGGGCCCGCCACCAGGCGGTCGTAGAGCACCACATCGGCCTGCTGCATCAGACGCAAGGCGCGGAAGGTCAGCAGATCGGGATCACCCGGGCCCGCACCCACCAGGTAAACCTCACCCAACGCCTGCTTGGCTCCACCACCAGCCACGCGCTCCTCGAGCATGCGCTCGGCTTCGGCCGGTTGGCCGGCGAGCATGCGCTCAGCGATCGCCCCCTGGAAAACGTCCTCCCAGAACACCCGACGCTGCTGCACATCAGGGAAGAGCGCCTTGACCCGGCTGCGAAAGCGGCTGGCGAGCCCGGCTAGCTGGCCATAGGCGGAAGGGATCCAGGTTTCGATCTTGGCGCGGATCAGCCGTGCCAGAACCGGTGCATCCCCCGCGCTGGAGACGGCGACGATCAGCGGCGAGCGATCGACAATGGCGGGGAAGATCACGCTGCACAGGGCCGGCGCATCCACCACGTTCACCGGCACGCCGCGCGCCTGCGCATGCTGTGAAATCAGTGCATTGAGCGGTTCGTCATCCGTGGCGGCAATGGCCAGCACGCACTGATCGAGATCCGACTCTTCGTAACCACGGAGATGGGCCTGCCCCTGCGATGCCAGCACCAGCTCACTCAACTGGCCGTCGATCTCCGGCGCCACCACACGCAGCACCGCACCGGCATCCGCCAGCAGGCGGGCCTTGCGCAGGGCGACTTCGCCTCCGCCGACGACGAGCACCTGGCGGCCCTGGAGGTTATGGAAGAGCGGGAGGAAATCCATGGGGAAGCCTTGCTGCAGTGGTTGCCGTGGAAAACGACGCCCGCATCCGGGGAGAACCGGAACGCGGGCGCCTGGGAGCACTCAAGCCACTCCCGCCGAAGCGGGAGCGATGAGGATCAACCGATGATTTCGATACCGCCCATGTAGGGCTTGAGTACGTCCGGCACGCGGATGGAACCGTCCGCCTGCTGGTAGTTCTCCAGCACGGCAACCAGGGTACGACCGACTGCCAGGCCGGAGCCATTGAGGGTGTGTACCAGCTCGGGCTTGCCGGTTTCCGGGTTGCGGTAACGGGCCTGCATGCGGCGAGCCTGGAAATCACCGCAGTTAGAGCAGGAGGAGATCTCGCGGTACTTGTCCTGGCTCGGCACCCAGACTTCCAGGTCATAGGTCTTGGTGGCGCCAAAGCCCATGTCACCGGTGCACAGGGCCAGGACGCGGTACGGCAGTTCGAGCAGCTGCAGGACCTTCTCGGCGTTGCCGGTCAGGCTTTCCAGAGCCTCGAAGGACTTGGACGGCTCGACGATCTGCACCATCTCGACCTTGTCGAACTGGTGCTGGCGGATCATCCCGCGGGTATCGCGACCGGAGGCGCCGGCTTCGCTGCGGAAGCAAGGCGTGTGGGCGACGAACTTCAGTGGCAGCTGCTTGGCGTCGAGGATCGCGCCAGCCACGATGTTGGTCAGGGACACTTCAGCGGTGGGGATCAGGTACAGATCGGCCTCATCTTCACGGCCGATCTTGAACAGGTCTTCCTCGAACTTCGGCAGCTGGCCGGTGCCCTGCAGTGCAGGAGCCTGGACCAGGTAAGGCGTGTAGGCCTCTTCGTAACCGTGCTCGGCGGTGTGCAGGTTGATCATGAATTGCGCCAGGGCGCGATGCAGACGGGCGATGGGGCCACGCAGCAAAGCGAAGCGTGCACCGGAGAGCTTGGCGGCGGTCTCGAAGTCCAGCCAGCCATGGGTTTCGCCCAGGCTGACGTGGTCCTTGACCTCGAAATCGAAGCTGCGCGGAGTGCCCCAACGGCGAACTTCGACGTTGCCCTCCTCATCCTCGCCCACCGGCACGGATTCGTGAGGCAGGTTGGGGATGTTCAGCAGCAGGTTGTCCAGCTCGACCTGGATGTTCTCCAACTCGCGCTTGCCCTCTTCCAGCTCATTACCCATGCGGTCGACATCCGCCAGCAGCGGTGCAATGTCTTCGCCACGCTGCTTGGCCTGGCCGATGGCCTTGGAGCGGCTATTACGCTCGGCTTGCAGCTGCTCGGTGCGGGTCTGCACGGACTTGCGCTGGTTTTCCAGGGATTCGAGGCGCGCCACGTCCAGTTGGAAGCCGCGGCTGGCGAGGCGGTCAGCCACTTCCTGGGTCTGGGTACGTACCAGTTTGGAGTCGAGCATGTGAGGTTCCCGTCTATCAGAATTTGGTCAGAGTCAGGCCTGCCCAGGTGGCGAGCAGGCCTCCCAGCACGCTTACCGCCGCATAGCCAAGGGCCAGGGGCAGCTGGCCGCTTTCCAGCAGGCGCAGCGTGTCGAGGGAAAACGAAGAAAACGTCGTCAGGCCGCCGAGGAAGCCGACCATCAGCCCGGCGCGGATCTCGACGGGCACTTCGGGCCGTTGCAGGAACAGGCCGTAGAGAAAACCGATGAGCAGGCAGCCGACGATATTGACGGCAAGAGTACCGAGGTAGAAGTGGCGAGGCCAGTGGGCGTTCACCCAATTACCAGCGGCGAAGCGCAGCAGGGTGCCGGCGATGCCCCCCACCGCCACGGAAAGGACCAGGGGGATCATGGGCGCCTCTTCCTCGGGCTGCGGGCATCGAGCCCGGCCAGGTGCTCCAGCTTGTCGCGGATCTTCAGCTCCAGGCCACGCGGCACGGGCTGGTAGTACTGGCGCGGCTCGAGGTTTTCGGGGAAGTAGTCCTCACCCGCCGCATAGGCATCCGGCTCGTCATGGGCGTAGCGGTACTCATCGCCATAACCGAGCTGCTTCATCAGCTTGGTCGGGGCGTTGCGCAGGTGCAGCGGAACCTCATGGGAGCCGTTTTCAGCGACATCGCGCATGGCGGTCTTGAAGGCGGTATAGACGGCATTGCTCTTCGGTGCGCAGGCAAGGTAGACGATGGCCTGGGCCACCGCCAGCTCGCCCTCCGGGCTGCCGAGGCGCTCCTGCACATCCCAGGCAGCCAGGCACAGGCTCAGAGCGCGCGGATCGGCGTTGCCGATGTCCTCGCTGGCCATGCGCACCACGCGCCGGGCGATGTAGAGCGGATCACAGCCGCCGTCGATCATCCGCGCATACCAATAAAGCGCGCCATCGGGGCTGGAGCCGCGCACGGACTTGTGCAAGGCGGAAATCTGGTCGTAGAAGGCCTCGCCACCCTTGTCGAAACGACGGCGGCTGTCACCCAGGAGGTTCTGTAGCAGCTCGGGCTCGATATCGCTGTCGTCCTCGGCGAGGTCGGCCGCATTCTCCAGCAAGTTGAGCAGGCGTCGGCCATCACCATCGGCAGCGGCGAGCAGAATGGCGAAGCTCTCGTCCGGCAGGCGCAGCTTGCGCTTGCCGAGCCCCTTCTCCTCGTTCAACGCACGGTCGACAAGCCGCCGCAACGCGGCCTCGTCCAGGCTCTTGAGCACATAGACACGGGCCCGGGACAACAGCGCGTTATTCAGTTCAAATGAGGGGTTTTCGGTGGTGGCGCCGATGAAGATCAGCGTGCCGTCCTCGACGTAAGGGAGGAAGGCGTCCTGCTGGGACTTGTTGAAACGGTGCACTTCGTCGACGAAGAGGATGGTGCGACGACCGTACTGGGCCGCCTGCTGCTTGGCCATCTCCACCGACTGGCGGATTTCCTTGACGCCGGAGAGCACCGCCGAAATCGTCTCGAAATGGGCGTCACTGACCTGGGCCAGAAGCTTGGCCAGGGTGGTCTTGCCCACACCCGGCGGCCCCCAGAAGATCATGGAGTGCAGCGCCCCCTGCTCCAGTGCCTCACGCAGGGGCTTGCCCGGCGCCAACAGGTGCTCCTGGCCAACGTACTCATCCAGACTGCTGGCGCGCAGGCGTGCGGCCAGGGGCTGGGCGATGGGCTCGGAACGGAACAGGTCCATGGCTGCGCGAAAAGCCTCTTATTCCTGAATGACGTCGGCGCCTTCCGGAACCTTGAAGTCGAACTGGGCAGCGTCGATCGCCTGGTTCATCTTCACGCCGAGGAAGAGGATGTTGGTGCGCTGGCCGACGCTGTCGATCAGCTGCATGTCGTTGATCACGCCGTTGCGGAAGGACAGGCGCAGGGTGTCGAACAGGGTGTCCTTGGCCTTGGGCGTGAGGATGAAGTCGACCACGTCGCCACCTTCCTTGTGGGTGATCTCGAAGTTCTCGCTGATCTTCGACACATCGCCCGACAACAGCAGCGCAGGCGTATGGGTCAGGCGCTGATCGAGGGTCTGGATGGTGACCTGCTGCAGGTCCGGGTCATACAGCCAGACCTTCTGGCCGTTGGATACCAGCAGCTGCTCCATCGGCTCGTCGGTGTGCCAGCGGAACAGCCCGGGGCGCTTGAGCACCAGCTCACCGGAGGTTTCCTGCAGTTGGGTGCCGGAGCCGTCCAGGGTCAGCTGGGAGAAGCGGCCGGTAATGGTCTGTGCCTTGTTGAGCATTTCAGTCAGGCGGGCGATGGCTACCTGGTCATCGGCCTGGGCCTGCAGGGCGCCAAGACTCAGCGCGGCAACGAGCAGCATGCGGATCAGTCGCATGGGGGTCCTCATCAGAATTCGTTCGGGGTTAGTCGCGAATCGGGCCCGGCGCGATTACGTCACGCGAGCCGTTGGTGTTCATGGGCGTGACGACGCCAGCCATTTCCATCGCTTCGATCATCCGTGCAGCACGGTTGTAGCCGATCTTGAGCTTGCGCTGCACGGCGGAAATCGAGGCCCTGCGGCTCTCGGTGACAAAGCGCACGGCCTCGTCGTAGAGCGGGTCTTCCTCGCTGCCCTCGCCGCCTTCGCCACCATCGAAACCACCGCTGGAGCCACCACCCTCTTCGGCGCCGGCAAGGATGTCTTCGATGTAGTCAGGCGCGCCACGCAGCTTCCAGGCTTCCACGACGCGGTGCACTTCATCGTCGGAAACGAAGGCGCCATGGACGCGGATGGGCAGGCCGGTACCCGGCGGTAGGTAGAGCATGTCACCGTGGCCGAGCAGCTGTTCGGCACCGCCCTGGTCGAGAATGGTGCGCGAGTCGATCTTGCTGGAAACCTGGAACGCCATGCGGGTGGGGATGTTGGCCTTGATCAGGCCGGTGATCACGTCCACCGAGGGGCGCTGGGTCGCGAGGATCAGGTGGATGCCCGCCGCACGCGCCTTCTGCGCGATACGGGCGATGAGCTCTTCCACCTTCTTGCCGACGATCATCATCATGTCGGCGAATTCGTCGACGATGACCACGATGGTGGGCAGCGTCTTCAGCAGAGGCGCTTCGTCCTCCATGCTCTCGCGACGGTAGAGCGGATCGGTGAGCGGGGTGCCCGCCTCTTCCGCATCCTTGACCTTGCGGTTGAAGCCGGCCAGGTTACGCACGCCCATGGCGGCCATCAGCTTGTAGCGCCGCTCCATCTCGGCCACGCTCCAACGCAGCGCGTTGGCGGCTTCCTTCATGTCTGTCACGACCGGGCACAGCAGGTGCGGAATGCCTTCGTAGATCGACAGTTCGAGCATCTTCGGGTCGATCATGATCAGCCGCGCCTGCTCGGGCGTGGACTTGAACAGGATCGACAGGATCATGGCGTTCACACCCACGGACTTACCGGAACCGGTGGTACCGGCAACCAGCAGGTGGGGCATCCTGGCCAGGTCGGTGATCACCGGGCGGCCGCCGATGTCATGCCCCAACGCCATGGTCACGGGGGACTTGGCATCGTCGTATTCGGTCGAGGACAGCACTTCGGAGAAGCGCACGATCTGCCGATCCTCGTTGGGGATTTCAATACCCACGGTGGTCTTGCCGGGAATCACTTCCACGACGCGCACGCTGATCACCGCGAGGGAGCGCGCAAGGTCCTTGGCCAGGTTGGAAATGCGGCTGACCTTCACCCCGGCGGCGGGCTGGATCTCGAAACGGGTGATCACCGGACCCGGATGCACGGACTCGACGAGCACCTCGACACCGAACTCCTTGAGCTTGATCTCCAGCAGGCGCGACATGGCCTCCAGGGATTCCGGGGAGTAGCTCTTCTGCTTCTTCTCCGCCGCATCGAGGATGGAGATAGGTGGCAGGGTGCCTTCCACAGCGCTGTCGACGAACAGCGGGGCCTGCTTCTCCTTCTGCACCCGCTTGCTGGGCTCGGCCGCCTTGGCCGGCGCAGGCGGGGTGATGACGGGAGCCGGGCGCTTGTCGCGTTCGGTCATGTGCTTGGCCAGGGCCTCTTCGCGCTCTATCAGGCGCTCCTTGACCTTGGCTTGCTCGCGGCTGTCGCGAACCACAGGGGCGGCGACTTCGCTGACGCGGTCATCGACCTCGCGCAGCTTGGCCACCAGCAGCTTGCGCTCGGAGCGCGCGCTCCACCAACGGTTGATCAGGCTCTGGATCAGCTCGATGAGGTCAAGGGTGATCTTGCCGGTCAGGTCCATCACCTTGAACCAGGACAGGTCGGTGAACACCGTCAGGCCAAAAAGGAACAGCGCGAAGAACATCAACGTGCTGCCCTGGACGTTCAGGGCATTGACCGCCAGGTGGCTGAGGCTTTCGCCCAGCGCGCCCCCAGCAGAGGCCGGCATGCCGACGCTGTCCTGGAAGTGGATATCGGCCAGCGCAGCGCCGGAAAGCACCAGGAACACCAGGCCGATCAGGCGCCAGGAGAACAGCCAGCCACTCCAGTCGATAGCCTGGTGGCGATGACGGAAAACCTGCAGCGTCTTGATCGCCAGCAGCAACGGGAAGATATAGGCGAAGTAACCCAGGGCCATGAACAGGATGTCGGCGAACCAGGCGCCGAGGCGGCCCGCCGCGTTCTGCACCTGCTCGACGTTGCTGGTGTGGGTCCAGCCCGGGTCGGAGGAGTCGTAGGTGAGCAGCGCCATCCACAGGTAAAGGCACAACGCGCCCAGCGCGATCAGCGCACCTTCCTTGAGGCGGTAATGCAATTGCTGGCGCCAGACGGGCGTCTGGGCGGTACTAGTGGAATTCTTCAAACGCCTTTTTTCCTGCGCCCCGAGGCGCGCTCAAGAATCGGTTACTGGCGGAAATGCCGCCTATTGTACGGGCTTAACCACCCGGCGCGACAGCGCGCCCATTGAGCCTGGAGCGTTTTGCCGCTGATTCGTGCTTCGGTGTAGCATAGCCGCCAACATCTTGCGCAGCGCTCAATTTGAGCATGCATTCTCTTTTGTGACAAAGACTTATGAGGCCTTTTTATGAGCGACGTCAAGCATTCACGCCTGATCATCCTGGGCTCCGGCCCAGCCGGTTACACCGCCGCCGTGTATGCCGCCCGCGCTAACCTCAAACCCGTCGTCATCACTGGCATCCAGCCCGGCGGCCAGCTGACCATCACCACCGAAGTCGACAACTGGCCTGGTGACGTCGAAGGCCTCACCGGCCCGGCCCTGATGGAGCGCATGCAGAAGCACGCCGAGCGTTTCGACACCGAGATCGTCTACGACCACATCCACACCGCCGAGTTGCAGCAACGCCCGTTCATCCTCAAGGGCGACAGCGGCACCTATAGCTGCGACGCCCTGATCATCGCCACCGGCGCCTCCGCCCAGTACCTGGGCCTGCCGTCCGAAGAAGCCTTTGCCGGCAAGGGCGTTTCGGCCTGCGCCACCTGCGACGGCTTCTTCTACCGCAACCAGGTGGTCTGCGTGATCGGCGGGGGCAACACCGCAGTCGAAGAAGCGCTGTACCTCTCCAACATCGCCAAGGAAGTCCACCTGATCCACCGCCGCGACAAGCTGCGCTCGGAGAAGATCCTTCAGGACAAACTGTTCGAGAAAGCCAAGAACGGCAACGTTCGCCTGCACTGGAACCACACCCTGGAAGAAGTACTGGGCGATGCCACCGGCGTCACCGGCGTGCGCCTGAAGGACACCACCAGCGGCGAAACCCGTGAAATGCCCCTGGCCGGCGTATTCATCGCCATCGGCCACAAGCCCAACACCGAACTCTTCCAAGGCCAGCTGGAAATGCGCGACGGCTACCTGGTAGTGCGCGGCGGCTCCGAAGGCAACGCCACCGCCAGCAGCATCGAAGGGGTGTTTGCCGCCGGCGACGTAGCCGACCACGTCTACCGCCAGGCCATCACCTCCGCTGGCGCCGGCTGCATGGCCGCACTGGACGCCGAAAAATTCCTCGACGACAACTAAGGCCCTGAGGCGGCGCCCACCCGCGCCGCCCTCCCCTCCTCCATGCTGACCTGGCTGAGCCGCGACAACCTCACCTTCCCACCCCTGGAGCGCGCCCTGCGCGAGCCGAACGGCCTGCTGGCCGCGGGTGGCGACCTCTCCCCGGAGCGCCTGGTCCAGGCATACCGCCACGGCTGCTTCCCCTGGTTCCAGGATGGCCAGCCGATACTCTGGTGGTCACCAGACCCCCGCACCGTCCTGCCACCCCAGGAAATCCATATCTCCCGCAGCCTGGCCAAGCTGATGCGCCAGCAGCGCTTCCGCATCACCTTCGACCAGGATTTCGCCGCCGTCATCCAGGCCTGCGCCGGGCCACGCAGCTACGCGGACGGCACCTGGATTACCACGCCGATGCAGGCCGCCTATCTGGAACTGCACCGCCGCGGCGTCGCGCATTCGGTCGAGGTCTGGCTGGAAGACGAGCTGGCAGGTGGCTTGTACGGACTCGCCATGGGCAAGCTGTTCTTCGGTGAGTCGATGTTCAGCCGCACCGACAACGCGTCCAAAGTGGGCTTCGTCACCCTGACCCAGCACCTGTCCCGCTGGGGCTTCGTACTCATCGACTGCCAGATGCCGACCCAGCACCTGCACAGCTTCGGCGCCCGCTCCATCAGTCGCGAGAAGTTTTCGCGCTACCTGCAGCTCTACCTCGACCAACCCAACAGCGCCGACTGGGTCGTCGCCTAGGCGAGTCGCCAACCCTGGCTTACACTTGCAGAAGGCTTTTTCGAGATTAGACCATGACCGAGCTGGCTCGCCTGAAGTTCTATGCCACTCAACCGCATCCTTGCAGCTACCTGCCCGAAGAACAGGCCACGACACTGTTCCTCGACCCCAGTCAGCCGATGGATGTGGAGGTCTACGCCGAGCTCTCGGAAATGGGTTTTCGCCGCAGCGGCGACCACCTCTACCGCCCCCACTGCCAGCGCTGCACCGCCTGCGTCCCCGCGCGCATCCCCGCAGAAGCCTTCGCCCCCAGCCGCCAGCAGCGGCGCATCCTCAAGCGCAATACCGATATCGAAGTCCGCGCCGTGCGCCCGACCTTCAACGAGGAGTACTACGCCCTCTACGTCCGCTACATCGAAGAGCGCCACGCGGATGGCGACATGTACCCGCCGAGCCGCGACCAGTTCTCCACCTTCCTGGTTCGCGACCTGCCCTTCTCGCGCTTTTACGAGTTCCGCCTGGACGGCCGCCTGGTTGCCATAGCGGTCACCGATGTCCTGCCCAACGGCCTCTCCGCCGTTTACACCTTCTACGACCCGTCGGAGGAGCGCCGCAGCCTCGGCCGCTTCGCCATTCTCTGGCAGATCGGAGAAACACTGCGCCTGGGTCTCCAGGCGGTCTATCTCGGCTACTGGATCAAGAACTGCCGGAAGATGAACTACAAGACCCAGTACCGCCCCATCGAGCTCTTCGTCAACCAGCGCTGGGTCACCCTCACCTGAAACTCTTGGCTTACGGTGCAATTTTCGGGCACAATGCACGCCGTTTTTGCCAGGCGCCGTTTGCACCCGGCCAATCATTGATACCGAGGGCTTTACTGCATGTCGAAAGAAGACAGCTTCGAAATGGAAGGCACTGTCATCGATACCCTGCCTAACACCATGTTCCGCGTGGAGTTGGAAAACGGGCACGTCGTCACCGCGCATATTTCTGGAAAAATGCGCAAGAACTACATCCGCATCCTCACCGGCGACAAGGTTCGCGTTGAACTGACCCCCTACGATCTGAGCAAAGGCCGCATCACCTACCGCGCCCGCTGACAGATCCACAACAAAAAGCCCGGCACTAGCCGGGCTTTTTGCGTTGCTCCATCGTCAGGCCATTTCGGCAGTGGTCTCGAAATCGAACTCGAGCTCACCATCCTTGACGTCGATGTGCACGACACCGCCGTGCTCGGCCAGCTCACCAAAGAGGATCTCCTCCGCCAGCGGACGCTTGATCTTGTCCTGAATCAAGCGCGCCATCGGGCGGGCACCCATCTGCACGTCATAACCCCGCTCGCCGAGCCAGCCACGCGCCTCGTCGCTAACCACCAGTTGGACGCGCTTGTCCTCGAGCTGCGCCTGCAACTCGGTGAGGAACTTGTCGACCACGTTCTTGATGGTTTCGTGACTGAGGCGACCGAACTGGATGATGGTATCCAGACGGTTGCGGAACTCCGGCGTAAAGCTCTTGCGGATGACCTCCATCGCATCGGACGAGTGGTCCTGATGCGTAAAGCCGATGGAGGCACGCGCAGCGGTTTCGGCACCGGCGTTGGTAGTCATGATCACGATGACGTTGCGGAAATCCGCCTTGCGCCCGTTGTTGTCGGTCAGCGTGCCGTGGTCCATCACCTGCAGCAGCAGGTTGAAGACCTCGGGGTGCGCCTTTTCGATCTCGTCGAGCAGCAACACGCAATGCGGCATCTTGGTGATGGCTTCGGTGAGCAAGCCACCCTGGTCGAAACCTACGTACCCGGGAGGCGCACCGATCAGGCGTGACACAGTGTGCCGCTCCATGTACTCGGACATGTCGAAGCGCACCAGCTCGATACCCATCGCCTTCGCCAATTGGCGGGCAACTTCGGTCTTGCCGACACCCGTGGGGCCCGCGAAGAGGAAGGAGCCCACCGGCTTGTCCGGCGACTTGAGGCCAGCCCGGGACAGCTTGATGGCCGTCGACAGCGAGTCGATGGCGGCATCCTGGCCGAATACGGTCAGCTTCAGGTCGCGCTCGAGGTTACGCAGCAATTCCTTGTCGGAACTGTTGACGTGCTTTGGAGGAATCCGCGCGATCTTCGCGACGATATCCTCGACCTGCGCAACATCGATACGAGGAGCACGCTTGTCTTCCGGCTGCAGGCGCTGATAGGCCCCCGCCTCGTCGATAACGTCGATGGCCTTGTCCGGCATGTGCCGATCGTTGATATAGCGCGCAGCGAGCTCAGCAGCAGCCCGCAGAGCCTCGTCGCTGTACTCGATGTGGTGGTGCTGCTCGAAGCGGCCCTTGAGCCCCCTGAGGATGCCCACGGTGTCTTCAACCGACGGCTCGCTTACATCGACCTTCTGGAAGCGACGCGCCAGGGCTCGATCCTTCTCGAAGATGCCGCGGAATTCCTGGAAGGTGGTCGAGCCGATGCAACGGATCTCCCCGGAGGACAGCAGCGGCTTGAGCAGATTGGACGCATCCATTACCCCGCCCGATGCCGCACCCGCACCAATGATGGTGTGGATCTCATCGATGAAGAGGATCGCATGGGGGCGCTTGCGCAGCTCGTTGAGCAGCGCCTTGAAGCGCTTCTCGAAGTCACCGCGGTACTTGGTGCCCGCCAGCAGGGCCCCCAGGTCGAGGGAGTAGACGACGCTATCAGCCAGCAACTCAGGAACCTGATTGTCGACGATGCGCTTGGCCAGGCCTTCGGCGATCGCCGTCTTGCCGACCCCCGCCTCACCCACCAGCAACGGGTTGTTCTTGCGGCGGCGCGCCAGGATCTGCGCGACACGCTCCACCTCGGTCTCGCGACCGACCAGCGGGTCGATCCGCCCCTGGCGCGCCAGTTCATTCAGATTGCTTGCATAGGCATCCAGTGGATGCCCAGCGGAAGAAGACTCCCCACCTTCGTCATCCTGCATTTCCTGCTCGCTATCATGCTGCTCGCCATGGCCGGGCACCTTGGAGATGCCGTGGGCGATGTAGTTGACGACATCGATACGGGCGACGCTCTGCTGCTTGAGCAGGAACACCGCCTGGCTTTCCTGCTCGCTGAAGATGGCAACCAACACGTTGGCGCCCGTGACTTCACGCTTGCCGGAGCTCTGCACGTGGAACACGGCGCGCTGCAATACGCGCTGGAACCCGAGCGTGGGCTGGGTTTCGCGGTCCTCGTCATGCTGAGGGATCAGCGGCGTGGTGGAGTCGATGAATTCCTGTAGATCATGCCGCAGCTTGTCCAGATTCGCCCCGCAGGCCTTCAGCACTGCGGAGGCTGCCTCATTGTCCAGAAGGGCCAGCAACAAATGCTCGACCGTCATGAATTCATGACGCTTGGCACGGGCCTCCTTGAAGGCAAGATTGAGGGTGACTTCGAGCTCACGGTTCAACATAGCTTCACCTCATACCCAAGCGGTCGGCGTTAACCGTCCTTCTCGATCTCACAGAGTAGCGGATGCTGACTCTCTCTCGCGTATTGATTCACCTGCATCGCCTTGGTTTCAGCAATATCGCGTGTAAACACTCCACAGACCGCCCGCCCTTCGGTATGGACGGTCAGCATGACCTTGGTCGCTGCCTCGCGGTTGTGACTGAAGAACACCTCTAGAACTTCCACCACGAAATCCATCGGTGTGTAGTCATCGTTAAACATGACCACCTTATACATGGGTGGCGCCTGCAGGATCGGCTTGGCTTCCTGGACCAACAGACCGGAGTCGTCGTCCCCATGATGCTCAGGGCGATCCTGATTGAATGTTAGTCGAATCTGGCTGCTTGCATGCATGCTGGAATAAAGCTTCTTGGTAGACGAAATGGGACGCCCCATGGACTTTGACCCGCTTCTCAGCTGGCCGCTGCATTGCCTTGACTAAAGGCAAAACGGTGTTACAAACAATGGATACCCACCTACGGGTATCAGGGGTTCCGCACCCTCGTCCATATGGTCGAAGCGGGCGCGGGGTCGAAGTGGATGATACTCCAGTGATGGAGTCCTTTGCAGAGGGATATCAGCATGGTTAGCGGTAAGGTCAAGTGGTTCAACAACGCCAAGGGCTATGGATTTATCCTCGCTGACGGCCGAGATGAGGACCTGTTCGCCCATTATTCGGCCATTCAGATGGATGGCTATAAAACCTTGAAAGCTGGCCAACCGGTAAGCTTCGATATCATCCAGGGCCCCAAAGGCCTGCACGCCGTGAACATCAGTACGGTCACGGCAAATTCCGAAGCACCTGCCGCCACTGCCAGCCTCCCCCAGGGCAGCACGGTCGAGGCTTGAGCCCAATTCCTTAGGGCATAAAAAAGGCCGGTCATGATGACCGGCCTTTTTGTCACGCCATCAATCTCACATGTGAGCGATGGTGGCGTCGCCGAAGCCAGAGCAGGAAAGCAGCGTGGCACCGTCCATCAGACGCTCGAAGTCGTAAGTAACGGTCTTCGCAGCGATGGCACCGTTGGTGCCCTTGATGATCAGGTCAGCAGCTTCGACCCAACCCATGTGGCGCAGCATCATCTCGGCAGAGAGGATGACCGAACCCGGGTTGACCTTGTCCTGGCCAGCGTACTTCGGCGCGGTGCCGTGAGTCGCTTCGAACATGGCGATGGTGTCGGACAGGTTGGCACCCGGAGCGATACCGATACCACCCACTTCAGCCGCCAGGGCGTCGGACAGGTAGTCACCGTTCAGGTTCAGGGTGGCGATGACGTCGTACTCGGCCGGGCGCAGCAGAATCTGCTGCAGCATGGCGTCGGCGATGGCGTCTTTCACCACGATGTTCTTGCCGGTGTTCGGGTTCTTGAACTGCATCCACGGGCCGCCGTCCAGCAGCTCGGCACCGAACTCATCACGTGCGACTTCGTAGCCCCACTCTTTGAAGGCACCTTCGGTGAACTTCATGATGTTGCCTTTGTGGACGATGGTCACGGAGCTGCGATCGTTGTCCACGGCGTACTGCAGGGCCTTGCGCACGAGGCGCTTGGTGCCTTCCAGGGAAACCGGCTTGATGCCGATGCCGCAGTTTTCGGTGAAGCGGATTTTCTTGACGCCCATTTCCTCGGTGAGGAACTTGATGACCTTCTCGGCCTCGGGGGAGCCAGCTTTCCACTCGACGCCGGCGTAGATGTCTTCCGAGTTCTCACGGAAGATGATCATGTCCACGTCACCCGGCTTCTTGACCGGGCTGGGCACGCCTTCGAACCAGCGAACGGGACGCTGGCAGACATACAGGTCCAGCTCCTGGCGCAGGGCAACGTTCAGGGAGCGGATGCCACCACCGACCGGGGTGGTCAGCGGGCCTTTGATGGAAACGACGTAGTCACGTACCGCTTCCAGGGTTTCTTTCGGCAGCCAGGTGTCCTGGTCATAGACCTGGGTGGCCTTCTCGCCAGCGTAGACTTCCATCCAGGAGATCTTGCGAGTGCCGTTGTAGGCCTTGGCAACGGCGGCATCAACCACCTTGATCATGACTGGGCTGATGTCGACGCCGATACCATCACCTTCGATGAAGGGGATGATCGGGTTGTTCGGGACGTTCAGGGACATATCGGCATTGACGGTGATTTTGTCACCGGTAGCAGGCACCTGGATCTTTTGGTATCCCATGCTGGACTCCGTAGTTCTCGTGGTCTGACAACCATCACGCGGTCGGCGCGACGGATGGATCTTGGGTCTCGGAAAGGCGGCACATTCTTGTAGTTTTTCTACAGAAAGTCACGCACTTTTCCATGTTTCGACAGATCGGGCTGGCAGTTAAACCCGCATGAAACCTGTGCTTTAGCCCTACATGTAGTCAAACTACAACTTCGCTACACGTAGCCATCCGAGCAAGCGCTATTCATCCTAGCAGCTTGCTTCCGGATTGCTCCTCTCTCGCCGGGTCATCAACCGATGGCTACTATCAGCCACCTACCCAAGGAGGACTCCATGCGCTTCACCCCCCATGTCACAGTCGCCACCCTGATCGAAGACCAGGGCCGTTTCCTGATGGTCGAGGAGATGTCGGATGGCCGGGCGGTATTAAACCAGCCTGCCGGCCACTTGGAAGCCGACGAAAGTCTCATCCAGGCCGCCCTGCGCGAAACCCTCGAGGAAACCGGCTGGGAAGTCGAGCTGACCGCCGTCACCGGCATCTACCTCTATACAGCGCCGAGCAATGGTGTCACCTACCAGCGCGTGTGCTTCGCCGCCCGCCCCTTGCGCCACCTACCCGAACGCGAGCTGGACGATGGCATCATCGGCCCGCGCTGGCTGACCCGCGACGAGCTCTTGGCCCACCGCGAGCAATGGCGCAGCCCACTGATCCTGCGTTGTATCGATGACTACCTGGCCGGCGAGCGCTTCCCCCTCAGCCTGATCCGCGACCCGGCGTGATCGCCCGAGGCAAGCGCACCTGATAGAATCCCGTTCTTTTTTGCAGCAGCCCCAGAGTCTTATGTCCGATACAGCCAAAACCCGCGTGATCGTCGGCATGTCCGGCGGCGTGGACTCTTCCGTTTCCGCCCTCCTGCTGATGGAACAGGGTTACCAGGTGGAAGGCCTGTTCATGAAGAACTGGGACGAGGACGACGGCACCGAATACTGCACCGCCAAGGAAGACCTGGCGGACGCCCAGGCCGTGTGCGACCGCATCGGCATCAAGCTGCACACCGCCAACTTCGCCGCCGAGTACTGGGACAACGTCTTCGAGCACTTCCTTGCCGAATACAAGGCCGGCCGCACGCCGAACCCGGACATTCTCTGCAACCGCGAGATCAAGTTCAAAGCCTTCCTCGACTACGCTCTGATGCTCGGCGCCGACCTGATCGCCACCGGCCACTACGTGCGCCGCCGCGACATCGACGGCCGCACCGAACTGCTCAAGGGCCTGGACCCGAACAAGGACCAGAGCTACTTCCTCCACGCCGTCGGCGGCAAGGAAATCGCCCGCACGCTGTTCCCCGTGGGTGAACTGGAGAAGCCGGAAGTCCGCGCCATCGCCGAGAAACATGGCCTGGCCACGGCCAAGAAAAAGGACTCCACCGGCATCTGCTTCATCGGCGAGCGCCGCTTCAGCGACTTCCTCAAGCAATACCTGCCCGCCCAGCCCGGCGACATCGAGACCACAGACGGCGACGTCATCGGCCGTCACCATGGCCTGATGTACCACACCATCGGCCAGCGCCAGGGCCTGGGCATCGGCGGCATGAAGGACGCCAGCGACGAGCCCTGGTACGTACTGGCCAAGGACCTGGAGCGCAACGTCCTGGTGGTCGGCCAGGGCAACGAACACCCCTGGCTGTTCTCCCGCGCCCTGCTCGCCTCCGAGATCTTCTGGGTCAACCCCATCGATCTCGAGCAGCCCCGCGCACTGACCGCCAAGGTCCGTTATCGCCAGGCTGATCAGGCCTGCACCCTGGAAAAAACCGCCACCGGCTATCGCGCCGTGTTCGACGAGCCTCAGCGCGCCGTCACCCCCGGCCAGTCCGTGGTCTTCTACGACGGCGAAATCTGCCTCGGCGGCGGCGTCATCGAAAGCTATGACGCCTGGGACGCCGAGGTGCGCCCATGACCCCATTGCAGGAACAACTGATCGCGCTGGGCGCCGTATTCGAAGCCGCCGTACTGGTGGACAAGATCGCCAAGACCGGCCAGATCAGCGAAGCGCCGCTGGGCTGCATGCTCGGCAGCCTGCTGGTTCGCGACCCGAAGAGCACCCTCGACGTGTACGGCGGTGACGACATCAACCTGCGCGACGGCTACAAGGCCCTGATCAGCGCCCTGGAACGCGAACCCAGCAGCCTGCAGCGCGAGCCCCTGCGCTACGCCCTGTCGTTGCTGACCCTGGAGCGCCAACTGAACAAGCGCGAAGACATGCTGCAGCTGATCGGCAGCCGCCTGGACCAGATCCAGCAGCAGACCCAGCACTTCGGCCTCGTCCACGACAACGTCATCGCCTCCTGCGGCAGCCTCTACCAGGACACCCTCAGCACCTTCCGCCAGCGCATCCAGGTCCATGGCGACATGCGCAACCTGCAGCAACCGAGCAACGCCGCCAAGATCCGCGCCCTGCTGCTTACCGGCATCCGCTCCGCACGCCTCTGGCGCCAGCTCGGCGGCCACCGCTGGCAACTGCTGTTCAGCCGCCGCAAGCTGCTCGGCGAGCTCTACCCCATGCTGCGCGGCTGAGCCATGGGCAGGCGCCGAACGGCGCATGCCCGGACGCGGTTTCGGGGCCGGTTTTCATGTATGATGTGCGCCCTTTTCGTTGACCGATTGTCCGAGAACGCCCCATGCAGCTCTCCTCGCTCACCGCGGTTTCCCCCGTCGATGGCCGCTACGCCGGCAAAACCAGCGCACTGCGCCCGATCTTCAGTGAATATGGCCTGATCCGCTTCCGCGTACAGGTCGAAGTCCGCTGGCTGCAGCGCCTTGCTGCCCATGCTGGCGTTCCGGAAGTCGCGCCCTTCTCCGCCGAAGCCAACGCCCTGCTCAACGAGCTGGCCGAAAACTTCCAGCTGGAGCACGCCGAGCGCATCAAGGAAATCGAGCGCACCACCAACCACGACGTGAAAGCCGTGGAGTACCTGCTCAAGGAGCAGGCCGCCAAGCTGCCGGAGCTGGCCAAGGTCAGCGAATTCATCCACTTCGCCTGCACCAGCGAGGACATCAACAACCTGTCCCACGCCCTGATGCTGCGTGAAGGCCGTGATGACGTCCTGCTGCCGCTGATGCGCCAGGTGGCCAACGCCATCCGTGAGCTGGCGATCCGCTTCGCCGACGTGCCGATGCTCTCCCGCACCCACGGCCAGCCCGCCTCCCCCACCACCCTGGGCAAGGAACTGGCCAACGTCGTCTACCGCCTGGAGCGCCAAATCGCCCAGGTAGCCGCCGTGCCGCTGCTGGGCAAGATCAACGGCGCCGTGGGCAACTACAACGCCCACCTCTCCGCCTACCCGGAAGTCGACTGGGAAGCCAACGCCCGCGAATTCATCGAAGGCGACCTGGGCCTGGGCTTCAACCCCTACACCACCCAGATCGAGCCGCACGACTACATCGCCGAGCTGTTCGACGCCATCGCCCGCTTCAACACCATCCTCATCGACTTCGATCGCGACGTCTGGGGCTACATCTCCCTCGGCTACTTCAAGCAGAAGACCGTTGCCGGCGAGATCGGCTCCTCGACCATGCCGCACAAGGTCAACCCGATCGACTTCGAAAACTCCGAAGGCAACCTCGGCATCGCCAACGCCCTGTTCCAGCACCTGGCCAGCAAGCTGCCGATCTCCCGCTGGCAGCGCGACCTGACCGACTCCACCGTGCTGCGCAACCTCGGCGTCGGCTTCGCCCACAGCGTCATCGCCTACGAAGCCAGCCTCAAGGGCATCGGCAAGCTGGAGCTGAACGAAGCCCGCATCGCCGCCGACCTGGACGCCTGCTGGGAAGTCCTCGCCGAGCCGATCCAGACCGTGATGCGCCGCTACGCCATCGAGAACCCCTACGAGAAGCTGAAGGAACTGACCCGCGGCAAGGGCATCAGCCCCGAAGCGCTGCAGACTTTCATCGACGGCCTCGACATGCCGGCCGAAGCCAAGGCCGAGCTGCGCAAGCTGACCCCCGCCGCCTACATCGGCAACGCGGTGGCCCAGGCCAAGCGCATCTAACGGCTATCGCCCCCTTGCACGCCCGGCTGTGCCGGGCGTTTTTATTTCAAAGGTTCCGCCATGACTTCCGATCTCCCCCTGCAAATCCTCGGCGGCATCTCCGCCCGTGAATTCCTCCGTGACTACTGGCAGAAGAAGCCGCTGCTGATCCGCCAGGCCATCCCGGGCTATGAAAGCCCCATCTCGCCCGACGAGCTGGCCGGCCTCTCCCTGGAAGAGGAAGTCGAATCGCGCCTGGTGATCGAACATGGCGAGCGCCCCTGGGAGCTGCGTCGCGGCCCCTTCGCCGAAGACACCTACCAGGACCTGCCGGAAAAGGAATGGACCCTCCTCGTCCAGTCCGTCGACCAGTTCGTCCCGGAGGTCGCCGAGCTGCTGGAGCACTTCCGCTTCCTGCCGAGCTGGCGCATCGACGACATCATGGTCAGCTTCGCCGCGCCCGGTGGCGGCGTCGGCCCGCACTACGACAACTACGACGTCTTCCTGCTCCAGGCCCACGGCCAGCGCCGCTGGAAGATCGGCCAGATGTGCGACACCGACAGCCCGCTGCTGCCCCACGCCGATCTGCGCATCCTCGCCGAATTCCACGGCACCGATGAGTGGGTACTGGAACCGGGCGACATGCTCTACCTGCCGCCGCGCCTGGCCCACTTCGGCATCGCCGAAGATGACTGCATGACCTACTCGGTCGGCTTCCGCGCCCCCAGCGCCGCCGAGGTACTGACCCATTTCACCGACTTCCTCGCCCAGTTCATTCCGGACGAAGAGCGCTACAACGACGCCGACATCACCCCGGTCAGCGACCCGCACCAGATCCAGCAGGACTCCCTCGACCGCCTCAAGGCGCTGCTGGCCGAGCACATGAGCGATGAACGCCTGCTGCTGACCTGGTTCGGCCAGTTCATGACCGAGCCGCGCTACCCCGAACTGGTCGCCGGCACCGAAGTGGACGAAGACGAATTCGTCGGCGCCCTGGAAGACGGCGCGGTACTGATCCGCAACCCCAGCGCCCGCATGGCCTGGTCCGAAATGGATATCGGCCTGATGCTGTTCGCCAGCGGCCAGAGCCGCCTGCTGCCCAGCAGCCTGCGCGAGCTGCTGAAACTGGTCTGCGCCAGCGACGCGCTGCACATCGACAACCTCGGCCAATGGCTGGCGGACGAGGACGGGCGTAAGCTTCTGTGGGAACTGATCAAGCAAGGAAGTCTGGAGTTTGCCGATGAGTGAGATACACGTCCGCATCGCCGATTGGCAGAAGGACAATGCCGACCTGCGCCGCATCCGTGAAGCCGTGTTCATCGCCGAGCAGGCGGTGGCACCGGAGCAGGAATGGGATGCGGAAGACGTCGACGCGGTCCATTTCCTCGCCCTCGAGCATGACTACGCCATCGGCACCGCACGCCTGCTGCCCGACGGCCATATCGGCCGCGTCTCGGTACTCAAGGACTGGCGTGGCCTGCGGGTCGGCGATCGCCTGCTGGAAGCGGTGATCGCCGAAGCGGAACGTCGCGGCCTCAAACAGCAGATGCTCTCCGCCCAGGTACACGCCACCCCCTTCTATGAACGCCACGGCTTCCGCGTCGTCAGCGGCGAGTTCCTCGAAGCCGGCATCCCTCACGTGGACATGGTGCGCGACAGCCAGTAGAGGTCGACATGGAACCCAACGCCCCGGAAAACCAAGAACCCGAGACCGAATTGCCGGCCATCGAATTCCAGTCACCGGGGCGTTTCGAGGTCCATAACCCGGTGCCGGACCTTCGCGAGCCCGCCCCCTGGGAGCCCGCGCCCTTCACCCTTGGCGAGCACGGCGACCTGCAGCGCTTCGCCAAGCCCGAAGACGCCCGCCCCCACGCCCTCGCCCTACTGCAACAGGCGCAGCGCAGCCTGTGCCTCTACACGCCGGACCTCGAAGCCTGGCTCTACCACCACAGCAGCATCCAGGACGCCTGCACCCGCTTCCTCCTGGCCAACCCGCGCAACCGCCTGCGCATCCTGGTGCGCGACGTGACCCGCCCGGTGAAGGAAGGCCATCGCCTGCTCAACCTGGTGCGCCGCCTCTCCAGCAACAGCCAGATCCGCAAGCTCAACCCCGACCATCCCAACGAAGAATGCGCCTACCTGCTGACGGACGACCGCGGCCTGCTGCTGCGCCCTGAACCGGACAGCTTCTCCGGCTACGCTCTGTACAACGACCCCGGGCGCTGCCGCCTGCGCCAGGCCCAGTTCGACCAGGCCTGGGAACAGAGCGTCAGTGACCCCGACCTGCGGAGTTTCCTGCTATGACCCCACGCGCGCTCCTCGCCGCCCTGCTCCTTGCCCTGAGCCTGCCGCTCCAGGCAGCCACCGAGGTCATCCCGCTCAACTACCGTACCGCCGAAGACGTGATGCCCGTGGTGCAGTCGGTACTCGGCAACGAAGGCCGCGTCAGCGCCTACGGCAACCAGCTGATCGTCAACGCCGAGCCGGCGAAGATCCAGGAACTGCGCACGGTGCTGGGCCAGCTCGACACTGCACCCAAGCGCCTGCTGATTTCCGTGGACACCAGCGACAGCAACTACCAGGACGATCGCGGCTACGCGGTCAACGGCTCGGCCAGCGTCGGCGGCGTCGACATCGAAGCCGGGCGCGGTGAAGTGCGCGGGCGCGACCAGGTGCGCATCATCCGCCGGAGCACCGACACCCGTGGCGGCGGCGTGCAGCAGGTGCAGGCCAGCGAGGGCTACCCGGCACTGATCCAGGTCGGCCAGAGCGTTCCCATCACCACCGCCAGCACCGGCCCTTACGGCCAGGTCTACAGCAACACCGAGTACCGCAACGTGACCCGGGGCTTCTATGTCACCGCCAGCATCACCGGCGACATTGTCCACGTCGCCATCAGCAGCAACCGTGATCGGCTGAGCCAATCCCAACCCGGCGTGATCGACGTGCAGAGCACCGACACCCGCGTCAGCGGCCGCCTCGGCGAATGGATCACGGTGGGTGGCGTCAACGAATCCAGCCAGTCCGACGACAGCGGTTTCCTCCGCCAACGCAGCACCCAGGGCAGCGAAAACATGACCATGCGCCTGAAGGTCGAGAGCCTCGACTGAGCCCCCCTTCCCTGACCAATCGGTCGTTCTTAAGACTTATGTAGTAGTGCCAAAAAATCACTACAAAAACGTTTGACGAACACTTGTTTGAAGCGCATCATGGCCCCGCTCCCGCTAACCAGGGGCCCTGAAACGGGCTCCCGGGCCGCGCTCAATACCTTCGAGCCGTCCCGTGTTGTTACAGCCCACAAGGCCGTTCGACGAGGTTGCGACTGGAACGAAGTTGTCCTGAGGGACGGGGAAGCGTTTAGCGCAGCAGCCAGATCGACGATCCAACCGAACCTGATACGCCCTAGGCATCCACGAGCCGAAAGCGCATCCGGAAAGGGCAGCGAAGTCATCCGTGCCGCTCGTATCGTCACCCCTCCTCTCGAGTGTCCTACTCGTACCGGTCACATTCTCGGCGTTCTGTTGTGAGCTACCCGTGTTGCCTTCCAAGGCTCACAGGGGGAAGTCGGTGCTCAACCAAACACATTTGAAGGATTGACCATGTCCGCATATCAAAACGACATCAAGGCAGTTGCCGCTCTGAAAGAAGCCGCAGGCAACAGCTGGAGCGCTATCAACCCGGAATCCGTCGCCCGTATGCGCGCCCAGAACCGCTTCAAGACCGGTCTGGATATCGCCAAATACACCGCGGCCATCATGCGCAAGGACATGGCCGAGTACGACGCCGACGCCTCCGTCTACACCCAGTCCCTGGGCTGCTGGCACGGCTTCATCGGTCAGCAGAAGCTGATCTCCATCAAGAAGCACCTGAAGACCACCAACAAGCGCTACCTCTACCTGTCCGGCTGGATGGTCGCTGCGCTGCGTTCCGACTTCGGCCCGCTGCCGGACCAGTCGATGCACGAGAAAACCGCCGTTTCCGGCCTGATCGAAGAGCTGTACACCTTCCTGCGCCAGGCTGATGCCCGCGAGCTGGACCTGCTCTTCACCGCCCTGGACGCTGCCCGCGCCGCTGGCGACAAGGTCAAGGCCGACGAGATCCAGGCTCAGATCGACGGTTACGAAACCCACGTCGTTCCGATCATCGCCGACATCGATGCTGGCTTCGGTAACCCGGAAGCCACCTACCTGCTGGCCAAGAAAATGATCGAAGCCGGTGCCTGCTGCATCCAGATCGAGAACCAGGTTTCCGACGAGAAGCAGTGCGGCCACCAGGACGGCAAAGTGACCGTTCCGCACGAAGACTTCCTCGCCAAGATCAACGCAGTTCGCTACGCCTTCCTCGAGCTGGGCGTTGACGACGGCGTGATCGTTGCCCGTACCGACTCCCTGGGTGCCGGCCTGACCAAGCAGATCGCCGTTACTAAGCAAGCCGGCGACCTGGGCGACCAGTACAACTCCTTCCTGGATTGCGAAGAAATCTCCGCTTCCGACCTGCAGAACGGCGACGTGGTGATCAACCGCGAAGGCAAGCTGCTGCGTCCCAAGCGCCTGCCGTCCAACCTGTTCCAGTTCCGCGCTGGCACCGGCGAAGACCGCTGCGTACTGGACTGCATCACCAGCCTGCAGAACGGCGCCGACCTGCTGTGGATCGAAACCGAGAAGCCGCACGTTGGCCAGATCAAGGCCATGGTTGACCGCATCCGTCAGGTAATCCCGAACGCCAAGCTGGTTTACAACAACAGCCCGTCCTTCAACTGGACCCTGAACTTCCGTCAGCAAGTGTTCGATGCGTTCGTTGCCGAAGGCAAAGACGTTTCCGCCTACGACCGCGCCAAGCTGATGGCCGTCGAGTACGACGAAACCGAACTGGCCCAGGTTGCAGACGAGAAGATCCGTACCTTCCAGCGCGACGGTTCGGCTCACGCCGGCATCTTCCACCACCTGATCACCCTGCCGACCTACCACACCGCCGCGCTGTCCACCGACAACCTGGCCAAAGGGTACTTCGCCGACCAGGGCATGCTGGCCTACGTCAAAGGCGTACAGCGTCAGGAACTGCGTCAGGGCATCGCCTGCGTCAAGCACCAGAACATGGCTGGCTCCGACATCGGCGACAACCACAAAGAGTACTTCGCTGGCGAAGCGGCTCTGAAAGCAAGCGGTAAAGACAACACCATGAACCAGTTCCACTAATAGGAACTGTTCACCAGCACGGCCTTCGGGCCGGCTGGATGCCTCAAGGCCCTGGCAGCGATGCCGGGGCTTTTTTTATGCCCCGCCCCCACCCGGGAACATCTTGCGTTCGCGCCACGTCTGAACTTACCTCTGGCCAACAGCCCAAGGTCTCCAGCCCCATGTTCCGAACGCTCGTTACCAGCCTGCTGGCCCTGCTTCCCCTCCTCGCCCATGCCGGCGACCTGGAGCAGCGTTTCCCGGCGGACACCCTCCAGCCGATTCTCCAGCGCCTGCAACAGAACGAGCACCCGCGCTTCGCCGTGGTCGACTACTCCCAGCGCTCGGACCAGAAGCGCTTCCTGCTGTACGACAGCCGCAACCACGCCCTGCTGGCCAGCTACCGCGTCGCCCATGGCAAAGGCTCGGATGCCGACCATGACGGCTACGCCGAGCGCTTCTCCAACGAGCCCGAAAGCCGTGCCTCCTCGCTGGGCACCTACCGCACGGGCGAGGTCTACCAGAGCCGGCAACCCGGGCACGGCCTGTCGATGCGACTGACGGGGCTGGACCCGAGCAACGACAAGGCCATGGAGCGCGCCATCGTCATCCACGCCATGGACTACATGGAGGATCGCTTCATCCGCCAGCACGGCGTGGCCGGGCGCAGTTTCGGCTGCCTGGTGCTGGCCGCCGCTGATCGCGACCAGGCAATCGAGGCACTCCAGGGCGGCGCGCTGATCTTTGCCATCAAGCCGCCATCTGCGCCGGGCGCCCACTAAAAGCGTTTTGTGCGCTGCAGCACATAAGGCACTGCACCCGCCGCACTGTCACAGTTCCGTCGCCTTGAGGCCGTAGCGTCGAGTCTCCGTCGATTCGCCTGTATGGAGACAAAGCCTTGAATAACGAGAAAGAGAACGCCGTCCTCTTTGGAAATGGCGACGAAGTGCCTAGCAACCTTTCCAGCAACCCTCACATCAGCGAGCTGATCGAGGGGGTTAAACGCCGCGAAGTGCTGGCCGGTGGCGCCGCACTGGGCGCCCTCGCCTTCCTCGGCGTATCCCTGCCCGGCCAGGCCGAAGCCGGGCAGAGCGAAGCCCGTGGGCTGGGCTTCCCCTTCAAGCCACGCCGCCGCCTGGGCTTCGAAGGCATCCCGGCCGGCCGTGCCGACACCATCACCGTGCCGCCCGGCTACAAGGCCACGCCCTTCATCCCCTGGGGCACCCCCATCACCGGCCGCTACCCTGCCTTCGCCGACGACGCCAGCAACAGCGCCCGCGACCAGGCCGAGCAAACCGGCATGCACCATGACGGCATGCACTTCTTCCCCATCGACACCCGCCTCGGCCTGGGCCTGCGCTCCGACCACGGCCTGCTGGTGCTCAACCACGAATACATCGATGCACCGCTGCTGCACCCTAATGGCCCCACCGTGGTGAACGGCAAGCGCACGAGCGCCGAAGAAGTCCGCAAGGAGATCAACGCCCACGGCGTTTCGGTGGTCGAAATCCGCCGTGACGTGCGCGGCGAGTGGACCGTGGTGCCCAGCCGCCGCAACCGCCGCATCACCGCCGCCACGCCCATGCAGATCAGCGGCCCGGCCCGCGGCAACAAGCTCCTGCAAACGCGCCACAGTCCCAACGGCACTGCGGCCCGCGGCACCCAGAACAACTGCTCCAACGGCTTCACCCCCTGGGGCACCTACCTCACCTGCGAGGAAAACTGGGCCGGCTACTTCTCCACCCGCGACACCGACCTGCCCCGCGAGCTGAAACGCTACGGCCTGCGCAACGGCAGCCGCTTCGGCTGGGAAACCCTGCCCGGCGACGAGTTCGAGCGCTTCGACGCCACCCGCAAGGCCGCCGACGCCAAGGGCGACTATCGCAACGAACCGAACCAGTTCGGCTGGATCGTCGAGATCGACCCCTTCGAGCCCGACTCCGTGCCGGTGAAGCGCACCGCCCTCGGCCGCTTCGCCCATGAAGGCCTGATCTTCGCGCCGGTGAAGCCCGGCCGCCCGGTGGTCTGCTATTCCGGCGACGACTCGCAGAACGAGTACATCTACAAATACGTCAGCCGCGACACCTATCGCCCCGGTCGCAGCAACGGCCGCCTGCTGGACGAAGGCACCCTGTACGTCGCGCGCTTCAATGCCGACGGCAGCGGCCAGTGGCTGCCGCTGGACATCAACGACAAGTCCTTCCTCAAGGCCTGCCTCGCCGCTGGCGTGGCCTTCGCCGACCAGGGCGATGTGCTGATCAACACTCGCCTCGCGGCGGACGTGGTCGGCGCCACCAAGATGGACCGCCCCGAATGGGGCGCGGTGAACCCGGACAACGGCGAGGTGTACTTCACCCTCACCAACAACACCGCGCGCACCGTCCCGGACGCCCCCAACCCGCGCCCGGCCAACGCTTACGGCCACATCATCCGCTGGCGCGAACAGAGCCGCGACTACGCCGGCAAAAGCTTCAACTGGAACCTGTTCATGCTCGCCGGCCCGGAAACCGACAGCCGCGGCCCGAACGGCAAGCCGCTGGATGCCAGCAACATCCTCGCCAGCCCCGACGGCCTGTGGTTCGACGACGACGGCCGCCTGTGGATCCAGACCGACATGAGCGGCAGCCAGCTGTCCGCCGGCCCCTTCGGCAACAACCAGATGCTGGTGGCAGACCCGCGCACCGGTGAGCTCAAGCGCTTCCTGGTCGGCCCGCTGGGCGCCGAGGTCACCGGCATCGCCGCCACGCCGGACTTCCGCACCCTGTTCGTCAACATCCAGCACCCGGGTGAGGGCTCGACGCCCACCAACCTCACCAGCGCCTGGCCCGACGGCCCGGGCAAGCGTCCGCGCTCGTCCACTGTGGTGATCACCCGCGAAGACCGTCGCCGCATCCTCTGATCCCCCAGCCACTGGCCGAAGTGCCAGGCATTTGCGACCGGCCAGCAATGGCCGGTCCCTTTTTCCACTGACAGACTGGCCAGCCACACACCAAGGGCCTGCCCATGCCTGCCAACCGCCTGAGTCGCGCCACCTCCCTGGTGAGCAAACTGCCCGCCGCCCTGCACACGCCCCTGCTCAGCCTGCTGATCGGCAGCCAGGTGCGCTTCGCCGGCACCGCCCGCGTGCGCGTCCATCACCTCAGCCAGCAACGGGCGGTGATGAGCCTCGCCAACCGTCCCCGGGTGCGTAACCACATCAAGGGCGTACATGCCGCCGCCATGGCATTGCTGGCCGAATCCGCCACCGGCCTGCTGGTGGGCATGAACGTGCCGGACGACAAGCTGCCCCTGATCAAAAGCCTGCACGTGGACTACCTCAAGCGCGCCACGGGCGGCCTGAAGGCAGTGGCGCAACTGGATGCCGAACAGGTCCGTCGCATCCATGAAGAAGACCGGGGCGAGGTGCGGGTCGCGGTATCCATCACCGACGAAACCGGCATCGAACCCATCCGCTGCGAGATGATCTGGGCCTGGGTCAGCCGCAAGCGCGAGCATTGACTAAGCTGTACGAATGTCCCAACTGAGAGGCCGAGAACCGCAATGGCCCGAACCACGCTCATCCTGGCCGGCACCGCGATCGCCGCGACGACAGCCGCCGCCACCCTCTACTGGCGCCTGGGCCCAGAATCCCAGGCTGTCGCCCAGCCCCGCTCGCAAGCCAGCCAACCCCTGGCCACCCCGGCCAGCGACGCGACGGCAGCGGCGAGCGCCCAGCACATCGACCCCGCCCTGACGGCGGAGTACGAGAAGCGCCTGGCCTTCCACTCCGCCTACCGAGCCTTCTTCAAGGCCGCACCGGACCTGCCCAGCGAAGAACGGGAGAAACAGGCCGAGCGCTTGGCGGAGGAAGTGCAATCCCATGAGCAGAGCGGCGAGTTGGCGGCCAGCGAATCCCTGGTGCTGCAGATCGCCCTGATCCAGGCCAGCGGCGGTGACGTCGAGGAACAGAAGGCACGCGCCAACGCCCTGCTGCAGCGGTACAAGGCGCGCAGCGATGCCCTGGAGAAGAAGCTCGCGGCACAGCCTTCCCCCCAGTTCGATCACTACAAGCAGGAAGAGAAACGCATCGTTGCCGAGGTGCTGGCGATGCAGTCCATCCCCGACGGCCTCAGCCGTGACGAGTACCTGAGGCAGCGCCTGCAACAGGCCCGCGAGCAGGCCTACCACTGAGCTGCGGGGCGGATTGCCCGCCCCGCAGCCGCTTCTCAGAGCAACTGGTTGAGCACGTAGTAGAGCAGGTTGAACGGCTTGGCCCGATCGGCCGCATCGCTCGACTCGGATGCATCCATCACCGGCCCGGTGCCATCCAGCACATTGGTGACGAAGTCATCCAGCTGCAGGTTCTGCTCCTGGATGTCGGCGTTGGCGAACTCGATGATGCTGGTGCAATGGCTCTCGTTCACCGCCCGGTACTGCGGGAAGTAGCCGCCGAAGTTATGCAGGTTGGCCAGGGTGTTGCGCAGGCGGCCGGTGTCCACATCCCACTTGGCGTGGATCAGCGCCTCCTTGGTGGCCTGGTCCGGCGCGTTGGCGATCTCCGGGTAGAAGCGCTCATAGGAGTAGGACGAGTAGTTCAGGTCCTTCCAGAAGTGCGTATGCCCGAGACGATCACCCGGCAGGTTGGCGGAAAGCGCCGGATAGATGCTGCCCAGGTCATTCAGGGTGACGCCCGGCAGACGGCTCTGCAGCAATTGCAGCGGTCCATTGTCGAGGCCCCAGGCCTGGCGGATGAAAGTCTGCAACGGCAGCGACGGATAGGCCTGGTTGCTGCCCCCGGTCACCGCACTGAACACCGGCCCCGAGTCGTCGATCAGGAAGCCACGGTTAGGCGCGATGTCCTGGCGCGTCACCGCATGGCTGATCAGGCTGCCCGCCCCGCCGGCGCTGCAGCCGGTGGAGAGCATCTGTCCGGGGCGCTCGAGGTTGTCCTTGAGCCAGGCGGTCACCGCGCGGGTGTTGCGCAGCCCGTTGTGGTGCCACACCAGCTGCGGCTTCTGCCCGGTCGGATCCTGGTAGACCGCCACCTTGTCACCGGAATAGATGTCACCGGTGCAGTACGGCACGTACACCATGTTCCAGTTCTGCGTCTTCACCCGTGTCCAGGGATGCAACCGCACCACGAAGGGGCTCACCAGGCTGGCGCTGGGGTTGAGCAGCTTCATGTAATCGTCGGGAATGCCATTCGGGTTCCGCGCACCCCGGATGCCGGTCTGGCCGGTGCAGCTGGCGTAATCCCAGCAGGCGCCACCGCCCTCCATATAGATGATGGTGTTGCTGGTGTTCGGTACCCGGTTGACGAAGAACTTGTAGGGCGAACCATCACCACACACGGCACCGGTCTCGGGTGCGAGCTGCACCGTCTGCCAGGCGTAGTAGTTGGCCGCCTTGAAGCCGGAGTTGAACCCCGCCGGGTTGGCCAGCAACGGATAGGGCCCGACCCGCTGCTCGGGCAGGACCTTGTTGTCGGCCTTGGGTGGGGAGGTGAGATTGCCCAGCGTCTGCCAGAACCCGTAGTCGCCGAGCTCGGCGTGGGCAGGCAGTGAAGGCAGGAAGAACAACAGAAGCACGAAGCAGTGACGCAGCAACTTGGCAACGCCCATGGCGATTCCCTCTTTTTCTTGTTTTCTGAGTGGACCACCACGCCAGGCAGACGAATCCGTGGTCCAGCCGACCCGCTGAGTACGGCAGGGAAACAGGGGGGAGCGCACCGCATCCACGGCGCTTCTAGCACGCTAGTACAAGGTTGTCAGAGCGACAACGGCAGTCACATATGAATTAGGCATAGAGGAAAGAAGTTGTGAGTAACAGCGGCTATTAAGTGCGCATGTTTTAACCACTTCCGTAGGACTCACCATGTAGTGGTTATATATTCCCCAGTCAAATGATAATGACTATCATTAACTTGCTTATATTTGCGCCCTGCGGCATAGCGACGCAATCCGACCAAAGCCTGACAAAAAACTGGAACCCACACCGCTCTAGGCTTTCAGAGCAGTACAAGCTCTTTAAACTGCCTTTCGAGTTAATTTTTTAGTCTGAAAAATTTACTTGTAGACCCATACGGGCATAAAATTGTCCGAATAGATTGCCGGGCACTCTAGTGCGGGCAAGACCCCATTTAATTACGAGTGAACGCCGTTCCTTGTTGAAGGAGTTCCGGCATGTCGGACGCCACTGCCATTCTTTCCCATAACTGGGGTTTCGCTATTTTCCTGCTGGGCGTGATCGGCCTCTGTGCCTTCATGCTCGGTGTCTCGAGCCTTCTCGGCAGCCGAGCCCATGGCCGCGCCAAGAACGAGCCGTTCGAATCGGGGATGCTCCCCACCGGCAGCGCGCGCCTGCGCCTCTCCGCAAAATTCTATCTGGTCGCGATGCTCTTCGTGATCTTCGACGTCGAAGCCCTCTTTCTCTTCGCCTGGGCCGTATCCGTTCGCGAAAGCGGGTGGGCGGGCCTCATCGAAGCTACCATTTTCATAGCAATTCTGTTGGCAGGTCTTGTCTATCTCTGGCGCATCGGTGCTCTTGATTGGGCTCCCGAAGGTCGTCGCAATCGGCAGGCGAAGCTAAAACAATGAGGCTTTGGCGATGCAATACAAACTTACTCGGATCGATCCGACTGCTCCCAACGAGCAGTACCCGATCGGCGAGCGGGAGATCGTTTCCGACCCCCTGCTAGAAGATCAGGTCCACAAGAACATCTTCATGGGCAAGCTCGAAGATGTTCTCAACGGTGCAGTCAACTGGGGTCGCAAGAACTCCCTGTGGCCGTACAACTTCGGTTTGTCCTGCTGCTACGTGGAGATGACTACCGCCTTCACCGCGCCGCACGACATCGCCCGCTTCGGTGCGGAAGTCATTCGTGCATCACCCCGTCAGGCTGACTTCATGGTCATCGCCGGCACCTGCTTCATCAAGATGGCGCCCATCATCCAGCGCCTCTACGAGCAGATGCTGGAGCCCAAGTGGGTGATCTCGATGGGTTCGTGCGCCAACTCCGGCGGCATGTACGACATCTATTCGGTGGTTCAGGGCGTGGACAAGTTCCTCCCCGTGGACGTGTACATCCCTGGCTGCCCTCCCCGCCCGGAGGCATTCCTGCAAGGCTTGATGCTGCTGCAGGAATCCATCGGCAAGGAGCGCCGCCCGCTTTCCTGGGTCGTCGGCGACCAAGGCATCTACCGTGCCGAAATGCCGTCGCAGAAGGAACAGCGCCGCGAACAGCGTATTCAGGTCACCAACCTGCGCAGCCCCGACGAAGTCTGATCCGGTCTCTTCCACGAGAAGAGACCCGGCTCACTCTGTACGTTGACCGAAAGCGACCGAGACCATGACTGCAGACACCGTTCTGTCTATCCCGCCTTACAAGGCTGACGACCAAGACGTCGTCGTTGAACTGAATTCCCGCTTTGGCGCCGAGAGCTTCACCCTCCAGGCCACCCGCACCGGCATGCCGGTGATCTGGGTCGCTCGCGAGAAGCTCGTCGAAGTCCTCACCTTCCTGCGCAATTCGCCGCGCCCCTTCGTCATGCTGTACGACCTGCATGGCGTCGACGAGCGTCTGCGCACCCAGCGCCGTGGCCTGCCGGGCGCCGACTTCACCGTTTTCTACCACCTGATCTCCATCGAGCGAAACAGCGACGTGATGATCAAGGTGTCCCTGTCCGAAGGCGACCTCAACCTGCCCAGCGTCACCGGCATCTGGCCGAACGCCAACTGGTACGAGCGTGAAGTCTGGGACATGTACGGCGTGCACTTCTCCGGCCACCCGCACCTGTCGCGGATCATGATGCCGAACACCTGGGAAGGTCACCCGCTGCGCAAGGACTACCCGGCGCGCGCCACCGAATTCGATCCCTACAGCCTGAGCCTCGCCAAGCTGCAGCTGGAAGAAGAAGCCGCGCGCTTCAACCCCGAAGACTGGGGCATGAAGCGCCAGGGCGAGAACGAGGACTACATGTTCCTCAACCTCGGCCCCAATCACCCCTCTGCCCACGGTGCCTTCCGCATCATCCTGCAGTTGGACGGTGAAGAAATCCTCGATTGCGTACCGGAGGTGGGCTACCACCATCGTGGTGCCGAGAAGATGGCCGAGCGCCAGTCCTGGCACAGTTTCATCCCCTATACCGACCGCATCGACTACCTCGGCGGGGTGATGAACAACCTGCCCTACGTGCTCGCGGTCGAGAAACTCGCCGGCATCAAGGTGCCGCAGAAGGTCGACACCATCCGCGTGATGCTGGCCGAATTCTTCCGCATCACCAGCCACCTGCTGTTCCTGGGTACCTACATCCAGGACGTCGGCGCCATGACCCCGGTGTTCTTCACCTTCACCGACCGCCAGCGCGCCTACAAGGTGATCGAAGCCATCACCGGCTTCCGCCTGCACCCGGCCTGGTACCGCATCGGTGGCGTCGCCCACGACCTGCCGCGCGGCTGGGACGGGCTGGTCAAGGAGTTCGTCGAATGGCTGCCCAAGCGCCTCGACGAGTACACCAAGGCTGCCCTGAAGAACAGCATCCTCAAGGGCCGTACCATCGGCGTCGCCCAGTACAACACCAAGGAAGCCCTGGAATGGGGCGTCACCGGCGCCGGCCTGCGCTCCACCGGCCTGGACTTCGACCTGCGCAAGGCACGCCCCTACTCGGGCTACGAGAACTTCGAGTTCGAAGTGCCGCTGGCCCACAACGGCGACGCCTATGACCGCTGCATGGTCCGCGTCGAAGAGATGCGCCAGAGCATCCGCATCATCGACCAGTGCCTGAAGAACATGCCGGAAGGCCCGTACAAGGCCGACCACCCGCTGACCACGCCGCCGCCGAAAGAACGCACGCTGCAGCACATCGAAACCCTGATCACCCACTTCCTGCAGGTTTCCTGGGGCCCGGTCATGCCGGCCAACGAAGCCTTCCAGATGATCGAGGCGACCAAGGGCATCAACAGCTACTACCTGACGAGCGATGGCAGCACCATGAGCTACCGCACCCGGATCCGGACGCCCAGCTTCGCCCACCTGCAGCAGATCCCCTCGGTGATCCGCGGCAGCATGGTGGCCGACCTGATCGCCTACCTGGGCAGTATCGACTTCGTTATGGCTGACGTGGACCGCTGACATGAGCATTATCCAGACCGACCGTTTCGCCCTCAGCGAAACCGAGCGCTCGGCCATCGAGCACGAGATGCACCACTACGAGGACCCGCGCGCGGCGTCCATCGAAGCCCTGAAGATCGTCCAGAAGGAGCGCGGCTGGGTGCCTGACGGCGCCGCCGATGCCATTGGCGAAATCCTCGGCATCCCCGCCAGCGACGTCGAAGGTGTAGCCACCTTCTATAGTCAGATTTTCCGCCAGCCGGTGGGCCGCCACATCATCCGTGTGTGCGACAGCATGACCTGCTACGTCGGCGGCCATGAGTCCGTGCTCGGCAGCATCCAGCAGAACCTCGGCATCGGCCTCGGCCAGACCACCGCCGACAACCGCTTCACGCTGCTGCCGGTGTGCTGCCTGGGCAACTGCGACAAGGCCCCGGCCCTGATGATCGACGATGATACCTTCGGCAATGTCAGCGCCGATGGCGTCGCGCAACTGCTGGAGGCCTATCAATGAAGACCCTCACCTCCGTCGGCCCGGCCAACCGCATTCAGCGCAGCGCCGAGACGCACCCGCTGACCTGGCGCCTGCGTGACGACGCGCAGCCCATCTGGCTCGAGGAATACCAGCAGAAGAACGGCTACGCGGCCGCACGCAAGGCCCTGGGCGAAATGGCCCAGGCCGACATCGTGCAGACCGTCAAGGACTCCGGCCTCAAAGGCCGCGGCGGTGCGGGCTTCCCCACCGGCGTGAAATGGGGCCTGATGCCCGCCGACGAATCCATGAACATCCGCTACCTGCTGTGCAACGCGGACGAAATGGAACCCAACACCTGGAAGGACCGCATGCTGATGGAACAGCTGCCCCACCTGCTGGTGGAGGGCATGCTGATCAGCGCCCGCGCGCTCAAGGCCTATCGCGGCTACATCTTCCTGCGCGGCGAATACGTCGACGCGGCGCGCAACCTCAATCGCGCCATCGACGAGGCCAAGGCCGCCGGCCTGCTGGGCAAGAACATCCTCGGCAGCGGCTTCGACTTCGAGCTGTTCGTCCACACCGGTGCCGGCCGCTACATCTGCGGTGAAGAAACCGCCCTGATCAACTCGCTGGAAGGCCGCCGCGCCAACCCGCGCTCCAAGCCGCCCTTCCCCGCCGCTGTCGGCGTCTGGGGCAAGCCCACCTGCGTCAACAACGTCGAGACCCTGTGCAACGTGCCGGCGATCGTCGCCAACGGCGTGGACTGGTACAAGGGCCTCGCCCGCCCCGGCAGCGAAGACATGGGCACCAAGCTCATGGGCTTCTCCGGCAAGGTGAAGAACCCCGGCCTGTGGGAGCTGCCCTTCGGTGTCCCCGCCCGCGAACTCTTCGAAGACTATGCCGGCGGCATGCGTGACGGCTTCAAACTGAAAGCCTGGCAGCCCGGCGGCGCCGGTACCGGCTTCCTGCTCCCCGAACACCTGGATGCGCCCATGTACGCCGCCGGTATCGCCAAGGTCGGCACCCGTATGGGCACCGGTCTCGCGCTCGCCGTAGACGACAGCATCAACATGGTCTCGCTGCTGCGCAACATGGAAGAGTTCTTCGCCCGCGAGTCCTGCGGCTGGTGCACCCCCTGCCGCGACGGCCTGCCCTGGAGCGTCAAGGTCCTGCGCGCCCTCGAGCGCGGTGAAGGCCAACGCGGTGACCTGGAAACCCTCGAAGGGCTGGTCAACTTCCTCGGCCCAGGCAAGACCTTCTGCGCCCACGCACCGGGCGCCGTCGAGCCGCTGGGTAGCGCGATGAAGTATTTCCGTCCGGAGTTCGAGGCAGGCATCGCCGAGAACGCACCGGCGATCCGACCCGAACCGGTCGGCGCATAAGAGCCAGTTCCGCCGGTTGGCGGCCGCCACAAGCGGCCCCGACCGCAACCTGATTCCATTAGCCACGCCCGGTCAAACGGGCAGATGAAGACTGAACCATGGCCACTATCCACGTAGACGGCAAGACGCTCGAAGTCGATGGTGCAGACAACCTCCTGCAGGCCTGTCTGTCCCTCGGACTCGACATCCCCTACTTCTGCTGGCACCCGGCGCTCGGTAGCGTCGGCGCCTGCCGCCAGTGTGCGGTCAAGCAGTACACCGACGAAAACGACAAGCGCGGCCGCCTGGTCATGTCCTGCATGACCCCCGCCACCGACAACTCCTGGATTTCCATCGACGACGAAGAGGCCAAGCAATTCCGCGCCAGCGTCGTCGAGTGGCTGATGACCAACCACCCGCACGACTGCCCCGTGTGCGAGGAAGGCGGCCACTGCCACCTGCAGGACATGACGGTGATGACCGGCCACAACGAGCGCCGGTACCGCTTCACCAAGCGCACCCACCAGAACCAGCAGCTCGGCCCGTTCATTTCCCATGAAATGAACCGCTGCATCGCCTGCTACCGCTGCGTGCGCTACTACAAGGACTACGCCGGCGGCACCGACCTCGGCGTCTACGGCGCCCACGACAACGTCTACTTCGGACGTGTCGAGGACGGCACCCTCGAGAGCGAATTCTCCGGCAACCTGGTCGAGGTCTGCCCGACCGGCGTGTTCACCGACAAGACCCACTCCGAGCGCTACAACCGCAAGTGGGACATGCAGTTCGCCCCAAGCATCTGCCACGGCTGCTCCAGCGGCTGCAACATCAGCCCCGGTGAGCGCTATGGCGAAATCCGCCGTATCGAGAACCGCTTCAACGGCTCGGTGAACCAGTACTTCCTTTGCGACCGCGGCCGTTTCGGCTACGGCTACGTCAACCGTGAAGACCGCCCGCGCCAACCGCTGTTCGGCAGCCAGAAGCTCGGCCTCGATGCCGCCCTGGACAAGGCCGCCGAACTGCTCAAGGGCAAGCGCGTGATCGGCATCGGCTCGCCCCGCGCCAGCCTGGAATCCAACTTCGCCCTGCGTGAACTGGTAGGCGAAGCCAACTACTACTCCGGCATCGCCGCGGGTGAGCTGGAAAACATCCGCCTGATCCGCGACATCCTGCAGAACGGCCCGCTGCCGGTACCGACCCTGCGCGACATCGAAAGCCACGATGCCGTGTTCGTCCTCGGCGAAGACCTGACCCAGACCGCCGCGCGCGTCGCCCTGGCCCTGCGCCAGTCGGTCAAGGGCAAGGCCACCGACATCGCCGCCTCGATGAAGATCCAGGACTGGCACATGGCGGCCGTACAGAACGTCGCCCAGGACGCGCTCAACCCGCTGTTCATCGCCAGCACCACCGAGACCCGCCTCGACGACGTCGCCACCCAGTGCGTGCACGCCGCCCCGGCTGACCTCGCCCGCATCGGCTTCGCCGTGGCCCACGCCATCGACCCGAGTGCACCGGCCGTTGAAGGCCTGGACAGCGAAGCCGCCGAGCTGGTCAAGGCCATCGCCGACGCCCTGGTCGCCGCCAAGCGCCCGCTGATCGTCTCCGGCGCGTCCCTGGGCGAAAAGGCCCTGATCGAGGCCGCCGCCAACATCGCCAGCGCGCTGAAGAACCGTGAGAAGAACGGCTCCATCAGCCTGGTGGTCCCGGAAGCCAACAGCATGGGCCTCGCCCTGCTCCTGGGTGAAAAGCTCGGTGGGAAATCCGTGGACGCCGCCCTGGAAGCCCTGACGGCCGGCCAGGCCGACGCCGTAGTGGTACTGGAGAACGACCTCTACCGCCGTGCCGACGCTGCCAAGGTCGACGCCGCCCTCGCCGCCGCCCAGGTGGTGATCGTCGCCGACCACCAGCAGACCGCCACCGTCGAGCGCGCCCACCTGGTGCTGCCGGTAGCCAGCTTCGCCGAAGGCGACGGCACCCTGGTCAGCCAGGAAGGCCGCGCCCAGCGCTTCTTCCAGGTCTACGACCCGACCTATTACGACGCCAACATCCTCGTGCGCGAGGGCTGGCGCTGGCTGCACGCCCTGCACAGCACCCTGCAGGACAAGTCCGTCGACTGGACCCAGCTCGACCAGGTCACCGCCGCCGTCGCCGACAGCAGCAGCCTGCTGGCCTCGATCCGTGACGCCGCGCCCAGCGCCTCGTTCCGCATCAAGGGCCTGAAGCTGGCCCGCGAACCGCACCGCTACAGCGGCCGCACCGCCATGCGCGCCAACATCAGCGTGCACGAGCCGCGCCAGCCGCAGGACAAGGACTCGCCCTTCGCCTTCTCCATGGAAGGCTATGCCGGCAGCGCCGAACCCCGTCAGCAGATTCCGTTCGCCTGGTCCCCGGGCTGGAACTCGCCCCAGGCCTGGAACAAGTTCCAGGACGAAGTCGGCGGTCACCTGCGTGCCGGCGACCCGGGCGTACGCCTGATCGAAGCCAAGGGCGCCACCCTGCCCTGGTTCGCCGTCGCCGCTCCGTTCAACCCGGCCCAGGGCACCTGGCAGGTGGTTCCCTTCCACCACCTGTTCGGCAGCGAGGAAAACTCCTCCCGTGCCGCGCCGATCCAGGAGCGCATGCCAGAGCCCTACGTGGCCCTGGCCAAGTCCGAGGCGGATCGCCTGGGCGTGAACGACGGCGCCATGCTGGCTCTGCGGGTCAAGGGCCAGGCCCTGCGCCTGCCGCTGCAGGTCCGTGAAGAACTGGCCGCCGGCCTGGTGGGCCTGCCCGCCGGCCTGCCGGGTATCCCGGGTGCCATCGCTGGCGCCACCGTGACCCTGCTGCAGGAGGCCGCGCAATGAGCTGGCTCACTCCCGAGGTGATCGACGTCATCATCGCGGTGGTCAAGGCCATCGTCATCCTGCTCGCCGTGGTCGTCTGCGGCGCCCTGCTCAGCTTCGTCGAACGACGCCTGCTGGGCTGGTGGCAGGATCGCTACGGCCCCAACCGCGTCGGCCCGTTCGGCATGTTCCAGATCGCCGCCGACATGCTGAAGATGTTCTTCAAGGAAGACTGGACCCCGCCCTTCGCCGACAAGGTGATCTTCACCCTGGCGCCGGTGATCGCCATGAGCGCCCTGCTCATCGCCTTCGCCGTGGTCCCGATCACCCCCACCTGGGGTGTGGCGGACCTGAACATCGGCATCCTGTTCTTCTTCGCCATGGCCGGTATCACCGTGTACGCGGTGCTCTTCGCCGGCTGGTCGAGCAACAACAAGTTCGCCCTGCTCGGCAGCCTGCGTGCCTCGGCCCAGACCGTCTCCTACGAGGTGTTCCTGGCCCTGTCGCTGATGGGCATCGTCGCCCAGGTCGGCTCGTTCAACATGCGCGACATCGTCGAATACCAGGCCCAGCACCTGTGGTTCATCATTCCGCAGTTCTTCGGCTTCTGTACCTTCTTCATCGCCGGCGTCGCCGTGACCCACCGTCACCCGTTCGACCAGCCGGAAGCGGAACAGGAACTGGCCGACGGCTACCACATCGAATACGCCGGCATGAAATGGGGCATGTTCTTCGTCGGCGAGTACATCGGCATCGTGCTGGTGTCCGCGCTGCTGGTGACCCTGTTCTTCGGCGGCTGGCACGGCCCCTTCGGCATCCTGCCGCAGATCCCGTTCATCTGGTTCGCCCTGAAGACCGCCTTCTTCATCATGCTGTTCATCCTGCTCCGCGCGTCGATCCCACGTCCGCGCTATGACCAGGTGATGGCCTTCAGTTGGAAGTTCTGCCTCCCGCTGACCCTGATCAACCTGCTGGTGACCGGCGCCGTCGTGCTGGCCACGGCCCAGTAAGGAGAAAGACCATGATCAAGTACATCTACGACGTGGTGGTCGGCACCTTCACCCAGCTGCGCAGCCTGGTGATGGTGTTCTCCCACGGCTTCCGCAAGCGTGACACCCTGCAATACCCCGAAGAACCCGTGTACCTGCCGCCGCGCTACCGTGGCCGCATCGTGCTGACCCGTGACCCCGACGGCGAAGAGCGCTGCGTAGCCTGCAACCTGTGCGCCGTGGCCTGCCCGGTCGGCTGCATCTCGCTGCAGAAGGCCGAGACCGACGACGGTCGCTGGTACCCCGAGTTCTTCCGGATCAACTTCTCCCGCTGCATCTTCTGCGGCCTGTGCGAAGAAGCCTGCCCCACCACCGCGATCCAGCTGACCCCGGATTTCGAGATGGGCGAGTACAAGCGCCAGGACCTGGTCTACGAGAAGGAAGACCTGCTGATTTCCGGCCCCGGCAAGAACCCCGATTACAACTTCTATCGCGTGGCCGGCATGGCCATTGCCGGCAAGCCGAAAGGCGCCGCGCAGAACGAAGCCGAGCCGATCAACGTGAAGAGCCTGCTGCCCTAAGGAGACGTGCGTGGAATTCGCTTTCTATTTCGCCGCAGGCGTCGCTGTTGTTTCCACCCTGCGGGTGGTCACCAACACCAACCCGGTGCATGCGCTGCTCTACCTCATCATTTCCCTGCTGGCCGTCTCGATGTGCTTCTTCGCACTTGGGGCACCCTTCGCCGGCGCCCTGGAAATCATCGTCTACGCCGGCGCCATCATGGTGCTGTTCGTCTTCGTGGTGATGATGCTCAACCTTGGCCCAGCCATCGTCGAGCAGGAGCGCAAGTGGCTCAAGCCCGGCATCTGGGTCGGCCCTTCGGCGCTGTCCCTGGCCCTGCTGGCCGAACTGCTCTATGTGCTGTTCAGCCAGAGCAGCGGCGCCACCATCGGCCAGACCACGGTAGACGCCAAGGCAGTGGGTATCAGCCTGTTCGGCCCTTACCTGCTGGCCGTCGAACTCGCCTCCATGCTGCTCCTGGCAGCCCTGGTCGCGGCCTACCACCTCGGCCGCCACGAAGCGAAGGAGTAACGCCATGCTGCAAGCAATCCCCCTGGAACATGGCCTCGCCGTCGCCGGCATGCTGTTCGGCCTCGGGCTGGTCGGCCTGATGGTGCGCCGCAACATCCTCTTCGTGCTGATGAGCCTTGAAGTGATGATGAACGCCGCCGCCCTGGCCTTCGTCGTCGCCGGTGCCCGCTGGGCCCAGGCCGACGGCCAGATCATGTTCATTCTGGTGATCACCCTCGCAGCCGCCGAGGCCAGCATTGGCCTGGCCATCCTGCTGCAGCTGTATCGCCGCTTCCACACCCTCGATATCGACGCTGCCAGCGAGATGCGCGGATGAACCTTCTATTCCTGACTTTCCTCTTCCCGTTGCTCGGCTGGCTGATCCTGTCGTTCTCCCGCGGGCGCTTCTCCGAAAACACCTCCGCCGTGATCGGCGTGGGCTCCGTTGGCCTCTCGGCACTGACCACGGCCTGGATCATCTTCCAGTTCAACGTCGCCCCGCCGGAGGGTGGCATCTACACCCAGGTGCTCTGGCAGTGGATGAACGTCGACGGCTTCGCCCCCAGCTTCACCCTGTACCTGGACGGCCTATCGCTGACCATGCTGGGTGTGGTCACCGGCGTCGGCTTCCTGATCCACCTGTTCGCCTCCTGGTACATGCGTGGTGAGGAGGGCTACTCGCGCTTCTTCTCCTACACCAACCTGTTCATCACCAGCATGCTGTTCCTGGTGCTCGGCGATAACCTGCTGTTCCTGTACTTCGGCTGGGAAGGCGTGGGCCTCTGCTCCTACCTGCTGATCGGCTTCTATTACAGCAACCCGAACAACGGCAACGCCGCGCTCAAGGCCTTCATCGTCACCCGCATCGGCGACGTGTTCATGGCCATCGGCCTGTTCCTGCTGTTCATGCACCTGGGCACCCTGAACATCCAGGAGCTGATGGTGCTGGCCCCGCAGAAATACGTCGCCGGCGACGCCTGGCTGTGGATCGCCACCCTGATGCTGCTCGGCGGCGCCGTGGGCAAGTCCGCCCAGCTGCCGCTGCAGACCTGGCTGGCCGACGCCATGGCGGGCCCGACCCCGGTTTCCGCACTGATCCACGCGGCCACCATGGTCACCGCGGGCGTCTACCTGATCGCCCGTACCCACGGCCTGTTCCTGCTGACCCCCGAGATCCTCGAACTGGTCGGCATCGTCGGTGGCGTCACCCTGGTACTCGCCGGCTTCGCCGCGCTGGTGCAGACCGACATCAAGCGCATCCTCGCCTACTCCACCATGAGCCAGATCGGCTACATGTTCCTCGCCCTGGGCGTTGGCGCATGGGACGCGGCGATCTTCCACCTGATGACCCACGCCTTCTTCAAGGCCCTGCTGTTCCTCGCCTCCGGTGCGGTGATCAACGCCTGCCACCACGAGCAGAACATCTTCAAGATGGGCGGCCTGTGGAAGAAGCTGCCGCTGGCCTATGCCAGCTTCCTGGTCGGCGGCGCGGCCCTGGCTGCACTGCCCCTGGTCACCGCCGGCTTCTACTCCAAGGACGAGATCCTCTGGGAAGCCTTCGCCAGTGGTCACCAGTGGCTGCTCTACGCGGGCCTGGCCGGTGCCTTCCTGACCTCGATCTACACCTTCCGCCTGATCTTCATCGCCTTCCATGGCGAGGCCAAGACCGAAGCCCATGCGGGCCACGGCGTAGCCCACTGGCTGCCGCTGTCGGTGCTGATCGTGCTGTCCACCTTCATCGGCGCGCTGATCACCCCGCCGCTGGCTGGCGTCCTGCCGGAAAGCGTCGGCCACGCCGGTGGCGAAGCCCAGCACAGCCTGGAGATCGCCTCGGGTGCCATCGCCCTGGCGGGTATCCTCCTGGCCGCCCTGCTCTTCCTTGGCAAGCGCCGCTTCGTCAGCGCCGTCGCCCAGAGCGCCCCGGGCCGCTTCCTCGGCGCCTGGTGGTTCGCCGCCTGGGGCTTCGACTGGCTCTATGACAAGCTCTTCGTCAAGCCTTACCTGCTCATCACCCGCCTGCTCGGCCATGACCCGATCGATTCCGGCATCGGCCTGATCCCGCGCATCGTGCGGGGCGGCAACGGCCTGCTGAGCAGCAGCCAGACCGGCCAATTGCGCTGGTACGCAGTATCCCTGGTCGGCGGAGCCGTGCTCGTGCTCGGCGCCGTGTTGCTGACTTGAATCTTCTTAAGGAAACCAGCCCGTCATGATTCTGCCCTGGCTAATCCTGATCCCCTTCATCGGCGGCCTGCTGTGCTGGCAAGGTGAGCGCTTCGGCAACACCTTGCCGCGCTGGATCGCGCTGCTGACCATGTCCCTGCTGTTCGGCCTCGGCCTCTGGCTGTGGGCAACCGGTGACTTCACCCTGGCCCCCTCCCCTGAAGCCGGCCCCGTATGGGCGCACGAGTTCAAGGTGCAGTGGATCGAGCGTTTCGGCATCACCATCCACCTCGCGATGGATGGCCTGTCGGTGCTGATGGTCACCCTCACCGGCCTGCTCGGTGTGCTGTCCGTGCTCTGCTCCTGGAACGAGATCCAGAACCGCGTCGGCTTCTTCCACCTGAACCTGATGTGGATCCTGGGCGGCGTCGTCGGTGTGTTCCTCGCCGTCGACCTGTTCCTGTTCTTCTTCTTCTGGGAAATGATGCTGGTGCCGATGTACTTCCTCATCGCGCTCTGGGGTCACAGCGGCAGCAAGGGCAAGACCCGCATCACTGCCGCCACCAAGTTCTTCATCTTCACCCAGGCCAGCGGCCTGGTGATGCTGGTGGCCATCCTCAGCCTGGTGTTGATCAACTACAACAACACCGGCGTGATGACCTTCAACTACGCCGACCTGCTCAAGGTCCAGCTCACCCCGACCGCCGAATACCTGCTGATGCTCGGCTTCTTCATCGCCTTCGCGGTGAAGTTCCCGGTGGTGCCGTTCCACTCCTGGCTGCCCGACGCCCACGCCCAGGCCCCGACCGCGGGCTCCGTGGACCTCGCCGGCATCCTGCTGAAGACCGCCGCCTATGGCCTGATGCGCTTCGCCCTGCCGCTGTTCCCCCATGCATCGGCCGAGTTCGCGCCCATCGCCCACTGGCTCGGCGTGTTCGCCATCATCTACGGTGCCCTGCTGTCCTTCGCGCAGACCGACATCAAGCGCCTGGTGGCCTTCTCCAGCGTGTCGCACATGGGCTTCGTGCTCATCGCCATCTACTCCGGCAGCCAGATCGCCCTGCAGGGCGCGGTGGTGCAGATGATGGCCCACGGCCTTTCCGCCGCGGCGCTGTTCATCCTCTGCGGCCAGCTCTACGAGCGACTGCACACCCGTGACATGCGCGAGATGGGTGGCATCTGGAGCCGCATGCCCTACCTGCCGGCCATCAGCCTGTTCTTCGCCGCAGCGGCCCTCGGCCTGCCCGGCACCGGCAACTTCGTCGGCGAGTTCCTGATCCTGGTCGGCTCGTTCCAGAAGGCAACCTGGGTCACCGTGATCGCCGCAACCGGCCTGGTGTTCGGCTCGGTCTACTCGCTGATCATGATTCACCGCGCCTACTTCGGCCCGGCCAAGTCCGACACCCCGCTGCAGGCCCTCAAGCCCCGCGAGCTGATCATGGTGCTCGGCCTCGCCGTCCTGCTGATCCTCCTGGGCGTCTACCCGCAACCGGTGCTGGACACCTCCGCCGCTAGCATGCACGGCGTGCATCAGTGGCTGGATGCAGCCTTCACCCAACTCGCCTCGGCCCGGTAGCTGTTATGGAACATCACGCTGTGGAATTCACGACTCAACACCTGATCGCCCTGCTACCGCTGCTGGTGGCCTGCACCACCGTCGTCGTAGTGATGCTGGCCATCGCCTGGAAGCGCAACCACACCCTGACCTTCGGACTCTCGGTGGTCGGCCTCAACCTGGCACTGCTGGCGATCATCCCGGCCCTGGGCGTCACGCCCATCGAGGTCACCCCGCTCCTGAAGATCGACACCTTCGGCTGCTACTACATGGGCCTGGTGCTGGCCTCGACCCTCGCGTGCGTCACCCTGATCCACGCCTACCTGGGCGGCAACACCGGCCAGGGCTACCCGGGCAACCGCGAGGAAATGTACCTGCTGATCCTGCTGTCGGCCTGCGGCGGCCTGGTGCTGGTCACCGCGCAGCACATGGCCGGCCTGTTCATCGGCCTGGAGCTGCTCTCGGTGCCGGTCTACGGCATGGTCGCCTACGCCTTCTTCAACAAGCGTTCGCTGGAAGCCGGCATCAAGTACATGGTGCTCTCGGCCGCCGGCTCCGCCTTCCTGCTGTTCGGCATGGCGCTGCTCTACGCCGACGCCGGCACCCTGAGCTTCACCGGCATCGGCGCGAAGTTCTCCGCCGAAGGCGCGCAGAACATGCTGGTCCACCTCGGCATCGGCATGATGCTGATCGGCCTGGCGTTCAAGCTGTCCCTGGTGCCCTTCCACCTCTGGACCCCGGACGTGTACGAAGGCGCTCCGGCACCGGTCTCGGCCTTCCTGGCCACCGCCAGCAAGGTCGCCGTATTCGCCGTGCTGCTGCGCCTGTACCAGATCTCCCCGGCCACCGCCGGCGGCTGGTTGAACGACCTGCTGGGCGCCATCGCCATCGCTTCGATCCTGTTCGGCAACCTGCTCGCGCTGGTGCAGAACAACATCAAGCGCCTGCTGGGCTACTCCTCCATCGCCCACTTCGGCTACCTGCTGATCGCACTGATCGCCAGCAAGGGCATGGCCGTGGAAGCCATCGGCGTCTACCTCGCCACCTACGTGCTGACCAGCCTCGGCGCCTTTGGCGTGGTGACCCTGATGTCCACCCCGTACAACGGCCGTGACTGCGACGCCCTGTACGAATACCGCGGCCTGTTCTGGCGCCGTCCGTACCTGACCGCCGTGCTCACCGTGATGATGCTGTCGCTCGCCGGTATCCCGCTCACCGCAGGCTTCATCGGCAAGTTCTTCGTCATCGCCGCCGGTGTCGAGTCGGGCCTGTGGCTGCTGCTGGGCGTGATGGTCCTGGGCAGCGCCATCGGCGTCTTCTACTACCTGCGAGTGATGGTCACCCTGTTCCTGGTGGAGCCCAACCTGCGCCGCCACGACGCCGACCTGCACTGGGCGCAACGCGCCGGCGGCATCATGCTGCTGTTCGTCGCCCTGCTGGCGTTCTTCCTCGGCGTCTACCCGCAGCCGCTGCTGGACCTGGTGCAGCACTCCGGCCTGGTGGCCCTGGCTCACTGAAGCCAGCCGCTGCACTGAAAAACCCGGCCTAGGCCGGGTTTTTTCTTTTCCGGGAGCAGGCAGTGCGCGAGTGCTCCCCTCCCCCGCCGCAGCGGTCAGGGGTTCTTCTTCTCCAGCCAGGCGCCGTGGCCCAGCCAGGTCGCCGCGTTCTGGTCCAGCCACTGGCTTGCAGCCGCCGCACGGCGCAGGCGCGAATCGAGAAATGCCAAGGTCACTGCCTGCACATAAGCGGCTTGCCGAGGGTCGAAGTGCTCGCGTATGCCACCGCCGGTGCCAGGCTTGCGGCCGTCATGGCGACCGCCCGGGCCTTCACCGGGGCCACCTCGGCGTCCCTCACCACCGCCCTCATTGAAAGCCAGTGGCCGCGCCATGCCGCCACCCGGCCCGCCACGCTCGCCACCGTGCCCCGGCCCGCCCATCGGGCGTGGCAGTTCGCCCCCCAGCAACGCGTGATCGGCCTCGATCAGGGTCAGCAGGTAGCTGTCGTTCACCTGCAGCCCACGCCAGAGCACCTGGCGCTGCTGGGGCGAGGGAATCCAGCTGAAGGGGTCTTCGTCGCGCGGCCCGCTGACGCTCAGCACCGGCACGTCGATATGGGTGAAGCGATCGGTGTCGTAGCTGCTTTCCACATAGGGGCTGAGCAGGATCGCCGCCTTGGGCCTGAGGGCGGAAAGCCGCGCTTCGCCGTTGCCGTGCTCACCGACCAGCGCGGCGGCGGTCTGCGCCCCCAGATCGAAGCCGGCCACCATCCAGTTGTCCCAGTCCACCCCCGCCAGCGCGGGGTCGCCCGCCCGGCCGCGTTTCGCCGCCTCGGCCAGTGCCGCCTGGGCCAGGGTGATGCGCTGCCTGAGGGACGCCTGGGAGTAATTATCCTGGGCCAGCTTGCGGAAGGCCCCGGCCTGGGCGTCGCCACTGGAATACAGCGCGCGCCCCTGCTGCGGCATCTGGATCGACAGCACCGCGTAACCCGCCTCGGCCCAGGCGCGACGCCAGAGCTCGCCGGAACGGGCCGACTCTCCCAGCCCCGGCAGGTAGAGGATCAGCGGTGCCGCGCCATGTTCACCGGCCGGCGCCAGCCAGCTCACCTCAAGTGGCTGTTGGCCCAGCGTCCAGGTGGCATCCCAGCCCTGCACCGGCCCGGCTATCGGCACATAGCCGCCCTGGCGCGCCGCCTGGATGGCGGCCACCTGGTCCTGGGGCTTTTCCGGCGGGCTGGAACAGGCGCCCAGCGCAAGGGCGATGGCCAGGGGCAACGGCAGTAAGGAAAAACGTGAACGACGGGAACGGGAATTGGGCATGGCGATAGCCGAAAAGGACCAGGGAAGGGAGCCGGCATTATCGGCAGCGGGACCGGCGACATCGGTCAGTGCTCGGTAAAGACTGGGTAAACCCGCCGATACATGACGCCCGTCCTCGGCATAGAATCCTCCCTCCAGCAAGGATGCCGCCCATGCACGACACACCCTACCTGTTGTTCGACCCCCACTTCCTCGAGACCCCGGACGCGCTCTTCCAGCAGCTGATGGCCAGCGTCGAGTGGGATACACGGATGCGCGCCCGGCGCACCGCCAGCTACGGCGTGGCCTACAACTACTCGCAGATCGACTACCCCGCCACCCCGCTGCCGGACGTCCTCCAGCCCCTGTGCGAGCGGCTGCACCAGCGCTTGGGCTTCCGGCCCAACAACTGCCTGCTCAACCTCTATGACGACGGCCAGTCCTCCATGGGCTTCCATTCCGACGACTGCACCGGGCTGGCAGCGGACACCGGCGTCGCCATCCTCTCCCTGGGCAGCACCCGCCCCATCCACTTCCGCAACAAGGCCGACAGGAGCCATGAAGTCACCTGGGAGCTGGTACCGGGTTCGCTGCTGTACATGGACCAGGCCGTCCAGGCCCACTGGCTGCACGCCATTCCCAGGGTGGAAGCGGCCGGCCCGCGCATCAGCCTGACCTTCCGCCAGATCCTCAGCTGAGGGCCGCCCTCAAGGCAGCCTGACCTGCTTGCGGGTGCTGGTGAACAGGTCCCAGCTGGCCATGAACAGCGCCGCGATCAGCGGCCCGATGACGAAGCCATTCAGGCCGAACAGCGACAGCCCGCCCAGGGTGGAGAGCAGCACCAGGTAGTCCGGCATGCGCGTGTCCTTGCCCACCAGGATCGGGCGCAGCACGTTGTCCACCATGCCGATCACCAGCACGCCGAACAGCGCCAGCACCACGCCCTGCCAGGTGTTGCCGGACAGCAGCAGGTAGGCGGCCACCGGTGCCCAGATGATCCCCGAGCCCACCGCCGGCAGCAGCGAGAGAAACGCCATCAGCACGCCCCAGAGCAACGCGCTGGGGATGTCCAGCACCCAGAAGATCAGCCCGCCCAGGGTGCCCTGGATGGCCGCCACCACCACGTTGCCCTTCACCGTGGCCCGCACCACCCGGGTGAACTTGATCTGCAGGCGGCGCTTGTGGTGGTCGGCCAGGGGCACCGCCATGCGGATGCCACGGACGATGTCCAGGCCGTCCCGCAGGAAGAAGAACAGCAGGTAGAGCATGAGGAAGAAACCGATCACCACCTGGAAGGTGTCCTGGCCGATGGAGAAGGCCTGGGTGGCGATGAACTGGCTGCCCTGCATGGCACCGCTGACGATGCGGTCACGCAGGCCATCGAAATCATTGAGACCGAAACGGTCGAGCTGATGTTGGAGAACCGCCGGCAGCACCTCGCGCACCCGCGCCACGTAGACACCGACATCCAGCTCGCCCGAATCCAGTCGCTGGTAGATATCGGCGCCCTGCTGCACCAGCAGCGCAGCAATACAGAACACCGGCAGGATCGCCACCAGCAGGCAGACGCTCAAGGTGATCAGCGCCGACAGGTTGCCCCGCCCGCCCATCCGCAGTGCCAGCCGCCGTTGCAGCGGGCTGAACACCACCGCCAGCACCACCGCCCAGAACACCGCCCCATAGAACGGCAGCAGTATCCAGCCGAAGGCCAGGGTCACCAGCACCAGCAACAGGATCAGCGTGCGGACTTCCAGTGGGTAGCGGGATTCGGACATGGAGCGGACACCATCAGGGAGGGTTCCTGATTAGTCCGCAGCGAGACGGGGAAAGTGCGAAGACTTTGCGACCAGGCGCTGTAGCCCGGGCTTCAGCCCGGGGAAACGGAGCACGAGGAGCGAATCTCCACTGGATTCGCCCCCGTGAATCACTACCGGATCAGATGCGGAACTGACGCACCAGCGCCCCCAGGCGCTCACCGAGAGCGGCCAGGCTGCGGGCGGTCTGCGCGCCCTGCTGGGTTTCGTCGGCGACGCTGTCAACGGCGACGGCGATCTGGTGCACGCTGCGGTTGATCTCCTCGGCCACTGCGGTCTGCTCCTCGGCGGCGCTGGCGATCTGCGCGTTCATGGCATTGATGGTGCCGATCAGCTGGGCGATGGCATCCAGCGAGGAGCCGGCCTGGTTGGCCTGCTCGCTGGTGATCTCGCCGGCATCGCTGGAGCGGCGCATGGAGGTCACCGCCTCCTGGGTGCCCTGCTGCAGGCGGTCGATCATGCCCTGGATTTCCTGGGTGCTCTGCTGGGTGCGGCTGGCCAGCGCGCGCACCTCGTCGGCGACCACGGCGAAGCCGCGACCCGCCTCGCCGGCCCGTGCGGCCTCGATGGCGGCGTTGAGCGCCAGCAGGTTGGTCTGTTCGGCGATGGAGCGGATCACCCCCAGCACGCTGACGATGGACTGCACGTCCTGCTGCAGGCTGTCCAGGGATGCACCGCTCTCGCGGATATCGCCCACCAGCGCATGGATGCGGGTGATGCTGCCGTCCACCACCTTCTTCGCCGCCTGGCCTTCCTGGTCGGTCTGCTGGGCGGCCTCGGCGGCCCCCTGGGCGCTCTTGGCCACTTCGTGGGCGGCGGCGGACATCTCGTTGATCGCCGTGGCCACCTGGTCGGTCTCGTGGCGCTGGCGCTCCATGGCCTGCTCGGAGCGGTGGGCCTGGGCGGATACCTCGCCCACCAGGCCGGTGAGCTGGCCGGTCATGTCGACGATCTGGCGCACCAGGCCGTGGATCTTCTCGACGAAGCGGTTGAACGACCCCGCCAGTTCGCCCAGCTCGTCATGGCTGTCGGCCGGCAGGCGGCGGGTCAGGTCGCCTTCACCTGCGGCGATGTCGTCCAGGTTGGCCTTGATCTGCTGCAGGGGACGCAGGAAGGCGTTGCTCAACGCGGTGCCGATGATGCCGAACACCACCAGCAGGATCGCGGCGATCACCGCGATGCTGGTGAGGATGGTGCTGATGCGCGCGTCGATCGCCTCCTGCACCACCGCCACCTGGGCCTCCACGCCATCGAGGTTCACCGCAGTGCCGAGCGCCATGTCCCACTTGGGCAGGTAGTAGGTGTAGCCGAGCTTGGGCACCTGCACGCTCTCGTTGCCCGGTAGGGGCGAGCTGTAGAACACGTAGTGGCTGTCGTCCTTGGCGACCCGGACCAGCTCGTCGTTGACAGGCACGCCGTTGACGTCCTTGCGGCCCGAGAAGCTCTTGCCCACGTCAACCGGGCTGTCGCCGCGGAACAGGCGGATCACCTGCGAATCGTAGGCGAAGAAGTAGCTGTCCTTGCCGTACTTGATCTTCTTGAGAATCTCGATGGCCTTGTCGCGGGTGGCCATGTCGTTGGCCGGGGACGCGTCATAGAGGGTCTGGACCGAGCCCAGGGCGATCTGCATGTAGTGCTGCAGCTCCTGGCGGCTCTCCTGGATCAGCCGTTCGCGGGTTTCCTTGACCTCGCCTTCGGCCAGGTCGAGCAGCACCTTGGCGGCGGCTCCGCTGAGTACGAGGGCGAAGAGGATCACCGGCGCGAGCGCCAGCAGCAAGACCTTGGTTTTGAGTGTCAGGCGCATATTTCCATTCCTTGAAGGGAGGCAGGCCGGGAAAACGAAACGGGATCGACCGCTTATCGGCAGCCCCGTGAATAGCTGTAGCACCCGGCCGACACCGACGTTCGGCCGGATGGCACGGGGGCTGTCAGAGAAGCATGGCTGCCGCCCAGCCGAATGCCAGTAGCGGCAGGTTGTAATGCAGGAAGGTGGGCACCACCGTGTCCCAGATGTGATCGTGTTGGCCATCGACGTTGAGCCCGGAGGTCGGCCCCAGGGTCGAGTCCGAGGCGGGCGAGCCGGCATCGCCCAGCGCCCCGGCGGTGCCAACGATGGACACGATGGCCAGCGGGCTGAAGCCAAGCTGCACGCCCAGCGGCACGAAGATCGCCGCGATGATCGGCACCGTGGAGAAGGACGAACCGATGCCCATGGTCACCAGCAAGCCCACCAGCAGCATCAGCAGCGCGCCCATGGCCTTGCTGTTGCCGATCAGCGCAGCGGAGGCCTCCACCAGGCTGGAGACCTGGCCGGTGGCGCGCATTACCTCGGCGAAGCCGGCGGCGGCGATCATGATGAAGCCGATCATGGCCATCATCTTCATGCCCTGGGTGAACAGGTCGTCGACCTCTTTCCAGCGCACCACGCCCGACAGCGAAAACACCAGGAAGCCCACCAGGGCGCCGACGATCATCGAGTCCAGCCACAGCTGCACCACGAAGGCGACCAGGATGGCCACGCCGGCCACCGCCAGGCTGCGCGGATCGTACTTCGCCTCCACCTGCTCGGCCTGGGCGATCAGCGTCAGGTCATAGACGCGCTTGCGGCGATAACTGAACAGCACCGCGATGAGCAGGCCGGAAACCATGCCCAGCGCCGGTATCAGCATCGCCTCGGTGACGTTCACACCGGTAACGTCGACGCCACTTTTCACCACATTCGCCAGCAGGATCTCGTTGAGGAAGATGTTGCCGAACCCCACCGGCAGGAACATGTAGGGGGTGATCAGGCCAAAGGTGATCACGCAGGCCACCAGGCGGCGGTCGATCTGCAGGCGCGTCAGCACGTACAAGAGCGGCGGCACCAGCAGCGGGATGAAGGCGATGTGGATGGGCAGGATGTTCTGCGAGGAGATGGCCACGCACAGCAACAGGGCGATGAGGATCCATTTCAGCGCAGCGCCTTCCTGTGCACCACCCCGGCCGATACGGCCGATGATGCCGTCCGCCAGTGCATGGGCCAGCCCGGAACGCGCGATGGCCACGGCGAAGGCCCCCAGCAGCGCGTAAGACAGGGCGACGGTCGCGCCACCACCAAGGCCTTTGTTGAAGGCATCCAGCGTGCCCTGCACGCCCAGGCCGCCGAGCAGGCCGCCCGCCAGCGCGCCGATCACCAGGGCCATCACCACGTGCACCCGGCACAGGCTCAGCACCAGCATGATGGCGACAGCTACAATCACTGCATTCATCCGCTTCTCTCCCGCCTTGCGGTGTCCCGCAAAAAAAGCCGCGTACTCTGCCGAATGAGCGGGCGGGTGTCAAAAGAAACGCCGTGCGAAATACTGGACGCCCTGTGCATAATATTTGCATCCAGATTCGCCGCTCCCATGCATTCCGTGTGGAAGCCGCATCGCCATGGCAGGCGCATCAAGTTTTTCCCTGCCGCGCCGATAGCGGCTTGCAGTCCGACGAGATAGAAGGAAAGACCCATGCCGTTCAGTCGCCTGTCCATTCAGTGGAAAATCACCCTGCTCGCCGGCCTCTGCCTGCTGGCCATCGTGACCCTCCTGGTCGGTGCCTCGCTCTACCAGTCCAAACGCAGTGCCGAGCTGGTGAAATCCGCCAGTTCGCAGATGCTCGACCAGAGCGCACGCCAGCGCATGCAGGCCCGCGGCGAGTTGCAGGCGCTGCGCATCCAGCGCTACTTCATGGACACCTACCAGTACGGCAAGGGCTTCTCGCGCCAGGTGCTGTTCCTCAAGGACCAGGCCGAGAAACGCTTCCTCGACGCCTTCGACCTGCGCGAGGACATGACCCGCCAGGTGAAGACCAGCCTCGAGGCCAACCCCAATCTGCTCGGCCTCTACCTGGTGTTCGAGCCCAACGCCCTGGACGGCAAGGACGAGTTGTTCATCGACCAGGCCGAGCTGGGCAGCAACGACAAGGGCCGCTTCTCCCTCTACTGGTCGCAATCCACCCCCGGCAAGCTGGAGTCCGAATCCATGACCGAGGAGCTGCTCGGCGACAGCAGCCCCATGGCCAACGGCATGCCCTACAACACCTGGTACACCTGCCCGCTGAAAACCCGTGACTCCTGCGTGCTGGAGCCCTACTACGACGACGTCGGTGGCAAGAAGGTGCTGATGACCAGCATCGCCTTCCCCCTGGAACTGAACGGCAAGGTGGTCGGCGTCATGGGCCTGGACATCAGCCTGGACAACCTCCAGCAGCTCAGCGTCGACGGCAGCAAGGACCTCTACGACGGCCAGGGCCAGGTCAGCATCATCAGCCCCATCGGCCTGCTCGCCGGCCACAGTCGCGACGCCTCGCAGCTCAGCCTCAAGCTGGACAAGGCCTTCGGCGCCGACGCCGGCGAGATCGCCTCGGTGGTCAGCGCCGGCAAGCCCGCCGAGATCGACCGCGAAGGCATTCTCCGCGTCATGCAGCCGTTCAAGCCGATCCCCACCAGCGCCGCCTGGAGCGTGCTCCTGGAGGTGCCGGACAAGGTCCTGCTGGGCCCGGCGCTGAAGCTCGAAGCGCAGCTCGATGAGCAAAGCGCCGCCAGCAGCCTGACCGCCACCCTGATCGGCCTCGCCGCCGCCGTGGTCGGCCTGCTGCTGATGTGGCTCACCGCCCTGGGCGTGACCCGGCCGATCCTCGGGGTCGCCGCCATGCTGAAGAACATCGCCAGTGGCGAAGGCGACCTCACCCGTCGCCTGGAGTACGCCCGCCAGGACGAACTGGGAGAGCTGGCCGGCTGGTTCAACCGCTTCCTCGACAAGCTGCAACCGGTCATAGCCGACGTGAAACGCTCGGTACAGGACGCCCGCAGCACCGCCGACCAATCCGCCGCCATCGCCAGCCAGACCAGCGCCGGCATGCAGCAGCAGTACCGCGAAGTGGACCAGGTCGCCACCGCCTCCCACGAAATGAGCGCCACCGCCCAGGACGTCGCCCGCAGCGCCGCCCAGGCCGCCGAAGCCGCGCGCGGTGCCGACCACGCCACCCGCGAGGGCCTGGGCGTGATCGGCAAGACCACCAGCGCCATCGAGCAGCTGGCCAGCGAAATGAGCGCCGCCATGAAGGAAGTCCAGGGCCTGGCCAGCAGCAGCGAGCAGATCGGCTCGGTGCTGGAGGTGATCCGCGCCATCGCCGAACAAACCAACCTGCTGGCCCTCAACGCCGCCATCGAAGCGGCCCGTGCCGGTGAGGCCGGGCGTGGCTTCGCCGTGGTCGCCGACGAGGTGCGCAACCTCGCCCAGCGCACCCAGGATTCGGTGGAGGAAATCCGCCAGGTGATCGAAGGCCTGCAGCACGGCACCCGCGAGGTGGTCGGCTCCATGCACAGCAGCCATCGCCAGGCCCAGGGCAGCGTCGAGCAGGTGGAACACGCGGTCGCCGCCCTGCAGCGCATCGGCGATGCCGTGGCGGTGATCACCGACATGAACCTGCAGATCGCCAGCGCCGCCGAGGAACAGAGCGCGGTGGCCGAGGAGATCAACCGCAACGTCGCCGCCATCCGCGACGTCACCGAGTCCCTCTCCGGCCAAGCCCAGGAATCCGCCCAGGTCAGCCAGGCGCTCAACAGGCTGGCCAACCACCAGCAAGGGCTGATGGACCAGTTCCGCGTCTGACGCCGTGCCAGGGGTCGCGTTCGCGGCGCCTGGCACGCACCGCCCCTGTCACCATTTGCCCGCCGCGCTGACGCGCCGGTGCTTGTCCGCCGCTGCGCTGCCAGCTAGCCTGCGCCATCCCTCAGAAAGGAAACCCGAGATGCTCAACTACGCCATCGTCGCCGGCTCCAGCCGTGCCAACAGCCAGTCCGGCAAGGTCGCCCGCTTCATCCGCCAACGCCTGGTGGAGCTGCAACTGGCCAACGAAGCCCACACCAGCGTCATCGACCTGGGCGCCCAGCCGCTGCCCCTGTGGCCGGCCGAAGACACCGGCCCCTGGGCCGGCTTCCAGCAGCAGCTGAAGGCCGCCGACGCGGTGATCGTCATCGCCCCCGAGTGGAACGGCATGGCCTGCCCGGCGATCAAGAACTTCTTCATCTACGCCAGCAAGGCCGAACTGGCCCACAAGCCGGCCCTGCTGGTGGGCATCTCCTCCGGCATCGGCGGCGGCTACCCGATCAGCGAGCTGCGCGCCTCCAGCTACAAGAACTGCCGCCTTTGCTACCTGCCCGAGCACCTGATCGTGCGCGGCGTGGAGAAGGTGCTCAACGGCGCCGAAGTGGTCGGCGAAGACGACCAGCGCATCCGCGCGCGCATGGACTACGACCTGGACATCCTGGCCAAGTACGCCACCGCGCTGAAGCCCGTTCGCGAAACCATCGACATGAGCATCCCGGCCTTCGCCAACGGCATGTAATGCCCCGCCCCGCGCCGCCTGGCGCGGGGTTCCCCATACCCGCTTCCCCCGCACATCCGCACATCCGGGTGGATGACGCTCTTTTCATCCACCAGGCGATCTTGCAGCCAGCACCGCAACCCACCTCGTGGGAGCGAATTCATTCGCGATGGAATACCCGGCCACGCGCAACCCTGTGCCTGCGGAAGGTCTTTCGCGGCTGAAGCCACTCCCACGGGGAGAGCCCGCCGCGAGACCGGACATGGCTGTGTTGGACCTCGCTGCGCTCGGCGCCAACCTACGGTGTCCGGCTTACAACGAGAACGCCCGTTGCACCACTTCGCCGCGAGGGTCGTCGCTGGGCGCGACGAGGGCGTAGTTGTAGCCACCCCGTGACCAGTAGCGCGCTTCCAGCTCGCCATCACGGCGGTTACCGGCGGGCATCTCGGCATAGAGCGAACCCGGCGAGCGTAGGTACAGGCTGATGCGCTGCCCGCCCACGTCCTCGAACAACAGAAGCGCCGCAACGCCCTGCTCGTTGGTCAGCAAGCGGCCGCCCACCGGGTGGAAGCCATAGGGGGCGAGATCGGGAATGCGCGAGGCGTGGTTGAAGCGCTGGTCCAGCCAGGCCTGCAGTTGCCCCGGTTCGCGAGCGGCGATGTCGACCACCCCGGCGTGGCCGGTGGCGAACAGGCGGTGGGCTTCCAGGGCGTCCTGCATCGGTGGGTTCTCCGCCAGCAACGAACGGTCGCGGGCCTGCCAGCCGCCCAGGCCGCCGAAGCCCAGGGCCAGCACCAGCGCCGCGGCCGTGGCCAGGCGCTGGCGGCGACGCGCACGCAGGGAGCGGCGGATCGCCAGCGGGTCCAGCTGCGGGTTGGTGGTGCGCAGCTCCAGGTTGGCCAGGCCCGCGCGCAACTGCTGCATGTCGCGGCGCCAGGCGTCTACCCGCGCCGCCTGGTCGGGGTTGGCCGCCAGCCAGGCCTCCACCTGGGCCCGCTGCGCGGCATCCAGTTGGCCATCGAGGTAGGCGTGCAGATCGTTCTCGCTGGGTTCGAAGCGGTTCATTTGAGTATCCGTAACGGGGGATTTGCGATTTCGCCCTCGGCCAGCTCGCGCAGCGCCTTGCGCGCCCGGGACAGGCGGGACATCACGGTGCCGATGGGCACGTCCAGGGCCACGGCGGCCTCCTTGTAGCTCAGGCCCTCGACGCTCACCAGCACCAGCAGCGCGCGCTGCTCGGCGGGCAGCCGGGCGAAGGCCTCCAGCGTGGATTGCGCCATTACCAGCTCCTCGGTGGAGGCCGTCTCGGCCGGTGCCGCACCGAAGAACTCGAGGATGCGTGCATAACGCCGGGCACGCCGCTGCCCATCGAGAAACTTGCGGTAGAGGATCGCGAACAGCCAGGCACGCAGGCTGCCATCGGTGCGCGGCCCGGCGCGACCATCCAGGGCGCGCTCCAGGGTCGCCTGCACCAGGTCGTCAGCACTGGCGGGGTTGCGCGTCAGCCACAGGGCGAAGCGGCGCAGGCGCTGCAGCAGCTCGCGAAGTTCGTCGTCATCGATGTCGTGCATGGGGTCGTGCGGTGCTCGTCGTGGTTCCAGTGCAAGGAAGACGCTCAGGCAGCAACTTTATTCCAGGGGCCGGGAATAAATCTGCAACTGGTTCGTCCCACGGGCTCGACGACATGATCGCAAGCCCATGGAGCTGCCAATGAGCCGACCCCCGCTTTCCCCTTCCCAGACCCTGGGCCGCCTGGCGCTGATAGGCCTCGGCCTGGCCGTGCTGGCCGGCACCTTCGCCTATGCCGGCGGCTGGATAGGGCCCGACCGGCTGACGCCGCAACGCATCATCGACACCTTCGAGGCCAACGCCGGCAGCTACCCCGGTTACCGCAAGAACCACGCGAAGGGCCTCTGCGTCAGCGGCCAGTTCCTCAGCAACGGCGCCGCCGCCGGGCTGTCCCGGGCCGAGGTGTTCGCCACCGGCGAGGTGCCGGTGATCGGCCGCCTGGCCATCGGCGGCAGCAACCCCTATGCGCCCGACGCCAGCGTGCCGGTGCGCAGCCTGGCACTGCAGCTGCGCAGCGCCAGCGGCCAGGAATGGCGCACCGGCATGAACACGCCGCCGGTGCTGCCGGTGTCCACCATCGAAGGCTTCTTCGAGCAGGTGCTGGCCTCCAAGCCCGACCCGGCCACCGGCAAGCCGGACCCGGCGCGCCTGCAGGCCTTCTTCGCCGCCCACCCGGAAAGCGCCGCCTTCCGCCAATGGGCCAAGGACAACAAGGCCTCCAACAGCTTCGCCAACGCCACCTACAACAGCATCAACGCCTTCCGCCTGGTGGATGGCGATGGCAAGGGCCGCTACGTGCGCTGGGCCATGGAGCCGGAGACGCCCTACCAGCCGCTGGGCAGCGAGGCGGACGACAAGGACTTCCTCGCCCACGACCTGCTCCAGCGCCTGCAGCAGGGCCCGTTGCGCTGGCACCTGGTGCTGACCCTGGCCGAAGCCGGCGACCCCAGCGACGACCCATCCAGCCCCTGGCCCGCCACGCGCCAGCGCATCGACGCCGGCACCCTGGTACTCGACCAGGCCCAGCCCGAGGACCAGGGCGCCTGCCGCGACCTCAACTTCGACCCGCTGATCCTCCCCGACGGCATCGAGCCCTCTGCCGACCCAATCCTCGCCGCGCGCTCGGCGGCCTACGCCGTCTCCTTCAACCGCCGCACCCGCGAAGGTGCTCCCAGCGCCCCCATAGGAGCCCACCCATGAGCCGCCACATCCAAGGGTTCAGCCCCCTCGCCCGCCTGCTGCACTGGTCCATGGCGCTGCTCATCCTCGCCATGCTGTTCATAGGCGTCGGCATGGTGGTCACCCTGTCCACCCGCCACACCTGGCTGGTGGAATTGCACAAGCCGCTGGGCATCGTCCTGCTGGCCCTGGTGCTGCTGCGCATCGCCGTGCGCCTGCGTCGCCCGCCACCCGCGCTGCCCGCTGACCTGCCAGGCTGGCAGCACAGGCTCGCCCACCTCTCGCACCTGCTGCTCTATGCACTGATGCTGGCGATGCCGCTGGTGGGCTGGGCGATGCTCGCGGCCGGCGGCTACCCGGTGGTGCTGCTGGGCTGGCTGCAACTGCCGGCGATCGCCCCCCATGACGTCGCGCTTTATGCCGTGCTGCGCCAGGCCCACCACTGGCTGGGCTACCTGCTTTTCGCCACCGTGCTGCTGCACCTGGGCGCGGCGCTGTTCCACGGGCTGATCCGCCGCGACGGCGTGCTCGCCAGCATGGTCACCGGCAACGGCGAACGCTGACGGAAGCCCGCGCGCAGGGCCAGTCACCACAACAAACGGCCAGGCGCGCGGTCTACGCTGCTGACACCCACTGCGGAGAAGCCCCTTGAAGACTCGCCATTGCCTGCTCGCCACCCTGCTGTTCTGCGCCGCCAGCGCCCAGGCCTCGACGCCCGAAGCCTGGCAGGAGCAGGACAAACGCATGCTCGCCGCCTGCACCAAACTCAGCGGGCTGAAAGAAGTGAAGGCCGCCGGCCAGGCGGTGCTCTTCGACGACCGTCTAGGCATCACCGCCCTGGCCCTCAGCGGCCGCTACCCCCAGGCGCACATGAAAAACCGCGCCGGCCGCGAGCTGTGCCTGTACCAGCGCAAGAGCGGCAAGGCCTTCATCAGCGAGGCCGACAACCTGATCGAAGCCCGCAAGCCCTGACCGAAAAGAACGGTTACAGCGCGGCGCCGGTTTTTCCTGTCGCCGCGCGCCGTTGTCTGGCAAAACCCTTGCCCATCCCCACCCGGAACCAAGGAGCCCGACCATGCGCACCGCCTGCGCCGCACTCTTGCTGAGCCTCGCCCTCCCCGCCCTGGCCGCCGAGCCGCCCGCCTACGGCCCCGAGCTGGAAGGCTTCGACTACCCGCACCCGGTCAAGCGCTTCGCCTTCGACTCCCAGGGCGAGAAACTGCAGATGGCCTACATGGACGTCCAGCCGAGCACGCCCAACGGCCACACCCTGGTGCTGCTGCACGGCAAGAACTTCTGCGGCGCCACCTGGGAGGGCAGCATCCAGGCGCTGACCCAGGCCGGCTACCGCGTGGTGGTGCCGGACCAGGTGGGCTTCTGCAAATCCAGCAAGCCGCAGCGCTACCAGTTCAGCTTCCAGCAGTTGGCGGCCAACACCCACGCCCTGCTGGCGAGCCTGAAGCTGGAGAAGGTCACGCTGATGGGCCATTCCATGGGCGGCATGCTCGCCAGCCGCTACGCGCTGCAGTACCCGCAGCAGGTGGAGCAGCTGGTGCTGGTGAATCCCATCGGCCTGGAGGACTGGAAGGCCAAGGGCGTGCCCTGGCGCAGCATCGACGCGTGGTACCAGCGCGAGCTGAAGACCAGCAGCGAGGCCATCCGCAATTACCAGAAGAGCACCTACTACGCGGGCCAATGGCGGCCGGAGTTCGACAAGTGGGTGGAGATGCAGGCCGGCATGTACCGCGGCAAGGGGCGCGAGGCGGTGGCCTGGGACTCGGCGCTGACCTACGACATGATCTACACCCAGCCGGTGGTGCACGAGTTCGACAAACTGCAGATGCCGGTGCTGCTGCTCATCGGCCAGACCGACAACACCGCGCCGGGCAAGGACGCCGCGCCCGAAGCGTTGCGCGGCCAGTTGGGCAACTACAAGGTGCTCGGCCAGCAGGCCGCCGAACGCATCCCCGACGCCCGCCTGGTGGCCTTCGCCGACCTCGGCCACTCGCCGCAGATCCAGGCGCCGGAGGTGTTCCACAAGGCGCTGCTGGAAGGCCTGAAGGCCCGCTGAGTTCGCACCCGGGCCGGCGCTGCACTATCATCGCCGGCCATTCACCCCGGGAGCCCCAGCCCATGTGCAACGAAACCACCCTTCTCGACCGCCTGGCCAACAGCGACATGCTGGAAATCGACGGCCTGCACGCCTGGCAGTTCGAGCTCGACGCCGGCGCCCTGCTGATCGAATGCGTCGACGGCCGCACCCAGCGCCGCTGGAACTTCAGCGCCGAGCAGGTGCAGGCAGCTCAGTTCGACGCAGCCCAGGGCACCTGGACCCTCCATGACGACCAGGGCGTTCACAGCCTGGTGTGCATGGAAGCCTTCAGCGGCAGCAACGACGACGAAGACGAGGGCGAAGAAGAAGCGGGCGACGCCGCTAACGACGACGGCATCGACCGCGCCTGAAGCCTCAGCTCACCACATTGCGGATATAGCGCACCGCGACTTCGCCACGGTTGGCATAGCCATAGGGCTGGCTGCTGGCGAAGACGTGGAAGTCCCCCGCGCCAATGCGCACCTCGCCTTCCGGCAGCTCCAGGGTCAGCTCGCCTTCGGTGACGTAGACCATCTCCCGCCAGCCTTCGGCATCGGCCTCCGACACATAGCGTTCACCCGGTTCCAGCGACCAGGCCCAGAGTTCGACTTCGCGCCGCGCCGGCGCACTGGCCAGCAGGGTGGCGCGGCTGCGCGGGTCTTTGCCGACCCAGGCCACCGCCTCGATGCGCGAACGGTCGGGTCGGCTCGGCGTCTGCACCAGGTCGGGAAACAGCACGCCCAGCGCCTCGGCGATGCGGTCCAGGGTGGCCAGGCTGACGTTCACATCGCCCCCCTCGATGCCGACGATCATCCGCCGGCTCACACCTGAAGCCGTGGCCAGGGCGTCCTGGCTCAGGCCAAGCGCCTTGCGCAGCCGCCGCACGTTGTCGGAGACGTGTTCGAGTACGTTGGGTCTGTCCATGGAGGGAATCATAGAGTTGGGCAATATATTGCTCACACGCTGTTTTTTGCGCATTATGTTGCACACAACGAACCAGAACAAGCTTCGCCCCCTCGTAACTGCCTGATCCGGACCCTCCATGAACGCCCGCAACCTCGCTTCGACGCTGCTGCCCGTCGGCATCCTGATAGTCGCCATGATCTCGGTGCAGAGCGGCGCCTCCCTGGCCAAGAGCCTGTTCCCGGTCATAGGCGCCCAGGGCACCACCACCCTGCGTCTGATCCTCGCCGCCATCTTCCTGTTGCTGGTGCTGCGGCCCTGGCGCACCCGCATCAACACCGGCGCCCTGGGCACCGTGCTGCTCTACGGCCTCGCCCTGGGCTTCATGAACCTGCTGTTCTACATGTCCCTGCGCACCGTGCCCCTGGGCATCGCCGTGGCCCTGGAATTCACCGGCCCGCTGGCGGTGGCGGTGTTCTCCTCGCGCCGGGCGCTGGACTTTCTCTGGATCGCCCTTGCGGTGGTCGGCCTGCTGCTGCTCCTGCCCATCGGCGAAAGCGCCGCCCATCTCGACCTGGTGGGCGCCGCCTACGCCCTGGGTGCCGGGGTCTGCTGGGCGCTGTACATCATCTTCGGCCAGCGCGCCGGTGCCGATCACGGCATGCAGAGTGCCAGCCTCGGCGTCCTGGTCGCGGCGCTGGTCATCTCGCCCTTCGGCATCGCCCATGCCGGCACCGACCTGCTCAACCTCAGCCTGCTGCCCGTCGCCCTGGGCGTGGCGCTGCTCTCCACCGCCATCCCCTACACCCTGGAGATGTACGCCCTGACGCGCATGCCCGCGCGCACCTTCGGCACCCTGATGAGCATCGAGCCGGCCCTGGGCGCGCTTTCCGGGCTGCTGTTCCTCGGCGAGCGCCTGTCGCTGCTGCAATGGCTGGCCATCGGCGCGATCATCCTCGCCTCGGTGGGCACCACCGCCAGCATGAAGAGCCGCAAGGAAGCCGAAGGGCTGATCCCCGCCGATTGATCGCGCTGCGAATCTGCTTGCCGAGAAGCGCACTCCTGCGCAAGGCTATCGCCAGCCTTGCGCATCAACAGGACCCTCCATGAACAAGTTCACTTCCGGCCCCAGCGGCTGCCCCCCGGTCAACTGGCAGCTGGAGCAGATCGTCACCGAACTGCGCGCCGCCCGCGCCGAATGGCGCAGCCGCAATGGCCGCACCCAGGATCGCGGCGGCCGCGAGCTGCCCTCACGTACTGCAGTCGGCCAGATCATCGAAGCCATCAGCGGCGCGCTCTTCCCCATGCGCCTCGGCCCCACCGACCTGCGCGAAGAGAGCGAAGACTTCTACGTCGGCCACACCCTGGACACGGCGCTCAACGCCCTGGTCATCGAAGTGCGCCGCGAACTCGGCTACGCCGCCCGCAACGGCAGCGCCGAAGACGGCGACAGCGAATGCCAGGCGATCCGCGTGGTGAAAGGCTTCGCCGCCGCCCTGCCGGAGCTGCGCGTGCTGCTGGATACCGACGTGCTGGCCGCCTACCAGGGCGACCCGGCGGCACGCAGCGTCGATGAAGTGCTGCTCTGCTACCCGGGCGTGCACGCGGTGATCCACCACCGCCTGGCCCACTACTTCTACCGCAACGGCCTGCCGCTGCTGGCGCGCATCATCGCCGAGATCGCCCACTCGGCCACCGGCATCGACATCCACCCCGGCGCCACCATCGGCCGGAGCTTCTTCATCGACCACGGCACGGGCGTGGTGATCGGCGAGACGGCGATCATCGGCGAGCGCGTGCGCATCTACCAGGCGGTGACCCTGGGCGCCAAGCGCTTCCCCTCGGACGATTCGGGCAACCTGCAGAAGGGCCAGCCGCGCCACCCCATCGTCGAAGACGACGTGGTGATCTACGCCGGTGCCACCATCCTCGGCCGCATCACCATCGGCAGGGGCTCGGTCATCGGCGGCAACGTCTGGCTGACCCGCAGTGTGCCGGCGGACAGCAACATCACCCAGGCCACCCTGCAGAACGACTGCGGCGCCTGAGCCCCGCACGCACCAAAAAAGAACCCCGCGCTTGCGGGGTTCTTCGTATCAGGCCGATGTTTCCCTGGGGACGAACAGCCGGCGCGTCAGCATCAGGTGGAGGATGAAGGCCAGCAGCGCGGCCAGGGGGACGGCGGTCAGCGCGCGGGTGATGCTGGAGCCGAAATCGGCCTGGCTCTGCAGCACGTCGAGGCGGCCGAAGTGCGACGGCTCGGCATTGGCGTAGCCCACCTTCACCGAGGCGCCCTCATGCAAGTAGGGCTCGGCATTGGACGCAGAGGTCTCGAAGGTGCCGTCGTAGGGTTTGCCGGCCACCTCGAAGCTGTAATGGAAGTGGTAGGTCTCGCTGGTACGGCCGCGGCGATGGTGTTCTTCGGTCACACTGTCCAGGCTCACCGGCGCCAGCACCTCGGAGTGGTCCTTGAGGATGGCGTTGGCATTGAAGTAGTTGAGGATCGCAGTGACGATGAGAAAGCCGGCGCCGATCACGGCGGCGAGGCTGAGCAGGATCATCGACACCTTGCTCAGGGTGCGATGGGTTTCAGGCGAGGTCTTGAAGCTGATCATGGTGTCCCTTCCGGTTGGTTGCAGTGCCCTGTCGCCCCCGGGCGGCGGCAGGCAGCTCCACAAACACCTGCGGGCCCACCCGGGGTCACCATGGAAAACCCAGCACGGCACCGGACAGGCGTGAAAAACGCACGCCGCCCGATGCACGGGCCAACCCTTCCATGGCAAGTTAATAGCACTAAGCTAGCATCCAGAGGCGAGGGAACCACTTGATTGGCGTCACATCCTGTTACATTCATTGCAAAGCCGATGACAGGTTGTCGTGCGGCAGAGACGAGACTGCCTCCAACGGACCAGGGACGGGACCATGAGCCTCCACGTCGTCCAGCGTAGCCAGCCGTTTCTCGAGGTATTGATGTGAGCACCACGGCCAACCGATTCTCTTCCCTGCTGCACCTCGTGCGCCTGCACTTCGGCGTCAGCGCTGCCGTGCTGATCGAGCCCGACGGCCCGCTCGCCTGCGATGGCATCGACCAGCAGCGAGCCGCTCGCACGCTGGTTTCCGGCACTCCCCAACCGATCGCCCGCTGCCCCATCGCCGATGGCGGCGGCGAGCTGCTGCTGTTCGATGACCAGCCCCGCGAGGTGGACCAGCAGGCGCTGGCCGAATTCGCCAGCCTGGCGAGCGAATTGTTCACCCGCCGCCGCGAAGTGCTGGGCATGCGGGAGTGGCTGCGGGTGCTACGGGAAAAGGAACAGCGCCTGGCCCTGGCCGTGGCCGGCAGCGGCACCGGCATCTGGGACCGCGACGTGGTCAACGGGCTGATCCACTACTCGCCCGGCTGGAAATCGCTGCTGGGCTATGCCGACGATGAAATCGGCACCCGCATCGAGGACGCCTACGTCCGCGTACACGCCGACGACCTCGAATACGTCCGGCGCACCATGCTCGACCACTTCGAATCGCGCAGCGATCAGTACAAGGTGGAGCATCGCCTGCGCCACAAGGACGGCCACTTCATCTGGGTAAGCAGCCGCGGCCGTGTGGTCGAGCGCGATGACCAGGGCCGCCCGCTACGAATGATCGGCACCACCACCGACATCACCGAAATGAAGCGCATGGGCGAGCGCCTGGAGCAGAACCTCGAACTGCTGACGGAACTGACCAACGAGATCCCCGGCATGGTCTTCCAGTACATGGGGCGCCCTGACGGCAGCGGCAGCTACCGCTACATCAGCGCCGGCAGCCTGGACGTCTACGGGCTGTCCCCCGAACAGCTGAAACTGCCCAACGGGCGCGAACGCATCCTGGCGCTGGTCCACCCGGACGACCTGCCCGCCTACCAGAACTCACTGGAAACCTCCGCCCTGGCCCTCACCCCCTGGCAGATGGAATACCGCGTACTGATCCCCGGCCGCCCCACCGGCTGGCGCCAGGGCAATGCCCACCCCAAGCGCCTGGCTGACGGCAGCGTGCTCTGGCACGGCTTCATCACCGACATCACCGAACAGAAGCGCATCGAGGTCGAACTGCAGGCCCTGGCCACCACCGACTTTCTCACCCAGTTGCCCAACCGCCGCCATTTCATGGCGCGCCTCGAAGAAGAACTGGCCCGGCTGCAACGCGCGCCGGGGCGTGGCGCGGTGCTGCTGATGTGCGACCTGGACCACTTCAAGGTGATCAACGACCGTTGGGGCCACGGCGTCGGCGATGACGCCCTGCGCCACTTCGCCGCCCTCCTCGCCGGGCAGATGCGCCGTGTCGACCTGGCCGGCCGCATGGGCGGGGAAGAGTTCGCCGTGCTGCTCAATGAGGCGGACCACGCCAGCGCCCTGGCCTTCGCCCAGCGCCTGCAGCAGCAGATGCTGGAAACCCCGCTGCGGCACCAGGGCGAAGTCATTCCCCTGACGGTCAGCATCGGCATCACCACCCTCGATGCCGGCGACGCCAACGCCGAAGCAGCGCTTTCACGCAGCGACCTGGCGCTCTATCGGGCCAAGGCGGAAGGACGCAACAGGATCGAGATGCACTGACGCTGCCACCCGGCAGCCAAGCGGGCCGGCGCACCCTTGCGATGCGCCGGCTACCGGTCAGTCGGTGCCGTACTTCGGCGAACGCGGACCGTAGAGCAGGCCACCGTTGTAGCCGGTGGAGAGCAGGCGCGCGCTGGTGATCCCGGCGATGGGATAGGACGCATCCTCCATGGAGCTGTTGATGATCTGCTTCACCGCAGCCGTCACCAGCATGCCCACCAGGCCGCCACCGTTATTGTTGTTGCCTTCCTCGCTGGAGGCGCTCGCCGAGCCGGTCCACAGGGTGGTGCCGCTTTTCAGGTCGACCAGCTTGGCGCTGGCGGTAACGATGGATGCACTGCTGATCAGCATGTACTGGGTGCCGTACTCGCTCACCGTGACATAGAGCGCAGCATCGGCGCCGTAGACCTCGCGCAGCTTGGCCGGCGGCAGCTGGTGAATGTCACCGGGGCTGGTCAGGCCGTTCTGGCGGAAGGTTTCGTCCACCAGCGCCACCGGCACCACGTAGTAACCGGCCTCGGCGAGCGGGTAGGTCACCTGGGACAGCATGCTGTAGGTGGCCTTCACGTCGGGCGACTCGTTCAGCGGCGGCAGCACCAGAATCGAGCGCGGGCGCGCTTCCTTGTAGGCCGAGTAATCGACGCTGCGGGTCGGCGCGCAGCCGCTGACCAGGGCCGCCAGCGCGGCGCAGGCCAGCAGGCGGGAGAGTAGACGGGTCATTGGGCGCCTCCCTTGGCGTTCTTCATGAGGAAGTCCATGTACGAAGCGGATTCGGGGAACAGCGCCTTCTCGGTCTCAAAGGAACGCATCATCTCGTCATCCTTGCCCAGGCTGGAGTACAGCAGGCCGAGCTGGGCGTGATAGCCCGGCGGCACCGCGCCGTTCTTGGCCCGGATCTTCTGCAGGTCGGCTTCCAGCGCCTCCACCTGCGCCTCCTTGGATTCGCCCTTGAAGTACTGGTTGACCTGGGTCTGGTAACCCTCCCACTGGTACAGCGTCTTGGGGCCGCTGCAACCGGCCAGCACCATGCTGCCCAACAGCGCGGCCGCGCATGCGATTGTCCTGCTCATGTTCATGTCCTGACGTCCCTGTTTCAGTTCTGCGGCTTCCAGGCGCCGCTCTCCACCGCATTCACCAGCTTGTTCACCGCCTCGCGCATGGCCAGGTCGAGCACCTTGCCGTTGAGGGTGGAGTCGTAGCTGGCGGTGCCGCCGAAGCCGATCACTTCGCGGTTGGACAGCGCGTACTCGCCGGCGCCCTGGGTCGAATAGACGACCTCGGAGGTGGAGATGTTGACGATGTTCAGGGCCACCTTGGCGTAGGCGATCTGGGTCTTGCCGCGGCCGAGGATGCCGAACAGCTGGTGGTCGCCCACTTCCTTGCGGCCGAACTCGGTGACGTCGCCGGTGACCACGAAATCGGCACCCTTGAGGCGCTGGGCCTGGCCCTTGATCGCGGCTTCCTGCTGGATCTCGCTCATGTTGTCGCGGTCCAGCACGTTGAAGCGGTTGGTCTGCTGCAGGTGAGTGATGAGGATGGTCTTGGCCTGGCCGCCGAGGCGGTCGACGCCATCGGAGAAGATGCCGCGCATGTAGCTGGAGCGGTTATCGAACTTGCCGACCGCGATCGGCGCGCGCACGCCACTGTAGGGACGGTTGACGCTTTCGACCTGCTGCACGGCGACGGCGGTGGAGGTTTCGGTGGCGCAGCCCGACAGGCCGGCCAACGCCACCGTAGCCAGGATCGGCAGCAAAGCGGTTCTCGAAACGATGCTCATGGGGTTCTCCTTGAACGAGCGGAAGGTGCCGGCGACGGCCGCCCGGTGGGCAGCGGTGCATCGGCGGAGGTGATGGGCGAAGCGATAAGACTGGAGACGCCCTGCGGGGACGATTCCCCACATGCATCCCCCGGAAAATCTGCCGAATGTGATTGCGTCGGCGAAATACCATGCAGCGCACGGCCGCGCACCTGATGGCGGGCCCTATGCAGTGCGTGATCGGCAAGGGGGCGGAACGAGCGGGCCAGAGGAAACCCGGCCGGGCTGAGGGGTGAAGACAACATCCAATGTCCTGCGACTACGACTCCATGGATCTTGCTCCCCAGCAGCGCGCCGACGCCGCACGCGGGCGGCCGTCCGGGCCTGGGGAACAGACTGGCGCGGAGGATACTGGCCTTTCGCCGTAAATCCGACGATCGGCCGACCAGCGGACGTATCGGCTGGACCTGCTGATACCCCCGTCACACACCCACGCCAGCGCGGCTGACGCCCCCACTGCAACCAGGGCGGAAGCCGCGCGCGACGCGACCTGAGGCAATTTGCCGCGAGGCTGGCAGGCCCAAGCCTGCATAGATTCAATCCAGATGATTAGCCTTGGAGCCCTGCATATGGATAGCGAAAGCGGCACACTCGACCTTGACTACCAGCGGATTCACCGGGAGGCAACGGCACTGGCCGGCACCCTTACCGACCTCGGCCAGCGCGCCTCGGTCTACCACCACCTCTACGAGGATTCCGGCGGGCGCAACGTCTTCCCGCTGATCGCTGCCCACGGCGCGCTCTGGGGCGCCGGCTACTTCGCCCTGGGCATGCGCGTGGGCACCCTGCTCTCCGCGCAATTCCTCTTCACCCCCACACTCCGCCACTACAAGCTGCGCCAGCTGCACGCCTTCGCCGACGCCTTCCGCGAGATCAACCGGCGGGTCTGCGTCGAGGCCTATACGGCCTATCACCTCAGCCGGCTGCATGGCCAGGCTGTCGGCATCGAGCGCTACCTGCAGCCACGCCTGCTGGCCGCGCTCAACCGCTGCCACCAGGCCCAGGCGCTGGGCGAGCCGCTGCCGCAACCGGTGCGACGGGAGCTGTTCGAAGCGTTCTTCCTCTGGGAGCAGGAAGTCATAGTCGGGCCCGCCGTGGAGCATGCGCTAGCAACACTGGACTGGCCACTGATCCGCCAGGTAGCGCTGCGCCCCCGCATTGAGTTCGCCTACTTCGCCAGCAGCCGTGATATGAAATTCAGCGACTTCGCCAGTACCCGGGAGCGCATCGAAAAAGGCATGCGTGCCTACGAACTGGCCGAGCAGGCCGGGCTGGATCGGGTAGAGGCTGCTCTGAGTCGCTACGGCGTGCTACCACAGGCCTTCTTCCATGACTCGCTCGCCCATTTCCGCGCCCTGCGCCAGCGCCTGAACCTGCCCGAGGCGTTGCCCGCGACCGGTTGAGTCGCCAGGTGCCTGGGGCGGGGCCGTAAAAAGGTGTGAGGGAATGCCAGGCAATGAAAAGCCCCGGCACGAGCCGGGGCTGCGGGTGTAACGCCAGCCCGTGGTTCAGGCGGGATAGAGGTGGACGATGCGCTTGCCGTTATGCAGGTCATGGATCTTGTAGCCCTGCAGCACGCTCTCCCAGAACGACGCCGCGATATCGCTCTCGATCTCCAGAACCAGCTCATCCTTGCCCCGCTTCTTCAGCAGGTCGATGATCTGGGCCACCGCGCGCCTGCCCACCCCCTTGCAGCGAGCGGACGCTGCAACGAACAGCCGGAATATCTCGAAAAAGCCCGAGTTGCCGGCAGAAGCGCCTCGGATCACCGCAAAGCCGACGTAGTCGCCCCCAAGCGCCACCAGGTAGCACTCCTCGTCCAGCGCCGCGGACAACTCCCCGCTCATCACCTGCCTGAAACTGCTGTAACCATCCAGCTCGAGCAGCTTCTCCGCAGCCTGGATACCCGGAGCGCCCGCCAGGTGAATGGAAACCCGATCCGACATGAAGAACTCCTTTCCGTGATTGATTTCGGGCGCATCCTAGCGACTGGAAACCCGCCGCAATTGATCCGGCGCATGGATCGCCGCACTCTCCATCCCCCTGCCATTCGTGTTCGTGACGGGGTTGGCAACGCTGCTGAGCTAGCCGGTACATCGAGCGCAGCGCAGAGCTCACAGGTCGTCTCTTCCGGCCGGATAACCGTCTTTCCTGATAAACTCCCGCGCCTGTCTCGCAGGGCCTCAAACTGGGCCAGACCGACACTGCCTCGTCTGAGCGCTTCCGTTTCCCTGCATCGCCGTGCCAGTGAGTCGAATCGCCACTTGCTGCCGGCCTCAAACCGCCCCTTATCAGCTGTACGAAAAATGCTCAACGAATCCACCGCAACCCCAGCAAACACGCGCCCTGCGCTGTCCCGCCGCTTTTCCGTTGCGCCGATGATGGACTGGACCGATAGAAATTGTCGGTTCTTCCTGCGCCTGCTTTCGCGCCATGCGCTGCTGTACACGGAGATGGTGACCACCGGGGCGCTGCTCCAGGGGGATCGTGCGCGTTTCCTGCGCCATGACGAGGCAGAGCCCCCCCTGGCGCTGCAGCTGGGTGGCAGCGTGCCGGCCGATCTGGCGGCCTGCGCGCGCTTTGCGGAGGAAGCGGGTTACGACGAGGTGAACCTCAACGTCGGCTGCCCCAGTGACCGGGTGCAGAACAACATGATCGGTGCTTGCCTGATGGGGCACCCGGCGCTGGTGGCCGATTGTGTGAAGGCGATGCTGGATGCGGTGGCGATCCCGGTGACGGTCAAACACCGCATCGGCATCAACGGGCGCGACAGCTATGCCGAGCTGTGTGATTTCGTCGGCCAGGTCCGCGACGCCGGCTGCCGCAGCTTCACCGTGCATGCGCGCATCGCGATCCTCGAAGGGCTGTCGCCGAAGGAGAACCGTGAAATCCCGCCGCTGCGCTACGACGTCGCCGCGCAACTGAAGCAGGATTTCCCGGATCTGGAGCTGATCCTCAACGGCGGCATCAAGACGCTGGATGAGTGCACGGCCCACCTCGAGGTATTCGACGGCGTGATGCTAGGCCGCGAGGCCTATCACAACCCCTACCTGCTGGCGGGCGTGGATGCGCGGCTATTCGGCGACCAGGCGCCACAACCGACCCGGGCCGAGGCCCTGACGGCGCTGCGTCCCTATATAGAGCGGCACATCGCGGAAGGCGGGCAGATGCACCACATCACCCGCCATGTGCTGGGCCTGGGCCAGGGCTTCCCCGGGGCGCGGCGCTTCCGTCAGCTGCTTTCGGTGGACGTGCACAAGACCCAGGACCCGTTGGGCCTGCTGGATCAGGCCACCGAGCTGTTACGCGGCCACTAAGCCGCGCTCTGGCTCCGCGCCAGGCAGTAACCCTTCTGCCCTTCGGGCACCACCAGGCCGCTTTCCAGCATGCGGCCAAGCACCTGGCGCACGCTGATCAGTGACAGGGGCTCGCCGGCGGCGTTGAGGCGCTCGTGCAGCAAGCGGGTGGAGATGCCGCCGGTTTCCTGGCTGGCATCGCAGAGTACTTCCAGCACCTTCAGGCGGGGCAGGCTGGCCTTCAGGCCGGCCTCCTGGAGCATGTGGCGCAGGTGCTGGTGGTCGCTCATCGGCATGGCATGACTCCTTGTTGTATCTGTTGCCTGTTCGGCTCGCATCGAGGCTGGCTGTCCTGCTGGCCTCTTTTCCCCCTGCAATTTCAGGGGTTCTACTAATAAAGACGAACGAGAACGAAAAACCCGCAAGAAAAAAGGAAAAAAATCCAAATCCGGCGGTCAGACTGCTGCGGCGGTTCCGCTCGATCCCTCAGGGAAGAATGACGCGGGACAAGGCCACGAATTTACCCGCACCGCCCCGTTGAGCGGGCCAGGCGGCTCGGGTAAGGTCATGCAATCTGCAACGACAAGGCTTCGTCCATGACATCCAAGCTGGATCAACTCAAGCAGTTCACCACCGTGGTCGCCGACACCGGCGACCTCGACGCCATCGCCCGCCTCAAGCCGGTCGATGCCACCACCAACCCCTCGCTGCTGCTCAAGGCCGCCGCCCTGCCCCGCTACGCCGAATTGCTCGACGCGGCGGTCGCCGGTAGCGCAGGCGACCTGGGCCTGGCCTGTGACCGCTTCGGCGTCGCCGTCGGCCAGGAGATCCTCAAGGTGATCCCGGGCCGCATCTCCACGGAAGTGGACGCCCGCCTGTCCTTCGACACCCAGGCCACGCTGCGTCGCGCCGAACGCCTGATCGGCCTCTACGACAAGGCCGGCATCGGCCGTGATCGCGTGCTGATCAAGATCGCCTCCACCTGGGAAGGCATCCGCGCCGCCGAGCAGCTGGAGCGCGACGGCATCCAGACCAACCTCACCCTGCTGTTCAACTTCGCCCAGGCAGTCGCCTGCGCCGATGCCGGGGTCTTCCTCATCTCGCCCTTCGTCGGGCGCATCTACGACTGGTACAAGAAGGCCGAGGGCCGCGACTTCGCAGGCGCCGAAGACCCCGGCGTGCAGTCGGTCTCGCGCATCTATCGCTACTACAAGGCCCACGGCTACGACACAGTGGTCATGGGGGCGAGCTTCCGCAACCTCGGCCAGATCGAGCAGTTGGCCGGCTGCGACCGCCTGACCATCAGCCCCGACCTGCTGCAACAGCTGGCTGACGACACCGGCACCCTGGAGCGCACGCTCAGCGCGGGCAATGACAACGAGCCGCGCGTCGCCCTGGACCAGGCCCAGTTCCGCTGGCAGTTCAACGAAGACGCCATGGCCACCGAGAAACTCGCCGAAGGCATCCGCCTGTTCGCCCGCGACCAGGAAAAGCTCGAAGCCCTGCTCAACGCCCGCCAGAAATAAAAACGCGCGCGCAGCCACAAGGCTGCGCGCGCGGGTTCACCAATCAGGGGGAAAGACGATCAGCTGCGCTCGAGGGCGCTCACCAGATCGTGGAAGGCTTCTCGATTGGACTCGTTGAGCCCCATCAGGATGCGGTGTGCTTCCAGCACCTTGGTGCGTACCACGTCCTCGGTCTGGTCCTGCGGAGGCAGGTCTTCCAGGCATTCCGGGCATGGCAGCGGCTTGCCGACGATATTGAACACCTGGTCGAACCCCATCGACTGCAACAGTCGAGTGATGTCCGGGTGGGTGGTCACCACGGTCGGCAACAGTCCTACCTTCTGCCGCGAGAGGATCGACAGCTTGGCCAGCAGGCCCAATGTAGTGCTGTCGATACTGCGAGTTTCCGTGAGATCGATGACGATCGCAGAGAAATTCAGCGCGGAGAAGATCTTTTCAATGGTCGCATCCAGAGCCGAACACAAGGTAAGGCGAATTTCACCGACGAACTTCAGGACGAAGGTTCCGTCCTGCTCGGCAAACTGGATTTTACCGGTACTCATGCAAGGTTCCTGCTCAACACCAGCAAGGCGATATCATCCGGCATCTCGCCCAGATTGGCCAGTCCAAACACCTGTCGCAAGCCATCCAGACTGCCACCTGCCGTGCACACCAATTCCGGTAGCACAGCCTCTTTTTCTTTGAGCGTATCTCCCGGCAAAAGGTCCAGAATGCCGTCGGATAAAAGCGTCAGGCTGAAGGACTCCGGCAGCTCGAGGACCTGGTCCTCGTAAGTCGCCTCATCGAACAGCCCAACCGGAAGGCCGCGCCCGCTCAGGTAACGCGCCTTGCCTTCGCTGAACAGCACCGGCAGCGGCAGGTGCCCGCCAATGCTGTAGGTCAGAAGACCGCTTTCCTCGTCGATCACCCCGCCGAGCATGGTCACGTGCTTGCCCAGCTTGCAGTTGATCAACCCACGGTTGATATGGCCGAGCACATCGGAAGGCTTGAACTCGGGAAGCAACCCACCCCGGCGGGATTCGTACAGCAGCCGGGTGGTCATGAATTTCAGCAGCACGGTAACGAAGGCCGACGACGCGCCATGGCCGGAAACATCGGCCAGGTAGAAAGCGACGCGGTGATCGTCCACGCGGAAGTAGTCGACGAAATCCCCCGACAGGTACAGCGACGGGATGATCTGGTGGGCGAACTTCAGCCCATCCACCGTCCAGGGCGTCACCGGCAGCATGTTCATCTGCACCTGGCGCCCGGCGTTCTGGTCTTCCTGCAGCAGGTGCAGGCTGGCCTGGAGCTCGCGGTTGGCCGCTTCCAGCTCTTCGCGGTAGCGCTGGTTCTCCACGCGCAGGGCGTGGCGGTCCAGCGCCCGGTGCACCGAGTGCTCCAGTACCGCCAGGTCTTCCAGGGGTTTGATCAGGTAGTCGGCCGCGCCCAAGCGCAGCGCTTCCACGGCATCGCTCATGACGCCAGCGCCGGACACGACAATGACCGGGGTATCGGACTGGAGTTGGTTGACGCGGCGGATGAGTTCGAGGCCATCGACCTGTGGCATGCGCAGGTCGCAGATCACCAGGTCAGGACGTTCCTGCTCGAAAACCTGCAACCCCTGCAAGCCATTGGCAGCCTGCAGGACGCTGAAACCACTGTCTTCCAGATAGGCCGCAAGGCTTGCGCGCACTACCTCGTCGTCATCGATGATCAGCAGCTTGGCACTGGTATTGTGCATGGAGTATCCAGGCAAACGGCGCCATGGGACGGGCTGGTTGAACACCCGGCCCAAGGCCCTGGTGCGCGTATGGGGGTTCGCTTTAAGGCGCAGACGGTACTCCCATCCGCGGGGCGATTCAAGCGTGCACCGATTGTCGAAACCCGCCTTTACACAAGAAATCGACGGGAGTTATAAGAAGCTCGGGGAGAGTCCATCAAATACAAGAGGACAGTGGCAATGAGCCAAAGCGATCGAGCCTATAGCGAGAAACGCGATTTCATCCGGATGCAAGTCGAAGCCCATGTCGTCCTGCATCATGCCGGACGCGAGATTCCCGCCCTTTGCCGCGACCTCTCCAGTACCGGCATGCAGCTGGAAGCGGACGTGGAGCTGGCGATCGGCGACAAGGTCAAGGTCCACATCCCATCCGACCACGCCGAACTGCAGGGCCTCCTGGCTGAAGCCGAGGTGGTGCGCCTGAGTGATAGCGAGAACGGTGGCAAGTCCATCGGGCTCGCCATCATCTCGATGCGCTGAGCAACGCGCGGAAACGAAAAAGGCGGCCCGATGGCCGCCTTTTTCATACCCGCGAACGCTTAGAAGTCGTCCTCGACCTCGCCGTCGCGCACCTTGAACTCACGGTTCTGCAGGTAGGCGTTGCGGATGAAGTTGTACTTGTCGCCCTGGATGAACTTCTCCGCCGACAGCAGGTTGGCGCGGGCGTCGATAACGTTCACGCCACGGATCACGTTGCGCGTCGGCACGTGGTCGATGTACGGGTACGGGCCCAGGTAGCTGTCCGGGATCTTCGCCGGCGCATCACGCAGGGTGCTCGAGCCCAGCAGCGGCAGCACCACGTACGGGCCACTGCCCACGCCCCAGGCGCCCAGGGTCTGGCCGAAGTCCTCGTCGTTGCGCTGCAGCCCCATGCGGGTGGCCACGTCGAACACGCCCAGCAGGCCGAAGGTGGTGTTGAAGATCAGCCGACTGGTGTCGACGCCGGCGTCATGGAACTTCGCCTGCAGCAGGTCGTTGGCCAGGTTGCCGACATCGCCGACGTTGTTGAAGACGTTGTGCACGCCACTTTCGACGAAGTCCGGGGTCACCGCCTGGTAGCCCTGGGCGACAGGCTTCAGCGCATAGGTATCCAGGGTGTCGTTGAAGCGGAAGATCACCCGGTTGACGCCTTCCCACGGATCGCTTTCCGCCGCATTCGCCGCCAGCGGCAGCAGTGCCAGCCCCGCTACGCAGCACACACGACCCAGACGATCGAGCCACCCGGTGGCGATCATTCGCATTGCAGACTCTCCTAGAGAAAAGTAGTGTGGCGAACCCGTGGGCCGCCCGGTGAGGCGCGCATTATACGGCCATCGGGAACTCAATAGGCAGCATAGCGAAGGCGCCCGATGCAGGAAAAACGATTGCTTCATATTGCCCGCATCCCGGTGCGCTGGGGCGACATGGACAGCTACGGCCACGTCAACAACACCCTCTATATCCAATACCTGGAAGAAGCCCGCGTCGCCTGGTTCGAGCAGCACGGCATCCCCATGACCAACGTCGAACAGGGCCCGGTGGTCCTGCAGACCCTGCACACCTACCTCAAGCCCGTGGTGCACCCCGCTACCGTGGTCATCCAGCTGTTCGCCGGCAAGGTCGGTACCTCCAGCCTGGTGGTCGAGCACCGCCTCAGCACCGAGGAAGACCCGCACACCCTCTACGGCGAGGGCTACTGCAAGCTGGTCTGGGTCGATCACGCCGGCAACCGCCCGGTCCCCGTGCCAGCCAGCCTGCGTGAGCTGATGAACGGCAGCTGAGCCGTCATCTTTCCTTAATCCAGCCGTCATGCGGCAGGGCTAGGCTGGGGCCTGACCCCGTCAGGATGACCTTGCCATGCCCACCAGCACACCGCCCGCATTCAATGCCCTGCTCTTCGGCCTCTCCGGCTGCCTCGTGGATTTCGGCGCCAGGACGCTCCCCGTGGCCCTGACCCGCACGCTGCCCCGCTGCACCGCGGAGCGCCTGCAGGAAGCCGCCACCCTGCCGCCGACCCAAGCCCTCGGCCACGCCCTGCAACGCCCGGCCAAGGCCGCCGAACTGGCGCGCTTCAACGAAGCCCTGGCCAGCGCCGCCGATGAACACGCCGAAGCCGCACCCGGGCTGGACCAGCTCCTCGACCTGCTCGCCGCCCGGCAGATCCCCGGCGCCTGGCTCGACGAGCTGCCCGAAGGCACCACCCACGCCCTCGCCGGCCCCCTGGCCAGCACCCTGGCCGCCGGCAACGACCCCGAAAGCCGACCCTGGCCAGCCCCCGACGCCTGCTGGCGGGCCCTCGCCGCCCTGGGCGTGGAGCGCCTGGAAGGCTGCGTGCTGGTCAGCAGCGAACCGCGCCTGCTCCAGGCCGGCCTCAATGCCGGGCTCTGGACCGTCGGCCTCGCCGCCAGCGGCCGTCTCTGCGGCCAGGCCCTGGGCGACTGGCAGGCCCTTGCGGCCAACGAGCGCGACCCCCTGCGCGCCCGCGCCACCCTGGAGCTCTACCGCCTGGGCGCGCACTCGGTGATCGACCACCTGGGCGAGCTGCCCGCCTGCCTGGACGACCTCGCGGCGCGCCGGCAGAAAGGTGAAAAGCCCTGACCGCGCAATTGTTACAGCCTTGATCGGGATCAGGCGCGCGCGGCACTCCTGGATTAATCTCAACGACACGAGGGACCTTTTGGCAGTCGCCGGAGGTCCACTCCTGAGTCATATGAAAGGAGAACGCCATGTCTGAACGTCTGCAGCAGCAACTGCAAGAACTGCGCGAGCAGTTGTCCAGCGACGCCCCGATGGATGAACAGGAACGCGCCGAGCTGAACACGCTGATCCAGGACATCGAACTGCAACTGGCCACCGAACCGGCCACCCCGCCCGACGACAGCCTGGTGGACGGCGTCAACCTCGCGGTCGAGCGCTTCGAGATCAAGCACCCGACCCTGGCCGGCACCCTGCGCAACATCGTCCAGAGCCTGGCGAACATGGGCATCTGAACGCCCGCAAACGAAAAACCCCGGCCATGTGCCGGGGTTTTGCATTCTGGGGCCGTGGCCGGGCTTCAGCCCGGCATCCCGCGCCGCTTACTGCCGCGCGAGCCGCCCGTTGTCCGGTGCCAGCTCATGGGTGCTGCGGTAGGGGTTGATGTCCAGCCCGCCCCGGCGCACGTAGCGGGCATGTACCGTCAGGTACTCCGGCTTGAGCAGGCGCTGCAGGTCGAGGAAGACGCGCTCCACGCACTGCTCGTGGAAGTCGCAGTGCTGGCGGAAGCTGACGATATAGGCCAGGAAGCTGGCGTGATCCAGGCGCGCGCCCTTGTACTCCACCACCAGGGTGCCCCAGTCCGGCTGGCTGGTGACCGGGCAATTGGACTTCAACAGGTGGCTGTGCAGCGCCTCTTCCACCACCTCGCCGGCATCGGCACGCAGCAGCTCCGGCTGCGGGTGCTCGTAGTTGGCGATGGCCACGTCCAGGTCGTCGATGCAGGTCCCGGCGGCACGGGCCACGCCTTCGGCTTCCACCTCGGCCAGGCTGCGCACGCGCACCTGCACCGGCGCGCCAGCGGCGGCCGACAGGTCCTTCTCCAGCACCGCCACCAGCTCGGCGGCATTGGCGAAGGCGCTCTGGTTCAGCGAGTTGAGGTAAAGCTTGAACGACTTCGACTCGATGATGTTCGGCGAGGCCGCCGGGATGGCGAACTCGCCGATGGCCACCACCGGCTTGCCGGACGGGGTCAGCCAGGACAGCTCATAACAGTTCCAGAAATCCACGCCTTTATAAGGCAGGGTCTCCGCCGTCAGCCCCAGCTCGTTCCATTTCGCCACGCGGGAGATGGGGAACAGCAGTTGCGGGCTGTAGGTGCTGATGTATTCGCTGGATTTGCCCAGCGGCGAGTGTTCGGCGGGATGCTGCATGAGGAAGGCGACCTGAGCGGGAAAACCCGGCAATTGTATACAGGCCGCCACCCGCCGCGAAACCCGCGCGGCGCCCGCTCAGAACCAGGCGCGCAGCCCCACCACCCAGGCCCCCTCCTCGTCCGCCTCGCCCTCCTGCCGCAACCAATCGCCGCTGCGCCCATAGGTGCGCTCCCACTCGTAGCCGACGTAGGGCGAGAAGTCCGGCGCCAGCCGCCAATGCAGGCGCAGCCCGGTCTCCAGCGTGCTGCCACCAGCGCCGCGTCCCAGGTCGTGGTCATCGGCCAGGGCCAGGTCGTATTCCAGGCGCGGCTCCAGCACCAGGCTGCGGGTCAGCAGCAGCTCGTACTCTGCCTCCAGGCGCAGGGAGGGGTCGCCCCGCTCGCTGAGGAACAGGTTCGCCTCCACCTCGAACCACTGCGGCGCCAGCCCCTTGAGGCCGAGCACCGCGTGGCTGCGCGAAGGCCCCGGCTGGTCGTCGTGGCGCAGCCCCGCCTGCCAGTCGAAGAAGTCGCTGACCATGCGCCGATAGAGCAGCTGCGTCTCGCTGTCCACGGTCGGCCCACCGGCATCGCGCACGCCTTCGCTCTTCAGCACCAGCTTGTGCAGGTCGGTGCCGTACCAGCCCTCGGCCTCCCAGGCCAGCTGGGCATCATCGCCGTGGAAACGGCTCTCCAGGCGATCGAAGCCGAAGTAGCCGACGGGCATGGCGTCCATGTCCATCGCCAGCGCTGCCGGGCTGGCCAGTGCCGCCAGCAATCCCCACTTAATGCTGCGCATGAGCGGCCTCCCCCTTGCTGTCCATCTCCATCGCGTCGCCCAGGGAACGGCTGCTGCCGTCGGGCGCCTCGACGATCACCTTGCGGAACATGCCGCTGGCCATGTGGTAGATCAGGTGGCAGTGGAAGGCCCACTCACCGATAGCGTCGGCCGGCACATCCACGTCCAGGGTGCTGCCTGGCGCCACGTTGACCACGTGCTTGAGCGGGTTGAGCCGCCCGTTGCCCTTGTCCAGCTGCATCCACATGCCATGCAGGTGCATGGGGTGGTTCATCATCGTCTGGTTGACGAAGCGGAAGCGCACCCGCTCGCCGTAGCGCAGGCGGATCGGCTCGGCCTCTGAATACTTCACCCCGTCGAAGGACCAGAAGTAGCGCTCCATGTTGCCGGTGAGCTTCAGCTCGATGGTGCGGTCCGGCGCGCGGTAGCGGGCATCCGGGCGCATCGCCTTGAGGTCGCCGTAGACCAGCACGCGCCCGCCCTCGGCCTCCGGCGCCACGCCGCTGCCCGGCGCGTAGTCGGGGTTGCCCGCCGGCGCCGACGGCATCCCGTGGCCCATGGTGGCGTGGTCCATCCCGGCCATGGCGCCGTGGTCCATGCCTGCCATGTCCCCCATGTCGTGAGCCATGCCCATGTCGGCCATGGTCAGGCGGCGTGGCGCGCCCAAGGGCGGCACCTCGCCGGCCATCCCCTCGCGCGGTGCCAGGGTGGCGCGCACCAGGCCGCGCCGGTCCATGGATTCGGCCAGCAGCGAGTAGGCGCGGTCCTCGGTCGGCTGCACGATCACGTCATAGGTTTCCGCCACCGTCATGCGCAGGCTGTCCACCGTCACCGGCAACACGTCGTTGCCGTCGGCCTGCACCACGGTCATCGGCAGGCCGGGGATGCGCAGGTCGAAGTAGCTCATGCCCGAGGCGTTGATCAGGCGCAGGCGCACCCGCTCGCCCGGCTTGAACAGCGCCGTCCAGTTCTGCCCGGTGTCGCGGCCGTTGACCAGGAAGCGGAAGCCGCTGACATCGGCGATATCGGTCGGCGACATGCGCATATCGCCCCAGGCCCAGCGGTCCTTCAGCGTCGCCCAGACGCCATCGCGCCCGGCATCGCGGAAGAAGTCCCCAAGGGTCAGCTTCTGGTCGTTGTAGTACTCGGCGTCCTTCTTCAGGTTGGCCAGGGTGCGTTCGGGCTTCTCGTCCTGCCAGTCGAACAGCATCACCGTGTATTCGCGGTCGTAGCGGTACGGCTCGCGGGCCCGGGGCTCGATGACCAGTGGCCCGTACAACCCCTCCTGTTCCTGGAAGTCGCTATGGGCGTGGTACCAGTAGGTGCCCGACTGCTGCAGGCGGAAGCGGTAGGTGAAGGTCTGCCCGGGCTTGATGCCGGGGAAGCTGATGCCCGGCACGCCGTCCTGGTCGTAGGGCAGGATGATCCCGTGCCAGTGCAGCGAGGTGTCGCGGTCCAGGCGGTTGGTGACGCGGATCTCCACCTCCTCGCCCTCCTTGAAGCGCAACTCCGGGGCGGGGGACTGGCCGTTGATGGTCAGCGCCGGCCGGCGGCCATCGCTCAGCTCGACCTGCCCCTCATCGATCACCAGGTCATAGCTGCCACCTAGGGCGTTGGCGGCCAGGGCCAGCAGCCCCGCGCCGATCAGCACCCGCTTCATGGCGTGACCTTGAGGCTGCCCACCATCCCCGCCTGGTAATGGCCGGGGATGTTGCAGGCGAACTCCAGCCCGGTGGTGGCGCTGAAGGTCCAGGTCAGCTCGGCGGTCTTGCCCGGCTCCACCAGCACGCTGTTGGGGTCGTCGTGCTTCATCATCGCGCCATGGTCCATGCTGGCCATGTCGTGGCCCATCTTGCTGTGGTCCATCTGGCCCATGTCGTGGTTCATGCCGGTGGGGGTGAGCATGCCCATCTGCTGCATCTGCAGCATTTCCTTCTGGTGCGCCGCATGCATGGCGGCGTCGCCCAGGTTGAACTCATGCAGCAGGCCGCCCGTGTTCTTCAGCACGAAGCGCACCGTCTCGCCCGCCTTCACCTCCAGGCTGGCCGGCTCGTAATACATGTCGCCGAGGGTGATCTCCACGGTGCGATCGGCCTCGGCGGCCTTGCCCGGGTGACCGAAGGCGTAGCCGCCGGCTGGGGTGCCGGCCAGTACCGGCAGGCTGAAGGACAGGCCCAGGGCCAGGGCGATGAGAGAGGATTTCATAAGGCGCTCCTTGAGTGACGATGACGCCACCTTAAGCACCCCAGGCTGGCGCCTGGCTGACCGCGACATTACAACTTTGTCAGCTTGCGCCACCGACAGCCGCCGGCGCGGTATAAAGCAAGCGTTCCCCGCTACGAGTACTCCATGAAACTGCTGATCGTCGAAGACGAACCCAAGACCGGCCACTACCTGCGCCAGGGCCTGGGCGAAGCCGGCTTCCTCGCCGACCTCGCCAGCGACGGCATCGCCGGCCAGCACCTGGCCCTCACCGGTGACTACAACCTGGTGATCCTCGACGTCATGCTCCCCGGCCGCGACGGCTGGCAGGTGCTGCGCGCCCTGCGCGAGGCCGGCCTGGAGATACCCGTGCTGTTCCTCACCGCCCGCGACGCCGTGGAAGACCGCGTGCGCGGTCTGGAACAGGGCGCCGACGACTACCTGGTCAAGCCCTTCGCCTTCGCCGAACTGCTGGCCCGGGTGCGCACCCTGCTGCGTCGGGGCGCCACCGGCCAGCAGGAAACCAGCCTGCAACTGGCCGACCTGCGCCTCGACCTGCTGCGCCGCCGGGTGGAACGCGACGGCCAGCGCATCGACCTCACCGCCAAGGAATTCGCCCTGCTGGAACTGCTGCTGCGCCGCCACGGCGAGGTGCTGCCCAAGTCGCTGATCGCCTCCCAGGTCTGGGACATGAACTTCGACAGCGACACCAACGTCATCGAGGTCGCCATCCGCCGCCTGCGCGCCAAGATCGACGACGCCTGGCCGACCAAGCTCATCCACACCGTGCGCGGCATGGGCTACGTGCTCGAGGCGCGGGACGCCTGATGCGCCGCCTGTCCCTCGGCGCCCGCCTCAGCCTGCTGTTCGCCGCCTGCACCGCCGCCGTCTCGCTGATCGCCGGCCTGCTCTTCGACCGCGCCAGCGCCGCACACTTCGTCGAACTCGACCAGCAACTGCTGGCCGGCAAGGTCGAGGTGTTCCGCAGCATCCTCGGCCCGGCACGCAACGCCGAAGCCATCGGCCGCCATGCAGACGAGCTGCGCACCGAGCTGGAACGCCACCCCGACCTGGCCCTGCGCATCCTCGGCGCCGACGGCGAACCCTGGTTCGACAGCCAGGCCGTCTCCGGCGCCGGCCATGACCGCCACGGCGACACCGCCTGGCGCCGCTTCGACGCGCCCCTGGAACCGCAGCGCGCGCAATCGCCCCGGCTGGAACTGCGCCTGGACATCACCCACCACCAGCACTTCCTCGAACGCATGCAGCGGCTGATCTGGCTCACCGTCGGCCTCAGCGCCCTGGCCACCGCCCTGCTCGGCGCCTGGGCCGTGCGCAGCGGCCTGCGCCCCCTGCGGCGGATGACCGAAGTCGCCGCCGGCGTCTCCGCCAGCTCGCTCACCACGCGCCTGGCCGACGACCGGCTGCCCGCCGAACTGGCCGGCCTCACCCAGGCCTTCAACGCCATGCTCGGCCGCCTCGACGACGCCTTCCAGCGCCTCTCGGCCTTCTCCAGCGACATCGCCCACGAGCTGCGCACGCCGCTGTCCAACCTGCTCACCCAGACCCAGGTCACCCTCGCCCAGCCCCGCGACGGCGACGCCTACCGCGAAGCCCTGCACTCCAACCTCGAAGAGCTGCAGCACCTGGCGCAGATGGTCAACGACATGCTGTTCCTGGCCAAGGCCGAGCACGGCCTGCTCCCCACCCGCCTGGAACCCCTGCAGCTGGGGGCCGAGCTGGACGCGATGGCGGAATTCTTCGCGCCCCTGGCCGAGGATGGCCAGGTCACCCTCAGCCGCCAGGGCGACGCCCGCCTGCCGGCCGACCGCGCCCTGCTGCGCCGCGCCCTGTCCAACCTGATCGACAACGCCCTGCGCTTCACCCCGGCGGGCGGACGCATCCAGCTCCTGGTGCAGCAGGACGCCGGCCAGGTGCGCCTGGAAGTGGCCAACGACGGCACCCCGATCCCCGCCGAACTGCTGCCGCGGCTGTTCGACCGCTTCTTCCGGGGCGACCCGGCGCGCCGTGAAGGCCAGGCGGAGCACGCCGGCCTCGGCCTGGCCATCACCCGCTCCATCGTCCACGCCCACGGCGGCGCCATCCGCTGCGAATCAGCCGGTGGCTGGACGCGCTTCGTGCTGGAGTTCCCGCTAGCGCCCTGAATCGGGGCCGGCGGGCTGGCAGTCGTAGCTCAGCAGCACATCCACGCCCCAGGCCTGCCAGCAGGACGCCTCCAGCACATAGGTCGAGCCGTTGAAGCGCCAGTCGGAGACCCCCTGCCCCTGGTCCGCATACACGCGCACCGGCACATGGCCCTGGCTCAGCGGCCCGCTCACCGCGCCGAGCATGCCCTGCCCTTCCAGCAGCAGTTGCGGCTCGCCTGGGTCATCCACCGCGAACAGCCAATGGGCGTTGCTGCGCTGCACGTTCTGCGACACCAGCACGCCCGGCCGGCCTTCGCCCAGGTCGACCCGGCCGAACCCCAGGCTCGCCTTGCCCCAGCCATCACCCATGTCCTCGTCTTCGGGCGAGTAGTCGGCCGACTGCGCCACCTGTTGGCGCAGGCGCTGCTGCAGCGCCTCCGGCACCCCGCCCGGGAGTTCCGGCAAGGCCATGCCGCCTTCCGAAGCCACCGGCTGCGCCCAGCGCGGGTCGCTCAGTCCCTCGTCCAACAGCGCCCGCTGGCAGCCGGTGTCGGCCTTGCAGGCCCGCAAGCGCGCCAGCCAGGCATCGAGGGCAGCGGACCACTGCAGGATCGAGCGCTCCGGCGCCAGGCTGCCGTGCAAGCGCACCGCCATCTGCTGCGCCTTCGCCCGCAACTGATCGTCCACACACAGGCCCGCCCAGTCACCGCCCTGCCCCTCCAGCGCCACCCGCCGCTCTTCGGGCGAAAGGTAGTTCGCACCGTTCAGCACGCAGGGCAGGAACGGCAGCGGCTCCGGCAACTGCTCCAGCTGCGGGTCGGGGAAATGGCGCGCCAGCAGCTCGTCGTAACGGGCCAGCACCTGCCCGCTGCGGTCAATCAGCGCCTCGACGCTGCGCTCGTAGGGCAGCGGCAGGGTCACCACCGCCCGCCCCTCATCGAAATCGTCGATCACTGCCGGGTAGCTCGGGGCGATCACCCAGGCTCCCTGGTGATCGATAAAGCCCCACAGGTGATTCTGCGACGAACGCGCCGCCGCCAGGCCCTCGTGGAAGCCGTGGGCATCCTCGAAATCCCCCGGCAGCGGGTAGCTGCCGTCCACCGCCATGAAACGCACCGTGCTCGGCGACTGCACCTGCCCCAGGTTCTCCCCGGTGGGCAGCCGCACCGGCAGCAGGCCCTCGCGCAGGCTCAGGTCGAGCGGCTCGCTGTACAACCTAGGCGCCGGGCCGAACAGCAGCTTCGCCTGCTCATCCAGCAGGCCCCAGCCCCAGGGCCCGTCCGTCGCCATCACCCGCACGCCTTCGTTCAAGGGGTGCACACGGGTGATCTGCAGGTGCAGCCACTCGCTGAACAGCGCCGCCAGGTCCAGTTCCAGGGGCGGCACCGCCTCCAGCGCCTGGGCGCAATCGCCCAGCGGGTGCTGCGCATCGGCCCCCGGCACCGGCAGCCGCCCATCCGCCGGCAAGCGCCCGAGGGCGCGGGCGGAACGGGTCTCCAGCACCCAGGTATTGCAACGGCCGGCCGCGCTGGCCCCCAGTTCCTGGCGCACCCCGGCGCTGTCCATCATGAAATTGCCCCGGCCGCCATCGGGCGCTGCCAGGGTCTGGCCACCACGGTAGTCACGGAGGAAATACAGCCCCTCGACCAAGGGGAACACCGGCTTGCCATCCAGGCCCAGGTAGCCACAGAAGCGCCGCTCGGCCTCCTCGCGGCAAACCATCGCCCGCCCCTCGACAAAGGGCCGGGCAATGCTCAGGCCGGGCGCCACCAGCACCCGCCCCGCGTCATCGGCATAACCCCAGAGCTCGTCACGCTTGAAGGCGAAACGCCCAGCCTGCAACCCGCCGCCCACCTGCTGGAACAGCTGCGGCACCTGCAGCGCCCCCTTCGCCGTCACCAGCATGCAATCGCCACCCAGACGCTGGTCGACCGCCTCGTTGGCGCTCGACCAACGCATGCCGCAGAGCAGCTGCGACGCCGCCTCGGCAGCGCCCGTGCCGCCCATCATCAGCGCCAGGCCCCACAGCAGCGCCTTGCTTCCCTTCACCATGCCAACACTCCCTGCACCCCGTATCGATCGACCACCCGCCGCGCGCTCAACGACAAGCGGCAGCGAATGCTGCGGCGCGACTGTACAGGGCTTGCCGGGGTTTTTCCTCGCTTTGCTGAAGGGTCAGGCGGGACGGCTCAAACGATGCCGCCGTTGACCCGCAGCGTCTGGCCGTTGATCCAGCCGCCCTCCTCGCTGGCGAGGAAGGCCACCACCCCGGCGATGTCTTCCGGCTGGCCGAGGCGCTGCAAGGGCGCCAGGTTGGCCAGGCGCGCCACGGTTTCCGCGTCCTTGCCGTCGAGGAACAGTTCGGTGGCGGTCGGCCCCGGCGCTACGCAGTTGACGGTGATGCCGCGGCCGCGCAGCTCCTTGGCGAACACCCGGCCCATGGCCTCCACCGCCGCCTTGGAGCCGGCATAGGCGGCGTAGCCCGGCAGCGCCAGGCCCACCACGCTGGTGGAGAAGTTGACGATCCGCCCGCCATCGCGCAGGCGCTGCGCGGCCAGCTTCATGGTGTTGAAGGTGCCGCGGGTGTTGACCGCGAAGATCCGGTCGTACAGCGCCTCGCTGGTATCGGCCAGGTCCACCAGGCCAGGCTGGATGATCCCGGCGTTGTTCACCAGCACATCGACCCCGCCGTACTCCAGCTCGGTCTGGTCGAAGAGCACGGCCACCGCCGCCGGGTCGCTGACGTCCGCGAGGATGGCGTACGCCCGGCCTCCGGCCTGGATGATCGAGCGCACCACCTGTTCGGCGGCCTCGGGACGGGCGGCATAGTTGACGACGATCTGGAAGCCGTCGGCGGCGAGGCGTCGGGCGATGGCGGCCCCTATCCCTCGGGAGGCGCCCGTGACGATTGCGGTTCTGGCAGGGTGCGGCATGGATTCCCTCCGGGAGGCCACGGCGACTTCAGGCAGGCCGGGCCTCCACTGGGTATAGCTGGCGGGGTCGCGGCCGTGATGCCGGTCATCCGCCAGGGGCGCCGTCGACGCAGCCAGCCGACGACACGTCACCCGCGCCACCGGCTATTTGCCAGAACTGAGCAGTGCTCCGCTCATTGGAGCGGCCGCTCTGGGAGATAATGGGCGGTCCGTCGCAGTCGATGGCCACCCGCCAGCCCCCTGCCCGAAACCGCCCCGGCAAACTGCCGAAGCGGGAACTACCATAACGACAAGGCCGTAGCCGGACGCTCCCGATGGGCGCCACTGGGCCTGCCGCCCTCGCTAACCCGCGAAGGTGCACTTATCTGCCCGATAACAAGAAAGGGACATCAATGATCAAGAAGTACATCGCCGTCCTGGCCTGCGCACTGACTCTGCCCACCGGTTTCGCCGCCGCTGCGGAGGAAGCGCCCATTACCCTGCGCTTCTCCCACGTGGTGGCCGACGACACGCCCAAGGGCCAGGGCGCGCTCCTGTTCAAGAAGCTGGTGGAAGAACGCCTCGGCAACCAGGTGAAGGTGGAGGTCTACCCCAACTCCACGCTGTTCGGCGACGCCGACGAGCTGCAAGCCCTGGCGGACGGCAAGGTGGACCTGCTGGCCCCTTCGCTGGCCAAGTTCGACCAGTACACCAAGCAGCTGCAGATCTTCGACCTGCCCTTCCTGTTCGACGACCTCGAAGCCGTCAACCGCTTCCAGAAGCGCGCCAAGGGCCGCCAACTGCTGCGCTCCATGGAAGACAAGGGCATCATCGGCCTCGCCTACTGGCACAACGGCATGAAACAGATGTCGGCCAACCGCGCCCTGCACACACCGGCCGACGCCCGCGGCCTGGCCTTCCGTATCCAGGCCTCCGGCGTACTCGAGGCGCAGTTCGCCCAGCTCGGCGCCAAGGCCGTGCCGATGCCCTTTGCCGAAGCCTTCGCGGCGCTGCAAAGCGGCAAGGTGCAGGGCACCGAGAACACCTGGTCCAACCTCTACAGCCAGAAGATCAACACCGTTCAGCCCTTCATCATGGAAACCAACCACGGTGTGCTGGACTACATGCTGGTGAGCAACGCGCGCACCTGGTACGCCATCCCGCACAAGACCCGCACCGAGCTGGAAGCCATCATCGATGAGGTCACCTTTGCGGTGAACCACGCCGCCGAGCAGCAGAACCAGGCCGACCGCCAGCGCATCCAGAGCAGCGGCAAGACCCAGCTGGTCACCCTCAGCCCCGAGGAACGCCAGGCCTGGCGCACCGCCATGCAGCCGGTGTGGGAGCAGTTCACCCCCGAGATCGGCGCCGACATCGTCAAGGCCGCGCAGGTCGTCAACCGCAAGCAGTCGCAGTAACCCGCCTCAGGCCCGGGCCGGCACTTCGCCGCCCGGCGCCATCCCATAGCTGGCCGGGCTGAACACCCGGGTCAGCGCCAGCATCGCCAGCACCATCACCACCAGCACCACCCAGGCGCTGGTGAAGCTGCCCGTCACTTCCCGCAGCCAGCCCGTCAGCCAGGGCGACACCGCATTGATCAGGAAGCCGATGCCCTGCACGAAGGCTGCCAGTTGCCCCGCTTCGCGCGGGTCACGGCGATGGTCGAGGGTGAGGATCAGGCTCAGCGCAAAGCACGCGCCCAGGCCGAAGCCGATCAGCGCCACCCACAGCAGGGTCAGCTGCTGCGGCATCCACACCAACCCGGCGAAGCCCACCGCCTGGGCCGCCAGGCACAGCGTCAGCAGCGGGCGGCGGTCCACGCTGCGTTGGGCCAGGGCCGGCATCACCAACGCGGCCAGCACCTGGAACACCGTCATGAAGGCCAGCAGGGAGCCGCTGCGGGTCGGGCTCCATCCCAGCTGCTGATAGAAGGCCGGCAGCCAGGCCACCATGCTCATGTAGCCGCAGTTGATCAGCCCGAAGTACAGCGCCAGCGTCCAGGCGCGGCGGTCTCCCAGCAACCTCGGCCCGCCGCCCGCCACGCGCGGTGCCGCGCTGCCCGCCATGGGCAGCCACAACCACAGCACCCAGGCCAGGGCCGCCGGCACCAGCCAGAAGCCCAGCCCCGCCTGCCAGTGGCCGAAATGCCCGGCCAGTACCGGGCTGAGCAAGGCCGACAGCCCGCCACCGCTCATCAGCGACGCCGAATACAGCCCCATGGCCAAGGCCACGCGGCCGGCGAACTGGCGCTTGATCACCGCGGGCACCAGTGCCTGGATCAGCGCCACGCCGATGCCACCCAGCAGCGCCGTGCCCAGCAGCGCACTGCCCTGGTCGCACAGCCAGCGGGCCAGGCAGGCAGCGAAGATCAACGCCAGCCCGATGGCCACGCCACGCCGCTCACCCAGGCGCGCTTCCAGGCGCACCGCCGCCAGGGCCACCAGCCCCATGCAGATCACCGGCAGCGTGGTCAGCAGCGCCGTGCCCTGGAAGCTCAAGCCGGTGGCCGCGCGGATCTCGCCCAGCAGCGGGCTCACCGAACCGAGGATCGGCCGCAGGTTCAGCCCCAGGGCCACCAGCAGCAGCCAGGCGACCAGCGGGGTGCGGGTTTCAGCCTTGCGCATGCAGGTCCTTCCAGCGCTGGTAGAGCGTGGTGGCGCCCGCCTGGGGCAGGTGCCGCACCGGCAGGCGCTGCTGCGCCAGGGGTAGCGCCATCTGTTGGTAGATGGCGGCGGTGGAGAGGCCGAAGGGCTCGCCCTCTTCGTTGGCGATGGCGAACACCGCGCGGCTCACCCCGCTCAGGTGCATGGCGGCCAGGCACATCGGGCACGGCTGGCCGCTGGCGTAGATCACGCAGCCCTCCAGGCGCGGGCCCAGGCTCTGGCTGGCGGCACGCAGGGCCAGCAACTCGGCGTGGGCGGTGGGGTCGCCGCTGAGGTGGATCTCGTTCACCGCCTCGGCCAGTACGTCACCGTCCTTCACCAGCAGCGCACCGAAAGGCCGGCCGCCGCGCTCGACGTTGGCGCGGGCCAGTTCCACCGCCCGCTGCAGGAATGCCTGGTCATCCGTCATGGAAATCGCTCCGAAGGTGAGGAAAACCTGCGGATTATGTCCAGCCGGCCAGGTATTCTGAAATTAAATATGACCATGCAAACCAGTGGCAGAGGACATGATTCCATGTTCGACCCGCAACTCCTGCGCAGCTTCGTGGCAGTGGCCGACTGCGGCAACTTCACCCGCGCCGCCGAGCGCCTGCACCTCACCCAATCCACCGTCAGCCAGCAATTGCGCCGCCTGGAAGAGGACGCCGGCTGCCGCCTGCTGGACCGCAGCCAGCGCCGCGTGGTGGCCACGGTCGAAGGCGAGCGCCTGCTGGGCTATGCGCGGCGCCTGCTCGCCCTGCAGGAAGAGGCGCGCGACGCCATGGGCGACCTGGAAAGCGCCGGTGTGCTGCGCCTGGGGGTGCCTGAGGACTTCGCCGCCGAACGCTTGATGCCGCTGCTGGCCGCCTTCGCCGCCAACCACCCCGGCACGCGCCTGGAGGTCACCAGCGGCCTCGGCCCGGACCTGCGCCGTGCCTGGCAGGGCGGCGAATTCGACTTGCTGCTGGTCAAGCAGATGGGCGACAGCGACGACTGCCTCGCCTCCTGGCCGGAACCCATGGGCTGGTTCGACAGCCGCGACAACCCGGTGCTGGGCCGCGAGCCCCTGCCCCTGGTGGCCTTCCCCGCCGGCGGCCTGTACCGCAACGAGATGCTCCACGGCCTCGACGTGCAGGGCCGCCGCTGGCGCATCGCCTACTCCAGCGCCAGCCTCGCCAGCGTCTGCTCCGCCGTCGCCGCCGGCCTCGGCATCAGCCTGCTGCCCCTGCGCATCGCCACCACCCAGCACCGCGTGCTCGCCGCCAGCAGCGGCCTGCCCGACATCCAGGGCGTACGCCTCGCCCTCTACAGCCGCCAAGGCCAGGGCAGCGCCGGCCGTGAGCTGGAAGAGCGCCTGGTCAGGCTCCTCAGCCCAGATGGCGCAGACCTGTAGGGGCATCCGCGACAAACCCACTTTCCCGTGGCGTAGGGTGGATGGCGCTCTTTCATCCACCGAGCGAAGCCGGTCCCATGCACAGAGGCATTGGGTCACCGCACAACCGCATGGGTTTCGCTTCGCTCTACCCATCCTACGGGCTGGTCAGGCTCTGTGGCGGGGGCAGCCAATAACCGCGATGCCCGGCACGAACGCCGTTCGCGAATGAATTCGCTCCCACGACGGATGGACGTGACCGCTGCGTAGGGGGGATGGCGCTCTTTCATCCACCGAGCGAAGTCGATCCCATGCACAGAGGCATTGGGTCACCGCACAACCGCATGGGTTTCGCTTCGCTCTACCCATCCTACGGGCTGGTCAGGCTCTGTGGTGGGGGCAGCCAATAACCGCGATGCCCGGCACGAACGCCGTTCGCGAATGAATTCGCTTCCACGACGGATGGACTTGACCGCTGCGTAGGGTGGATGGCGCTCTTTTCATCCACCGAGCGAAGCCGATCCCATGCACAAAGGCATTGGGTCACCGCACAACCGCATGGGTTTCGCTTCGCTCTACCCATCCTACGAGCAGGATGCAGGGCAACGTGCCAGCCGCCCCGCTCAGGGCGCCGGCTGCCCCTCGTCGTCGGAATCCACCTGCTCCAGCTTCGCCTGCTCCCAGCCGCCGCCCATGGCGGCGATGAGCTGGACGCTGGCGGTGAGGCGGGTGCCGGTGAGGCTGAGCACGGTGCGTTCGTTGGACAGGGCGGTGGCCTGGCTGGAGACCACGCTGCTGTAGTCCTGCAGGCCGGCCTTGTACTGGTTGGTGACCAGGCGCAGGGCCTCGCGGGCGGATTCCAGGGCCTCCTGCTGCACGCCGCTCTCCTCTTCCAGCACGCTGAGCTGGACCAGGTAATCCTCCACCTCGCGGAAGCTGTCGAGCACGGTCTGGCGGTAGCTGGCCACTGTCTGGTCGTAGCTGGCCTCGGCCTGGTCGACCTGGGAGCGGATCAGGCCGCCGTCGAACAGGTTGAGGGCGAACTCGGGGCCGATGGACCAGAAGCGGTTCGGCGTGCTGATCCAGTCGCTCAGGCCGCCGCTGCGGTAGCCGCCGGTGGCGCTGAGGTTGAGGCTCGGGTAGTAGGCGGCCTTGGAAACCCCGATCTGCGCGTTGGCGGCGATCACCTTGCGCTCGGCCGAGGCCACGTCCGGGCGGCGCTCCAGCAGCTGCGAGGGCACCAGCGCCGGCACCTGGGGCAGGCTTGGGACGCTGTCCACCTCGGCCAGGTCGAACTCGGCCGGCGGCACGCCGATGAGCACGGCGATAGCGTTCTCCAGCTGCGCGCGCTGGTACTTGAGGTCGATGGCCTGGGCCTGGGTACTCTTCAGCTGGGTACGCGCCTGGGCCACATCAGCGCGGGTGACGATGCCGGCGCGGAACTGGTTCTCGGTGAGTTTCAGCGAGCGCTCGTAAGCCTGCACCGTGGCATCCAGCAGGCGCTTCTGCGCGTCCATCACCCGCAGTTGCAGGTAGTTCTGCGCCAGCTCGGACTGCTGGCTCAGGCGCACGGCGGCGAGGTCGGCGGCGCTGGCCTGCATGCTCGCGCTGTCGGCTTCCAGCTGGCGGCGCAGCTTGCCCCAGAGGTCCAGCTCCCAGCTCACGCCGAGGGTGGCGCTGTAGCTGTTGGAGATGCCGCCGCTGCCACCGCTGGTGACGGTGGAGCCATCGGACAGGCGCACGGTGCTGCTGCTCCCGCCCTGGCCGGAGCGGGTCTTGCTGGCGTTGGCGCTCACCGAGGGGAAGAACGAGGCGCGCGCACCCCGGGCCAGCACCTGGGCCTGGCGGAACTGGGCGACGGACTGCGCCAGGGTCTGGTTGGAGGTTTCCAGGCGATTCTGCAGGTCGTTCAGGGTGGTGTCGCCGTACAGCTCCCACCAGGCGCCACGGGTCAGGGCGTCGGCGGGCGCGGCGGCCTTCCAGCCTTCGGCATGCTTGAACTGGGCGGGCACGGCATGGTCGGGTTGCTGGTAATCCGGCCCGATGGCACAACCGGCCAGGGCGATGGCCAGGGCCAGCACCGGGAACAGACGGCGGGTTTGCGGACTCATAGCGGTGTCTCCAGCGAAGCGTCGGTACGCACGCCGCGCCAGCGGTTGAAGCGATGGCGCAGGCGGTCGAGGTACAGGTAAACCACGGGGGTGGTGTAAAGGGTGAGGATCTGGCTCAGCACCAGGCCGCCGATGATGGTCACGCCCAGCGGCTGGCGCATCTCCGCGCCCTCGGCGCCGCCGATCAGCAGCGGCACCGCGCCGAGGATGGCGGCCAGGGTGGTCATCAGGATCGGCCGCAGACGCAGCAGGCAGGCGCGGTGGATCGACTCCGCCGGCGACAGGCCCTCGTTGCGCTCCAGCTGCAGGGCCAGGTCGATCATCAGGATGGCGTTCTTCTTGACGATGCCGATGAGCAGGAACAGCCCCAGCAACGAGATCAGGCTGAACTCGCCGCCCAGCAGCTGGATGGTCAGCAGCGCGCCCACCCCCGCCGACGGCAGCGTCGAAAGGATGGTCAGCGGGTGGATGTAGCTCTCATAGAGAATGCCCAGCACCAGGTACACCAGCACCAGCGCGGCGAGGATCATCCACGGCTGGTTCTGCTGGGTGCTGGCGAAGGCGTCGGCGGTACCGCCCAGGCGCGCGACCACGGCGCTGGGCATGCCGATGGCCGCCACCGCCTTCTCGATGGCCACGGTGGCCTGGTCCAGGCTCACGCCCGGCGCCAGGTCGAAGGAGATGCTTTCCGAGGCGAACTGGCCCTCGTGGTTGACCCGGTCCTCTTCCAGGCTGCGCTCATAGCTGGCGAAGCTCGACAGCGGCACGCGCTGGCCGTCGGCGGTGATCACCTGCACCTGTTCGAGGGTGGCCGGGTCCTGGGCGTATTTCGGGTTGACCTCCATCACCACCTGGTACTGGTTGAGGCTGTCGTAGATGGTGGAGATCTGCCGCTGGCTGTAGGCGTTGTTGAGCACCGCCGTGACCATGTTCATGTCGATGCCCAGGCGCTTGGCCGTCTCGCGGTCAACCTTCAGCGTCACCTGCTGGGCGCCCTCGCCTTCCTTCGCGTCGATGGCGGTCAGCTCCGGCAGGGCCTTCAGCGCGGCGGTCACCTGCGGCAGCCAGGTGCGCAGGTCGCCCAGGTCCTCGGCCTGCAGCACGTACTCGTACTCGGAGCTCCGCTGCTCGCGGGAGCCGCCGGTCATGATGTCCTGGTCGGCCATCAGCATCAGCCGGCCGCCGGGCACCAGGGGCATCTCCTTGCGCAGCCGCTCGATGACCTTCTGCGCCGACAGCTTGCGCTCCTTGATCGGCTTCAGGCGCACGATCATGAAGGCGTTGTTGATGCCGCCGCTGCCGCCGATGAAGCCGGCGACGCTTTCCACCGCCGGGTCCTTGAGCACGGCACGACGGAAGATCTCCATCTTCGGCTGCATCACGCTGAACGACAGGCCGTCGTCGCCACGGATGAAGCCGATCAGCTGCCCGGTGTCCTGCTGCGGCAGGAAGGTCTTGGGCACCACCACGTAGAGCGCGACGTTGAGGCCGATGGTGATGAACAGGCTGAGCAGGGTCAGGCGCGGGTGGCGCAGGGCCCAGCCGAGGGTCACGTCGTAGAGCCGGGTCATGCGCTCGTGGATGGCCTCGCTCCAGCGCTGCATGCGGCTGTCCTTGTCCGGCACGTGGGGCTTGAGCCAGCGCGCGCAGAGCATCGGGGTCAGCGTCAGCGACACCAGCAGCGACACCAGGATGGCCGCCGCCAGGGTCAGGGAGAACTCGCGGAACATGCGGTCGATGATGCCGCCCATGAACAGGATGGAAACGAACACCACCACCAGCGACAGGTTCATCGACAGCAGGGTGAAGCCCACCTCGCGGGTGCCCTGCAGCGCCGCCTTGAACGGCGGCATGCCGTCGTTGATATGCCGCGAGATGTTCTCCAGCACCACGATGGCGTCGTCCACCACCAGCCCGGCAGCGAGGATCAGCGCCATCAGCGACAGCACGTTGAGGGAGAAGCCGCACAGGTACATCACCGCGAAGGTGCCCACCAGCGACACCGGCACCGCCAGCGCCGGGATCAGCGAGGCGCGCAGGCTGCCGAGGAACAGGTAGACCACCAGAATCACCAGCACCACGGCGATCAGCAGGGTGCGCTCGGCCTCGTGCAGGGTGGCGCGGATCACCGGCGAGCGGTCCATCGCCTGGTTCAGCTTGACGCTGGCCGGCAGCACTGCCTGCAGGGTCGGCAGCTGCGCCTTGATGCTTTCGATGGTCTCGATGATGTTGGCGCCGGCCTGGCGGTTGATCACCAGCAGCACCGCGTTCTCGTCGTTGAAGAAGCCGCTGTTGTAGCGGTCTTCCACCGCATCGCGGACCCGGGCCACATCGCCCAGGCGCAGGGCCGAGCCTTCCTGGTAGCGGAGGATCAGCGGCGCGTAGTCGGCGGCCTTTTCCAACTGGTCGTTGGCGCCCACCTGCCAATGCCGCGCGTCGTCCTCCACCGCGCCCTTGGGGCGGCGCTGGTTGGCGGCGGCGATGCGGCTGCGCACGTCGTCCAGGGACAGGCCGTACTGGTTGAGCAACTGCGGCTCCAGCTCGACCCGCACCGCCGGCAGCGAACTGCCGCCGATCTGCACCTCACCCACGCCCTTAACCTGGGACAGGCTCTGGGCCAGGATGGTCGAGGCCAGGTCGTACAGCTGGCCCTTCTCCAGCACATCGGAGGTCAGCGACAGCACCATGATCGGCGCCTGGGACGGGTTGACCTTCTTGTAGGTGGGCATGCTGCGCATGCCGCTGGGCAGCAGGTTGCGCGAGGCGTTGATCGCCGCCTGCACATCGCGGGCGGCACCGTTGATGTCACGGTCCAGGTCGAACTGGATGATGATCCGCGTCGAGCCCTGGCTGGTGCGGCTGGTCATCTGGGTGACGCCGGACATGGTCCCCAGCGAACGCTCCAGCGGCGTTGTCACGCTGGAGGCCATGATCTCCGGGCTCGCCCCGGGCAGGCTCGCCTGCACCGTGATCACCGGGAAATCCATCTGCGGCAGCGGCGACACCGGCAACAGCCCGAAGCTCATGCCGCCCAGCAGCATGATCGCCAGGCTCAGCAGCATCGTAGCGACGGGGCGGTGGATGAACGGGGCGGATAGGTTCACGTCCGTGCTCCGCACTGAGCCGGAAGCTGGAAGCTGGAAGCCGGAAGCGAAAAGCTCACCCCCAGACGACTGCTCTGCCCCTTCAAGCTTCCAGCTTCAAGCTTCAAGCTCGCCCCTCTCATACTTCGACTCCGGCGGCACTGCGGCCGGCGAAGCGCCGCGACAACCGATCAAAGACCAGATAAATAACGGGCGTCGTAAACAACGTCAGCACCTGGCTGACCAGCAAACCGCCGACCATCACCAGGCCCAGGGGCTGGCGCAGTTCGGCGCCGGAGCCGGTGGCGAGCATCAGCGGCACGGCGCCGAACAGCGCGGCCAGGGTGGTCATCAGGATCGGCCGGAAGCGCAGCAGCGCGGCTTGGTAGATGGCGTCCTCGGGGCTCATGCCCTGGTTGCGTTCGGCCTCCAGGGCGAAGTCGATCATCATGATCGCGTTCTTCTTGACGATGCCGATCAGCAGGATGATGCCGATGATGGCGATCAGGCCCAGGTCGTTGCCCGACAGCAGCAGCGCCAGCAAGGCGCCGACGCCCGCCGAGGGCAGCGTGGAGAGGATGGTCACCGGGTGGATGTAGCTCTCGTAGAGCACGCCCAGGACGATGTACATGGTCACCACCGCCGCCAGGATCAGCAGCAGCGTGCTCGACAGCGAAGCCTCGAAGGCCGCCGCCGCGCCCTGGAAGCGGGTCTGGATGCCTTCCGGCATGCCGATTTCCTGCTGCACCCGCTCGATCACCGCCACCGCCTCGCCCAGGGCGACGCCGGGGGCCAGGTTGAACGACAGGTTCACCGCCGGGAACTGGCCGATGTGGTTGATCGCCAGCTCCGTCTGCCGCTCCTCGATGCGCGCCAGGGTGGCCAGCGGTACCTGCACGCCGTCGGTGCCGGCGACGCGCAGCTGCTGCAGCGCCTGCGGGCCGATGCGGTCGCCAGTGGCGGACTCCAGCACCACGCGGTACTGGCTGGCCTGGGTGAAGATGGTGGAGATCTGCCGCTGGCCGAAGGCGTCGTAGAGCGCGTCGGTGATGGCGGAAATCTCCACCCCCAGGCGCCCGGCCATGTCGCGGTCGATGTCCAGGTACACCTGCAGGCCCTTGTCCTGCAGGTCGCTGGCCACGTCCGAGAGTTCCGGCTGCTGGCTCAGCGCGTCCACCAGCTTGCCGGTCCACTCGCGCAGCAGGTCGGCGTCGGGGGACTCCATGCTGAACTGGAACTGGGTGCGGCTGACCCGGTCCTCGATGGTCAGGTCCTGCACCGGCTGCAGGTACAGGCGGATGTCGCTGAGCTTGTCCAGCTGCGGCTGCAGGCGCTGGATCACCTCGCTGGCGGTGAGGTCGCGCTCGCCATGGGGCTTGAGGTTGATCAGCATGCGCCCGCTGTTGAGGGTGACGTTGTCGCCGTCGACGCCGATATAGGACGTCAGGCTGGCCACCGCCGGGTCCTTCAGCACCAGCTCGGCGAGGCGCTGCTGGCGCTCGCTCATGGCGCGGAACGACACCGATTGCGGCGCCTCGGTGATGCCCTGGATCACGCCCGTGTCCTGCACCGGGAAGAAGCCCTTGGGCACCGCCAGGTAGAGCACCACGGTCAGGCCCAGGGTGGCGACCGCCACCAGCAGGGTCAGCGGCTGGTGGCGCAGGACCCAGCGCAGGCCGTGGGAATAGCGCTCGATCATGCCGTCGATGAAGGCGCCGCTGACGCGGTAGAAGCGGCCCTGCTCCTTCTCTTCCGGCTCGGGCTTGAGCAGCCGCGCGCACATCATCGGCGTCAGGGTCAGCGACACCACCAGGGAAATCAGGATGGCCACCGCCAGAGTGATGGCGAACTCGCGGAACAGCCGCCCCACTACATCGGCCATGAACAGCAGCGGGATCAGCACGGCGATCAGCGAGAAGGTCAGGGAGATCAGGGTGAAGCCGATCTGCCGGGCGCCCTTGAGCGCGGCCTCCAGCGGCGTGGCGCCCTCCTCCAGGTGGCGGGCGATGTTCTCCAGCATGACGATGGCGTCGTCCACCACGAAGCCGGTGGCGATGGTCAGGGCCATCAGCGTCAGGTTGTTCACCGAGAAGCCGGCCAGGTACATCACCCCGAAGGTGCCCACCAGGGACAGCGGCACGGCGATGGACGGGATCAGCGTGGCGCTGACCCGGCGCAGGAACAGGAAGGTCACCATCACCACCAGGGCGATGGCGATCAGCAGCTCGTGCTGCACGTCGGTGACCGAAGCGCGGATGGTCTGGGTGCGGTCGGTGAGCACCACCACGTCCAGGCCCGCCGGCAGGTTGGCGGTCATCTTCGGCAGCAGTTCCTGGATGCGGTCCACCACCTCGATGACGTTGGCGCCGGGCTGGCGCTGGATGTTCAGCAGCACTGCCTCGTTCTGGTTGGCCCAGGCGGCCAGGCGCTCGTTCTCCGCGCCCTCGACTATGGTCGCCACGTCCTTCAGGCGCAGCGCCGCGCCGTTCTGGTAGGCGAGGATGAGGTTGGCGTATTCCTCCGGCGACTTCAGCTGGTCATTGGCGTCCAGCATCGAGGTGCGGGTCGGGCCGTCGAAGTTGCCCTTGGGCTGGTTGACGTTGGAGGCGCTCACCAGCGAGCGCACGTCGGACAGGTTCAGGCCGTTGGCGGCGAGCGCCTCCGGGTTGACCTTGATCCGCACCGCCTGGCGCTGGCCGCCGGCGATGCTGACCATGCCCACGCCGCTGATCTGCGACAGCTTCTGCGCCATGCGCGTGTCGACCAGGGTGTGCAGCTGCGGCAGCGGCAGGGTCTTGGAGCTCACCGCCAGGGTCAGCACCGGGGTGTCGGCCGGGTTGACCTTGTTATAGACGGGGGGCGCCGGCAGGTCGTTGGGCAGCAGGTTGTTGGCCGCGTTGATGGCCGCCTGCACCTCCTGCTCGGCCACGTCCAGCTGCACCTCCAGGCTGAAGCGCAGGGTGATCACCGAGGCGCCGCCGGAACTGGTGGACGACATCTGCGTCAGCCCCGGCATCTGCCCGAACTGGCGCTCCAGCGGCGCGGTCACGGCGCTGGTCATCACGTCCGGGCTGGCGCCCGGGTACAGGGTCATGACGCGGATGGTCGGGTAGTCCACTTCCGGCAGCGCCGAAACCGGCAGCAGGCGGTAGGCGATCAGGCCGGCGAGGAGAATCGCCAGCATGCTCAGCGTGGTGGCGACCGGCCGCAGGATGAACAAGCGGGAGATGTTCATACGCCGCCTTTTTCAGCCTTGCCGCCCTTCTCGGCGCCCTTGTCCGCGCCTTGCAACTGCTCGCTGGGCTGGGTCGGTACCTGGTCGCTGTCGTGCACCACTTCCACCTCGCTGCCGTCGCGCAGGCGGTCGGTGCCTTCCAGCACCACGCGCTCGCCGACCTTGAGCCCGGCCTTGATCACGGTGCGCTCGCCATCGCTCGGGCCGGTTTCCAGGGCCTGCACGCGCACCTTCTTTTCGCCGTCCATCACGTAGGCGAAGGTGCCCTGGCTGCCGAACTGCACGGCGGCGGACGGGATCAGCACCGACTGCTTGAGGGTGTCGGCCAGCAGGCGCACGTTGACGAACTGGTTGGGGAACAGCGTCTCGTCCTCGTTGGCGAAGCGCGCCTTGAACTTCAGGGTGCCGGTGGCGGTGTCGATCTGGTTGTCCAGGCTCTGCAGCACACCCTCGGCCTGCTTCAGGGTGTCGCCACGGTCCCAGGCTTCCACCGCCAGGGCATTGCCCGCACGGAAGCGCGTGACCACCGCCGGCAACTGGTTCTCCGGCAGGGTGAAGATGACGCTGATGGGCTTGGTCTGGGTGATCACCACCAGCGGCGTGGTATCGCCGGAGCTCACCTGGTTGCCCAGGTCCACCTGGCGCAGGCCGACGCGGCCCGACACCGGTGCGCGCACCTGGGTGAAGCTGAGGTTGAGCTTGGCATCGGCCACCGCGGCCTGGTTGGCCTTCACCGTGCCCTTGTACTGGCCCACCAGGGCTTCCTGGGTGTCCAGGGTCTGCTTGGCGATGCTGTCCTCGGCGTACAGGCCGCGGTAGCGCGCCAGGTCGATCTCGGCGTTCTTCAGCTGCGCCTGGTTCTGCAGCAGCGTGCCCTCGGCCTGCTGCAGCGCCACCTCATAGGGGCGCGGGTCGATCACCGCCAGCAGGTCGCCGGCCTTCACCTGCTGGCCTTCCTCGAAGGCCAGCTTCATCACTTCGCCGTTGACCCGGCTGCGCACGTTCACCGTGTTCAGCGAGGTCACCGTGCCCAGTGCCTTGTAGAACACCGGGAAGTCGCCTTCGCTGGCGGCCGCCACGCGCACCGGCACCGGTCCGCCGAACGCGCCGAAGCCCGGGCGCGCCATGCCGGCGGGGCCGGGTCGGGTGCGGGTCGCCTCCCCTTCCGAGTGCTTGGACGAGGCCGGCCAGAACCACCACACCAGCGCCACCAGGGCGGCCAGGCAGAGGGTGATGATCAGCCAGTTGCGGGAAGGACGGGGGCGCGAGTCTTGTATCGAGGACATGATTCAGGGTCGGTCTGTGCGAGAGCGTGCACGATAAGCACTCGGCGCCCATAGGCAAAGCCTCTTTACCGCCTATTTACCCATTCCTTACCGCGTCGGTGGCGCGCCCTTGAGCGGTGGCGCAGCCTTGCGGCCAAGCGCGCAAATGTCACATCTCCTTTCCGCGCCCGCTCTTGTCCATCAAGCCGCCCCGCGCGACCATGCGCGCTTGCCTTGCCGATGATTGGGAGCGCCCCGTGTTCGAACGACTCAAGCAGCAGTTCTCCACCCTGCGCAGCCGCGCCGACTTCCACGCCCTGCGCATCGTCCGCCAGAGCGGCGAGCACTGCCGGGTACGGCGCAACGTCGCCGAGCCGCCGTTCTTCTCCAGCGACCTGGGCGCCATGCTCAGCGTGCGCATCGATGGCGTCGAAGCCTATGCCGCCACCAGCGACCTCAGCGCCGAAGGCCTGCAGCGCGCCCTCGACCTGGCCGAGGCCCGCGCCCGGCTGATCGCCCCGCACAACCTGGTGGACGCCCGCGTCGCCCCGCCCCAGGGCCGCGCCGAGTACCGCTCCCCGGGCCTCGACACCCCGCTGCCCGGCATCGCCGAGCGCATCGAGCTGCTGCGCGAGGAGTCCGCCGCGGTGCCCACCGACCCGCGCCTGGTCAACTGGACGCTGCTGCTCAGCGTCAACCGCCACGAGCAGCTCTACCTCAACAGTGCCGGCGCCGAGCACTGGCAGGAACTGCAATTCGTCTACCCCGGCGCCAGCGTCACCGCCTTCGACGGCCACGACAGCCAGACCCGCAGCTTCGGTGGCTACCACGGCGGCCAGCAGGGCGGCGCCGAGGTCATCCAGCGCCTCGGCCTGCGCGGCTCGGCCCCCCGCGTGGCCGACGAGGCGCTGCAGTTGCTGCTGGCGCCCAACACCCCGGAAGGCCCGCGTGACCTGCTGCTGATGCCCGAGCAGATGATGCTGCAGATCCACGAATCCATCGGCCACCCGCTGGAGCTGGACCGCATCCTCGGCGACGAGCGCAACTACGCCGGCACCAGCTTCATCCGCCAGGAAGACTTCGGCCACTACCAGTACGGCTCGGCGCTGCTCAACGTCAGCTTCGACCCGGGCATCCCCGAGGAGCTGGCCAGCTACGGCCACGACGACGACGGCAGCGCCGCGCAGAAGACCCTGCTGATCGAAAGGGGCCTGCTCCTGCGCCCCCTCGGCGGCGCCCTCTCGCAGCAACGCAGCGGCCTGCCGGGCGTGGCCAACAGCCGCGCCTGCAACTGGAACCGCGCGCCCATCGACCGTATGGCCAACCTCAACATCGAGCCCGGCAACCAGCGCCTGGAGCAACTGGTCGGCGGCATCGAGCGCGGCATCCTGATGACCACCAACCGCTCCTGGTCCATCGACGACGCGCGCAACAAGTTCCAGTTCGGCTGCGAATGGGGCCAGCTCATCGAGAACGGCGAGCTCAAGGGCGTGGTGAAGAACCCCAACTACCGGGGCATCTCCGCCAGCTTCTGGCGCAGCCTCGCCGCGGTGGGTGACGCCAGTACCTTCGAGGTGCTCGGCACGCCCTTCTGCGGCAAGGGCGAGCCCAACCAGGTGGTGCGGGTGGGCCACGCGTCCCCCGCCTGCGTGTTCAGCCAGGTCGACGTATTCGGAGGTGCCGCCTGATGAGCGTCCATATCGACTCCCGCGAAGCCGGCTTCGCCGCCCTCGCCGACTCCCTGCGCCAGGCCATGCGCCCCGGCGAGGACTTCACCCTCTGGTACAGCGCCGAGGAATCCGACTTCATCCGCTTCAACCACGCCCGCGTGCGCCAGGCCGGCCATGTGTGCCAGGCCGGCGCCACCCTGCAGCTGATCGCCGCCGAGCGCCAGGCGCAGATGGCCGTCACCCTCTCCGGCCAGCCGGACGAAGACCGCCAGCGCCTGGCCGACGGCCTCGAACGCCTGCGCGCGGTGATCGGCCAGCTGCCGCCCGACCCCTACCTGATGCCCGACCGCACGCCCTGGCAGCGCCGCCATGTCGACAGCCAGCCGCTGCCCGACCCGGCCGCCGTGCTGCCCTGCATCAGCGCCGCCGCCGAGGGGCTGGACATGGTCGGCATCTACGCCGCCGGCCCGCTCTACCGGGGTTTCGCCAACAGCTGGGGTGCCTTCGGCTGGCACAGCGCCCACTGTTTCAACTTCGACTTCAGCCTGTTCCACGCCAACGGCCAGGCGGTGAAGGCCGACTACGCCGGCCAGGGCTGGAACGACGAGGAATTCCTCCGCCGCTTCGCCGCCGCCCGCGCCCAGCTGGAGCACCTGGGCAAGCCCCTACGCATCCTCGCCCCGGGCGGCTACCGCGCCTACATCGCCCCGGCGGCGCTGGAGGAGATCACCGGCATGCTCTGCTGGGGCGGCTTCTCCGCCCGCGCCCTGGCCAGCAAGGAAAGCCCGCTGCAACGCCTGGACGACGGCGCCCGCTTCAGCCCGCTGCTGGGCCTGCACGAACAGGTGGCCGGCGCCCTCTCGCCGCCCTTCACCGCCGAGGGTTCGCCGCGCAGCGACGTCGCGCTCATCCAGCAGGGCCGCCTCACCGGCCGCCTGGTGGGCTCGCGCAGCGCCCGTGAATACGGCCTGCCCGGCAACGGCGCCAGCGGCGACGAAAATCCCCTGGCCCTGGTGATGGACGCCGGCACCCTGCCCGAAGCCGACGCCCTCGCCGCCCTCGGCACCGGCCTCTACATCGGCAACCTCTGGTACCTCAACTGGTCCGACCTGCCCGCCGCCCGCATCACCGGCATGACCCGCTTCGCCACCTTCTGGGTGGAGGACGGCCGCATCCAGGCGCCGGTCAGCACCATGCGTTTCGACGACAGCCTCTTCGACCTCCTCGGTGACCAGCTCGAAGCCCTAACCGCCGAACGCCAGCTGCGCCTCTCCGCCAGCACCTACGACGAACGCCAGACCCTCTCCTCCCTGCTCCCCGGCGCCCTGGTCAAGCGCCTGCAGCTCACGCTATAGCGCCACACCACCCCGTAGCCCGGGCTTCAGCCCGGGAGCGGGCTTCACCCGCCCTACGGAGCCGACCGCTGCGTAGGGTGGATGACGCTTCACCCATCCACCATCGGCGCCCCGCCACACACCGCTGGTGGAGGTAAAGAGCGACCTCCACCCTACACACGGGTCAACGCCGTACATGGCCCCGCGCAACCCCATCGGTCGGCCCTGGCACGCCTCGTAGGAGCGAGCTCTGCTCGCGAAGCTGTTGCTCGAACCCGTGGGAATTCATTCGCGATGAAACATCCGCCCACTCGCAGCCCGGTGCCGGCGGTGGGTCCTTCGCGGCTGAAGCCGCTCCCACAGGGAATGCCCGCAGCGAGGCCCGACATCGCTGCGTTGGGCCTCGCTACGCTCGGCGCCAACCTACGACACCGAGCCCCTCGTAGGTCGGGTGAAACCCGACACTCCGGCCGACCACCACGCGGGTTTCACCCGCCCTACGGCGCCAACCGGTGCGTAGGGTGGATGACGCTTCACCCATCCACCATCGGTGCCCCGCCCAACACCGCCGGTGGAGGTAAAAAGCGACGGCCCCACACACGGCTCAACGCCATCACTGCCCACAAAATCGCACCCAAAGAAAAAGGGAGGCCATCGGCCTCCCTTTTCGTCACCCTCGCCCGATCAGAGCGCGGCGATGGCGGCTGCGTAGTGGAGGTGGCACAAACCCTTTGGGGCCCGGAAAGGGCCGTGCTTGAGCGCTTGCATTAAAGCCACAACAGCTAACGCAGACAGAGCCAATTCATTCGCGATGAAATATCCAGCCACTCGCAGAACCCGGTGCCGGCGGTAGGTCTCCTTCGCGGCTGAAGCCGCTCCCACAGGGAATGCCCGCAGCGAGGCCACACATCGCTGCGTTGGGCCTCGCTGCGCTCGGCGCCAACCTACGAATCCGACCGCTGCGTAGGGTGGATGACGCTTCATCCATCCACCATCGGAGCCCCGCCGAACACCGCCGGTGGAGGTAAAAAGCGACCTCCACCCCACACACAGCTCAACGCCGTGCCTGGCCACAAAATCCCGCCCAAAGAAAAAGGGAGGCCAATGGCCTCCCTTTTCGTCACCCTCGCCCGATCAGAGCGCGGCGATGGCGGCTGCGTAGTTCGGCTCGTCGGCGATTTCACCTACCAGCTCGCTGTGCAGCACTTTGTCATTCTCGTCCAGCACGACCACGGCGCGGGCGGCGATGCCGGCCAGGGGGCCGTTGGCGATGGCGACGCCGTAGTCCTTGAGGAACTGCGCGCCACGCATGGTGGACAGGTTGATCACGTTTTCCAGGCCTTCAGCGCCGCAGAAGCGCGCCTGGGCGAACGGCAGGTCGGCGGAGATGCACAGCACCACGGTGTTGGCCAGCTTGCTGGCTTCGGTGTTGAACTTGCGCACGGAGGTGGCGCAGGTGGGGGTGTCGACGCTCGGGAAGATGTTCAGCACCTTGCGCTTGCCGCTCAGGCTGGCCAGGGTCACGTCCGCCAGGTTGCCTCCGACCAGGCTGAAAGCCGGAGCCTGGGCGCCTTTGGCCGGCAGTTGGCCATCGACGCTGACGGGGTTGCCCTTGAGGGTTACTTGAGCCATGGAGTTGATCCTTTTATTGATGGGTTGTTCTGTACTGCAAGCAAGAGTGCCGCAGGATAATGAATTCCGACCGGCAAGTCAGATATTTAATCCAAACGTCACACAGGCCGCCCCATGGCCCCCAGAAACGACAATGCCCGGCTTATCGGGCCGGGCATCTGTCACGTCGAGCAGCTGGGCTCAACCGTTGGAGCACCCATTGCCGAACACCATGTACTCGAGGCGATGCACCTTGCCCTGGTGGTCTTCATAGGTCAGGTAGGCCGGCACCACGCCGCAGACATCGGGAACTTCGCTGCGGGAGATGACCCGGGCGATGTCCAGCTCCATGCCGTAGTGGTAGGGCTCGGTTTCGGCGGGGGCGGGTTGTTCGGGGGCGGCAGCAAAGACGAGAGGAGACAGGCCGGCCAGGGCCAGCAACATGAACGCTTTCATTGATCTGTTATCCGAATTGCCTTGGAGGGAGGGGCTTCGGCCCGCTCTCCACGAACGGGCCGAAGGTACTGCGCAACACCGCAGGACGGTGAGGTAGATCAGCATGTGCGCCTCGTCGTGGGAGGCAGGTCAATTTTAAGGAGCGCCACCCGGCGCTTACAGAGCGATCCAGCACAAAGACTGTGGCCGCTGGCTCAACAATCCCTCAGCCCCGCGAAGCGTCCCCGCCCTGCCCCTCGTCCACCACCACGGTGCAGGTCATTCCCGCCGACAGCGCCAGCCCTTCGGGCACCTCGTCCAGGTGGATGCGCACCGGCACGCGCTGGGCCAGGCGCACCCAGTTGAAGGTGGGGTTCACGTCCGCCACCAGCTCGCGGCTCTCGGGGTTGTCGCGGTCGTAGATGCCCCGGGCGATGCTGTCGACGTGCCCCAGCAGGCGCTCGCCGCTCATCAGGCGCATCTCCACTTTCGCGCCCACGTGGATGCGCGGCAGGCGGGTCTCCTCGAAGTAGCCGTTGACGTAGAACGAGCGCCCGTCCACCAGCGCCATGCTGGCCTGGCCGGTGCGCGCGTAGTCGCCCCGGTAGATGTTGAGGTTGGTGACGTAGCCGTCCACCGGCGCGCGCACTTCGGTGCGTTCCAGGTCCAGCCGCGCCGCATCGCGCTGGGCCAGGGCACGGCGGTAACGGGCCTCGGCGCCGTTGGCGATATGGCTGGCGTCCTCGCGGCTCTCCCGCGACACCACCAGGTCGTCCATGTCGGCGCGGCGACGGGCATTGAGGCGGCGCATGTCCAGCTCGGCGCGGGCGGCGTCCACCTCCGCCTCGGCCTCGCTCACCGCCAGCGCGTAGTGCGACGAGTCGATGCGCAGCAGCACGTCGCCGGCCTTCACCGCCTGGTTGTCGCGCACCGGCACCTCCACCACCAGCCCGGCGACATCGGGGGCGATGTTGATCACATCAGCGCGCACCCGGCCGTCGCGGGTCCAGGCCGACTCCATGTAGTGCTGCCACAGCTGGTGCACCAAGGTCACCGCCAGGGCGAGGATGAGCAGGGTCGCGACGACACTGATGATTCGTTTCACGGACAGGGGTCTCTCAACGGTAGGTGGCCAGCGCCAGGGCGCCGTACAGGCAGGTGAACAGGCTGACCCGCAGCAGCACCGGGTGCCAGGCGTGCTGGTACAGCCCCAGGCGCGCGGCCAGGCGGTCGAGCACCCAGCCACCGGCCAGGGCCAGGAGGAACAGCAGCGTCAGGCTGGGCAGGTAGACGCCGTGCAAGGCGATCTCACGTGGCATGGGCGAGTACCGGGGCAGGTGCCGGCTCGAGGGCATCCGCCCAGGGCGCCAGCGGGTCGAGCAAGGAGGTGCGGATGAAGTGCAGGTAGCTCTGCAGGCGGCGCAACGGCGAGGTCTCGAACTGCGGCGCACAGGGCTCGGGGGTGGTGCGCACCGCCTCGATGGCCTGCTCAACCGCCTGCAGCGCGCGCAGGCGGTTGCCCTCGCCGGGCTGGATCAGCAGGCGGATCAGCGCCCGCCCCATCACCCGCACCGATTGCCGCCAGGGCATCGACTCGGCATAGCAGGACAGCGCCGGCAACCGCGCCTGCTCCAGGCGCAACTCGATCACCGCGTGCCCCACTTCCTGCACCGCATACATCCAGCGCAAGAGGCGACGCTGCACGTCGGGGCGCCCGGCGGAGAAGGCGTAGGCCTGGGCCAGCAGGTCACGGGTGCCGCTCTCGAAGCCGCTCACCAGCCCACGGATTCGCCCGCTCACGGTGTGCACCGCGCACAGGCGCAGGTCGTGCTCCAGGCGCCGCCACAGCCAGGGCCGGTTGGGCGGCAGGATCAGCGCCGCCGCCAGGGTGGCCAGGGTCATGGACAGCAGCACCGCCAGGTACTCGTTGAACAGCCGGTAGGGGTCGTAGTGGGTGAGGTTGGCCGGCAGCGACAGCAGGCAGAACCACACCAGCAAACCGACGCCGTAGCCCGACCACTGGCTGCGCGACAGCAGCAGCGCGCCCAGGGCGAAGGTGGGCGCCAGGGCGCAGCAGAGCATGGCGAAGCCGTCCAGCCAGGGCAGCACCCAGAAGGTGGTCGCGATACCGGCCAGGGCGCCGCCGGTGGCGCCGATGGTCAGCTGCAGAGCCAGGCGCTTGGGGTTGGAGGATGACGACGCCAGTGCCGAGATCATCCCCACGGTCATGGTGAAGGTCTCCCCGGCCGGCCAGGCGGTGGCCATCCAGAAGGTGCCCAGGGCGAGGATCAGCAGGCTGCTGCGCATGCCGGCCACGGCGGCGGCCAGGGAGTTGGCGCGGGGGCGGAAGCTCTCCCGCCAGTCCTCGCGGGCGTGGCGGTGGTCCAGCAGCGAGGCCAGGGTCAGGGCGTAGCTGTGGAGGTCATCGACGAAGCGGAACAGCAGCTCGGCGGCGGTATCGAAATCCAGCGCGCCGGCCTCGTCCACCTGCTGCATGGCCAGGCGTCCGCGCCCGGCGCGGATCAGCTGCATCAGTTCCTGCCGGCAGGCCGCCAGGCGCCCGGCGAACTCCGCCGCCTCGGCGTCGCTGCCCAGGCTCTCGCGCTGGGCGGCCAGCAGCGCGGCCACTTCCGCCAGGCAGGGCGCCAGGGCCTCGCGCACCAGCTGCCCGGTCGGTTCCACGGCAGCGGCCAGGCGGTTGAGCAGCTGGTGCAGGGCGTGGAAGCGCGTGGAGAGCACCATGAACTCGTTGTTCAGCCGCCCCAGGCGCCCGGCACGCAGGCGCATGTGCGGGTCTTCGAAGGCGGTGGCGTTGCGCAGGTTCTCCAGGCCCACGGCAGCGGCGGCGAAGCGCGCGTTGAGGGCCTCGAAGCGCTCGCTGTCCAGGCGCCCGGCCAGCCCCTCGCAGGCGAAGGCGGCGAAATCACGGAAGCGCGCCTGCAAGGTGGCGCGCAGGTCGACGCTGCTGGTCTGCGGCAGCACCAGGGCGTTCACCAGCCCAGTGCAGAGGATGCCCAGGGTGATCTCCAGCACCCGCCACAGCGCCTGCATGAAGGCGCCTTCCGGGTGCAGGGTCGCCGGCAGGCCGATGATCACCGCCGTGTAGCCGGCCAGCACGCAGGCGTAGCCGCGAAAGTCCCGGTAGCGCGCGGCACCGGCGGTGCACAGGCCGATCCAGATGGCCACGGCGAGCATGAACAGCACCCGCTCCTGGTTGAACAGGGCGATCAGCGCCACCATCACCGTCAGCCCCAGCAGGGTGCCGATGATGCGGTAGAAGCTCTTGGCCAAGACCTGGCCGCTCTGCGGCTGCATGACGATGAACACCGTCACCAGCACGGTGCCGGGTTGCGGCAGCTCCAGGCGGTAGGCCAGCCACAGGGCGATGAAGGCGGTGAGCAGGGCCTTGAGGATGAACACCCAGGTCAGGCCCTCGGTGCGCGCCCACTTGGCCAGGTCGCGGCGCAAGGTTGTGGTCATGGTCGTTTCTCAGGGATGGGGGATGTGCAGCGTGGGTTCGCTGGGCGTCAGTCGCTCCGGCTGTGGGCCGGCGGCAACCGGCAGCACGCCGCCGCCCAGTTGCAGCAACAGGTCGGCCTGGGCCACCAGGCGTGCGGCGCGCACCTGCTGCTGCAGGCGTTGGGCCTGGAGCAGCGCCGGTTGCGCCTCCAGCACCGCGCGCTGGTCGGTGAGGCCGCGCTGGCGGGCCAACTGGGCCAGGTCGAAGGCGTGTTGCGCCTGGGCCACCGACTCGGCGGCCAGGTGCTGCTGCTCGCGCAGGGACTTCAGCCGCACCAGGGCATCGGCCACGCCCTTGATCGCCAGCACCAGCGCCTGGTTGTAGCCCTCCACCGCCAGGTCGTAGCCGGCCCCCGCCTCGGCCAGGCGGCCACGGCGCAAGCCACCGTCATAGACGGGCAGGGACAGCGCCGGGCCCAGGCCCCAGGTCAGCTTGTCGTAGCGCAGGAAGTCCAGCACCCCACCCTGCACCGCCGAGGTGCCGAGGCCGCCGAGCAGGTCGACGTTGGGGTAGAAGTCCGCCTTCGCCGCCTCGATGCCCCGTGCCTCGGCCGCCACCCGCCAGCGCGCGGCCACCAGGTCCGGCCGGTGGCCGAGCAGCTCCAGGGGCAGGCGCGGCGGCAGGCCCAGGTCCAGCAATGGCGACAGCGCCGGGCGTTGCAGGGCCTCGCCCTCCCCCGGGCCAGCGCCGGCCAGGGCGGCGAGCTGGTTGCGGTCCAGTGCGATGGCTTCGTGCAGCAGGTCGATCTGCCGGTGGGCCTCGGGCAGGCCCAGTTGCGCGCGGGTCTCCTCCAGGCCGGTGCCGATGCCGTCGTGGCGGCGCTGGCGGGTCAGCGCCAGCAGCTGCTCCTGGCGGGCCAGCTCGGCTTCGGCAATATCCAGTTCGGCGTGGTGCAGGGCCAGGCCTATATAGCTGCGCACCAGGTTGCCCTGCAGCTCCAGGGCCGCCAGGCGCGCCTCGCTTGCCGTCGCCCGGGCCTGGTCGAGGGCCGACTCGCCGCGGTTGCGCTCGCGCCCCCAGAGATCCAGCGGGTAGCTGAAGCCCAGCTGGCTGGTGTTGTTCCAGCTGCCGCTGCGGGCCAGGTCGCCGGGGCCGTAGAAGGCGTCGTCGGGCCAGCGCTTGCGTTGCAGGCTGGCATCCAGCCCCAGTTGCGGCGCCTCGTCGGCTTCCACCACCCCGGCCCGCGCCCGGGCCTGGCGCACCCGCGCGGCGGCCATGGCCAGGCTCGGGCTGCCGGCCAGGGCGCGGTCCATCCAGCGGTCCAGCTGCGGGTCGCCATAGGCGCGCCACCACTGCCCGGCGGGCCAGCCGGCCTCAGCCTGGGCGGCGCTGATGGCCGCGCCCGGCGCCAGTTCATGGGCGTCCAGGGGCCGGGAAGATGGCGCGAGGCCGGAGGAATCGATACAGGAACACAGAAGCGGGAAGACGGCGAACAGACTGGCTCGGGTCAACCCGGGCCGACGATTGCGGGGCACGTGCGGCACATCCTGAGGCAAGGGCCTGAAAGGCCCGAAACGGCGGCGATTCTATGTGTGGCCCGGCTTCGGGATAAGCGCTCGGATAGGCGATTCATTGTGTACTGATCGGCCATAATCCCCTCGGCACTTCATGCCAGAATTCGCCCCCCTTCCAGGCCGGAGCCCTTCATGGACATCCTCTTCAACATGCGCGCCTTCGTCTGCGTGGCCGAAACCGGCAGCTTCACCGCTGCGGCGGCCCGCCTCGACCTCACCACCTCCTACGTATCGCGCGCCGTGGCCACCCTGGAAACCCACCTGCGTACCCGCCTGCTGCACCGCACCACCCGTCGCATCGCCCTCACCGAAGCCGGCCAGCGCTACCTGCTGCGCTGCGAGCAGATCCTCGGCTACATCGAAGAGGCCGAGGCCGAAGCCAGCGAGGCCCACGCCCGCCCCGCCGGCAACCTCAAGGTCCACGCCATGACCGGCATCGGCCAGCACTACCTGATCAAGGCCATCGCCCAGTACAGCGAGACCTACCCCGACGTCAGCTTCGACCTGACCCTGGCCAACCGCACCACCGACATCCTCGACGAGGGCTACGACATCTCGGTGGTGATCGCCCAGGAGCTACCCGACTCGGGCTTCATCTCCAAGCAGCTCGGCACCACCTACAGCGTGCTCTGCGCCTCCCCCGCCTACATCGCCAAGCACGGCGCCCCGCGCCAGCCGTCGGACCTCACCCAGCACCGCTGCCTGCGCCTGGTGAACTCGGTGATGGCCCTGGACAAATGGCTGTTCGAAGGCCCCGACGGGCAGCAAATGATCTCCATCAACCACACCCCCTTCCAGGCCAACACCGCCGACGCCATGACCGAAGCGCTGATCGCCGGCATGGGCATCGGCGTGCTGCCGGTGTACTCCGCGGTCAAGGGCCTGGAAGACGGCAGCCTGGTGCGCGTGCTGCCACGCCACAGCCTGTTCCCCCTGGGCATCTACGCCCTCTACCCGTCGCGGCAGTTCCTCGACGCGAAAATCCGCACCTGGGTGGAATTCCTCCGCGACTTCCTCCCCGACCGCCTCAAGGCCGACGACGCGGTGATCACCGCCTGCAGCAATGCCCTGGCGCCGCAGCCGTAGGGTGAACCCCGCCTCACCAGCCAGCCCAGCATCCGTGGTCACGCCGGGCTCCGCCGGTGGATGAAAAGAGCGTCATCCACCCTACATCGGCCCACCTCTGTGCCCCACTCCAGCACCACGGTCGCCGCTGCTAGGGTGGATGACGCTTCACCCATCCACCAAGCGGAGCACCCGATCGCACGGAGCGGTACCCGACAGCCGGCCCACCTTGGTGCCTGCGAAAAATAATCGCAGGTACCCCGCCATCGCCGGCGTACAACCCTCGAACCCGCCCTTTCCCCGGCAACGAGGCTCCCATGAACGCCCCCCTGCGCAACGCCCTGCCCCACCTGCTCTGCCTGCTCTTGCTGTGCGCCTGCCTGGCCGAGGCCAGGGAACGCCAACACGCGGGCGGCTTCGTCACCGGCCGTGGCCAAGCCGGCAGCTGGCAGACCCAGCGCAGCGGCAACCTGGCCGACGGGCTGACCCGCCAGCGCAGCGTCACCGGTAACGACGGCCGCAGTGCCAGCACCAGCAGCACCACCCGCTACGACCGCGACAGCGGCCAGTTCAGCCGCAGCAGCACCACGGCGGACGGACGCGGCCTCAGCCTCGAAGGCACCCGCACCGACGGCCAGAGCAACGGCACCTGGACCACCAGCGATGGCCGCAGCGGCAGCTTCAGCCAACAGAGCCAGCGTGGCGACGACGGCCTCACCCGCCAGACCCAGGTCACCAACGCAGCGGGCGAGACGGCGCAGCGTTCGGCCAGCTACAGTTTCGACCGCGACAGCCACACCCTTTCCCGCAGCGTGACCGGCAACCAGGGCGAGACCCGCACCGGCAGCCTCACCCTGACCCCGAACCCCTGAGGTGATTCCATGAACCCCATCCCCAGCCTGTGCCTGGCCCTGCTCCTCGGCGCCAGCCTCAGCGCCCAGGCCGCCGGCGACGGCAGCCGCCGCGAGATGCTCCAGGAGCGCATGCAGGAACGCATCAAGGCCATGGACGGCAACGGCGACGGCGCCATCTCCCGCGAGGAGTACATGGCCCACGCCGAACAGCAGTTCCAGCGCCTGGACGCCAACCACGACGGCCGCATCACCCAGGACGAGATCGGCAAGCTGCGGCAGCAGGCGCAGCAGCGCCAGGGCGGCCAGTTCCCCTGAAGCCGGCCCACTGACGGATGGAACTCGATGACGAGCAGTTGATGGCCGCCGTGGCCGAAGGCGACCAACGCGCCTTCGCCACCCTGGTGCAGCGCCACCTGCCGCGCGCCTATGCCATCGCCCGGCGGGTACTGCCCGAGCAGGCCGATGCCGAGGACGCCGCCCAGGAAGCCTTCACCCGCATCTGGACCCATGCCGCCGACTGGCAACCGGGCCGAGCACGCTTCACCACCTGGCTGCAGCGCATCCTGGTCAACCAGTGCCTGGACCAGCTGCGCCGCCGCAAACGCCGCCCCGAGCAGGACATCGACGCCCTGCTGGACGAGCTGCTCGACCCCGACGCCGACACCGCCGCCGAAGTGCAGCGCGCCCGCGAGGCCGCCGAGGTGCAGCGGGTGGTGCAGCGCCTGCCCGACAAGCAACGCATGGCCGTGGTGCTCTGCTACTTCGAGGAGCACAGCAACCCCCAGGCGGCGGAGCTGATGGGCGTGCATATCAAAGCCCTGGAGGGGCTGCTGGGCCGCGCCCGCGCGCAACTGCGCCGCTGGCTGCCCGGCCGCCCGAACGAGGAGAACACCGATGAACGATGAACAGGACCTGCGCCGGCGCCTTGCCGCACAGCCAAGACCGACGCCCCCGGCCGACCTCGCCGCGCGCATCGTCGCCCACGCCACCGCGCAACCCCAGCGCCAACCCTGGAGCCGCCGCCTGCAGCGCGCCCTGGAGCAATGGCGCTACGGCTGGCAGGTGAAGCTTGCCAGCGTCGCCCTGTGCGGCCTCCTTGGCCTGCTCGTCGGGCACGTCAGCACGCCGGCCGACGACGACCTCGACGTCGCCGCCCAGGCCATGAGCCCACTGCTATGGACGGACCAACCATGAACAAGACCTGGCTGCTCGGCGGCGCCCTGCTGCTGTCCCTCGCCGGCAACGCCTTCCTCGGCGGCTGGCTGATCGCCCGCCCGGCAGCGGCCGAAGCCGGCCTGCAAGGCCAGCCCCTGCGCCAGCTCATCGCCAAGGTGCAGGAGCTGCCGCCGGAGCAACGCGGTGAAGTGCGCGCGGTCATCCGCCAGCACGCCCCGCAGCTGCGCGAGCTGGCCGCCGCCAACCGCGAGAACCGCCAACAGTTGCTGGACCAACTGGGCCAGGAGCCCCTGGACCACGCCGCCGTGGAGCAGCGCTTCGCCCGCCAGCGCCAGGCCACCGCGGCACTGCAGACGGCGGCCCAGGCAATGCTGTTGGAGATCGCCGAGCGCCTGCCGCAGGAACAGCGGCGCCGCTTCCTCGACCGCCCGGAAGCGTTCGGCGCCCCGTAAGGCTCGCAAGCCACCTGGCGCTGGCAGGCCGGCACGCCCTGTGCTTGGCTGAACGGGTGCCACGCCGCCCGGCGTGCATCGCCGGGAGAATTCGATGTCCCGATTCCGGGTCCTGTTGTTCATCTGCCTGTTCGCCTGCGCCCGCCCGCTCTTCGCCGAGGGCCACATCCGCATCGCCATCGGCGAGTGGCCGCCTCTTATCAGCGCCTCGCAGCCCGGCAACGGCGTGATCCCCACCCTGGTCAGCGAAGCCTTCGCCACCCAGGGCATCACCGTGGAATACGGTTTCTTCCCCTGGAAGCGCGCCTTCGAGGAAGTGCGCCAGGGCCGCTGGCAGGCCTCGGCCGTGTGGGGCCGCAACCCCGAGCGCGAGGCCTGCTGCCTGTTCTCCGAGCGGGTCTACAGCGACGAGGTGGTGCTCTTCTACAACCGCGCCCGCCCGGTGCAATGGGACGGCACGCCGGCCGGCATCGAGGACTTACGTGGCCTGACCATCGGCCTGCCCCTGGGCTCGGCGAAGACCCCGCTGCTGGAGGAAGCCGAACAACGCGGCCTGCTGAAATACGAAGTGGGCGGCGATGAAACCAGCAACCTGCGCAAGCTCGCCGCCGGGCGCATCGACGCCGTGGACATGGTCAAGGGCACCGGGCAGTGGCTGGTGAACCAGAAGCTGGACGCGGACGAAGCCGCGCAGCTGGCCACCACCGCGCCGCTGCAAAGCTGGGAGTACTTCGTGCTGTTCGCCGGGCAGCCCGCCGGCAACCGCGATTATCTGGAGGCCTTCAACAAGGGCCTGGCCGCCCTGCGCGCCAGCGGCCGCGAGGCCGAGTTGTGGCGGCGTTTCTTCGCCGCGCCGCGCTAGCCTACGGCGCCTGGCGGGCTCACCCGACGAGCTTCAGGGTGCCCCTCGCCGCGCCACAAGGCGTAACCTTGACGCTCCGCTACGCTGAACCCGTGCCCTCTCACAAGGAAACCGCATGAGCCTGTCGCTTCTCAGCCGCTACGCGTTCTTCGCCTTCTGCGTGCTCTTCACCCTCGCCACCCTGCCCTTCATCGAACATGAATGGGTCTGGCCCTTCACCCTGCTCACTGGCGTGCTGTCGCTGGTCGGCATCCTCGACCTGCTGCAGAAACCCCACGCGGTGCGCCGCAACTACCCGATCCTGGGCAACATCCGCTACCTGGTGGAAGGCATCCGCCCGGAAATCCGCCAGTACCTGCTGGAAGCCGACGGCGACAAGCTGCCCTTCTCCCGCGCCCAGCGCTCGCTGGTGTATGCGCGAGCCAAGAACGAAGGCGCCGACAAGCCCTTCGGCACGCTGATGGACGTCTACCAGGCGGGCTTCGAATTCATCGGCCACTCCATGCGCCCGGCACCGCTGAGTGACCCGTCGGCCTTCCGCATCGAGATCGGCGGGCCGCAGTGCAAGCAGCCCTACTCGGCGTCGATCTTCAACATCTCGGCCATGAGCTTCGGCTCCCTCAGCGCCAACGCCATCCGCGCCCTCAACCAGGGCGCCAAGCTCGGCGGCTTCTACCACGACACCGGCGAAGGCAGCATCAGCCCCTACCACCGCGAGCACGGCGGCGACCTGGTGTGGGAACTGGGCAGCGGCTACTTCGGCTGCCGCACCGCCGCCGGCCTGTTCGACCCGGAGCGCTTCGCCGCCCAGGCGCAGGACCCGCAGGTGCGGATGATCGAAATCAAGCTCAGCCAGGGCGCCAAGCCGGGCCACGGCGGCATCCTGCCCAAGCACAAGGTGACCCAGGAAATCTCCGAGACCCGCGGCGTGATGATGGGCGAGGACTGCATCTCCCCCTCGCGCCACAGCGCCTTCTCCACCCCGGTGGAGATGATGCAGTTCATCGCCCAGCTGCGTGAGCTGTCCGGCGGCAAGCCGGTGGGCTTCAAGTTCTGCCTGGGCCACCCCTGGGAATTCATGGGCATCGCCAAGGCCATGCTGGCCACCGGCATCTACCCCGACTTCATCGTCGTCGACGGCAAGGAAGGCGGCACCGGCGCCGCGCCCCTGGAGTTCACCGACCACATCGGCGTGCCGCTGCGCGAGGGCCTGCTGTTCGTGCACAACGTGCTGGTGGGGCTGAACCTGCGGGACAAGATCAAGCTCGGCGCCAGCGGCAAGATCGTCAGCGCCTTCGACATCGCCAGCGTGCTCTCCATCGGCGCCGACTGGGCCAACTCCGCGCGGGGCTTCATGTTCGCCATCGGCTGCATCCAGTCGCAGAGCTGCCACACCAACAAGTGCCCCACCGGCGTCGCCACCCAGGACGCCCTGCGCCAGCGCGCCCTGGTGGTGCCCGACAAGGCCCAGCGCGTGCACAGCTTCCACCGCAACACCCTCAAGGCCCTGGCCGAGATGCTCGCCGCCGCCGGCCTCGACCACCCGGCGCAGCTGGAGCCGCGCCACCTGGTGCGCCGCGTCTCCGACAGCGAGATCCGCCTGTTCTCCCAGCTTCACGTGTTCCTCAAGCCGGGCGACCTGCTCAAGGACACCATCGAAGCCGACTTCTACGGCCGCATGTGGGAGATGGCCCGCGCCGACAGCTTCGAGGCCGCCTGCGGCTGGTGACGCGCTTGTTGGCTGCGCCTTGGGGACAAGGACGTCCCCTTCACGCTTTCCTGAACGACTTCACGCGCACACCGTAAGTCTCCCCCGCAAGCTCCAGGCGCCCGTGGGTGACCCGTGCTCCGGGGTAGAGCTTCGATTCCCACAAGTCGTCAGGCATGCCGTCGACTTTGGGGCCGGTGTACTTCTTGGTGGCATGGCTGGCGAAATGGCCGTTGGAAATGGCCATGAGGTCCACATCCGCGGCATCGTGCCCCGCTGGCACCTCGACGAACCCCTTGCTCAGGTAGAACTGCACCATGCCAGTGACCGCCTCCACATCGAACTCGAGCGTGGTGTCGCCCACCGTCCAGCCGATGCAGTTGTAGCCGTCATAGCAGCCGGGGGAGGTCACGTAGACATTGGCGCGGGTCAGGCCGGGGAAGGCCGCGCTGTAGTCCGCCCACTCCTCATCGGTGACCGGCCTGGGTAGCGAATCGTGTTGAACGGTGCCAACGGCGGCGGTATTCACGGGTTTCTTCTTGCGCGGCATAAGGCACTCCATCGCTGGGCCGGGTCGTCAGTGGCAGCATCCTGGCCTGTGCACAAGAGGATCGCTGCCAAGGACTTCTTATAGACCACCGCCCATCACTCACCCAGGCTGAGCAGCCGCCAACGAGCGCTCCATCACGATGGTGCGCTCCTCGCCCCGGATGATCTGCTGCACGGCCTGGAAGCCCAGCCCTGCGTAGAAGCCTTCGGCGGTGATCGACGAAGGCACCTTCAACAGCGCGACGCCGCGCTCCCGGGCCAGCGCCTCCACTTGTTCCATCAGCCGCCGGCCGACGCCCAGCCCCTGGGCACCCGGCGCGACGAAGACGGTGCGCACCACATCGCCGTCCAGGCTGGCGGTGCCGATCACGCAGCCCGCCTCCTCCGCCACGAGCACCTCGCGCGCCGCCAGCAGCCCCCGCACCTGCTCGGGGCCGAAGTTCGCCTGCACCGAGGCGATCACCGCCGCCGGGTAGTCGCGGGCGTTGCTCTCGGCCAGCGCCAGGAGCACCACCTGGCTGATGGCCGCGGCGTCGTCAGGGGTGGCGGTTCTGATCAGGTATTCCATGTTCGATTCCTCAAGCCCTGCCCGCCTCGGCCAGCAGCCATTCGCGGAACGCCGCCACTGCGGGACGCTCCAGAACGCCGGCCGGGTAGACAAGAAAATAGGCCAGGGCGCTGGCAACGCCCTGGTCGAAAAGCACCGCCAGGGTACCGGCCGCGAGCTCGCGATGCACAAGGGAGCGCCGCACTAGCGCCACCCCGAGCCCGGCCCGGGCCGCCTCGATGGCGCCGTTGCTGTCGACGAACAGCGGCCCGCGCGTGGCGTCCACCTCCGCAGCGCCGGCCGCCTCCAGCCACAGTGGCCAGTCGTGGCGGTGCTCGTCGTGCAGCAACGTGAAGCCCGCCAGTTGCGCGGGCGTCGACAGGCTCGCATCGGCGGCCAGCGCCGGGCTGCACACCGGCACCAGCTCATCGTCCACCAGCCGCTCGGCCACCAGCCCCTCGTAGCGGCCGAAGCCGTGGCGCACCGCCAGGTCGATGCCGTCGAGGGCGAAATCCATGCACCGGTTGGACGGGCTGATGCGCACGTCGATCCCCGGCATCCGCGCCTCGAAGCCACCCAGCCGGGGCACCAGCCACTGCAGGGCGAAGCCCGGCGTGCAGGTCAGGGTGAGCACCGCCGGCCGCGCGCGGGCGGTGATCTCGGCGGTGGCCTCACGCATCAGGCGGAAGGCCGTGCGCAGGGTGGCGAAATAGTCCGCACCCTCGGCGGTCAGGGCCAGGCTGCGCGGCCGGCGCAGGAACAGCTGCACGCCGAGGGCCGCCTCCAGCTCCTTCACCTGCAGGCTCACCGCCCCCGGCGTCACGCAGAGTTCACGGGCCGCCAGGGTCACGCTGAGGTGGCGGGCCGCCGCTTCGAAGGCGCGCAACGCGCTGAGGGAAGGCAAGGTGCTCATGCTTTAGGAAAACTCGATCGTCCGTGGAGAAAAGCTCGTTTGTCACGCCGAGCCCCGTCCGAATAATAGGGAGCCACAGACGGGATTCAAGCGACCGCCTGCAACGAATGGAACTCAAGCAAGGAGACAGGCGATGAACACGCAGAACGTCATGGGCGCACGTGAATGGGGCATGCTGGTGGCCCTCTCCATCCTCTGGGGCGGTTCGTTCTTCTTCGTCGGCATCGCCGTGAAGGAATTGCCCCCCTTCACCATCGTCATGGCCCGCATCGGCCTGGCCGCCCTCGCCCTTCTGGCCCTGGTGCACCTCATGGGCCTGCGGATGCCGCGCGATCCCCGTGTGTGGCTGGCGTTCTTCGGCATGGGGCTGCTCAACAACCTGATTCCCTTCTGCCTCATCGTCTGGGGCCAGACCCACATCGCCAGCGGCCTGGCCTCCATCCTCAACGCCAGCACGCCGCTGTTCTCGGTGCTGGTGGCGCACCTGCTGACCCAGGACGAGAAGATGACCGGCCGCAAGCTCGCCGGCGTGCTCATCGGCCTGGCCGGCGTCGCCACCCTGATCGGCCCCGCCGCGCTATCGGGGCTCGGCAGCCACATCTGGGCGCAGCTGGCGGTGCTCGGCGCCGCGCTGTCCTATGCCTTCGCCGGTATCTTCGGCCGTCGCTTCAAGGCCATGGGCGTGCCGCCGATGATCACCGCCACCGGGCAGATCAGCGCCTCGACCCTGCTGCTGATCCCCGTCGCCCTGCTGGTGGACCACCCCTGGACCCTGCCCCTGCCCGGCCCCGCCACCTGGGCCGCGCTGGCCGGCATCGCCCTGCTCTCCACTGCCCTGGCCTACGTGCTGTACTTCCGCATCCTCGCCAGCGCCGGCGCCACCAACCTGATGCTGGTGACCTTCCTCATCCCGGTCAGCGCCATCCTCCTCGGCGCCCTGGTGCTGGGCGAACAGCTGGAAGCCAAGCACTTCATCGGCATGGCCCTGATCGCCGCCGGCCTCGCCGCCCTCGACGGCCGCCTGGTCACCGCCCTGCGCCCGAAACCGCGCCACCCCGACCGCGACAGCTTCCTCGGCAAGGACATCTAGCCCTCCCGCCACTCCCCAGGCCCCGGCGCGCGGGGCCTGGCAACCCAGCCGACACAAGGCTCGAATAATTCTGCAACTCACCCTCCGGCACCCGGTCTATGGTTATCAGCGATCGTCACGCCCGTTGCACAGCGGCCACAGAGCCGCGTCGCGCAGCGGTCGGCAGGATCGCGACCCCATTCAAGCCTGTCGTCTGCCGGACAAAGGAGTTGCCCCGTGAAGTGCTTGATCTGCGAACACGAAGCCAAGGCCCTGGAATCGCGCGGCCCCGGCCTCGCCCTGCGTTGTCGCGAGTGCGGCAGCTACCAGGTGGACGAACGCCTGCTGGCGCGCCTGCGCCTGAGCGGCGAAATCCTCGATGAACAGCAGGCCCGCACCCGCCTGCACTTCCGCCGCGCCGGCCACCAGGGCCTGCCGCTGCTGGACGCCGCCGACGCCGACCTGCTACAACCGCGCCCGCTGATCCACGACTGGATCCGCGATATTTCCAGTTGCTGAGAGGCTGTAGGAAATCGACGCGTCTGAAGGGCCGCCCATCGTCGGCGAGCCCTGCTTCCAGGTTGCGGTGATAAGGTCCGCCGCGACTTTGCCGCCTGGCCGGCACGGAAGCGGAGGACATCATGAATATCTACACAGCGGGTTATGAAGGCCTCTCCATCGATGCCTTCATCGCGCGCCTGCAAGAAGCCGGGATCGACAAGGTCCTCGACGTTCGTGAATACCCCCTCTCGCGCAAGCCGGGCTTCTCCAAGAAGGCCTTTGCCGAATGCCTGGCAAAAGCGGGCATCGCCTACGAGCACGAGCCCGCCCTCGGCTGCCCCAAGCCCGTACGCAAGCGCTACAAGGAAGATGGTGACTGGGCCGCCTATGAGCACGGCTTCAATGCCTATATCGACACCCAGGACGAGCGGCTCCATGACCTGCTCGCCGAAGTGCCCAGCCAACGGATCTGCATGGTCTGCTACGAAGCGGACGCCCGGTTCTGCCACCGCAACCTGATCGCCCAGCGCGCCCTCAGCCTCGATGGCGCCTTGCAGGCCGTTCATCTCCCCGTTAGAGCATCAGCAACTGCGGAGCTGTTCCCAGTTCTAACCTAGTACGGGACGATCAGCCCAAGCACACAAGTGTTTGCAGCCAATCCGCTATTCGTCGCCGGACCGGGTGCCGAGCGGGCACCGGACCGGTACAATTCGCGCCCTGCACCGTGCCGGAAGCCTTTTTGCCATGTCCCTACCCAAACACCACCTCGAACTGCTCAGCCCTGCCCGCGATGTGCACATCGCCCGCGAGGCCATCCTGCATGGGGCCGACGCCGTCTATATCGGCGGGCCGAGCTTCGGCGCGCGGCACAACGCCTGCAACGAGGTGGCCGATATCGCCCAGCTGGTGGAGTTCGCCCGGCGCTTCCACGCCCGCGTGTTCGTCACCATCAACACCATCCTCCACGATGACGAGCTGGAGCCGGCGCGCGCGCTGATCCACCAGTTGTACGACGCCGGCGTCGACGCGCTGATCGTCCAGGACATGGGCGTGATGGAACTGGACATCCCACCGATCGAGCTGCACGCCAGCACCCAGACCGATATCCGCACCCTGGAGCGAGCCAAATTCCTCGACCAGGCCGGCTTCTCCCAGCTGGTGCTGGCCCGCGAGCTGGACCTCAAGCAGATCCGCACCATCGCCGACCACACCGACGCCGCCATCGAGTTCTTCATCCACGGCGCCCTGTGTGTGGCCTTCTCCGGCCAGTGCAACATCTCCCACGCCCAGACCGGCCGCAGCGCCAACCGCGGCGACTGCTCCCAGGCCTGCCGCCTGCCCTACACCCTCAAGGATGACCAGGGCCGCGTCGTCGCCTTCGAAAAACACCTGCTGTCCATGAAGGACAACAACCAGAGCGCCAACCTCAGCGCCCTGGTGGACGCCGGCGTGCGCTCCTTCAAGATCGAAGGGCGCTACAAGGACATGGGCTACGTGAAGAACATCACCGCCTACTACCGCCAGCGCCTGGACGGTATCCTGGAAAACCGCCCGGACCTGGCCCGCGCCTCCAGCGGCCGCACCGACCACTTCTTCGTGCCCGACCCGGACAAGACCTTCCACCGTGGCAGCACCGACTACTTCGTCACCGACCGCAAGATCGACATCGGCGCCTTCGACTCCCCCACCTTCACCGGCCTGCTGGTGGGCAACGTCGAGAAGGTCAACAAGCGCGACCTGCTGGTGGTCACCCAGGAGCCCCTGTCCAACGGCGACGGCCTCAACGTGCTGGTCAAGCGCGAAGTCGTGGGCTTCCGCGCCAACATCGCCGAGCCCAAGGGCGAGTTCGAGGAAGACGGCCAGAAGCGCTACCGCTACCGCGTCGAGCCCAACGAAATGCCCGAGGGCCTGTTCCGCCTGCGCCCCAACCACCCGCTCTCGCGCAACCTCGACCACAACTGGCAGCAGGCCCTGCAGAAGACCTCGTCCGAGCGCCGTATCGGCCTCTCCTGGGTCGCCAAACTGCGTGAAGAGCGCCTGGAACTGACCGCCACCAGCGAGGAAGGCATCACCGCCAGCGTCGCCCTGGAAGGCCCCTTCGGCGCCGCCAACAAGCCCGAGCAGGCGCTGGAGCAACTGCACGACCTGCTCGGCCAACTGGGCACCACCCAGTACCACGCCGACGCCGTGGAGCTGGACGCGCCCCAGGCCTTCTTCATCCCCAACTCGCAGCTCAAGGCCCTGCGCCGCGAAGCCATCGAGGCGCTGACCGCCGCCCGCGTCGCCGCCCACCCGCGCGGCGGCCGCAAGCCCGTCGCCGTGCCGCCGCCGGTGTACCCGGAAGCGCACCTGTCGTTCCTCTACAACGTCTACAACCAGAAGGCCCGCGACTTCTACCACCGCTACGGGGTGCAACTGATCGACGCCGCCTACGAGGCGCACGAGGAAGCCGGTGAAGTGCCGGTGATGATCACCAAGCACTGCCTGCGCTTCTCCTTCAACCTCTGCCCCAAACAGGCCAAGGGCGTGACCGGCGTGCGCACCAAGGTGGCACCGATGCAACTGGTGCACGGCGACGAAGTGCTGACCCTGAAGTTCGACTGCAAGCCCTGCGAAATGCACGTGGTGGGCAAGATGAAGGGCCACATCCTCGACCTGCCGCAACCCGGCAGCGCCGCGACCCAGGTGGTCGGTCACATCAGCCCCGACGACCTGATGAAAACCATCCGCAACCGCGCCCCGCACTAACCCCCCGCCCAAGCACGCCCCCGTAGCCCGGGCTTCAGCCCGGGAACGGTGAGGCCCATCAAGCCCCGGGACTCCGCTGCTCTGCAGGGGCAGCCAGGCGCGCGCGCCGTATCGCCCGCCGCGCCCGGGGGAAATAGCCCCACTCCCCGGGCAGCACACGCCAGGCCAGCCGCAGGAACCCGGCGAGCAGGCGCAACCGGCGCTGGTCCGACGCCGTCCAGCGCAGCCCCAGCCGCTCCCGCAATACCGGCGGCAAGGTGCCCCGCGCCACCCAGCGCACGCCGCCCACCAGCAGGGGCTGCAGGCACCACCACAGCGGGCCGCGCATCCAGGGATAAGGCGCCTGCAAACGCCCGGTCGAGCCGAAGTACCAGTCGGTGATCTCCGTTGGCTGGAGGCGTTGCTCCAGCATCCGCTGCCAATAACCCTGGAAGGCTACGTAACTCTCCGGCACCTGCCCCATCGGCAACCCATAGAGGGCGTACCAGTGGACGGACTCCTGGTAGAGGCGCTCGCATTGCTGTTCGTCCAGGGGCGTACCGAGCCACTGCTGCAGGGCGATCTGTGCCTCGAAGAAGGTCGCGTGGGCCCAGTAGAACAGCTCGGGGCTGAGGGCGTGGTAGGGCCGCCCCTGCCCGTCCTGGCCCTTGATATCGCGATGGAAGGAGCGCACCTGCAAAGCCGTGCCGGAAGCCTGGCCGCCGTCGTAGACCACGCCCAGGATCGGCGGGATGGAGCGCAGCAGGCGGTTCCAGGGATTGGCGAACAGATCGGAGTGCTGCAGCACGCCGGCGGCCAGGCCCGGGTGCATGTTCTGCAGGATGCCGGTGCGCCCGATCAGCAGCAGGCCGCGCAGGTCGCCGAAGTAGCGCCAGGTCAGCGAGTCCGGCCCCAACGGGCTCGGCGGGACGGGTTGATGGGCGGGCTGGGCGAGGTCTGCTGCGTGCATGGAAGCGGCTCCGGCAAGGGCTTGGAAACGCCCTCACGCTAATGCGACTATCCGCTCGCATTCAATTCGCGTCCGGAGCCCGCCATGCGCAAACAGCCCCGCCAGCAACGCTCGCAACAGATGGTCGCCGACCTGGTGGAAGCCTGCGCCCGGGTCATCGCCCGCGACGGCCTGGCACGCCTGAGCACCAACCTCATCGCCGCCGAGGCCGGGGTCAGTGTCGGTTCGCTCTATCAATACTTCGCCAGCAAGGAAGCCTTGGTCGAGGCCCTGCTCGAACGCATGAGCCAGGCGCTGGCCGGCGTGGTCCGCGACAACGCCACGGCCTTGCTGGCGGACGACGTGCACACCGCCGTGGAGCGCCTGCTGCAGGCGGTATTCGCATTCATCGACCGCAACGCCAGCCTGCACCTCGAACTGGCGCGCCACTGGCAGGACTTGCGCACGCTGAAGGTGGTCGACGAAATGGAGCGGCACCTGTTCGACTTCTGCCGCCTCTACCTGCTGCGCCACCTGCGGGAAATCCCCATCGACAACCCGCTGCCCACGCTCTACGTCGTCATCAACAGCGCGCTGATGACCATCATCCGCTTCATGAGCCACCCCCAGCCGCCGCTCACGCGCAGCGAACTGATCGGTGCCTTGAGCGACATGTTCGCGGCCTATATGGCCAGCCTGGCCAAGGCGAAGTAAGGGCTACGCCCCGACAAGCCACTAAAAAGCATCAGCACTAGCAAGGTCGAAGGGCCATGTAGCCTGGGCTTCAGCCCAGGAATCGGTGCGCACAAAGCTCCCGGGCTGAAGCCCGGGCTACGCCCTGTGACGATGCGAATCAAGAGCAGGACGAACACGATCCGTAGGGTGTGCCGCGCGCACCTCCGCACGGTGCTTCCGACGGGCTCCCCTGCTTTCAACGCCGCGATGGCAACGCAGCTAGGTTTTTACGGAGCGCCCAGCAGCAGCGTCCAGTAGACCCCACCCGCCTTCGCCGCCGGCGACTGGGCACCGCCCAGGTCGGTGAACAGCGGGCTCATCAGCCGCGAGCATTCCTCCGGGCTGGCCAGCCAACCCTGCACCGCGCTGGCCGCCGAGCCCATGCCGGCGGCGATGCTCTCCGCCACCCGCGTGCCCGTATAGCCAGCACTGCGCGCCCGGTCCGCCGGCGCGCTGCCGTCGGTGCCCTGGTGGGCGAAGAAGCCGTTGAGCGCCATCGACTGGCTGTGGTTGGTCGCCGCCACTCCCAGGGCCTCGTTCCAGCGCAGCGGTGGCGCCGACGCGAAGGGCTCGTTACCGCACAGGCGTGGTTGCGCCCGCGCTGCGTTCACCTGCTCCAGCAGCATCGGCCCCTGCAAGGGCCCGGCGGCCAGGGCCGCGCTGCGCAGCGGCCGTGCAAAGGTCACCCGCCACACCGGCCCCGCCTGGCTCACGCCCACATCGACGAACTGCGGGTTCAGCAGCACATCGCAATACCCCAGCAGCGCCTTGAACGCCGCCTGGGCATCGGCCGGGCCGGTGAGGCGAATGGTGCGCACATCCCCCGGCCGGTAGCCGGACTGCTCCAGCGCCGCGCGCCAGGTTTCGCCATTGCCGGTGGGCAACGCCAGGCGCGGGTCACTGGCCAAAGGCGTAAGCGCAACGGTGGGCTGGTTGCCGCAGTTCTGCGGCTGGGCGCGGTAGGCATTGATGGCATCGACCAGCACCGCCTCCTCGGCGGCGGAAGCACCGGTGGCGAGCAACAGGCCGAGCAATAAAGCGAACGGACGGATAGGCAAGGCAGCAAGTGGGCGCATGGTTCGAACCTCATATAAAGGAAGTCGGGCAACCACGGCGCCAGCCCGGGCACCAAGGCACTCGGGGTTCGCAAGCCCGTGAAGGTTGGAACCGCAACGGCGCCGCCGAGTTCAGCGGTGCCCGAAGGGTGATGGCACAGCCAGCGCCCGCCACCGCCCCGCTGCCTATCAGGGCACCTGGCGCCCCAAGGGCAACCCGACCATCTCCACCAGCCGCAGGTAATCCTCGTAGTTGCTGCGCGACAGGTGGATCACCGCATCCATCAACGCACCCTCCCGGTAGCCATCGAGAAACGGCCCCGGCACACCATCGTGCAGGGACACGTTTTCCAGAATCACCTCGGCGATCACCAGGGTGGTATGCAGGCGTGCATCCAGGCCCTGGACCAGTTGCTGGAGGCGGCGTTGTTCGTGAGTGATATCGCTCATGCCGAAACCTCCCCGTGGGTGGGAAGGAAGGAGCGCGGGGCTGAGCGGTAGAGAACGAGAGGGGTATATGCGTCGTGCATGGTGGTTCTCCAATGTTGGATTGAAGGCCGCCACATTCGCTATCAGTCGAAGGGTGGCAGGCCACGCGGGGTTGACAGACCGGCAACATTGGAACCGGCAGACCGCGAGGGTCTCCCCGCGCGACCTGCCATAAAGCAGAGCAGTTGTGAAAACTGCATGCGTGCTGATGCCTGCAAAAAACATTCGCCGTTTTTCGCATGCACCTTCAGGCGCATTCGCGCCAATGTTGTTTCGGGCTGTCAAACCCGGCCACGGGACTTACCGTGGCGGGTGCAGGATAGGGATGAGGGGGCGGGAGGGCAAGGGAGGTTAGGCAGCTGACGGCCAAAAGTGGCCATTGGGTAACACTGGCCGAGAGCTCTGAACGAATGTGTTGCGACAGCAGTACGAGCAGCCTACGCTGATGCTCCGTAACCCCCTTTACTGGTCCCTCTGACCGTGTAGCACTCGGTCTAGCTAGGGATTGGAAAGAGGGTCAGGAACGATATCCCCTAAGCCTGGGGATTCGTTATCACCCCACTTGAGGTCTAGTTGTAGCTAGCCCCCACCATGCCCGCCCGTTACGAATCTCACTGCATAGGCTGCCCCTACAACAATGCAGCACATCTTCCGGTGTCTTCTCAGTACAACCGCTCGGCCCCACTTTCCATAGAAGACAATGGCGCTTCTGTACTACTCATATTCCAAGCGCCCGGTGTCGATGAATGGGCCAAAGGGAGGCCCGTGGCGAGCACGAACCCTAGTTCGGCTGGCGTTCGTCTAGCGACAGCCTTTCGCATTGCGGGCCGAACACGACAGGACTACAACATCACAAACACAGTCCAGTGTTTCCCTGGCAAGGAACCGCAAGTTGGTACAACCCGGCCCAGAGACAATGCCCCTACTGCCGCTGTACGCCGACATTGCTCGGAATGGTTACGCCAAGATATACAGGCGCAGTCGTACAAACGTATTGTTGTCTTTGGTGCCCACGCCCGCAGAGCTGTTCGCAACTTGGGCTTCGGGGACGATCCCCGCTTCCGTTTCATCCGGAGGCATTTCGAATGAAAGTCTTGCCGAAGCTGTCGGCTACCCCTTCGGTCAAGCGGACTGAATCGCCCTTAGTTAGCAGATATCTTTGAGTGTCTTCTTTTGGCTGCGGTTTCAAACGCGGACAGCTTCTCAGGCCGGCAAATCCCCAAGTAACATCTTTGCGGATCGGAAGTGGGCGCTCAGGCTTCGCGCAGGTTATGCAGCGGCTGCGGTTGTTGCTGCATGTAGCTTTTCACCGGAACCAGATGCATGTCAGCGCAACGCGCCGCTTCGTGGATGGCATCACGGTCTCTGCCGTCCATCCTGTTGCACCTCCAATACCGCCGCACATGGCGCGGACGCAGCATCATCCGATGCCCTCCCGCCTGCGCCAACCGGCCCCGGCAATGCGCCATGCCACAGGCCTCCATCAGCCACTCGACAGGCTCGCCCTGCTCCTGTACATATCGGGCCAACGCCTCTCGATTTAGTCACCTGCACTGCATCTCCTCGCCTGCACGGACACTCTCGGCAACTTGGTAAACGGACTTGGCCAAATCCACTGCAATTCGCCTCATCGACTCTCTGCTTTTGCACGCCACTCAAAACTTCAGAGTGTGGCATGGGGAAAATCCATTACAGCATTTAAGTGGACACACCCTCTTTAACTCAAGCGTTGGGAGGCACACGCATACTAATCGCTTTGGCCTAGAGCAACTGTTCAGACTGCCGAACAAATGACGGGCTCTTCCGTGGCCCCATCGTGCTGACAGAGTCATCAGTTCGTATCACAAACGTGCCCCCTTACATTGCCTATTGAGGCATTTGGTCAGGCAAAAATACTTTCAACAAAATGATGGAATGAAGCTGATGGCAACCCTGACACGGGTATATGAGACCTCTTCGCCTGATGCGCTGCACGTCATCTTCGTGCACGGGCTGGGTGGAGATGCACGGTATACATGGATGCACAACCCGAATGACCATACGACCCTCTGGCCGAGCTGGATCGGGGAAGATGTCGAATGCCACGTGTGGGTTGCAGGATACGGTGCAGCACTTTCAGGTTGGACTGATGCAGCCATGCACCTTGCCGATCTCGGCGAAGCGCTGTTTGCCGCTTTGCAGGTTGAACAAGGCCTGCAAGGACGCAGAATTGTTTTGGTAGGGCATAGCCTCGGTGGTCTAGTCATCAAGTCTGGCATGACGCAAGCGCAGGCGCTCGGCGACCCGCAACGGATGAAACTGTTGGAGCGAATTGCCGGTGTCGTCTTTGTCGGCACACCGCACCAAGGGTCAAGTCTTGCCACGGTCGCGGACAAGTTGCGCCTCTTGCTGAGGACGAACCCTCAGGTCACAAATATGGCCAATGATGACGCCTGGCTGAAGTTGCTAAATGGGCAGTTTCGATCCCTGCACGTACAACGCAGCTTTGGGGTGCGAGTCTTCTTCGAAACAAGAGGGGTCTTTATTGGACGTCGAGTTCTTGGCATCGCGATTGGCAGAAGGCAATTGATTGTTGATAGGAACAGCAGCGATCCAGGGATTGCTGGAGTGGTACCTACCGCCATTGAAGGCGACCATATTGAGATTGCCAAGCCCAACTCTCGCCAAGCGCTTATCCACAAAGCGCTGATCCAGTTCCTGAAGGAGATGGGGGATGGACCTGCGGGCCATCCCCCCACTGATAGGAGCCACCCGACAACTTGGTCGAGCCCCACTGACCTCCCAACAGCGCTACGGAATGCTTCAGCGCCTTTGCTCAACTGGCCTAGTACCCTGGCTGATGGCACATGGCTTCAGCGCCCAGAACTAAACGTGCTAACCGAGAGTCTTCCAGCCGAGTCGTCGAGCACCCATTTCTTGCTAGGCGATCCAGGGTGCGGGAAGTCCTCCCTGTTAGTACGGCTTGCTCAAGAAAGGCAGTCGGCCGGCTGGTGTGTTCTTGCCATTAAGGCTGATCGACTACCGCCGGACGTGTTGGATCGGGAAGCACTCGCGAGATATCTAAATCTCGGCTCCGATATATGCGCGGTTTTGCGAGAGCTGGCCAAGAGCGCGCCCGTACTCGTGCTCATTGACCAGGTAGATGCCCTGGCTGACCTGGTTGTCCAGCACTCCGCGCGCTTACGAGTCTTGCTCCAGTTAGTTCAAGACCTCTCTGACGTAGATGGGGTTCACACCGTAATCTCGTGCCGCACTTTTGAGCAGAAGCACGATCCCGCGCTTCGGAACCTTGACGCGACTATCATCCGGTTAGAACTACCAGAGTGGTCAACCGTGCAGCCAGTCTTGATGGCAAGGGGCCTTCAAGCCGAGGTATGGAACCAGGACATTCAGCAGGTTCTGCGGTCTCCACACGCTCTGGATATCTTCCTTTCCCTCCTTGGTGGCACAACTGAGCCTGAGGTCCTGAGGAGTTTTCAGGGGTTGCTGGAAAAACAATGGGAAACCCAAGTGCTGAGCGACACGACCGGTAAGCGTCGTGCAACGCTACGCCATCTAGCCAAGTTGATGGCGGACCGTGAAGTGCTGGGGCTTCCCCTCGCTCAAGTCGAAGACCATTACGCAGAAATTCAGACGCTGGCTGCTGCTGGATTGCTTCGGGTGGACCAAGGGCCAGGACGAGTCGAGTTCCGCCACCAAACTCTCTATGAGTTCGTGCGCGCGCGCAGTTTCCTAGAGGAGAGCGGGAGTCTCACCGAAACGGTGCGAGCGCAGCAAGGCAGCCTACGTATTCGCCCCCAGTTGTGGCATGCACTTGGATACTTCCGAGTCGCGAGCCCCGAAGAGTACAGCATGGAAATCGGCAAGCTATGGGCGGCAGAACTGCGCCCCCACTTAAAGATGTTGCTGATCGAGTTCCTAGGGCTGCAAACCGCACCGACGCTAGCCGAGCGCCGGCTCGTGGAACAAGCAATGACGGATCAATGGTTCCTGCCCCGTTTCATTGGGGCCGCCGTTGGAAGCCCTGGATGGTTTGCCGTTTTGTTGCCGACCCATCTACCCAGATTAATGGCCTTACCGGTGGAGCAGGCCCAAGTGCTGTTGCCAATGCTTAGGGAAGCATTGCACTTCAGTGAAGGCGCGGTTGTCGATCTTGTGCGCCGGTATTGGTTGCCCAGCAAGGATCGAGATCTACTGAGCTGGCAGGCTCTGGGGGGCGGAGATGTTGCGCCGCAGGTCGGCCATTGGCTGGATGGCCTCGTCTTAATTGCCGGGCGAAGTTCGATTGCCGAGTGGGCCATAGGGCATCTGGCTGCTGTGGTGAGTGCTGCTCTACCTGAGGAAGCCCCGAGGTTGGTCGCAGTATGGCTCAAGCACCAGATCGACTCTGCTACGGCAACCTTGGCCACAACTTCCACGCAGGACGAGGCGGCTGTTGCCAATGTGTCAAAGAGCGTTCAATCAATTCTAGAGGCGCGTCAGCTCCATGATATGGAGGCAATAGCAGAAGCCGCCCCTAGGTCTTTTGTAGAGGCTGTGTGGCCGCTCCTCTTGGAAGGTTTGCAGCTATGTGTCTCGGAGGCACCGAGCGTAGTGATCGGCTATCGCCAAAGCAGGGGGCTACTGTTCCAAGACTTGGATGATGATGAGACTCGATACGAGCGCCCCTTAATGCGATCAGTTCAGTTGGGTATCCAGGGCTGGGCGGATTTCGATCCCGAAAACTTTATGGAATTCGTGGCCGCAAACGTGCAGTCCGAGTTGCTTCTAGTGCACAGGTTCTTGGCAGTAGGTCTCGTGCGCGCTGCTGCGCATTCACCGCAACGCGTATTCGACTATTTGCTCGGCGACCCTCGGCGGCTTGTTCTCGGCCCCTACACCGATGTGCACAAGGAGAGCGTTGCGCTGATCAGGACTGTCTGCCCGCTGCTAGACGATCCTACTTATGCTCGCTTGGAAGCGACGATCCGAGATTGGCGCTACTACAGCGACTCGGCCCAGCAGGATGATGCAAGCATTCGCCATCAACGGTTGCAGTGGGCTCGCCAGCATCGACTGCGGCTGCTTCGAGCGCTGCCCGTCGGCCGACGCAGTCCGGCCTTGCAAAGGCTCGTGGAAGAAGAGGAGCGCGCATTTCCGGGGCTGACCGGCGAGGACGTGCGTTTCTCCGGCGCCCAATGCATCGGAAGCCCGGTAAGCGCGACGCAGATGGATCGGGCGGCCGATGCCGACGTCCTGAACCTATTCAACGAACTGACGGATGACACGGCTTGGGATCATCCGCGACATCGCATGAACGGGGGCGCGATACAGGCCGGCCGGGAATTGGCCGAGCTGAGCAAGAGCAACTTGGCCAAGGTTCTCCGAATCATTCGGGCACTTGATCCGAGGCGCAACGAGATTCCGGTTTCCTGTGCTCTCCGCGAACTCGTTCCGGCCGGCCTCTCAGCACCAGCGTTCTATTCGCTGGTCGCCGAATTGGAAGACAAGGGGTTCGTTGGCGCCGACTTTCGCCGTGACGCAGCTTACGCAATCACGAACGCGGCCAACAAAGAGGCCCCTGTCCCGGATGATATGGTGGATCGGATGGAGCGTTGGTTAGTTCCTAGTCCGGCTGAAGACTCCAGCGACATTGAGACCGATGCAAAGGACGATTCCTCGTCTGTCTTGTGGGGATATGGGACGATAGGTGCGCTTCCAAACGGGAACTACCCTACGTTGAGCGCTCTAACATCAGCGTGTCTGACGGCAGAGCCTCCTCGGCTTGATCGCTGGCTTTCCATCCTTGAGCGGCATACTACGTGTGTCGAATGGCCTCAAGTGTGGGAGGCACTGATTCCGCGCGAGTTGTTGTATCTGCGGATGGTGGACCGCTCAAGAGCGGAGGCTCTTGTTGATCAATTGGTTGCGAGCGCGCCATCCATCGTCACCGGGCGAGGCTGGGCTCATTTCGTCGCACGTGCGTTTCACTGGGCTTCGGCTACTGCGGCGCAACGATGGCTGATGGCCGTTGTGGAGCAGGGTGGAAAGGGGCTCCAGGGGGCGGGGGAACTGGCCTGTTTGAGACATGCGCTCTTCCCTGCAGAGGATTGGTCTCGTGAGCTGGTTGGCGTGCTCTGCAATGATGCAGCTTCAGCGGCGGCCCTGGGAGTGGCCCACGGCGTGGCCAATTTGTGGCATGAGCCAATGACCAGGCCGGTGGTCCATCCTGTCTTGCTTCAGCTCCTGCGCAGCAGCGATGACCGCGTCCTGACTGCGTTGTCCGAGATATTCCTGAATGACGGGCTCGCTGCAGACACAGAGACGAGAGAGCTTCTGGATGCCCTCGCGGAGTTTCCTGAGGTATTGAGGAATGGTCGGGCTGAGCGCTTACCTGAGAACCTCATCAAACTGGTTGCGTCAGAGCCGGAGCGAGTCTGTCAAGTGGTCCACGCTTTGCTGAACGTGGCCGGCAATCAAATGGGCAATGTCGCAACATCTTGGTATTTGAGTACCGAGTGGTTGCTGGATATCGCACTGCAGCTTCAAGACATGGGTGCAACTGAGCGAGCGGCCGGATCAGTTCTCTTCGAGCGCATGTTGGAATTCAACATGCCGCAGGTCAGGGTGATGACGCTGGATTTAGATAAGCGGACACCAGTGGGCAATAGCACTCGCGCGCCGATTCGGAAAAGATCGCGGTCCAAGGCGCGCAGATCCCGGCCACGCTGAGTCGCGAAGTAGGCGTAGTACTAATGTGACCTTACCCAAGTGTCGAGATCGTGGCGCAATCAACGATCTGATGTGACAGAAAAGGTGTATAGATCAGTGGTGCCGAAAACTGCAGTGGGTCTGTTTCAGCCGGCCCCAGCAAGCAGCTCTTGGCCGAAAGCCGCCTCCCCTACCTCTCCCCCACCTCCCCCCTCACCTCACTCGGCGTCCTCCCATACCTCGCCTTGAAGCTCCGCGCGAAATGCGCCTGGCTCGAATACCCGTGCCGGTAGGCCACCTCGCTGATATCCAGGCCACTGGCCTGTGGGCTGCTGAGCAGGCGGTGGGCGAGTTCGAGGCGGCGTTCGGCGATGTAGCGGCTGGGTGAGCCGCCTTCCTGGGCGAACAGGCGGGTGAGGTGGCGCACGGAGATGCCGATGCCCTGGGCGACGCGCTCGCAGCTGAGGGCCGGGTCGCCCAGTTGTTCGGCGATCAGGCGTTTGGCGGCCAGTAGATAGGAGGCGCCCTGGGCGCTGACGCGGTGTTCACCGGTGCTGCCGGCGATGATGCTGGAGAGCAGCTCCAGGGCGTCGTCCTCGAAGTGCTCGGCCTCGCGGTTGGCGGGGCGCTGGAAGAAGCCCTGGGTGCGCTCGCAGAGGGTGCGGGTGAGCAGGCGTTGCAGGCGGGTTTCCGCGCCCACCTTGAGCGGGCCGTCGAGGCGGCCGAGGCAGCGTTCGCCGAACAGGTCCTGGGGGATGTCGAAGATGAACTGGCGCATGGCGCCGGAGAAGCCGAACAGGTAGGGCTTGTCGGTGCGGTAGATGATCATCTCCCCCGGCTCCAGCAGGGTGCAGCCTTCGCCCTGGTAGAAGAACGAGCGGCTTTCCTGCACCAGGGAGACGAACACCGATTCCTTGGGCACCGAGCGGATCATCGAGCAGTCCCGCTCCACCACGTGCTGGTTGCCGCGCACCAGGGCCAGGCTCATGGCGCCCAGTTCGAGGTTGGACTGCGAGGCGGCGAGGCCACCGTCAGCATAGGAGGAGCATTTGAGGCCGACGAGGATGGAGGCGTTGTACTGCTCCCAGAACCTCAGGCGCTGTTCGACCGGGATGTCGCAGGTACTGGCTCGCCGGGTCTCGAGCAAGGCGGGTGTGGTCATTCTTATTGTTCTCGTGGGTCGCCGCGGATCGAACCCCCGGGCCAAACATCGGCAGCTCCCGGGGACCGGGCGTCGCGCATCCTCTGTGGGTGTGGGCGACGCCCGATCATTAACATCTGAACGCTGCCCGCCGTCAATCGCCCCCCGCCCGCTGCCCGGGCCCTGTCCGAAAAGCGCAAACAACAGGGCCGAGGCGATCAAACCCGCTGCCGCCGCGCCCTCTAGAGTCGGCCCCAGTCCATAACAACAACGAGACTGGAACATGGCCGAGCCTGCCCGCAACGAATTCTGGAAAGACCTGCAAGCCATCCCCAACTGCTTCAAGCCCGACGCCAAGCCCGAGGTTTATCTGCCCAACGCGGCGAGCGACGACCTGAGCCTGTACGTGCCCTTCACCGAGACGGTGTCCTCGCGCCCGCTGTGGATCTCGCCGAGCGAGAACCGCTGGTGCGACATCCTCATGGCCCGCAGCGCCGGCCTGGTGAACCGCCACTACCACCCCCACGAAGTCTTCGCCTACACCCTCTCCGGCAAGTGGGGCTACCTGGAGCACGACTGGACCGCCACCGCCGGCGACTTCGTCTACGAGACGCCCGGCGAGGGCCACACCCTGGTGGCCTATGAGCACGAGGAGCCCATGCGCGCCTTCTTCATCGTCAAGGGCCCGCTGATCTGGCTCGACGAGCGCGGCGAGCCGGAGGGCTACTTCGACGTGCACTCCTATATCGCCATGTGCCGCGAGCACTACGAGAAGATCGGCCTCGGCGCCGCCTACATCGACTCCCTGTTCCGCTGACCCCTTGCCCGGGGCGCCCGCACGGCGCCCCGGAGGAGAACGACATGGCGCCCACGACCTCCAACGCCCGGTACGAAAACGTACTGCTCGGCGTGCTCTTCCTCACCTTCGGCTTCGTATTCTTCGACCGCCTGGCACTGTCCTTCCTGTTTCCCTTCATGGCCGAGGAGCTGCAGCTCGGCAACCGCCACCTGGGCATGCTGTCGTCGGTGCTGGCCCTGGCCTGGGCGGTATCCGGGGCCCTGGTGGGCCTCTGGTCCGACCGCAACGGCGTGCGCAAGCCGCTGCTGATCGCGGCGGTGATCCTCTTCTCGCTGTGCTCGGCGCTGTCCGGGCTGGTGGGCGGCTTCCTCAGCCTGCTGCTGTTCCGGGGCGTGATGGGGCTGGCCGAGGGGCCGATCCTGCCGCTGTCGCAATCGCTGATGGTGGAGGCCTCGTCGCCCCATCGGCGCGGCCTCAACATGGGCCTGCTGCAGGGCTCGGCCGCCGGCCTGCTCGGTGCGGTGATCGGCCCACCAGTGCTGATCGGCCTGGCCGAGGCCTTCGGCTGGCGGCATGCCTTCGTCATCTCCCTGGTGCCGGGGCTGCTGATCGCCTGGCTGATCTGGCGCTACGTGCGCCCCGACGACCGGGTACGCAAGCCCGACGCCAGCACGGCCGGCAACGGCGTTGGGCTCGGCGGCCGCCTGGCCCTGCTGAAGAGCCGCAACATCCTGCTGTGCACGCTGATCAGTTGCGTGTTCCTCACCTGGTTCATCGTGCTGATTTCCTTCACCCCCACCTTCCTGGTCAGCCAGCGTGGCTACAGCCCGGCGAGCATGGGCGGGATCATGAGTTGCCTGGGCGTGGCCTGGGTGTTCTGGGGCTTCGCCGTGGCGGCGATCTCCGACCGCATCGGCCGGCGCCCGACCCTGGTGCTGTTCTCCCTGGTCGCCGCCTGCTGCCCGCTGGCCCTGCTCTATGCGCCCACGCCCTTCAGCCTCGGCGCGCTGATGCTGCTGACCTACACCGGCCTGGGCTGCTTCACCCTGTTCATGGCCACCATCCCGGCGGAGACGGTGCCGCGCGGCGTCATCGCCACCGCCCTGGGGCTGATCATGGGCATCGGCGAGTTGGTGGGCGGCTTCATCGCCCCGACCATCGCCGGCTTCGCCGCCGACCGCTACGGCCTCTCCATCGTCATGTGGATGAGCTGCGGCGGCGCCCTGCTGGCCGCCCTGCTCTCGCTGTTCCTCAAGGAAACCGCGCCCACGGTGCTGGCCCGCCAGGCCGGCCGCCCCCTCGCCGACACCGCCAACCTGCAAGGACAACCCTGATGAACGCATTGCGCTGGCATGGCGCCCGGGACCTGCGCCTGGACGCCCTCGACATCGCCCCGCCCGGCCCCGGCGAGGTGGAGCTCAAGGTGGCCTATTGCGGCATCTGCGGCAGCGACCTGCACGAGTACCAGGACGGCCCGCACTCCATCCCCCAGCAGCAGCCGCACCCGCTGTCCGGCTGCCGCGCGCCGCTGACCCTGGGCCACGAGTTCAGTGGCGTGGTCACCGCACTGGGCGCCGGGGTGCAGGGCTTCGCGCTGGGCGACCGGGTGGCGGTGGAGCCCATCTACCGCTGCGGTGATTGCCGCTACTGCCGCGCGGGCCAGTACAACCTGTGCAGTTCCATGGGCTTCATCGGCCTGATGGGCGATGGCGGTTTCGCCGAGCGCGCCCGGGTGCCGGCCTACATGCTGCACCGCCTGCCGGCCGGCGTGAGCCTGCGCCAGGCCGCCGTGCTGGAGCCGGCCGCCGTGGCCCTGCACGCCCTGCGCCAGAGCAGCCTGCAGCCCGGCGACCGCTGCGCGGTGTTCGGCCTCGGGCCCATCGGCCTGCTGCTGATCGCCCTCGCCCGGCTGCGCGGCGTGGAGCACATAGTCGCGGTGGACGTGGCCCCCGAGCGCCTGGCGCGGGCTCTGGAGTTCGGCGCCGAGCGCGTGCTCGACGCCCGCCAGGTGGACGTGGCGCAGCAGCTGCAAGCCAGCGGTGGCGTGGATTGCGCCTTCGAGGCCGCCGGCACCCAGGCCACACTGGACGCGGCCCTGCACGGCCTGCGCAAGGGCGGCGAGGCGGTGCTGGTGGGCCTGATGGGCGAGGCGCGCTTCGACGCCTTCCACCTGGTCAATAACGAGCTGCGCATCACCAGCAGCGTCGGCTACCGCGAGGTCTACCCGGAGCTGATCGCCCTGCTGGACAGCGGCCGCCTCGACCTGGGCCGCGCGGTGACCCGCTGCGTGCCGCTGGAGCGCGCCGTCAGCGATGGCTTCGAAGCCCTGCTGGCCGACAAGGCGCAGATCAAGGTGCTGGTCAATCCCAACCCCGAACTGGCGGAGGCCTGAACATGCACACATCGACCTTCAACCCCGGGCTGTTCCGTGATCGCCAGGTGCTGGTCACCGGCGCCACCTCCGGCATCGGCGCCGCCATCGCCCTGCAGTTCGCCGAGCTGGGTGCCTCGGTGCTGGCCGTCGGGCTTAACGCCGATGGCGCGCTCACCCCGCGCCACCCGCTGGTGCGCCCGCAGGAGCTGGACGTAAGCGATGCCGCCGCGCTGGAAGCAGCCATCCAGGCCCTGCCCCGGCTGGATGTGCTGGTGAACTGCGCCGGCATCAGCCGCGACCGCGAGGAATACCAGCCGGCGAGCTTCGAGCGCGTGCTGCAGATCAACCTCGTCGCCGCGATGCGCGCCAGCCAGTGCGCCCGCGAGCTGCTGACCCGCCAGGGCGGCAGCATCGTCAACATCGCCTCGATGTTCAGCACCTTCGGTTCGGCCGACCGCCCCGCCTACAGCGCAAGCAAGGGCGCCATCGTGCAGCTGAGCAAGTCGCTGGCCATCGAGTACGCGGCCCTCGGCATCCGCGTCAACGCCATCGCCCCCGGCTGGATCGATACGCCCCTGGGCGCCGGTCTCAAGGCCGATGCGCAAGCCACCCGGCGGATCATGCAGCGCACGCCCCTGGAGCGCTGGGGCGAACCGGCCGAGGTGGCCGCCGCCGTGGCCTTCTTCTGCAGCCCGGCGGCCAGCTTCATCACCGGCGCCGTGCTCGCCGTGGATGGCGGCTACCTCTGCACCTGAAGCCCTGAGCCACCCGAAAACGCCCACCCCGGAGCCCGCGCCCCGGGGCGGGGCCCTGCTGCCCAAAACAACCGCGCCTTAACAACAACAAAAAAGGACCGCCCAACCATGAACCGCACCCTGGCCCGCAACGCCCTGCTCCTGAGCCTGCCCCTGCTGCCGCTGCCCGGCCTCGCCGACGAGGCCCCCGGCCCACTGGCGGAGCTGGGCAGCCAGCTCGCCGAACACGGCATCAAGACCCACGCGGTATTCCTCAGCCTGGCCGTGAAGAACCTCGACACCGGCCCGCGCCCGCACAGCTTCGGCAATAGCGGCGACCTGTTCCTCGGCGCCGACCTGGACCTGGGAAAAATGGCCGGCCTGGACGGCGCCGCCCTGCACATCGAGCAGACCCAGTTCATCCTCGACCGCAACACCGGCCAGCCCACCTCGGGCGCCTGGCAAGGGGCCGTCGGCAGCTACTTCGGCGGCGCGCCGATCCACAACGACATCGGCGCCAGCCAGCTGAGCCTGCTGACCTGGGAGCAGCAATGGCTCGACGGCAATCTCGAAACCCACCTGGGCCGCACCAACGCGCGCCGCTACTTCTTCATCTACAACTGCGAGAGCCAGGTCACCTGCAACGACCCGGTGATCGACGCCTCCACCGGCGTGCTGCCGCCGCCCTACGGCGCCTGGGGCGGCTACCTGAAATACCGCCTGACGCCGGACCTGTACCTGCACGCCGGGGCCTTCGAATCCAACCCCGTGGACTACCTGAAGAAGCGCCACGGGCTGGACTTCAGCACCACCGACGCCAGCGGCACCAGCCTGCTCTACGGCATCGGCCGCCGCGAGGGCGTCGAGCGCAACCCCTACAGCTCCCACTACGAGCTCAACGGCTACCACAACACCTCAAAACAGACCGACCCGCTCACCGGTGCCAGCGAGCACGGCAGCAGCGGCGCCTTCTTCAAGTTCCAGCAAACGGTGTGGCGCGCCGACGGCGGCCAGGGTGATGCGCCCCAGGCGGCACAGCTGTTCGGCTCGCTGTCGGCCGCCGCCGACGACAAGCAGCCCTTCCGCCACTTCGCCGAGGCCGGCATCAGTTGGCTCGCGCCCTTCGAGCGCCCCGGCGACAAACTCAACCTCAAGGCCAGCTACCTGCGCCTCAACCCGCACCAGCTGGAGTTCCAGCGCCAGAGCCGCATCGCCGCCGGCGGCGACCCGAGCCAGGGCTCGCGGGATGTCTACGCACTGGAAGGCAACGGCCACTTCGCCCTCACCCGCCACCTCGCCCTGGAACCCAGCGTCCAGTACCTCCTCAACCCGGACAACTACTACAACCCCGGCGCCACCGAGATCAGTGGCGACGGCTTCGTCGTCGCCCTGCAGCTGACCCTCGACGTCGGCTCGCTGCTGGGCCTGTGAACCGCAAGGAATCCGCCATGACCTCACCCCGTCGCTTCGACTACATCATCGTCGGTGCCGGCTCGGCCGGCTGCGTGCTGGCCAACCGGCTCTCCGCCGACCCGGGCCTCTCGGTCTGCCTGATCGAGGCCGGCCCCAGCGACCGCAGCCTGTTCCCCGGTAGCTACATCCGCACGCCGGCGGGCATCATCCGCCTGATCGCCAACCCGAAATGGAACTGGATGCACCGCTTCAGCCACGCCACCGGCAGCGGCGAAGTGGAAGTGCCCTGCCCGCGCGGCCGCGTGTGGGGCGGTTCCAGCGCCATCAACGGGATGATCTACATCCGTGGTCACCGCCACGACTACGACCAGTGGGCCGCCCAGGGCAACCGCGGCTGGAGCTACGACGAGGTGCTGCCCTACTTCCGCCGCTCGGAACACTTCGAGCCCGGCGTCTCGGCCTGGCACGGCCAGGGCGGCGAACTCAACGTCGCCGAGCTGCGCAGCCCCAGTGCGGTGAATGCGGTGTTCTACCAGGCCGGCGAAGAACTCGGCTGGCGCTACAACGCCGACTTCAACGGCAGTGATCAGGAAGGCATCGGCCCCTTCCACGTCACCCAGATCAACGGCGAGCGCTGCAGCGCCGCGCGGGCCTTTCTCCACCCGGTGCTGACGCGTCCCAACCTGCAGGTGCTCAGCGGCGCCCTCACCCACCGCGTGCTGCTGCAGGGCGACCGCGCGGTGGGCGTGGAAGTGAGCCAGGGCGAGGAATTGCTGCAACTGTTCGCCGAGCGCGAGGTGATTCTCAGCGCCGGCAGCATCAACTCGCCGCAGCTGTTGATGCTCTCCGGCATCGGCCCGGCGGTGGAGCTGGCGCGCCACGGCATCGCCCTGCGCCACGAGCTGCCCGGCGTGGGCCAGAACCTGCAGGACCACCAGGACGTGGTGCTCATGTACCGCAGCGACGCCGCCCTGGGCTACGGCCTCTCCCCGCGCGGACTCTGGCCGCTGCTGCGCTCGCCCTGGCAGTACCTGGCCGGCCGGCGCGGCCCGCTCACCTCCAACACCGTGGAAGCCGGCGGCTTCCTGCGGCTTGACCCGGCCGCACCGACACCGGAACTGGGCCTGATCGTCGCCCCGGCACTGAAGAACCAACCGCAACGGCCAGTGCCCTTCGGCCACGGCATCAGCCTGCACGTGGCGGTGATGCACCCGCAAAGCCGCGGTGAAGTACGCCTGAATTCACCGGACCCACGCGACAAACCGCACCTGGCCGCCAACTTCCTCAGCCACCCCGAAGACCTGCGCAAGCTGGTGGAAGGCGTGCGCCTGGTACGCCGCCTGGCCGGCACCGCCGCCTTCCGCCAGCACCTGCGCGGCGAACTGGTGCCCGGCAAAGCCATCGACAGCCAGGCGCAGATCGAGCAATGGATACGCCACAACCTCGGCACCGTGTTCCACCCCGTCGGCACCTGCAAAATGGGCCACGACCCGCTCGCCGTGGTCGACGACCAGCTGCGCGTCCACGGCATCGACGGCCTGCGCGTGGTGGACGCCTCGATCATGCCCACCCTCATCACCGGCAACACCAACGCCCCGGCGATGATGATCGCGGAGAAGGCGGCGGAGATGATTCTGGGTACGCGGCGCGCTGCGACTCACCCGGAATCCAATGCCACCGCCCAGCCCGTGCTGACCTCTTAGGGTGCTCGGCATGTAGGGGCGACTTCAGTCGCCAAGCAGACCGCAGGTCTGCCACTCGGTATCGCAGGGGGATGCTGCGCATCCCTTGGCGACTGAAGTCGCCCCTACACCGCCCCGTCGTTTAGCCGGTCTCCTTCGCGCCCCCTATGCCACGCTCGCAAAGCGAAACCTGGATCGCCCGGCACGACCTGCCACGTTGTATGGCCGCGCGCGGTGATCCGTTGCTAAGAGATGGGCCGAGTTGGAAGCGGTTTTTCTAAAGGTGCAGAAATGAAAAACGCCGCATGGGGGGCGGCGTTACTGATGGGAATGGCGGCTATCGGCCGATTCTGTTGAAAAAGTAGCTGTCGCCCCCTGCCGTCGGCAGAATTGCTCTGTCAGCGAGCGCGGGGGCGAATAGCATGATGGGGCAGTTACCGGGAGGGCAGCAGCGCCTGTTCTACTCGTTCAATCTGGAAGACCACGTTCCTCCCCAGCATCTCTTGCGCAGCATCGACCATTGCCTGGATCTTAGCGATCTGCGTGCACACCTAACCGACTTCTACAGCCCCATCGGACGCCCCTCGATCGACCCAGAGTTGATGGTGCGCATGCTGGTCGTTGGCTACTGCTACGGCATCCGTTCCGAGCGACGGCTGTGCGAAGAAGTGCATTTAAATCTGGCCTATCGCTGGTTCTGCCGACTGGGCCTGGAAGATGAAGTCCCCAATCACTCGACCTTTTCGAAGAATCGCCACGGCCGCTTCCGTGACAGCGGACTGTTTCGCTGGTTGTTCAATGAGGTACTGCGCCGCTGCATGGCGGCTGGCCTGGTCAAAGGCGAAGGCTTCGCTGTGGACGCCAGCATCATCAAGGCGGATGCCAGCCGGCAACGTGGGGTGGCGGGAGATGAAGTCGATTGGCGTGATCCAGCGCTCAGCAACCGCGCTGTGCGCGAGTACCTTGAAGCCCTTGATGAAGAGGCGCTGGCTGAAGCTCTTCCCAAGAAAATCTCGCTCACTGATCCGCTGTCCCGTTGGACTGCTGCACCAGGCGGCCCGGCCTTCTTTGCCTACTCCACGAATTACCTGATCGATACTGAGTACGGCGTGATCATGGATGTGGAGGCGACTCCGGCGCACCGTACCGCCGAAGTCGATTCGACCAGGACGATGGTGGAGCGTGTCGAAGCGCAGTTCGACCTCACGCCGGAACGCCTCATCGGGGACACCGCCTACGGCACGGCCCCGATGCTGGCCTGGATGGTCGAAGAAAAGAACATCGAGCCGCATGTGCCGGTGTGGGACAAGACCGAGCGCAAGGACGACAGCCTCTCCAGTAACGACTTCCTCTGGAGTCCGGAGGCCAATGAATACCGCTGCCCAGCCGGCAAACCGCTACGCAGTGAGTGGCGCACCTTCACTCAGCAAAGATCGCGCGTGACCAAGGCCAACACCATCATCTACCGCTCCAGCCAAACCGACTGCACCACCTGTCCGTTGAAAGAAAAGTGCTGCCCCAACACACCGAATCGGAAGATCGTTCGCAGCGTCCATGAGGCTGCCCGCGACGTAGCTCGACGCATCGCCAAGTCACCGGAGTACCTCGTCTCCCGCTGCGAGCGAAAGAAGGTAGAGATGCTTTTCGCCCACCTCAAACGGATCATGAAACTCGACCGTTTACGATTGCGTGGCCTGACGGGTGCGACTGACGAATTCACTTTGGCCGCGACCGTGCAAAACTTGCGACGCATGGCCAAGCTTTTGCCTAACGGGCCGCCACTCACGGGATAGGTACGCCTGCTGTGAGCAGAAACCCTCGAATTAACCTTCAAACCTGAGCCAGAACGCTCAGCGAAACACCAAAAGGTAACCTGAAGTGGCTTGCAGCCACTTCTACAGCAGGCACACCTGAACGGCTGGCTGCCGTTGATACGACTTTTTCAACAGAATCGGTCAAAAGCAGACTTCAAAAGCGACCCTGTCTCCGTCCTTGTATGGGCAGGTTAATTATGACGACAACAACCAATGCGGATTGGTAGACCATCCGAGAAAAACGCGAGCGCCTTCGGCAGTAGGTTCGCTCTGAGGTAGCCGGTGCCCAGCGGCTGCCAAGCGTAGCCCGTTCATAGCGGGCAGAAACCTGTCCCGAAAAGTTGCGGGCTGCGCTGCGAAGTGGTTTTCGATGTCTGCGAACGCGGAATACCTTCCAGACTCGTCGAGCATGGACAGATAGAACACCATCTGGCGCCAAGCATAAGCAGTGTTCTTGAGCATCACGAGACGAGCGTGATAGCACGCAATCCGCATTTGCTGGCGTGCGCAGATCCATTCGAAGCAAGTCAGAGCAAGTTTCCCCAGGCGTGATTGCAACAGCATTTTCAGATCGAGTTCGCAGAAGAGGGGGGCGAGATTCTGCGTAGTTAGGATCTGTTGCTGCTCGATGATCGTGCCGTTGGTCGCGGGATGCCAGCTGCCCAGTTCGGCCTTCGCGCGACGCGCACTCAGGATCGTCAACGCATCGCTGCTGTTTTGTGAACGCTGCCACCAAGGTTCCGGCGTCTGCAATTTCGGCCTGTCGGGAATCGTGGCCAATGCATCCGTGTCGATGTCGTAGTAGCGGGCGTACAAGGTCCCCGCAATGAGCCTGGCCGCACGCCTAGCGGCTTCAATGAACTTGTTCGAAAACTCACCCATGAAGATGTCCGCGGCGATTTCGTCCACGAATGGAAGATCCAATTTCGCAGTCTTGGCCAGTGCGTGGAATTCCTGCAGTAGCTTGTTGGGCAGGATTGCATGCGGGAATGCGGAGAACGTCAATGCCGACGTTTCGACAAGCGCCTGGCGAGCGGCATCCGCCGCGCCGGCGTGAAGCTGGCGGTCTCCCTCTACTGCCGCGACCCACGGCAACTCGTTCAGGGCGACTTGGTTCTGAAGGTTCAGCAGCAGTAACGAGCGACGACGACGGAACGATCGATACGTCGCTGCATACAGCATGCGCAGTACAGCATCACGGAATCCGGCGCTGCGGATCTCGGCAGTCATCGCGGGCAACACCTGCGCGATGGTGTCGCCTGAGGTGATTACTCCACAATCGATCAATTCAGTGATCGTCCCACTGCGGCAACGTTCGAGGCGCCGGTGGATCGCCTTTGGAAGTCCGATTCCCTCTGTCAGCTTGAAGGCTTCCGATTCCTCGGCGGTGATCGGCTCTGACAGGGAGGAGAAGTCGGAAATTCCTGCATTAGCCGGATATCGCGCCAGGCGCACCGACACAGCTTCTGCGATGAGGTGATGCCCAGGCGCGGCCACCTCACACCTCTGCTTGGACCGGTACTCACAATGGGCGTCCGAATCGGGAAGACCATGCTTGCGCACGAAATCACCGACGATCCGACGAATACGTCCGACTTGGCGCCCCGTCAGCGTGCTCGGAGCGCGGGAGCAGTGAGCGAGCAATGTGTACAACTCCACGACCCGGCTCCTGGAGGGAGTGCCAGCGCGGCAGGTGGCATCGAAGTGGGTGCAAAGCTCTGCTGCCTTTTCGTGCCATCCCTCCGGATAACGCCGGCAAGGCCACTCCTCCAAGTAGGTCAAGAGAAAATGGCTGATGGCCGCGTCGTACAGTGGCAGACGGGTTTCAATGACCTGTTTCTGGACAGCCAGGCGTGATTGGGCGGGCAGCGTCGCAAGCTGCTGCTTGATCTCACCGACAGGGAAAACATGTACTTCTGCCGCCGAGACCGGCAGCCCCTGCGCAGGTGCCGGAAAGAACCGCAGACGGTCGAAGAACGGCACGATCGTTTCGATCAGCCTCCGGGCTTCCTCCGCGCGCTTTTGCCCCAGGAGCCAGGCCACGGTCGGCAGTGCTGCCTCCTCCGGCACATCGATCCGGTAATCGCCCCTAATCAGGCGGTGCTGCAGCGCTTCCAAGCCTTCATCAGTGAGATGCCACGTATTGATGTCAAGCCGCTCAAAGCCCGCGCGGACGTCCCGGATCGATGCAGCCAGTTCGCGTTCATACTCTGTCAGTTCACCACCAGCCAGCAGACGCCCGGTGGCAAAGCCGCCGGTACTGACTTCCAGCGTCACCCAGGCTGGTATATCCACAAACGGTGTGCGTGAGCCGTATTGCGCAGTACCTTGTACAGCATGCGCAATCACCTGCTGCCAGCGCATGATCCGTTCGGCTGCGTTGGCGCGCGCTTCCTCACTGAGACTGTTGTCCTGAGCGATCAACGCTTTCGACAGTTGGAAGATCGCATAACCCGCGCCGATGCCAAGTGTCCCGTCAGATTCGGTATCTTGCCTGGACATGTGTCCTCATGACCGTGCGGTGTAATGGGTCCGGGGGCTGGATTCGAACCAGCGCCCACCCGGTTAGGAGCCGAGTGTTCTACCGCTGAACTACCCCGGAGTAGAACGGGAATTGTCGGGTAACACCAACGAGATGTGAAGCCCCTCCATGTACTTCATCGTAGAGCTCGATGTGGTGCTGAGCGGACAAGAGCAGTCCGCTTGCGCCACCCTCATTTGTCTTGCTCAAAGAAAGACCGTGCGAGTGCCTTGATCGAGACATAGTGTTGAATCATTACGCAAGGAACATGCGGTAGCCGTTAGCTATGTAGATGCGTGCTTCAACCAGCGTTAGCTGGTTTGGCCGTCCGCTATTGGCCGATTCTGTTGAAAAAGTCGTATCAACGGCAGCCAGCCGTTCAGGTGTGCCTGCTGTAGAAGTGGCTGCAAGCCACTTCAGGTTACCTTTTGGTGTTTCGCTGAGCGTTCTGGCTCAGGTTTGAAGGTTAATTCGAGGGTTTCTGCTCACAGCAGGCGTACCTATCCCGTGAGTGGCGGCCCGTTAGGCAAAAGCTTGGCCATGCGTCGCAAGTTTTGCACGGTCGCGGCCAAAGTGAATTCGTCAGTCGCACCGTCAGGCCACGCAATCGTAAACGGTCGAGTTTCATGATCCGTTTGAGGTGGGCGAAAAGCATCTCTACCTTCTTTCGCTCGCAGCGGGAGACGAGGTACTCCGGTGACTTGGCGATGCGTCGAGCTACGTCGCGGGCAGCCTCATGGACGCTGCGAACGATCTTCCGATTCGGTGTGTTGGGGCAGCACTTTTCTTTCAACGGACAGGTGGTGCAGTCGGTTTGGCTGGAGCGGTAGATGATGGTGTTGGCCTTGGTCACGCGCGATCTTTGCTGAGTGAAGGTGCGCCACTCACTGCGTAGCGGTTTGCCGGCTGGGCAGCGGTATTCATTGGCCTCCGGACTCCAGAGGAAGTCGTTACTGGAGAGGCTGTCGTCCTTGCGCTCGGTCTTGTCCCACACCGGCACATGCGGCTCGATGTTCTTTTCTTCGACCATCCAGGCCAGCATCGGGGCCGTGCCGTAGGCGGTGTCCCCGATGAGGCGTTCCGGCGTGAGGTCGAACTGCGCTTCGACACGCTCCACCATCGTCCTGGTCGAATCGACTTCGGCGGTACGGTGCGCCGGAGTCGCCTCCACATCCATGATCACGCCGTACTCAGTATCGATCAGGTAATTCGTGGAGTAGGCAAAGAAGGCCGGGCCGCCTGGTGCAGCAGTCCAACGGGACAGCGGATCAGTGAGCGAGATTTTCTTGGGAAGAGCTTCAGCCAGCGCCTCTTCATCAAGGGCTTCAAGGTACTCGCGCACAGCGCGGTTGCTGAGCGCTGGATCACGCCAATCGACTTCATCTCCCGCCACCCCACGTTGCCGGCTGGCATCCGCCTTGATGATGCTGGCGTCCACAGCGAAGCCTTCGCCTTTGACCAGGCCAGCCGCCATGCAGCGGCGCAGTACCTCATTGAACAACCAGCGAAACAGTCCGCTGTCACGGAAGCGGCCGTGGCGATTCTTCGAAAAGGTCGAGTGATTGGGGACTTCATCTTCCAGGCCCAGTCGGCAGAACCAGCGATAGGCCAGATTTAAATGCACTTCTTCGCACAGCCGTCGCTCGGAACGGATGCCGTAGCAGTAGCCAACGACCAGCATGCGCACCATCAACTCTGGGTCGATCGAGGGGCGTCCGATGGGGCTGTAGAAGTCGGTTAGGTGTGCACGCAGATCGCTAAGATCCAGGCAATGGTCGATGCTGCGCAAGAGATGCTGGGGAGGAACGTGGTCTTCCAGATTGAACGAGTAGAACAGGCGCTGCTGCCCTCCCGGTAACTGCCCCATCATGCTATTCGCCCCCGCGCTCGCTGACAGAGCAATTCTGCCGACGGCAGGGGGCGACAGCTACTTTTTCAACAGAATCGGCCGCTAGCGGCCTCGCATCAGGACTTACCACGCTTACAGGAATCGATCTGGCCGGCATGGATCAAGAGCACCCTGCATCGCTCCATCCATGATTTCCTCGCTGGCAAGACGCCCCACTATCGCCGCCAGTGTCACGCCAGGGTGCATTGCACACACATAGACACCGTGCACCTTGGGTAGATAGCCGATGATGGGGACACCATCGACAGGCATGGGCCTGAGCCCGACGCAGGCCAATTCCGGTTCTACGGAAACAGCGCCATGGAGTTCGCGCTGGATCGCCCTGGCAGTTCGAAGCGCTATCGCGTCCGGCTGATTTTCCAGCGCGTCATCCAGGTAATCCTCTGCCGCCAGCAAGGCCCCGTCCGTGGTTTGCCTCACTTCCATTTCGGTGCTGGAGATAAGGGTGCGCAAGAGGTTGGGCTGGGCCTTGTAACGGATGAAGATGGCCGGTGAGGCCTCGATCGGAAGCGGCACCTCAAGCATCTCCGTCAACGTGGTGATGGCGGTCCCGGCGGCCACTACGACAGTATCGGCCTCGAGGGTGCCTATCGCCGTTCTGACTCCGATGACCCTTGCACGCTGGATTTCAAAACCGAGAACCGGCATCTGGGTGAGAATTTCCGCGCCATGCGCCCTGGCACCGGCGATTAGCACATGTGCAGCGTCCACTGCGTCCAGCGCGCCCTCTTCTGCCGCATATGAGGCGGACTCGGGAGGGTTCTTGAGATTGGGTTCAAGCTCGAGAATCTGTGATCGGGACACCTGGCTCGTCGAAAACGGGCGCTGTGCAACCGGCAGCGCGCCACTCTGCACTCCGCTGTAGGACAAGGCGCCTGTCCAGCGGATATTCAAGCTAGGCAGCTGGGTTTCGAGTTGGCGGTACGCCTCGATTGCAGCGCCGCGCAGTTGCGCAATGGGGTCAGGCCCGGTGTATGAAGTATTGATCCAGGCGAATGAGCGGCCCGTCACTCCCGACGCTATACCTTCAGCCTCGACCACAGTGACCTTCGCCCCTTTGGCCGCCAGGTGATAGGCCAGTGACGCACCCACGATGCCTGCACCAATCACGACGATTCGCTTGCCCTGGGTTCCTTCCATATCCACCTCCGTTCCGTCGAGGTGCCGATGGTACGACAACGGTGTGATTTCATGACATGAGCCCCTGATCGTTCAGGCCGCCTGCTGAGCCTCTTCTGGCCGATAGCGGCCCACCACCAGCACCCGCTTCAGGCCAGAAGCGGGCACTGGGCACAGCCAGGCAGATAGCCCCCACTCAGAACCGCGTCTGCAGCCCCACCCGCCAGGTGCGCCCCGGCGCCGGCATGAAGCTCTGCGCCAGCGGGTCGAGGTAGTAACGGTCGGTGAGGTTCTGCACCGAGACATTCATCTCGGTGTGCTCCAACAGCTGGTACTTGAGGAACAGGTCGAGGAGCGTCACCGAGCGGTAGTCGATCTGCGGGGTGGTGGCGCCGGTCTGCCAGGGCTTGTCCATCTGCGCGGTGGGGCCGGAGCTGTAGGTCATGCGCCCGCCCACGGTCAGGGCCTCGTCGAAGAAGCGCAGCCCGGCGAGCAGGTTGGCCGAGTAGCGCGGCGGGTTCTGGGTGTTGGTGTACGAGCCCATGTAGCTGCCCGGCGTGCAGTCAGGCGTGTCCTGCGTGGGCTGGTACGGGTTGGCGGAGGCGCGCAGCTTGGCGGCGAAGGCCGCGTCGCAGGTTTCGGTCTTCAGGTAGTAGGTGGCCGAGAGGTCGGCGAACACGCGCCCGGCGTCGTAGTGCGATTGCAGCTCCAGGCCCCGGGTGCTGTAGCTGTCGGTGTTGCTGAAGGTCATCTGCCCCCACAGGCCCGGGCTCGGGTCGTAGTAACGGGTGATGTAGTTGCGGATGTCGTTGTCGAAGTACGCCAGCTTGGCCGAGGCCGAGTCGCCGCCCACCAGCAGGTCGCTGCGCAGCGCACTGACGCCCACTTCCCAGCTGCGCGAGCGCTCGGGCTTGAGGTGCTTGCCCGGCGTCACCTGCTGGGTGCCCTGGCTGGTTTCGAACAGCGACGGCAGGCGCAGGCCCTGGGTGTAGGAGGCGTAGACGAAGGTGTCGGGCAGGAACTCGACATTGATGCCGAAGGCCGGCGAGAAACCACCGCCGCTGCTGCCGCGCTGGGGGGTGTAGTCGTAGCCAGTGACCACGTTGCTGACGCCTTCCGGGTGCACGGTCACGTTGGTGGCGCCAGATTCGTTGAACGGCACGCCATTGAACGGCTCGTTGCTGTTGCCGAAGACGATGCCGTTGTTCAGGCGCGGGTCGGTAGCGTCGGTGTACTGCCCGTTTTCGTCCGGGAACCACATCATGCTGCCCCAGCTCGTGGGGCTGCTTACGGTGATCCAGCGCATCTGCCGGTCCTGCCGCCGGGCCTCGGCCAGCAGGGTGTTGTCCTTGGTGCGGTAATGGCTGTAGCGGCCGCCGCCCCAGAGCGTGACCTCCTCGATGGGCAGGTATTCCAGCTTGCCGTTGAAGCTGAACTCCTGGCGCGAGGCATCCCGCAGGCCACGGTTGGCGTTGATGTCGTGCTGGGTGGTGACCACGCTCTTCTGCGGTTGCAGGTCTTCGAGCTGGAAGCCGCCGCCCAGGTCGAGGGTGAAATCGCCGTGGCGGGTGGCGAAGCGCGAGATGTTGTTGAGGTCGCCGCCGATGCGCCGGTTGTCCTGGCGGGCCCAGCTGCGGTCGGTGCGGAACAGCTGGGATTTCGGCGCCATCCAGGCCGCGCTCAGGGTGCTGGTCTTCGAGTCGGTCATCCACAGGTTGCCGGTGAGGTCCACCAGCGGGTTGCCCTCGGGCAGGTAGTGGTAGCGCGCGGTGTAGCCGTCGATCTTCACTTCGCTGGTGGGGTACTGATAGATGCCGGCGGTGCCGTAGCGGAAGATGTCCGACGGCATGATCTCGCCCATGTTGCCGTCGAAGCGCCGGTAGCCCAGGTCCAGGGTGTGCTCGTCGGCCAGGCGCCAGGTGGTCTTGAACAGGTAGGAATCCGTCTCCGCCGAGGAGTTGAGCACCTCCTCGCCCGGCTCGTAGGTGTTGGCCACGCTGGCCTGCTCGTCACCCCAGCGGTCGTAGAGGCGATAGCGCTCCTGCCCGTGCTTGCCCGAGAAGTAGTTGCCCTGGTTGCGATGGGCATAGGCGGCGACCAGATCGAAACGCTCATGGCTGTAGGCGAAAGCGGCGCTGCCGGATTCGGCCGCCGAACCGAACAGGCTGGCCCGGTCGTCACGCGGCACGGTGCTCAGTTCCTCGTCCTTCGAATGGCGGCTGCGGTGGGCGGGTTCGACGCCGTTGTTCCACAGGTTGCCGGTGAAGCGCACGCCGACGTCCTTGCCGTCCACCAGGATGTCGTCCACGCCGAGGGTGGTCATCTCCACCGCACCACCGATGGCCCCCGAGCGCAGGCTGGGGCCCTTGTTCACGGTCACGCTGCTGAGCAGGTCCGGGTCGATGTAGCTGCGCTGCTGGGTGCCGCCGTAGCCCCGGTAGACATCCAGAGCCTGCTCCGAGCCGTCGACCCGCACCGCGACGCGGCTCTGCCCCTGGATGCCACGGATGTTCACGTCCAGCGCACCGCCGTTGCGGCTGTCACCCACCTGCACGCCCGCCACACCCTTGAGCGTGTCACCCACCGACACCGTGCCGAAGCGGTCCATGTCCTCCCGCGAGAGGCGCACCGAGGAACGGGGCGCGCGGTAGGTGTCCTGCTCATCCAGGCGGGTGGCGCCAACCATGGTGGGCGTCAGCTCCAGCGCGGCCTTCGGCTCCGTGCCTTGGGGCACGAGCACATAGGTACCAGGAGAACTCGGCAGCAGCTGCAAGCCGGAGCCCTGCAGCAGGCGCTGGGCGCCTTCGAGCACGGTGTAGCGCCCCTTGAGCGACGGTGCGGTATGGCCACGTGTCAGCTCGGCGTCATAGGACAGCAGCAGGCCGGACTGGCTGGCAAAGCGGCCAAGCACCGTGCCCAGCGGCCCCTGGGCGATGTCGTAGTCACGGGGCGTGGCATCGTCCAGCCGGGTGGCGGTGGTCGCCGTGGTGCCGGCGGCGTGGGCACTCACGGGCACACCGCTCGCCAGCAGGCAGCCGATCATGGCGAAGCCCATGGCCAGGGCGACCGGGGACAGGCGTTGCGGGGGGCGCGGAACAGGGGAAAGCCGGTGTACTGCGGGCATGCTTCTCTCGCTCGTAGGGTGTGTGCCCGGCACTCGATGCGGGCTCTCACTCCCTCTGTCGCACGAGATCAAAAAAGGTATATGCGGAATATTCGTATTTTCATTTGGGCTTGTGGCGCAAAAGATTTTAGTGATAATTGTTTTCATTTGCGACAACCGCCTGCCGATTCAGCTCACGATGAACCCCCTCGACGCCCCGCCCCTGCTCACCGATCGCTGCGCCCTCACGACGCTCTACGTCGAGAACCACGCCTGGCTGCGCACCTGGCTGACGTACCGGCTCAGGTCCTGGGGGCGCGGCGTGGCCGACGACCTGGCCCAGGACGTATTCCTGCGCGTGCTGGTCAGCCGGGAGGCGAACCAACCCGAAGCCATCCGCCAGCCCAGGGCCTACCTCACCCGTATCGCCAACTGCGTGCTGGTCAGCTGGCGGCGGCGCAATTCGCTGGAGCAGGCCTGGATCGAAGCGCTGCTACTGCTGCCCGAGCCAGAGCACCCGTCGCCCGAGCAGCAGAGCGTCATCCTCGAAACCCTGCATGAGATCGACGCCCTCCTCGACGCCCTGCGCCCACGGGTTCGGCAGGCCTTCCTCATGGCGACCCTGGACGGCATGAAGCAGAAAGACATCGCCCAGGCCCTCGGCATCGCCCTGCCCACCGTGAAGAAGTACATCCACGAGGGCTACGTGGCCTGCCTGAGCCAGATGCCCGATGCATGACGCCAGCGCCAATGGCGAACCCATCACCCAGGCCGTACTCGCCCAAGCCGCCTCCTGGCTGCTGTTGATGCAGGAAGGGCCGCTGAGCCCTGCGCAACAGGCCGAACTGGAACGCTGGCGGCACCTCGCCCCGGAACACGAACGGGCCTGGAAGCGCGCGCAAAGCCTGCTCGCCCGCCTCGGCACCCTGCCGCCGGCACTGGCCAGGCAAACCCTCGACCGCCCGGCCGCCAGCCGCCGCACTGTCCTGCGCGGTTTGCTCGTGCTCATGGGGGCCGCGCCACTGGGTTGGTGGGTATGGCAGCGCAGCAGCGCGGGCATCGACTACCTCACCGCCCTGGGCGAACGCCGGGACCTGGTGCTGGAAGACGGCACCCAGGTTTCGCTCAACAGCGACACCGCCCTGGCCGTGCGCTTCACCGCCGAACAGCGCCTGCTGCACCTGCGCCACGGCGAGCTCTACATCGCCACGGCGGCGGACCGGCATGCCCCTCCTCGCCCGCTACGGGTGCAGAGCGAACACGGCCTCATGCAGGCACTGGGCACCCGCTTCAGCGTGCGCCAGCTCCCCCAGGAAACCCTGCTCGCCGTCTACGAAGGCGCCGTACGGGTGCAACTCGCCGGCGCCGCGCAGGAACAAACTATCCGCGCCGGGCAGCAAGTACGCTTCGGCCGCGACCGGTTCGGCCCCCTCGAAACGGCCCGCGACACCTCCATCGCCTGGCGCAACGGCCTGCTGGTGGCGGACGACATGCCCCTGCAGCAATGGGCCCAGGAACTGATGCGCTACAGCACCCAAAGCCTCACCTGCGACCCGGCCCTGGCGAACCTGCGCGTCTCCGGCACCTTCCCCCTCGACGACCTGCCATTGGCGCTGGCGATGCTGGCCAAGAGTCATGGGTTGCGGGTTCAGGCGGGGGCGAATGGAGTCGTTATTGGGCGTTGAATTGAGTGGGAAGCCTGACGCCGAGGAACGCCAGCGAGGGCTCCCATTTTCCTGATGACATCGTGCTATCTGCTCAGCTATTTTCCGCAGGCTCAGCTCTGGAACCAGTCAAGGGAATGCACTGCAGATGAATGCAACAACCAGCAAGCCTCACGCCACGCTCAAAGCACTCGCGCTGATCTCCATAGCACTGCTGCTGATATCCGGGCTCCTCGCGATCTTCTATACCCAGCCCGAATCAATCGGAAAGCCAGCCTTCTACACCATGCTACTGCTGGTGATTGTCCAAGGCCCGCTGGCCGGCGTCTTTTCATACGCCCTTAAAGGCTCGATCGTAAGAGCGATCTTTGCCTGTTTGTTCTCGTGGGCGGTACCGCTCATAGGGCTGGTGTTGTTGGCGACCTACCATCGCCAAGCGTCAGAGGCATCGGCAGTAAACGGGCTTGCTTAAGACGCCTCAGGAAGCGCAGTTCGAGCAGCAGTGATTCCAGCATCCAGGTGTTCATTAGCACTTCAGCACCTGAGCCCATGCAGCACTTAGTTGGAGCACTAACGCACATGCAGGCATCGTGTACTCAACGCAGGATCAAGCAGAAGTGAGCATACCTACCAATGTGCCTGAGCCCGTCAAGCTGGATGCTCTTGCAGCAGTGCAGCAGCACCCCTTGTATCAGGAGGCCAGCGCTTGGACATACTGCGAAAGCGATGTTTTCTACGCAGCAAAGAGCTTTGTCAAAAAGGTCCCTATCCCACTTCCACTAGCGGATACCGAGTCTGTCCTGATGGTTATCTACTGGACCTCAGCTCGAAAGCCAGAACCGCTTTCTGGCTTTGGGAAAACCTATAGCTTCGTTCTACACCCAGAAACCCTGGCCATTCTTTTTTCTAGCGTTGATACATGGCGTTCATGAAAAAGCGGAATCGAGAGCAATCTCAAGAGAGCTGGACTTCAATGCAGCGGGCAAAGCAACTTCACCTTTAAGAGGTTATGGCAACATAGCCAACCTTGCGTGTGTCGCCTACTCAAACTCGGATGCTAAACAGTGGATGTCAGCGAACTGCTTGATCAAGTCAAGGATATTGAGACCTTCCTGGTCTTCGCACGCGCATTGGCAGCAGATCGTGCTGCATCAGTTGCCCAGGAAAAGATAGATCCCAGCTCAGCCTATGGGCCTGATGCACATGGCTGGGAAAACACCTCGATCGAGTCATTTCTTGAAGGCGCAATTGCTTGGGCTGAGGACAGTGATTTTGGCGTGGCCCAGGGCCTTTCCTCAGCCAATCCGTGGCAGCAATTCGCTGCCTTTCTTTACTGCGGAAAAATCTATGAGTGACCGCCCAACCAGGCGCGCGACTCATGGCGAACACTGAATCCCCCGGCGCTATTGCCGATCAGGAATCCTGCTCCGGCCGCCTATACGCCATCCCCACCGAGCGCGGTGCGGTATGCACGAAGCCGAATTGCGCGTACAGATCCTGTGCCTGGCCATCCGCAATAAGGCTGACGTAGCCGCTTTCCGGAACATTGGCTTCGATGTACTTATGGAATGGACAGGTTTCTGATGCATCGATAACGTGCGCGAAAGACATGCCGGGTTCGATTTTCTCTCCATGCCCCGCACCTCGCCTACACCCAGAGTCTTCCGGAGCTACGCATGGGCAAGGAATGCTGTGCCGCGCAAAGCGCGGAAAGTCCGAGCCCCTCTGTTCCCCCACACTTGCCAGGATGCATTCATGACGACTCCCTGCATTTATGCAGACTTCAATGCCGCTCTGTGCGCGAAGAAGAGGGAGGGCACGTCAGAGGTCGAAATGCCCATCACAGGTTATGGAACCCTCCAGAGCCTGGCCCAGCAAGGCATTCGCTTAACAGAGGGAATGCCACTTTTGCTTTTTGAGCCTGGCGACATCCAATGCGAAGCTTTCGCGCATTTCGACGATCAGTTGACTGATCCGGCGGGTCGTGCGGGCGCTTGGGTCGCCGTGCTCAACCTCAACGATGTGCAAGACTCAACGATGCCCTGGCCTTCTGATCTTCGCGATCATTTGCGAACTCATGGGAGCGGGTATGTCGAGCATTGCCCTCGATGTGATGCAAGCGTTATGGAGCCAATGGCGCCCCCTCGCTGAGAGCCTATCGAAGACTTATTGATGACCGCCACGGACAGCCAACACACCGTTGAGCGCCACTGAACCGAGGACATGACGATGGACGCAGCGAACAGGCCCAAACCGCTCTACCTGGACGACCTGGCGGTGGGTGACCAATTCACCAGCGGCACCCACGCGCTGGATGCCGAGCAGATCGTCCAGTTCGCCTCGCAGTTCGACCCGCAGCCGTTCCACCTGGATGCCGAGGCGACGCAAGGCAGCTTCTTCCAGGGCCTGGCCGCGAGTGGCTGGCACACCACCGCCCTCACCATGCGCCTTATCGTCAAGAGCATGCACTTCGCCAAGGGCGTGATCGGTGCCGGTGCGGAGGTTTCCTGGCCCCAGCCCACTCGCCCCGGCGATGTGCTCAAGGTCACCAGCACGATCATCGAGATCATCCCCTCCCGCTCCAAGGCAGACCGGGGCATCGTCATCCTCGAGTGCATCACCTCTAATCAGCAGGAGCAGGTGCTGCAACGCATGGTCACCAAGGTGCTGTGTTTCAGGAAGGAAGGCTGAGCCGCTAGAAGAGCTTCTCGTAGGTCAGCTCGCCCGGCGCCTTCCTCAGTTCACTCTCCCCTACGTAGAACCTGTTGCCGTTGTCGCAGACGACCGAAACCACCACCACCGTGGGCGGGGTGCTTTTCGCGCTCTTGGGTTCGACGGTGATGATGCGATTGCAGGCGGGCGACAAGGCGACATGGGCAACGGCCTTGCGCTCCATCACCTTGATGCGCTCTATGCCTTCCTTCCCCCACAGCGCATAGAGTTCGGGCTGATCAGCCTCGGAATAGTCGAGGTAGGTGCTTTCAGCAACGGGGGCCGGAGTCGCCGCGAGAGCCAACCCGGCAGTGCCCATGCCGCTGGCCAGCAATACGGCGGCCAGAAGCCGAAAGGCGCTCGAGCGCAGCACCTCGTTAAGTAGATTGATCATCGGAACGTGCATCGGGACGCCCTTCTCTAGCTGAAGGGCGTGAATGTAACTCGGCTTGAGGGGCTCTTTCGAGCTACCGATCAAGCCCCCTCCCCTGGTCGCCTATACGCCATCCCCACCGAGCGCGGCGCGGTATGCACGAAGCCGAACTGCGCGTAGAGGTCCTGTGCCTGGCCATCCGCAATGAGGCTGACGTAGCCGCTTTCCGGAACATTGGCTTCGATGTACTTGAGGATCTCGCCCATGATGCGTTTGCCCAGGCCCTTGCCTTGGTGCGCCTTGAGCACGGCGATGTCCACGACCTGAAAGAAGCACCCGCCGTCGCCGATCACCCGCCCCATTCCCACAGGTTGCGACTGGTGGAGAATCTGCACGGCGAATAGCGTATTGGGCAGCCCCCGCACCGCGGCTTCATCGGTCTTGCCGCTGAGGCCGGAGCCGGTGCGCAGAGCCTGGTAGACCTGAACGGATGGCGTCTCCAGCAGGCAGGAATAGTCAGTCAATCGAGTCACCCTGGTTGAGTTCGAGGTAGGGCTAGTAAGCCAGATGGCCGCCGGCCATGGATAGAAGCGCCTCATCGAATGGCTGGCGAACCTTTCCCCTCGTGTGGCCGACAGTACAGCGACGGCACGATGAATAGGCCGCCCATTGGCATCGCTGATGCGCAGTTGCCGAGCGACTAGGCGTCCTTCCCCTCCGCCCCACCCCGCGCATTCAGGTCATCCCGCGGCGAGCGGCCGAAGAAGGCTTTGTAGGCGCGGCTGAAGGCGGCTTCGGATTCGTAGCCGATGGCAAAGCCGATCTCGCCGATGCGGCTGTCGTGCCGGGCCAGCATGGTTTTCGCCAGGGTCAGCCGCCATTCGTTCTGGTAGCGCAAGGGCGAACGCCCCACCAGCACGCTGAAGCGCTCGCAGAAGCTGGAGCGCGACATGCCGGCCAGCTCGGCGAGGGCGTCGATGCGCCATTGCTGCCCGGGCTGCTCGTGAATGGCCCGCAGCACCCGGGCGATGCGCGCGTCGGCGAGGCCGCCCAGCCAGCCGGAGGCAGCGCCCTGCTGCACCCAGGTGCGCAGGATGCGGATGACGGTGAGGTCGATCAGGCGCGAGATCATCAAGGCGCCGCCGGGCTGGACGTCATGGGCTTCCAGCAGCATGAAGTGCATCAGCCCCTCGGACCAGGCCGCCGCGTCCGTCTGGCGAATGTGGATCAGCCCCGGCAGGGCGAAGAGCATGGCCTGGAAGCTGCCGGCGTCGAACCAGAAGCGGCAGATGACCACGGTCGCCGGCCCATTGATTGCGGTGATGCTCAACCCCGACGGGTCGTGGGGCAGCAGGAGGATGTCGCCCTGCTCCACCGTCACCGCCGGCTGGCTGGTGCAGCGGATGTGCAGGCGCCCCTGTTGCAGCACGCAGATGTGGGCGCTGTTGCTGTCCAGCAGCAGGCGCTCCCCGCTGCCCGGCGCGGAGGAATAGACGCGGTCGCCGGTCAGGCGGATCTGCGCCAGCACCTGGGAGAGCAGATCCCCGGTGGCGAGACCCTCCAGCTGCATTTCCGGAAGAATGGTCAAGTTTTCCAGTGAATCCGTCATGTCGAGCTGGTCGCGTGTTGAATAACCTGGGGCCTGAATCATAGCGCCCCGGTATAGCGCTGCAGAAGCGTTGCGGCACCGTGACCGGCAGCAGCGGCTATGCCGATCGTCCAACCAGAAGGAAACAGCGAATGTTCGGAATCTCCCCCCTCGGCTGGCTGCACACCCTGGGCAGCCTGCCGGCCATTCCACTGGCGCTCTATATGTTCGCGCGGCATGGCCGCATCGTGCCGCGCTCCGGGGCGGGCCTGGGCTACTTCGTCTCGATGCTGCTGGGTGCGGGCACGGTGTTCCTGGTTGCGCGGCAACCGGTGAGCAACGCCATCGCGGTGGTCACCCTGGTGCTGCTGGTCGTCGGCTACGGGGTTGGGCGGATAGGCGCACTGGGCCGCGCGCGGGTGTACCTGGAAACCATCCTGCTGAGCCTGACGGCGTTCCTGCTGATGCTGCCCACCGTCACCGAGGTGCTGCGCCGCGTGCCGGATGGCCACCCGCTGGTGACCGACCTGCACGCGCCATTGCTGGTGGGCGCCCAGGGCAGCCTGCTGCTGGCGCTGGTTCTCGGCGTGACGGCGCAGGTCGTCTACCTGCGCCGGCAGGGCGCGCGGCTCGGCACGCCCGGCAACGCCTGATCAGCGGTTGCGCCCCAGCGCCTCGTGGCTGCTGACCCAGTCACCGGCCAATATGGCCGAGGTCAGCGACACGTCCCCCGCCAGCACCACCGCAGCGATGATCTCCGCCAGCTTGTCCGCCTTGCCGGTTCCGTAGCAGCCCAGCAGTTCCAGGCATTCGCGCTGGGTCGGCAGGCCGGTGCCACCGCCGTGGGTGGCGCAGATGACCGCGGGCAAGGTCACCGACCAGTAGTAGTCGCCGTTGTCCAGCAACTGGCCGTAGGTGATGCCGCCGTGGGATTCGGCGACGTTGGCCGCGTCCTGCCCGGTGGCGATGTACAGCGCCGCCAGGCCATTGGCCGAGTGCGCGCCGCTGTACGCCGAGCCGGCCTGGAAGGCGCCCACGGCGGCGATCTGCCGGTAGCGGTAGAGGTTGGCGGGGTCGACGCGCAGCAGCTCGTGGGCCACCTCGCGCTTGAGGGTGAACTCGGCGATCACCCGTTTGCCACGGGTCTGGATCATGTTCATCGCCGAGTGCTTCTTGTCGGTATCGATGGCGCCGGAGAGGATGTAGCGTGGCTGCAGCGGGTGGTTGGCCTTGATCCACTCGCAGGCGGCGTAGGTGGCCTTGCTGGTCATGTTCTGCCCGGCGGCATCGCCGGTGGTGTAGCAGAAGCGGGTGTAGAGCATGTTGGCCACCGGGTACTGCTCGATCTCGAACAGCTTGCCGCTGCGGGTGGTGGTTTCGCTGGCCGCCTTGATCGCCTCGAACTCGCGCACCAGCCAGACGCCGAACTCACGGGCCTGCAAGGCATCCTCGAACATGAACACCGGCGCCCGCTGCATGGAGTGCTTGACCACCGTGGTCTTCACCCCGCCGGAAGCGCTGATGGCGCGCATGCCCCGGCTGTAGCTGGCCAGCAAGGTGCCTTCGGTGGTGGCCATGGGCACGTAGAAGTCGCCGCGCGCGTGCTCGCCCTCGATGCGCAGCGGGCCGGCCAGCCCCAGGGGCATCTGCACCACGCCGATGAAGTTCTCGATATTGCCCTGGGTGACGGCCGGGTCGATGGCGTACTGGCCCACCACATCCAGCGCGGCGCCGGTCTGCGCCTTGATGAAGTCGCGGCGCACGCCGGCCTGCTCGTTGGAGTAATCGTTCTCGGGGTTGCGGGGAATCGGGGCGCCTCTGGACATCGTGCTCTCCTGATGGTCGGGCGGATCGCCCTGGGTGAAATCCGTTGCCCCGAGTGTGCCCAAGGGCGCCGGAGCCGGCATGACCGATCACGCCAATCAGGTGATCCAACGCGTCAATCTTAGTGATGATGGCCGCTGGCGCCAGAACCACGGATGGAGGGCCGCGCCTCACACCCCTTCGTCATCCCCCCGGCGCAGCAGGTAGGTGTCCATTATCCAGCCGTTGGCCTCGCGCGCCTGCTGGCGGGTGCGGGCGATGTCGGCGGCCACGTCCTTGAGCTTGCCGGCGATGAGGATTTCATCCGGCGTGCCCACGTAGGCGCCCCAGTAGATGTACAGGTCGGGGGCGTCGAGGCGGGTGTAGGTGTCTTCCGCGTCGAGCATCACCACCACGCTGTCGACGTTACTGGGGAAGCCCTCGGCGAGGCGCCGGCCGGTGGTGATCTCGATGGACCGGCCGATGCGGTTCAGCGGCACCTTGTGACGGGCCGCCAGCGCCTGGATGCTGCTGATGCCGGGGATGACCTCGTACTCGAACGCCAGCCGCCCGTCCCGGAGGATCGCCTGCAGGATGCGCAGGGTGCTGTCGTAGAGCGACGGGTCGCCCCAGACCAGGAAGGCGCCGCATTCCCCCTCTCCCAGCTCCTCGCCGATCAGCCGCTCGAACACCTGCTGCTTGGCCAGGTTCAGGTCCTTGACGGCCGCGTCGTACTCGCCGCCGCGCTCGCGCTCGGGGCTGCCCGCCTCGACGAAGCGGTAGTCGCGCCCGCTGATGTAGCGCTCGCAGATCTCCCGGCGCAGGTGGATGAGCTTGTCCTTGCTGCTGCCCTTGTCGAGGATGAAGAACACATCGACCTGGTTGAGCGCCTTCACGGCCTGCAGGGTGATGTAGTCGGGGTCGCCCGCCCCGATGCCGATGACCAGTAGTTTCTTCATGGCGGCTCCTCGCCCGTTCACAGGCCGCCATGGTGAGCGCAAAGGCGGTGGTGATGAAAGAGGCGCAGCCCGTTCCCAGGGCCTGCAAGCCCCCGCGCCAGCCCGACACCGGCCGTCGCCACGGTCGGGTAATGGCTGCATCCGGGCAGGTCAGCCTGGGCACTGGCCGCCAATTCCCCTATCCTTCCCGCCGGCGAACCCACTGCGGCATCGAATGCCGGTCACAGGACCGCTTCCATGCACGCCCTGCGCAGCCCGATCCCGCCCCGCTCCCTCTGCTGGAACCTGCACGCCCTGGCCTGGCCACGCGCGTTGCCGACGGGGCCGATCGTCCCGGCTGCTCAGTGCGCCCCCCTTCATCGCTCCACTTTTTACGCTGGTACCCCCGCATGGAAATCAAGGTCAACTTTCTCGACAACCTTCGTCTCGAAGCCAAGTTCGACGACTTCACGGTCATCGCCGACCAACCGATCCGCTACAAGGGCGACGGTTCGGCACCGGGGCCGTTCGACTACTTCCTGGCCTCCTCGGCCCTGTGCGCGGCGTACTTCGTGAAGCTGTACTGCCAGACGCGCAACATCCCCACCGAGAACATCCGGCTGTCGCAGAACAACATCGTCGACCCGGAAAACCGCTACCAGCAGATCTTCAAGATCCAGGTCGAGCTGCCGGCGGACATCTCCGAGAAGGACCGCCTCGGTATCCTCCGCTCCATCGACCGCTGCACCGTGAAGAAGGTGGTGCAGCAGGGCCCCGAGTTCATCATCGAAGAGGTGGAGAACCTCGACGCCGACGCCCAGGCCCTGCTGATCCCGAGCAGCAGCGAGCAGAGCACCTACATCGCCGGCAAGGACCTGCCGCTGGAAGAAACCATCGCCAACATGTCCGGCATCCTCGCCGGCCTGGGCATGAAGATCGAGATCGCCTCCTGGCGTAACATCGTGCCCAACGTCTGGTCGCTGCACATCCGCGACGCCGCCTCGCCGATGTGCTTCACCAACGGCAAGGGCGCCACCAAGGAAAGCGCCCTGGCCTCCGCACTGGGTGAGTTCATCGAGCGGCTGAACTGCAACTTCTTCTACAACGACCAGTTCTGGGGCGAGGACATCGCCAACGCCGACTTCGTCCACTACCCCAACGAGCGCTGGTTCAAGCCGGGCCCGAAGGACGCGCTGCCGGCCGAGATCCTCGACGCCCACTGCCTGGAAATCTACAACCCGGACGGCGAACTGCGCGGCTCGCACCTGTACGACACCAACTCCGGCAACACCGTGCGCGGCATCTGCTCGCTGCCCTTCGTGCGCCAGTCGGATGGCGAGACGGTGTACTTCCCGTCCAACCTGATCGAGAACCTCTACCTCAGCAACGGCATGAGCGCCGGCAACACCCTGGTCGAAGCCCAGGTGCAGTGCCTGTCGGAAATCTTCGAGCGCGCGGTGAAGCGCGAAATCCTCGAAGGCGAGATGGCCCTGCCGGACGTACCCCAAGCCGTGCTGGAGAAGTACCCCTCCATCCTCGCCGGCATCCGTGGGCTGGAAGAGCAAGGCTTCCCCGTGCTGGTGAAGGACGCCTCCCTGGGCGGTGAATTCCCGGTGATGTGCGTCACCCTGATGAACCCGCGCACCGGCGGCGTATTCGCCTCCTTCGGCGCCCACCCCAGCTTCGAAGTGGCGCTGGAGCGCAGCCTCACCGAGCTGCTCCAGGGCCGCAGCTTCGAAGGCCTCAACGACCTGCCGCAGCCGACCTTCGAAGGCCACGCGGTGACCGAGCCGAACAACTTCGTCGAGCACTTCATCGACTCCAGCGGCGTGGTGTCGTGGCGCTTCTTCAGCGCCACGGCCGACTTCGAGTTCGTCGAGTGGGACTTCTCCGGCCAGGGCGAAGACAGCAACGCCGAGGAAGCCGCCACCCTGTTCGGCATCCTCGAGGACATGGGCAAGGAAGTGTACGTGGCCACCTACGACGACCTCGGCGCCAACGCCTGTCGCATCCTGGTGCCGGGCTACTCGGAGATCTACCCGGTGGAGGACCTGATCTGGGACAACACCAACAAGGCGCTGCTGTTCCGTGCGGACATCCTCAACCTGCACAGCCTGCCCGACCGTGGCCTGAAGTCCCTGCTGAAGAACCTCAACAACACCGAAGTCGACGACTACACCGACATCACCACGCTGATCGGCGTCGAGTTCGACGACAACACCGTCTGGGGCCAGCTGACCATCCTCGAGCTGAAACTGCTGATCCACCTGGCGCTGAAGAAATTCGAAGACGCCAAGGAGCTGGTGGAAGCCTTCCTGCAGTACAACGACAACACCGTAGAGCGCGGGCTGTTCTACCAGGCCCTGAACGCGGCGCTGGAAGTGACCCTGGACGACGACCTGGAGATGGACGACTACGAAGCCAACTTCCGCCGCATGTTCGGCAACCCGCGCATGGACGCGGTGCTGGGCTCGCTGGACGGCAGCGTGCGCTTCTACGGCCTGACGCCCACCAGCATGAAGCTGGAAGGCCTCGACCGGCACCAGCGCCTGGTGGAGAGCTACAAGAAGCTCCACGCCGCGCGGGCCAAGGCAGCAGCCAAGTAACCAGCCCCCTCAGCGGCCCTCGCCCCTTCTCGGGCGGGGGCCGTATCTACCTGCCCCCTCCCCCCGTCACCAGGTCCGCTCGCGGTACGCGTCCTGGGATTTCTGCAAGCGGCGCTTCACGGCGGTGGCCTGGTTCCTGCGGCCGATCACCCGCCGCTGCCACAACCGTTCCTGCCCCAGGGCAGCAGACTCCGAGGTGCTCCAGGCGCCGATCAGCAGGTGCTTGGCGGCGGCCAGTGCATCCGGCGATTGCTGGGCGAACTCCAGGCAAAGCGCGTGGGCCTGCGCCAGCGGGTCATCGGCCAGGTGGGTGACCAGGCCCAGCTGGTGGGCCTGCGTAGCGTCGATGATGCGCCCGGAGAACGTCAGCTCCATCGCCACGTCCTTGGGCAGCAGCTCGCGCAACAGCACGGTGCCGCCCATGTCCGGAACCAGGCCCCATTGGGACTCCATGATGGACAGCTGGGCGGTGGGCGCGGCCACGCGGATGTCGGCACCGAGGGCGATCTGCAGGCCGGCGCCGAAGCAGTTGCCGTGGATGGCGGCAATGACCGGAACGCTCAACGAGCGCCACACCAGCGAGACCTTCTGGTAACGGTTCATGCTGGGCTTCCACAACGGCACGAGGGCCATGATCTTCTTCAGCGGGCTGCCGGTGACGATGTCCTTGAGGTCCATGCCGGAGCAGAAGGACGGGCCGTTGCCGGCCAGGATCACCGCGCGCACGGCCCGGTCGCGCTTGAGGAATTCGCCGCAGGCGATCAGCTCCAGCAACAGCTGGGTGCTGATCGAGTTGTGCTTGTCGGGGCGGTTCAGGCGCACGGTGGCGATGGCGCCGTCATAGCTCAGGTCTACATGGTTCCACACGGGCTGGGTCACGCCGGCAGGTCCTCGTTCGGTTGGAAGGGTGGGTAGGCGTTGCGCCGCTCATGGTAAGCGCGCTCCGGCGGTTTGGGTGCGGCGGGCATGGCAAAAAAGGGCCGGCCGGAAACCGGCCAACCCAAAGGCCGGTGCTCGGGACGGGCACCGGCGCAGACACAAGCCAGGGTTATGCCGCGAACCCCGTCAGCGCGTCGTGGAGTAGCCGCCGTCCAGCGGGATGACGGTGCCGGTGATGTAGGCGGACGCAGCCGACGCCAGGAAGATCGCCGTGCCGGCCACATCCGAGGCCTGCCCGGTACGGCGCCGGGGGATGGTCTGGATGATCTGCTCGGCGTGCTCCTTGAGCATGAACTCGGTCATCTTCGTCTCGAACGGGCCGGGGGCGATGGCGTTCACGTTGATGTTGGCCCGCGCCAGGTGGGCGGCCAGGTGGCGGGTCAGGTGGTGCACCGCGGCCTTGCTGGCGGAGTAGGAATAGTTGCCGTAGCCGGGGCTGGTGAGGCCATCGATGGAGCCGATGTTGATGACCCGGGCCGGGTCTTCGTCGGTGCCGGCGGCCTGCAGCGCGGGGCCGAGCTTCTGGGTCAGGAAGAACAGGGATTTCAGGTTGATGTCCATGATCTTGTCCCAGCCGCTTTCCGGGAATTCGCCGAACCTGGCGCCCCAGGTGGCGCCGGCGTTGTTCACCAGGATGTGCAACTGCGGCTCGCGCTGCAGGAACGCCTCGGCGAAGGCGCTGGCCTGCTCCGCCGAGGACAGGTCCGCCGCGATGCCCACCGCCTCGCCGTACTGCTTGAGCTCGGCTTCAGCTTCGGCGCAGGCCTCGGCCTTGCGGGACACCACGTAGGTCTTGACCCCGGCTTGCACCAGGCCTTTGGCGATCATCAGGCCGATGCCGCGCGTACCGCCGGTTACCAGGGCGACTTTGCCGCTTACATCGAACAGCGCATGTTTCGAAGTCATGGGGATTCCACTCAAAAGTTGAGGTTCAGGGGGTAGGTCTTCAGGGCCTGCTCGATGTCGCTGGCGGCTGCCAAGCGGGCGATACGCAGCTCGGCATCCGGCAGCAGGTAGGCGAAATAGAACCGGGCTTGGGCGTGTTTCGCGGCCGTGTCGATGGGCAGGCCGCTGCCGTCCAGTGCCGCCAGCGCCCGCAGCCACAAAGTGGCCATGACGCCGTGCCCCACCAGCCAGAGGAGCTCGCGGGCGCATTGCAGCGCGGCGAAGGGCGCGCTCTTGAGGTCGGCCTTGAGCTGCGTCACCACCCCGTCGATACGGTCGAGCACGGCGAGGGTGCCCGACACGTGATCAAGGTGCGGCCCGGCGGCCGGCAATTCCGCGATCTGCTCACGCAGCCAGGCCAGGGTGGCGTCGATGGCCTGGTGGCGGCCGTCGTCCAGCCGACGCAGCACCAGGTCGAGGGACTGCACATCGTTGGTGCCTTCGTAGATGGGCAGGATCTGCACATCGCGCAGCAGCACTTCGATGCCCGTGTCTTTGATGTAGCCGTGGCCGCCGTGGGTCTGCATCGCCGCCGTGGCGACCTCCACGCCGATCTCGCTGCTGATGGCCTTGGCGGCGGACATCAGCACCGGCAGCACCACCTGGGCGCGCATGCGGGTGGCCGGGTCAGCCGACGCCTGGGTCTGCTCGTTCACCAGGGCGGTGACGAACGCCAGCATGCGCGCCGAGGCCGTCAGCGTGCGCATGCGCACGATCTCGCGGCGGATATTGGGATGTTCGGCGATGGGCAGCGGTGCCTTGCCGCCACCGACCAAATCACGCCCCTGGATACGCTCCAGCGCATAGGCGATGGCGTTCTGGCTGGCGATTTCCGCCACGCCTATGGCCTGGAACGCGGTGCCGATGCGCGCCAGCTTCATCATGCTGAACATGCCCGCCAGGCCAGCCCCTGGAGCACCGACTATCCAGCCCCTGGCGTTGTCGAACAGCAGCTCGGCGGTGGCCGAGGCGTGGATGCCAAGCTTGTCTTCGACGCGCGGACAGGTCACGCCGTTGCGCTCGCCCAGGCTGCCGTCGGCGCCGACATGGAACTTGGGCACGATGAACAGCCCCAGCCCCGCCAGCCCGGCCGGCGCCCCCTGGATGCGGGCGAGCACCAGGTGGACGATGTTGCGGGTCAGGTCGTGGTCGCCGCCGGTGATGAAGATCTTGGTCCCGGACAGGCGATAGGTGCCGTCGTCGCTCGCCACCGCCGTGGTGCGCAGCAGCGAAAGGTCGGTACCGCACTGCGGCTCGGTGAGGCACATGGTGCCGTTCCATTCGCCGCTGCCGATCTTCTGCAGGTAGGTGGCCTTGAGGGACTCGGAGCCGATGCCCTTCAACACCGCGTACACACCCAGGCGAATGGACGCATAGAGGGCGAAGGACATGGAGCCAGCGCTGAGCAGCTCGTCGCAGGCGAAGCCGAACGGCAGCGGCAGCCCCTGCCCGCCGTCCTCCACGGCGGTGTGCAACGCGCCCCAGCCATCGGCGACGAAAGCATCATAGACGCCGTGGTAGCCGGCCGGGGCGCGGACGCCTTCGGGGGTAACGGTGCAACCTTCCCGGTCAGCTGGGCCGGCGAGCGGCAGCAGGCGATCGGCGACGAAGCGGCCCAGGGTGTCGAGCACGCTGCCCAGCGTCTCCGCCGATTCGTCAGCGCCGGTGACGCCGTTGTATTCCCTGGCCAGCACATGGCCGGCGAGGAACTGGTATTCCCCCACGGGCGCGCGATAGGTCGTCATGGTGCCGCCTCACTCGCCCTTGAAGGTCAGGCCTTTGTTCAGCACCGCGGCGCCTTCACGGGTGAAGCGTTCCACCGCGTCCATCATGTCGTGGGTGGCGAAGGTGGCCGGGGCGGAATCCAGCAGGCGCTGGTCGGCGGCGGTCAGGCCGTGGGCCACGGCGGTGTTGATCAGGTGCTTGGAGGCGGCGTAGGCAACGGTGGGGCCATTGGCGAGCTTGGCGGCATAGGCGCGGGCCTTCATCTCCACTTCCGGGTCGGGCATCACGCGGTTGACCAGACCCCACTCCAGCATGGTCTTGGCGTCGTAGATGCCGGCGGAGAAGACCATCTCCTTGGCGCGAGCCAGGCCCACCCGGGCGACCAGGCGTTGCGCGCCGCCCAACAGGGTGGTGGTGCCGATGCGCGCCTCGACCTGGCCGAAGTTGGCCGATTCACCGGCGAAGATGATGTCGTGGATCTGCGCCATCTCGCAGCCGCCGCCCAGGCACATGCCGCGCACCGCCACCACAGTGGGGAATGGCAGGTTCTCAAAGCGCTGCATCTCCGGGATGGAGCGGTTGAGCATGCGCCGGGCGAAGTTGGCGTCACTGCCGGTGAAGTTGCTGATGACGTCGGCGCCAGCGCAGAAGTGGTCGCCCTCGGCCAGGGTCAGGAAGGCGCGGGCCTTGGCTTCGATGGCCTGGTCGACGGCCTCCATCAGCCCACGGAAGGATTGGTTGGTCAGCAGGTTCATCGGCCCGCCGCAGAAGATGGCGATGGCCAGGGCACCATCCATTTCGAATTTAACGGTCATGTTCGTAGCTCCAGGTTCAGGTTTGTTCGGGCAAGCCGAAGGCGTTCCCGCTGCCGGACAGCGGGGGTTGCGCAGGGGGAATCAGCGGCCTTTGAAAACGGCGGGCCGGCGCTCGGCGAAGGAGCGCAGGCCCTCCTTGAAGTCCTCCGAGGCGAAGCAGGTCTTCTGGATCTGCGGGATGCAGTCGATGGCGGCCTGCTCGCCGTCCTGCAGGTAGGTTAGGGCGGCGGCCTTGGCGGCACGCAGGCCGATGGGGGCGTTCTTGCAGATCAGCCGGGCGATCTCCATGGCGCGCTCCCGGTGCTGGCCTAAGGGGTGCACTTCCTGCACGAAGCCGATGGCCAGCGCGCGTTGGGCGTCGAACTCATCGCAGAGGAACAGGTGGTACATCGCATTGCCCCAGCCGGTGCGGGTGAGGTAGCGGAAGTGAGCGCCGCCGAGGGGGGCGATGCCGCGCTTGGACTCCATCTGGCAGAAGGTGGCGGTGTCGGCGGCGATGACGATGTCGCCGGCGAGCATCATCTCGATGCCCACGGTGTAGGTCTTGCCATGGACGACCGAGATCACCGGCTTGGTGCAGCGCTTGTACAGGCCGAACGGGTCGACCCAGCCCTCGGGCAGCGGCTTGGCGGTGGCGCCGGGGCCGAAGAACCTCGGCATGTCGAGGCCGGCGGTGGTGTGCTCGCCCTCGGGGCAGAGCACGGCGACCCAGATGTCGTCATCGTTGTCGACGGTGGTGAGGTGCGCGGCCAGTTGCTCGATCATCTCCGGGGAGAAGGCGTTGAACTTGGCAACGTTGTCGACGGCAATGACGGCGATATGGTCCTCGACGACCATGCGGACTTCGCCGGCCTTTTTCTCTTCGCTCATGATGGTTTCCTTGGTTCCTTGGGTGCATCGGGCGTTCCGGCTGCCCACGCGGGCAGCCGGCATGGATCAGGCGATTCCGCGTGAGTGGTGCTGCCAGTAAGGTTCGCGCACCAGGCGCCGCAGCACCTTGCCGGTGGCGTTGCGTGGCAGATCAGCCACGAAGTCGACGCTCTTGGGCAGCTTGAAACCCGCCACCCGGCCCCTGGCGTGGGCGATCAGTTCCTCGGCCGTGAGGCGGGCGCCGGGTTTGAGCACGGCGATGGCCTTGATCGCCTCGCCCCATTGCGGATCGGGGACGCCGATCACCGCGACATCGGCGATGGCCGGGTGGCTGTAGAGGATGTTCTCGACCTCGGCGGGGTACACATTCTCGCCACCGGTGATGATCATGTCGCGCTTGCGGTCGTAGATATGCAGGTAGCCACGCCCGTCGAGATAGCCCATGTCGCCGGTGTGGAACCAGCCGTCCTGGATGGCCGCGCGGGTCTCCTCCTCGCGCTGCCAGTAGCCGTTCATGACCTGGCTGGAGCGGCAGGTGATCTCGCCGATGCCACCGGCCGGCAGCGGCTGGCCATCCGGGTCGATGACCCGCAACTCGACCCCGGCGGTGACCTGGCCGCAGGACAGCGCCAGGTCGGTATCGCCCGCGAGGATCGCCTGGTGGTCTTCCGCCGTCAGGTAGGTGATCGGCCCGGAGGTTTCGGTCAGCCCGTAGATCTGCCCGAAGCCGGTATGGGGCAAGGCGGCCATGGCTTCCTGCAGCAGCGAGGTGGCCATCGGCGCGGCGCCGTAGAGGATCTTCTGCAGGCTGGGGCACGTGCGGCCGCTGTGGGCCATGGCGGCGATCAGGCCGCGCACCATCACCGGCACCATCAGGGTCAGGGTGACCTGCTCGCGCTCGATCAACGCGACGATTTCGGCCGGCACGAAGTCGCTGACGATGATCAGCCGGGCGCCCCTGGCCAGGCCGTAGATGCCGAGGATCGAGCCGGCCACGTGGGCATGGGGCAGGCACAGCAGGATCACATCCTCCCCGTCGATCTGCCGGCACGGGCTGCGCTCGCCGGTAACCAGCGCGGACAGCGGCGCATTGAAGAGGCTCTCGCTGCTCAGGCGTACGCCTTTCGGCCGGCCCGTAGTGCCGCTGGTGTAGATCTGCAGGCAGTCATCCCGCGCGTCCAGGGCCGGCCCGGCGCCTAGCACCGCCTGGCGATCCCGCCACGCGGCGTAGGCAGCCCCCATGACGATGCAGTGCTCGATGAAGGGCAGCCCGGGGCGGATCTGCTCGATCAATGCCGCGAACGCCGCGCCGACGAAGAGGATGCGTGGCCGGCAATCCGCCAATACCTGTTCGATCTCGGCCGCGGCGAGCCGGCTGTTGAGGGGCACCAGGGCGAGGTTGGCGCGGGCGCAGCCGATCCACAGTTCGTAGAACTGGTCGCTGCTGTGGTCGAGGATCGCCACGCGCTCCTGGGCGCTCGCCCCCAGGGCCAGCAGACCACTGGCAACCTGATCGGCCCGTGAATCCAGCTCGCTGAGCGGGGTTCTTCTGTCGCCGAATACCAGGGCGGTGTGATCGTCGGGAATGGCAGATGTCACGCGTGCAACATCGGCCAGCAACTGCTCGGCCATAAGGTCTCCTGGGGCGCCTTGTTGTTCTTGGGGGCGCTTTCGGGGACCGATGCTAGGGCAGGCCGGAATTCAACAACGTCGGCCAGAAGACAGTGTTGGCAAACTCGCCAGGCGGTTACTCCGCACGGCCGTGGCGCTGGTTGTCGCTGATGAAGCGGAGCAGCCCGGCGGGGTCTTTCACCGTGACCTTGCCGTAGTCGGTTTCTATCAGCTTGAGCTTGCGCAACTCGGTGACGACACGGTTCACGCTTTGCCGCGTAGAGCCCACCATCAGCCCGATATCCGCCTGGGACAGGGCGATGTCCGCATCGCCGCTGCCAGCATCGCCCTGGATATCGGCCAGCCAGAAGAAGCGCGACGCGATCCGCGCCGGCACCGGCTGCGTCAGCATCTCCTCCAGCAGCCGCAAGGCACCGCGCAGGCGCCGGCTCAGTTGCGCGCTCACCGCCGAGGCAACCTGGGGATGGGTGGCCAGCAGCGCGGAGAAATCCCTGACCGACCAGGCCCGCAGCTCCACCGCGCCCCGGGTGATGAAGGTGACGGAAGACGGGCCGCCATCGGAGATGGAGCTATCTCCCACCAGGTCACCGGGCTGGTAGATGTAGATCAGCACCTCCTGCCCGTCCTCGGTAAAGATGCACTGGCGGATCTCCCCGGAAACGATCTGGAAGACCTCGACTATGGGGTCGCCCTGGCGATACAGGGTGTTGCCGTCGGCGAAGCACTTCGTCCTCGCCTTCGCCAGCAACGCGTCCCGAACCTCGGGGGTGAGGTCGGCAATCCAGTTGAAGCCGCTCATCGTCGTCAAGGCTCCCCAGAGCAAGGCCATTCAGCGAACCCCCGGCACCGTGGACTCTCACCTGAAAGGCGGTTTCAGCGCTGGGATTCGGGGTACACAACGGCGGTTGCACGCTGTGCCGGCCCATCTAAACAAACGTTCGGTAATCGGTCAATTTGTCTTGCGGCCACCTCGCTACGTGCCTTGATGGAGCATGCCTGTAGGGTGGATGACGCTCTTCTCATCCACCAGCGGAGCGCCCGGCGAGCCCGAAAGGTGGACCGATAAAGCGTGGTCCACCCTTGTATCTCGACTAACTACCCCATCAGGGGTAATAGTTCCCGACTGATCATCGGGGGAGGGGCTGGAAGTCGTGTCCACCCTTAGGCCCTGAGCCTGCGACGTAGATAGTGCTCCGCCCCTCCACACTCACTCGAACAGCCCGAACGGTATCTTGAGCCCAGAGCTCGCATTCACAAGGTTGGGCCGGGTGCAGTGATGATCGTGTCTGAAAAGATCAGGAGGAGCTCACATGCCCAGTGTCATTGGTATCGACATTGCCAAGCACACGTTCGATATCGCCACCCTGCAGGCGAACGGCAAGTACCGCACCAAGGCCAAGTTGGCCAACAGCGAGGCGGGCTTTCGCACGCTGCAGGAGTGGCTGAACAAGCACAGCGAGGCGGGTGCCTGGGTCGTGATGGAAGCCACCGGCATCCACCATGAAGCCCTGGCCGAATGGCTGCTGGAGCAGAACTATCGGGTCTGCGTCCTCAACCCTGCGCAGATCGCTCACTACGCCCGCAGTCAGCTGCAGCGCGTGAAAACTGACAAGGTCGACGCCAAGCTGATCGCCGAATACGGCGAGCGCCACCAAGACGAGCTACGGCCCTGGCAGCCTGAACCTCGCGCCATACGGCGCCTGAAAGCACTGATGCGGCGCCTGGCGGATCTGCAGGAAATCCAGCAGATGGAGAGCAATCGCCTGGAGGTGGCCGATACCAGCGTGCAGGAGTCGATCCGCTCAGTGTTGCGGCACATCGAGCAACAGATCGAGGAAACCCTCAAGGCCATCAACGACCACATCGACAATGACCCGGATCTGCGTGGCAAACGTGATCTGTTGACCAGCATCGATGGCATCGCGGACAAGACAGCCGCCCTGATCCTGGCGGAGCTGGGCGACCCTCATCGCTTCACCAGCAGTCGCGCGATTACCGCCTTTGCCGGGCTCAACCCGCGTTTGCAGGAGTCTGGTAAGTACCGGGGGCAGACCCGCATTTCCAAGATGGGCTCATCGCGGCTGCGTGCTGGGCTGTACATGCCTGCCGTTTGCGCCCTGCAGCACAACGGGGCGATCAAAGCGATGAGAGAACGCCTCAGAGCCAAGGGCAAGACCGGCATGCAGATCATCTGTGCAGCGATGCGTAAGCTGCTGAACATCGCTTATGGCGTCTTGAAATCGGGCCAGCCGTACGACGTAAAACTGGCCCTTGCTCACTAGGGATCAAAACGGTATCTACGCAGCGGTCAAGGCCGTGCCTGAGGTAGCCCGGGAATGGCAGGCAGCGCAGCCGTTCAGGCGGTTCCGCCCTGCTCCTGCCGGGCGTCGGCGTCCAGCCATTGGCCGGCTTCGAAGCGGTTGCGGCCGCCCTGCTTGGCGCGGTAGAGCAGGCGGTCGACGGCTTCGACGAAGGTCAGGGCGCGGTCGTGGCGGGTGGGGATGATGGTGCCGACGCCGAGGCTGATGGTGAGCAGCGAGGCGACGCCGGACTTCTCGTGGGGGATGCAGCGCTCGCGCAGCAGGCGGCGGCAGCGTTCGGCCACCTGGCGGGCGGCGTCGGCGTCGGTTTCCGGGAGGATGAGGACGAATTCCTCGCCACCGAAGCGCCCCACCAGGTCTCGTGGGCGGTTGGCGGCGGCGGTGAGCGCCTGGCCGACGCTCTTCAGGCAGTCGTCACCCTGGATATGGCCGTAGTGGTCGTTGTACTGCTTGAAGTAGTCGATATCGAGAAGGATCAGCGACAGTGGCTGCAGGGTGCGCTGGGCGTTGGCCCATTCCACGTCGAGGGTCGAGTCGACCATGCGCCGGTTGGCGACGCCGGTGAGGCCGTCCTTGTAGGAGTACTCCTCCAGCTGCTTCTGCAACTCCACCAGCTTCTGCTCGGCGTGCTTGCGCTCGCTGATGTCGAACATGAAGCCGATCAGCGCTTCCACCTCGCCTGCCTCGTCGCGCATCACGTGCACCACGTCGCGTATCCACACGTAGTCGCCGGCGGCGGTCAGGGCGCGGTAGTCGGCTTCATGGTCGGTACCGGCCTGGGATTGGGAGACGCAGAAGGCGACCACCGCGTCGCGGTCCTCGGGGTGCATGCGCTCGGCCCAGTCGTTGACCCCGACCCAGCTCGCCGGGCTCCAGCCCAGCAGGGTTTCGATCTGCGGGCCGATGTAGGCGAAGGTCATGGTCTTCCAGTCGATCTTCCAGGGGATCGCCTTGGTGGATTCCAGCAACGTCTTGTAGACCGCGTTGGTGGTTTCGACTTCTTCTCTCATGACGGTTGATCTCGGCGACTGCGTGATGGCCTATCGCCTCTTATACAGGCGTGCAAAGCCCGCCAACAGGGCGTTTGGTCGGTTTTGATCGGCCTATTTGCCGGCGGCGAGGCGGTAGCGCGCCAGGTCGGACGCCGAGAGCACGCGCATCTGCCGGGGGTCGATGCGTTGCATGTCTTCCAGCAGGCTGGGCGGAATGTTCATTTCCTTGAAGTAGGCGGCGGAGTTGTAGCGCCCGCCCTTGTACAGCGCCTGGTCGCGGGAGGAGTCGCCGTGGGCGTAGTACGGGCGGTGCAGGCCCACCGAGCCGCGCACCATCTTGCCGCGCCCGGCGGCCAGCAGGTAGACGCAGGTGCCCTGGCACAGGCCGGTGGACGGCACCAGCGCGTCGAAGCCGGTTTCGCGCAGCAGGCGGCCCATGCGGATGGCCTCCGGCACGCTGCCGCCGATGCTGTCGAGGATGACGATCTTGCGCGCGAACTTGCCGGGGTGGCCGAGCACCCCCTTCATCAGTGCGTCGTAGTCGCCGGGGGCGATGTCTTCGGAAACCTTGGCCACCAGCATGGGGCCGCTCTTGTGCTGCACGGCCTCCACCTCGACCCGGGCGAAGGCGGCGGCCGAGCAGAGGGTGGCGATGCCGAGGACGGCGAGCCGAAACGACGAGCTGATCATGGAGCGAAAACCCTGACGAACACCTGGGGAAGGTGCGCACGATACCTGCTGCGAAGGGCGTAGGACAGCTCCCCCGCCACTCAGCCCTGGCCGCCGCCCTGCTGCAGGCGCCAGCCGCATTCGCGGGCGCCGTCGAAGTCCAGCTCCTCCACCAGGCGGACGAAAGTGAGGCAGGCATCGCGCAGGGGCGGCGGCGCCTTGTGCAGCAGTGGCTCGGTGTGGTCCAGGGCTGCCAGGCTGCCGGTTTCCAGCAGCTCCAGCACCTTGTCCAGGATGGTCTGCCAGTCCGCCATGGCCAGGGCGCCGGCCTGCTCGGCGGGCACCCCGCGCGGCGCGGGCGCGGCACCGATTTCCGGGAAGTGCACGAGCAGCGCGGCGCTGCTGCGGTCGAGCAGGCCCTGCAGTTCGTCGAGCCAGGGCGGCTCGTGGAGGAACGCGGCGGCGCCTTCCGGGGCGACATGTATGCCCTGCTGCTCCAGCTCCCCGGTGCGCGCGCACAGTGCGCTGGCGCCCATGGTGCCGGAGCTGCCCTTGAGGCCGTGCAAGGCGCCGACCACGCTGCGCAGGTCACCGGCGGCGACGGATTCGCGCAGGCGCACCAGTTGCTTCTGCATCTCGGTGTCGAAGCTGGCGAGCACCGAGAGCAACAGCTTCAGGTTGCCGCCGAAGCGCGCCAGGATCGAATCCCGGGACTCCACCACCGCGGCATCGCCCGTGCGCTCGACAGGTGCCGGCTCAGGCCGTGCCACCGCGCCGGGCTCGGTCCAGCGCAGCAAGGTGGCCACCAGCTGGTGGATGTCGATGGGTTTGCCGACGTGGTCGTCCATGCCGGCGTCGAGGCAGTTCTGGCGGTCCTGGGCGGCGGCGTTGGCGGTCATGGCGATGATCGGCAGGGTCGGGTGGCGCCCGTCGGCACGGATGCGCCGGGTGGCTTCCAGGCCGTCGATATCGGGCATCTGGATGTCCATCAGCACCGCGTCGAAACCCTGGGCGTCATCGAGTACGGCCTGCACGCCTTCCAGGCCGCCTTCGGCCAGGCACACGCGGGCACCCTCGCCCGCCAGCAGCTCGGAGGCCACCTGGCGGTTGAGCGGGTTGTCTTCCACCACCAGCAGGCGCAGCCCCTGCAGGCGTTTCTTCGGGCCCTCCAGCGCCACCGGTCGCGGCGCTTCCAGCTGGCCGAGGGCGCGCTGCACGGCACTGGCCAGCTGCATGGGGGTGACCGGCTTGGTGAGGAAGCCGGCGAATGGCGCACCGCCCTGTTGCTGCCGATCGGCCAGGACCTCGCTGCCGTGGGCGGTGATCATGAGGATGCGCGGCACCTCCAGCTCGCCGGCCAGAGCCTGGATCGCCTGGCTGGTGGCGAGGCCGTCGAGGCCGGGCATGCGCCAGTCCATCAGCACCAGGTCGAAGGGCTCCAGGCGCCCCGCCGCTTCGCGCACATGGCCGACGGCAGCTTCGCCCGTGGAGGCGTACTCGGCTTGCCAGCCAAGGGACAGCAAGGTGCGCAGCAGCACTTCGCCGGCCGCCGGGTTGTCGTCCACCACCAGCAGGCGCAGCGGTGCGTCCACGCCGGGGCAGGCGGCGCGCAACGCGCCGGGCTCGGCCAGCTCCATGGACACGTCGAACCAGAAGCGGCTGCCCTTGCCCGGCTGGCTTTCCACTTGCAGGTGGCCGCCCATCAGCTCGATCAGGCGTTTGCAGATCACCAGCCCCAGCCCGGTGCCGCCGAAGCGCCGCGAGGTGGAGGCTTCGGCCTGGGTGAAGCCGTCGAAGATGCGCTCCAGCTGCTCGGGGCTGATGCCGATGCCGGTGTCGCTGACCGAGACCCGCAGCAGGGTCGAACCCTCGAACAGGCCCAGCAGGCGGAAGCCCACCACCACCTGGCCGACGCTGGTGAACTTGAGGGCGTTGCCGGCGAGGTTGATGAGCACCTGCTGCAGGCGGAAGCTGTCGCCCACCAGGCGCCGTGGCAGGCGTGCGTCGAGGTCGAACATCACTTCCACGTCCTTGTCGCCCTGGTTGCCGGCGAGCACCACGGCGAGGTCGCGCATCAGCGCTTCCAGTTCGAACTCGTGGGGGTCGAGCTGCAACTTGCCGGCTTCGATCTTGGAGTAGTCGAGGATGTCGTTGAGCAGCCCCAGCAGCGAGCGCGCGGCGGTCTGCGCCTTGACCACGTAGTCCAGCTGGCGGCCGTTGAGGTCGGTGCCCTGGACCAGCTGCAGCATGCCCAGCACGGCGTTCATTGGCGTGCGGATCTCGTGGCTCATGTTGGCCAGGAAGAAGCTCTTCGCGGCGCTGGCGGCATCGGCCTTGTCGCGGGCCTCCAGCAGACGTGCTTCCAGTTCGCGCTGGGCGGTGATGTCACGATTGATGCCGGTGACCTTGGTCGGCGCACCCTGGGCATCGCGCTCGATCTGCGCCGCCGCCTGGATGAACAGCACCTGGCCGTTGGGGCGGACGATGCGGAAGATCGGCTCGTAGCGCGCGCTGCCGTCGATGGCGGCGAGCAGTTGCTTGGCCACCCGGTCGATGTCTTCCGGGTGAACACGCGCTTGCCAGTGCTGGAGCAGCAGGCCCTGCTCGTTCTGCTCGGGCGGCATGCCGTAGATCTCGTACATGCGCTCGTTCCACTGCAACGAGTCGTCCGCCAGGTTCCACGACCAGATGCCCAGCTCGGCCACCTCGGCGGCCAGCAGCAACTGGTCACGGGCGGCCAGCAGGCTCTTGCGCTGCTGGTGCTGCTGGGTGAGGTCGGTGATGACGCACACCAGCCGCCGCTCGCCATTGCTGCCCATGGCGGCCAGGGTCAGTTGCATGGGGAAGCTGCTGCCGTCGCCGCGCAGGCCCCAGAGTTCCTGGCCGCTGGGCCCGCCGGCGGTGGCCTGGTCGGTGTAGCTGGCCAGCAGTTTGGCGAAGGCCCCGCGCGAGGCTGGGTCCACCAGCTCTTCCAGGCGACGCCCGGGCATGGTCTCGGGGTCGCAGCCGAAGACCACGCCGCCGGAGGGGTTGAAGGTGTGGATGCGGCCGTCGGTGCCGAAGGTGATGACCGGGTTGACCGCCGTGTCGAGCACGGCGCGGGTGGTGGCGAGGCTTTCCTCCAACTGGTGCTCGGCGGCCTTGCGCTCGGTGATGTCCAGGGCGATGCCCAGGTAGCCGGTGACCTTGCCGCCGGCGTCGCGGATGGCGGTGATCACCAGGGTCACGGGGAAGCGCGTGCCGTCCTTGCGCACGTAAGTCCACTCGCGGGCCTCGACGCCCTCGTGCTCGGGCACATGGACGAAGACGCGGAAGCCGCGGATCGGCTGGTGGTAGCGCTCGCTCAGCTCTTCGCTGCGGGACACCACTTCGGCGGTGTCGTGGAACAGCGCCGGCGACTGGCGCCCCACCAGCTCCGCCGCCGAGTAGCCCAGCAGGCGCTCGGCGCCCCGGTTGAACACGCGGATCAGGCCGTCGGTGTCGGTGGCGATGATGGACACCTCCGACGCCGAGCTGAGCACGCTGTCGAGCAGCACGTTGGTGGCCAGCAGCTCCTTGGTGCGCGCCGCCACCTGCTCTTCCAGCCCGGCATTGAGCTCGAGGATGCGCGCCTCGGCGTACTTCTGCGCGGAGATGTCGCGCACCGTCTTGGAGATGCCCACCACCTGGTGCAGGCGGTCATGGATGGGCGCGATGGACAGGGAGACGTTCACCAGGCTGCCGTCCTTGCGGCGGCGCTGGGTGTCGAACAGGGCGATGCGCTCGCCCTGGCAACCCGGCGGAGGATGTCGCGCTCCTCGTCGAAACGCTGCTCGGGAACGATCAGTTCCTTGAGCAACCGGCCGATGGCTTCCTCGGCGCCATAGCCGAAAATCGCCTCGGCGCCCGGGTTCCAGGCCGTCACCGTGCCATCCAGGGCCTGGCCGACGATGCCGTCGGGCGAGCTTTCGACGATGGCCGCCAGGCGCGAGCGCTGCTCGAACACCTGCTGCTTGCGCCAGCCGCTGACGCCGTTGGCCCCCACCAGCGCGGCCAGCAGGCAGGTCAGCGCCAGGCCGCCGCCCCAGGCCAGGCGGGGCGAGAGCAGGTTGAGCTGGGCGGTGAAGGCCGGGTAAGCGGCCAACTCCACCTCCCAATGGCGCCCGTAGAGGCTGCGTTCGACCCGCAGGCTCATCACCTCGGCACTGCCGTCGGGGGTGGCGGCACTTTCGTAGAACGCCTCTGCGAAACCCGGCGCGGTGATGTCACGCAGGCGCAGCTGCAGGGAGTGGACATCCACCTGCAGGCCGTCTAGCACCTCCTCGGTGAGCAGCGGCGCGTAGCTCCAGCCAACGAGCAACCGTTCACGCTCCTCGACGCTCTCGGGGACGGTCACGCCCTGGTAGATGGGCATCAGCATGAGGAAGGACTGCAGCGGCTTGCCGACCGCCTGCACCAGGGTGATGGGCGCGGTGAGGCGCACCTCGCCGCTGCGCATGGCGGCCAGCGCGGCCTCGCGCCGATTGCTTTCCGAGGCGATGTCCAGGCCGATGGCCGCCGAATTGTTGGTCACCGGCTCCAGGTACTGGATGACGAAGCGGTCGCCCTCGTGCTGGCTGATCTGGCGGATGATGAAATCCGGCTTGCCATCGGCGCGGGCGCGGCTAAGGAAGTCGGCCTCATCGGCTGGCGCGACCTTGCGGATCAGGCCGAACCCCCGCGCCCCGGGAAACTCGACGGCGATGTCGCGGGAACGCGCGTAGCGATTGAACAGCTCGCGGCTGATGCCTGCCTCGCCAACGGTCACCAGGGCGCCACGGGCGCCGCGCAGGCCGTATTGGTAGAGACCCAGGCGACGCACCACGGCATCGGCCATGGCGTCGGTGGCCCGCCCCAGCGCCTCGTGGATGCGCTGCTGGTTGTGCTGCTGCAACTGGCCGGCCACCAGCGCGGTGGCCAGCACGCCGACCAGGACCACGGCCAGCATGCTGTAGACCGGCCCGGACAGGCGCCGGCTCATTGGCCGGCTCCGTCGTCGGTGTCGAGCCAGCGTTGCGGGTGGGTGGTGTTCTCGGCGAGAAAGCGGCTGGCCTCGGGAAAGGGCACCGGCCGGCCGAACAGGTAACCCTGCATGATCCGGCAGCCCAGCCCGAGCAGCAGCCGCGCCTGCTCGCGGTGCTCGACGCCTTCGGCCACCAGGTCCAGCCCCAGGGCCTGGGCCAGGCGGATCACCGCTTCGATGATCGCCGCGTCGCTGCGGTCGGTGAGCATCTCGCGGACGAAGCTCTGGTCGATCTTCAGCACGTCGATGGGCAGGCGCTTGAGGTAGGCGAGGCTGGAGTAGCCGGTGCCGAAGTCGTCGATGGCGATGCGCACACCCACGTCCTTGAGTTCCAGCAGGGTCTTGCGGGTCTTGTCGATGTCGTGGGCCAGCACCCCTTCGGTGATTTCCAGCTCCAGGTGGCTGGGCGGCAGGCCCGATTCCTGGAGGATGTCCTTGACCATGCCGAGGAAGCTTTCCTCACGGAACTGCACGGCGGAGATGTTCACGCTGAGGCACAGCGGGTAGCCCATTTCCAGCAGGCGCTTGGCGTCGTTGCAGGCCTGCAGCATCACGTACTTGCCGATGGGGATGATCAGCCCGGTTTCCTCGGCCAGGGGGATGAAGTCGGCCGGCGACACCAGCGAGCCGTCGGCGGTGCGCCAGCGGATCAGCGCCTCGATACCCATGGGGCGGCCGTCGGCGGCGTCGATCTTGGCCTGGTAGAACACCTCGAACACCCGCTGCTCCAGGGCCCGGCGCATATGGCGTTCGAGCATGTGGCGGGCGCGGGTGCTGGCTTCGATCTTCTCGGAGAAGAAGCGGAAGCGATTCCGCCCCTCCACCTTGGCCTGGTACATGGCCGAGTCGGCGTAGCGGTAGAGGGATTCCAGGTTGTCGCAATCGTCCGGGTAGACGCTGATGCCGATGCTGGCCGAGAGGTCGTAGCGGGCGCCGTTGATGGTCAGCGGCAGGGCGATGGTCGTCAGCAGGCGCTCGGCGAAGTCGCTCACCGCTTCGAAGCCCTGGATATCCGGCAGCAGCACCACGAACTCGTCGCCGCCCTGGCGGCTGACGGTGTCGACGGCGCGTGCCGTGCCCGAGAGGCGCAGCGCCACCTCGCGCAGCACCTGGTCCCCGGTGGTGTGGCCGATGGAGTCGTTGATGAACTTGAAGTTGTCCAGGTCGAGCATCAGCATCGCCACCTTGCCTTCGCCGCGCCGCGCCTTCTGCAGCGCCTGGGCGGCACGGTCCTTGAGCAGCGAGCGGTTGGGCAGGCCGGTGAGCGCATCGACGTAGGCCACCCGCTTGGCCTGTTCGCGCAGGCTCAGGTGGGCCTTCACATGGGCGCGCACCACAGGCAGGTTGAGCGGCTTCTGGATAAAGCCCAAGGCGCCGGATTCCAGGGCTTTCAGCTCGTTTTCCGGCTCGCTGTGGGAGGTAACGAAGATGATCGAGGCATCGCACAGCTTGGGGTCGGCCTTGAATGCACGGCAGATCTCGAAGCCGTTCATCTGCGGCATCTCGATATCCAGCAGCACCACGTCCGGGCGGCAGGAACGGGCGATCTCCAGGGTGCCCGGCCCACCGTTGGCGATGTGCACGGCGGCCAGGTCGCGCACCGCTTCGCTGAGCACGCGGATATGGGTCGCCTGGTCGTCGACGATGAGGATCACTGGGTCGTGGCTGAAGAGGTCGTGCATTCCCTGGCTACCCCGATTGACACTATGGTGCTGAGTAACTGACAGCCTAGACGAAGTTATCCGACGCTCAGGTTCCACCTTGCCGTATGGAGAAAGACTCCAACAGGCTAGCCGTTGTGACGGGGGTTGCCGGAGCAACCCTGGAACATGCGGGGCTCACCCACCCTACGGAGTGGTGCCGGATGTAGGGTGGATGGCGCTTTTTCATCCACCAACGGCAGCCTGTCTGGGCTGTGAGGGTGGGCGGCGCTGCGTTCCTTCCATTTCGCGAATGAATTCGCTCCCACAAGGGCGGCGGCGCTACGCGCCGCTTGGCGACTGAAGTCGCCCCTACAGGCGGAGCCTGGGCTTCAGCCCAGGAGCGTGCTGCCGAAACTCCCGGACTGAAGTCCGGGCTACAGAACGATGAAAAGCATCGCGAATGAATTCGCCCACAAGGGGCAGCAACGGCGTGCCCCGTGTCTTCCCCTACCCCACCCCCGCCAGGCGCTTGAGGCGTTCGATCTCGGCCGCAGACTCATTGCCACATTGGGCAGCGGCGAGGCGCATGACCGCCTGTTCCTGCCGCACCTGGAACTGCGGCAACGCATAGCAGGCGCCGATCAGCTCGCGCAGGGCCATGGGCAGGCCCCAGTGCGCCTTGAGGCGGATGGCCAGGGGTTCGGCGAAGTCGGCGAAGGCCTTCAACAGGGTGTTGTCGTCGATGCTCTGGCGGCTTTGCCGGGCCCACTCCTGAGCCTGGAAGATCACGCACATCTCGCCCAGGCGGTAGAGCAAGGCCGCCGCCTGAAGGGCGCCATGGTCAAGGCCGCACTGGCGCGCGGTGCGCACCACCGTCTCGGCGAGCTGGTCGATCTCGTCGAGGTAGTTCTGCAGGAATATCTTCAGGAAGGGGTCGGTGGTGCTGCCGGCCTGGCGCAGGGCCAGGGCGGTGGCGAGGTTCATGCAGGTGCGTGCGCCCAGGCGCTTGAGCGCGTCGGGCAGGCTGGTGCAGGGCGCCTGGCCGCCGCCGTAGACGGCGCTGTTGGCAGCAGCGATGAGGTAGGCGCAGAGCGCCGGGTCGCGGTTCCAGTCCGCGGCCAGCTCCTGGAAGTCCATGGACACGCCGCGACTGGCCTGCTGCAACTTGTCCTTCACATCGGAGAGCAGCGGTACATCCAGCTGCTCCGGGGTGAGGCTGCGCAGGTGCTCTTCGAAGCTGACCTGCCGCGCCTCCGGCTCCGCTGCCGTTACATCGGCGGGCAGCAGGCTTTCCAAGCAGGCAAGTACCTTAGGCACATCGAAGGGCTTGGTGATGTAGGCGCTGATGCCCATGGGCCGGGCCGCCAGCACGCTTTCGCGGTCGGCGCGGCCGGTCACCACCAGCAGCGGCACGTCCTTGTCCAGCCGGCGGATCTTCTGCATCACGTCCAGCCCGGTGCCGTCCGGCAAGTTCCAGTCGACGATCACCAACTGGTAGCGGTTCGGTTGCCAGGCGTCGATGGCGGCCTGCACCGAGGCGAAGCATTCGATTTCAGCGCCGGAGCGGATGCTCAGGACCAATTGTTCCAGCAGATTGGCAATCCACGGATCGTCGTCAACTATCTGAACCCTCATCTGCAACCCTCGTCGTTGCGCCATCGGGACGATGCCAAGACGTGGCTCCCCAACCCCGGCAAAAGAATAGAACAGCCTCGCCGGCACTGCCCGGCCGCATCCCCGACCAGTTGGTTGGGCGATGCATAAAGGCCTCTGCAACGGCCAGCGTTGCCTATAGTGAGTGCGTATCGACGCGCAACCTGAGCTGCGCCCTCCGTGCCGCGATCCAACCCTGCGGACCGCACCCGGTGGGTGGCGGCCAGGCCGTGCCAGGCGTCGGGCCGGACAACCCCTTAATGAGATGTCGAATGGTGTTAAAGCGAATCGCTACCGCCGACCTGCAGCTTGGCATGTACGTACAGGAATTCTGCGGGTCCTGGATGGACCACCCCTTCTTCCGCGCCAAGTTCGTGGTCAAGACCGAGAAGGACCTGCAACGCATCCGCAGCAGCGAGATCACTGAGGTGTGGATCGACACCAGCAAGGGCAAGGACGTGGCCGAGCACCTGCCCAGCCGCACGGTGGCGGAAGTAGAGGCCGAGATCGACGAGCGCCTGGCCGCCGCCGAGCGCAAGCCACCCCTGCGCCCCACCAGCCTGGAGGACGAGGTGGCGCGTGCCGCCGAGCTTTGCGCACGCTCGAAGGAGGCGGTGGTGTCGATGTTCGGCGATGCGCGCATGGGCAAGGCCATCGACGTCGAGAACGCCCAGGGGCTGGTGGAGGAGATCGCCGATTCGGTGCTGCGCTGTCCCAACGCGCTGATCAGCCTGGCGCGCCTGAAGTCCGCGGACGAATACACCTACATGCACTCGGTGGCGGTCTGTGCGCTGATGATCGCCCTCGCCCGCCAGCTCGGCCTGGCCGAGGCCCAGGTGCGCGAGGCGGGCATGGCCGGGCTGCTGCACGACATCGGCAAGATGGCCGTGCCCATGGATGTACTGAACAAGCCGGGCAAGCTCACCGACAGCGAGTTCGAGCAGGTGCGCAGCCATCCGGAGGCGGGTGCGCAGATACTCCTGCACAGCGGCCAGGTCAGCGCCCTGGTACTGGACGTGTGCCTGCACCACCACGAGAAGGTCGACGGCACGGGTTACCCGCATCGCCTGCAGAGCGACCAGATCAGCCTGCTGGCGAAGATGGGCGCGGTATGCGACGTGTACGACGCGATCACCTCCGACCGCCCCTACAAGCGCGGCTGGGATCCGGCCGAATCCATCCGCCGCATGGCCGAGTGGAGCAAATCGCACTTCGACGAGGCGGTGTTCCAGGCCTTCGTCAAATCCATCGGCATCTACCCCACCGGCTCGCTGGTGCGCCTGGACAGCGGGCGCCTGGGCGTGGTGCTGGAGCAGCACCCGAAATCCCTGACCATGCCGCGGGTCAAGGTGTTCTATTCCGTGCGCATGAAGGCGGCCATCCCGGTGGAGGTGATCGACCTGGCCAAGCTCGCCGGGCGCGACAAGATCGTCGCGCGGGAGTCCTCCGCCGACTGGCCGTTCAAGAACCTCGACGAGCTCTGGTCGGGCATCGCCGACGTGCGCCGCACCCGTGCCGGGGACACGCAACGCTGACACGGCGCTTGTACGGACGGCGGCGCTGCTGTTCCATGTGCGCTCCCGAACCTGCAAGGACGACCCCATGTACCGCCTGGACTGGCTGCGCAACCACATGCAGCACAGCGACACCTATGCCCGCTGGCTGCACCAGCAATTCGCCTATGAGTTCGTCGACCAGCCGCTGGACGCCTGGCAGCGCGAGTTCGCCGAGGGCCAGCGCAGCGGCGAATGGCAGTGCCTGGTGGCGCTGGACGGCGAGCACCTGCTCGGCGGCGCGGCCCTGGCCGAGGACGACCTGCCCGGCCGCGACGACCTGGGCCCCTGGCTGGCCTGCGTGTTCACCACCCCCGAGGCGCGTGGCCAGGGTATCGCCGAACGCCTGATCGAAGGCATCTGCGAACAGGCCCGCAGCCAGGGCCATGGGCGCCTCTACCTGCACACCCAGGACCGCGCCGACTACTACGCCCGCCGGGGCTGGGTGCCGCTGGAGCGCTTCCAAGCCTGGGGCGCCGAGCACACCCTGATGTGGCGTGCCCTGCAACCCGATGCCCTGGACGGTGCCGCCTGAGCCGGTGAACCCTGCCCGCGAAAAAGAGTCAGAGCGGCTCCATGGTGCCCGGCGCAATGGCCGGGCAGAATGCCGCCCCCGTGATCAATGGAGTGTTCCAATGCGTTTCCTCGCCAGCCTCGCGCTGCCCCTGTTCGCCGCCAACCTGGCGCTCGCCGCCCCCAAGCCCCTGCCGCAGCTGGAGGCCTATGAAGGGCTGCAAGCCTGGCTGGTGCCGGTGGAACCGCTGCGCATCAGCGACCACGTCTGGCAGATCGGCACCGCCAGCATCAGCGCCCTGCTGGTGAAAACCGACGCCGGCGCGGTGCTCATCGACGGCGGCATGCCCCAGGTGGCCGACCACCTGCTGGCCAATATGAAGAAGCTCGGCGTGCAGCCCCAGGACCTGCGCCTGATCCTCCACAGCCACGCCCACATCGACCACGTCGGCCCGCTGGCGGCGATCAAGCGCGCCACCGGCGCTGTGCTGGTGAGCAACGCCGAATCCGCCGTGCTGCTGCAACGCGGCGGCGCCGACGACATCCACTTCGGCAGCGGCATGCTCTTCGCCCCGCTGACGCCCGAGCGCCTGGTGCAGGACGGCGAGACGGTGACCCTGGGCGACACCACCTTCACCGTGCATTTCACCCCGGGCCACACCCCGGGCAGCATGAGCTGGACCTGGACCGACACCCAGGACGGCAAGCCCCTGCGCATCGCCTACGCCGACAGCCTCAGCGCGCCGGGCTACCAACTGCGCGACAACGCCCGCTACCCGCACCTGGTCGACGCCTTCCGTGCCAGCTTCGCCGCCGTCCGCGCCCTGCCCTGCGACCTGCTGCTGACACCCCACGCCGAAGGCAGCGGCTGGGACTACACCAACGCCGAAAAGCCGCACCCGGCCCCGGTGAGCTGCAAGGCCTATGCGGACAAAGCCGAGCAGAAGCTCGACCAGATGCTCGCCGAGCAGGCAAAGTCGCGCTGACAGCCAACCCACTGGGAGCCCGGACATGGCCAGCAAAGACGAGATCGCCCGCTTCATCGGCGACGCCTTCCCGCAGACGCGCGTGGTGATCGAGGCCGTGGGCCCGATGAGTGCCACCGTGTCGCTGCAAGTGGACGACAGCGACCTGCGCCCCGGCGGCACCGTATCCGGCCCCACCCTCATGGCCGTGGCCGATGTCGCGCTCTATGTCGCCGTGCTGGGGCAAATCGGCATCGTGCCGCTGGCGGTCACCACCAGCCTGACCATCAACTTCCTGCGCCGCCCGGAAGGCGGCCGCCGGGTGATCGGCGAATGCCGGCTGATGAAGCTGGGCAAGACCCTGGCTATGGGCGAGGTCTCCCTCTACTCCGAAGGCCTCGACGACCCGGTGGCCCATGTGGTCGGCACCTATGCCATCCCGCCGGAACATCTGCGCTAGCCCCGAACAGTAGGTTGGCGCCGAGCCCAGCGAGGCCCAACGGTGCAAGGCGGACCTCCGCTGCGTTGGGCCTCGTACCTCGGCCCAACCTACGATCCATGGCAGCAAACGGATTGGCGAAACGCCCCGCCCCTCAATCCGCCAGCCACACCTCGCGCACCTGGCCATTGTCGATATAGAGCACACGGGTCGCGGACTCGAAGGTGAACAGCGCCAGCGCCGGATGGGCGAGGGTCACCGCCTCGGTGCATGGCGCATCTGCCTTGCCCGCCCCCTTGCCGCAAGCGGTCGGGTAGTGCCCCGGCGCCTGGGTCGCAAGGCCTACCCGGGCGATCTCGGTGCCGGTGCTGACGATATGCGGCACCTGCCGTTCGCTCGACAGCGCGAGGGCCACGGCGAACTCGCCGTCACCCGCCGCACTGGCCAGCAGGCGCGCGGAATCCTCCTGGCCATCGCCATCGAAGTCCCCTACGGCGCGGGTGTAGCCGCTCGCTTCCTGCTTGCGCAGTGCCTCGTCCGCCGTGCCGGCGAAGAAGCCCGGCGACACCTCGACCCACTGTTTTTCTGCGGCGCCGGCCTGGAGGCCGGAAGCGAGCAGAAACCCCATTACGGCAAGACGAACTTCATTGTTCAGGAGCATGCGATCCTCCGATCACATCGGGTTGGCGGCAGTTCAGAAAGGCTGACGAAGCAGCGAAAGATGCATGTTAGAGCGGTTTTATGACTCTATCCTGACGAGTGCGACAGGATGAAGCGATTTCGATCGACAGCCCGGGAAACTCATTCGCGCCGATGAACCGGCACCTTGGTCGCATTGACCGTCGCCGCGTGGCCGCGTTGTATGGGCGGCATAACAACGACCACCCGACGCTACGGGACCCGTCCATGACTGCACCCGCCACCGGTCTTGCCACCACCCGAGGCTCCACGCTGCTGCTCACCGCCCTGGCCATGCTCGCCTTCGCCGGCAACTCCGTGCTATGCCGCCTCGCCCTCAAGCACACCGGCATCGATGCCCCCAGCTTCACCGTGCTGCGCATCGCCAGCGGCGCGCTGATGCTGTGGTTCCTGCTCACGTGGCGCAACGCCGGCAAGCCCATGGCGGGCAGCTGGCCCGGGGCCCTGGCGCTGGTGGTATACGCGGCGGGCTTTTCCCTGGCCTATATCCACCTGGACACCGGCACCGGCGCGCTGCTGCTGTTCGGCGCGGTGCAGCTGAGCATGCTGCTGTACGGCTTCGTGCGTGGCGAACGCCTGGGCCTGCAAGGTGTGGCCGGCCTGCTGCTGGCCATCGCCGGGCTGCTGGTGCTGCTGTTGCCGGGCGCCAGCGCGCCGCCCCTGGGCAGCGCGCTGCTGATGCTGATGGCGGGGTTCGCCTGGGCGGTGTATTCGCTGCTGGGCAAGGGCTCCGGTGACCCGCTGGCGGCCACCACCGGCAACTTCGTGCGCGGCATCCCCCTGGCCCTGGCCTGCGCCCTGCCCTTTCTCCAGGGCCTGCATTTCGACCCCGCTGGCGCCGGCTTCGCCCTGCTTTCCGGCGCCGTCGCCTCGGGCATGGGCTACGCCATCTGGTATGCGGCGGTAGCACGGCTGGCATCGATCCAGGCCGCCACGGTGCAACTCAGCGTGCCGATCCTCGCGGCGGCGGCGGGCATCCTGTTTCTCGGCGAGGCGCTGACCCTGCCCCTGGCGATCGCCTCTCTGGCAGTACTCGGGGGTGTGGGGCTGGTATTGAGCAGCAAGATGAAGCACTGACCGCCGTTGCAGCTTTCAGTGGCCTGTCAGTGGTTTGCCGTCTCGCTATAGCAAAAGGCTTACAAGAGGCGGATGGATTCTCCTCTTTTTGGCTTTGCCTGACAGCCCTATCCTACACACATGACTGAAGCGCAGGACGCGCTAGGTCAGGGAAGATCGACCAACGCCAGGATGGCAGCCGACAGGATGTCGGACGGTCTGGAAAAAGCCCGCTTCGGCGGGCTTTTTGCTTTTCTGCGTTTCGGTTTTCAGGCGTGCCGCAGCCGAGCACTCCGCCGACCTTGGTCGGACTGGAAGGATGCGCCGCCGAGGGGGATCATGGGCACCTCTCCCCGCAGCCTGGAGCCTTTCGATGAGCTGGTCCGCCGCGCAATACCGGAAGTTCGAAGACGAGCGCAACCGCCCCATCCACGACCTGCTCGCGCAGGTGCCCGAACGCCCCGTGGCCCGCGCGGTCGACCTGGGCTGCGGCCCGGGCAATTCCACGGAGTTCCTGCTGCAACGCTTCCCCGAGGCGCGGGTGACTGGCCTGGACAGCTCCGACGACATGATCGGGGCCGCGCGCAAACGCCTGCCGGGCGTGGACTTCCAGGTGGGTGACATCGCCAGCTGGAGCGGCGCCGAACCGGTGGACCTGATCCTCGCCAACGCCTCGCTGCAATGGGTGCCGGACCACGCGCACCTGCTCCCGGCACTGCTGGAAAAGCTCGCCCCCGGCGGCAGCCTGGCCGTGCAAATGCCCGACAACCTGGATGAACCGGCCCACCGGCTGATGCGCGAGATCGCCGCCGAAGGCCCCTGGGCCGAGCGCCTGGCGGAAGCCCACCGCGCCCGCGGCAGCCGCCAGCCAGCACAGTGGTATTTCAGCGTGCTGCGGGACGCGGGCGCGCAGGTGAACCTGTGGCGCACCGTCTACCACCATCAGCTGGCAGGCGGCCCGAGGGCCATCGTCGAATGGTTCAAGGGCAGCGGCCTGCGTCCGTTCCTGGCGCCGCTGTCGGCAGCGGAGCAAGAGGAATACCTGGCGCGTTACGAGGCGGCGCTAGCCGGGGCCTACCCGGGCTATGCCGACGGCACCGTGCTGCTGCCCTTCCCCCGATTGTTCTTCGTCGCCACGCGATGAATCGCAGGTAGAAGCGAATTCATTCGCGATGGCGCATCCGACACCCCGCAGCCAAGTGCCGGCGGTGAGCCTTTCGCGGCTGAAGCCGCTCCCACAGGGGGTGCGACATCGCCGATGTGCGACAGAGCCTGCAGAGCTGCGGAAACACCAAAAACGTCGCCGAGGCAGCCAGCGCAAGGCAGAAACAGGCGAAAAAGCGGAGTTTACGTTCTGTAAATGAGCATTTTTAGCCTGTTTCTAACGCAGCGATGGCAACGCAGGCAGTTTTTTCAGGGGATCATCGCGAAGCCGACGCCAAAGCGGTTCCAGGCATTGATGGTGGCGATGGCCAGGGTCAGGTTGGCGACCTCGGCGTCGCTGAAGTGCTCGCGCAGGGCTTCGTACTGGTGTTGCGGAGCGTGGTGGATGGAGAGCTGGGTGAGGCTTTCCGTCCAGGCCATGGCGGCGCGTTCGCGCTCGGTGAAGAAGCGGGTTTCCTCCCACACGCTGAGGGTCTGCAGGCGGGCTTCGGTTTCGCCGGCCTTGCGCGCGTCATTGGCATGCTTGTTCACGCAGTAGGCGCAGCCGTTCAGTTGCGAGGCGCGCAGGCGCACCAACTCCAGCAGCGAGTCTTCCAGGCCCGTGCTGGCCATGGCCTGCTCCAGGGCGACCATCGCCTTGTAGGCGTCGGGGGAGGCCTTGGCCCATTCGATGCGGTTGTTCATGTCGATCTCCAATCCAGTGGCGTAGCGGGAATGGGCGCTAGGTTAGCCCTGCGCCGGCGATGGCCCGATAGCCAATTGCGGGAGATTTGCGGTGACCAATCGATTAGGTTCAGCGGGTACGTAAGGGGGGAGCGTTACGCCGCCCGGCGCGACCAGCACCTCAACCGAGGCGTGGGCATCGAGCGGCGTAGCAGGCGCCTCAACCGGCCACGGCGTGGCGGCTGCTGCCACCGTCGCGGCGGATGGCGCGGCGGGCGAACAGGGTCTTGGCGGCGGTGACCTGGATCGGGCCGCCGGTGAAGGTCGGCAGCTCGCCACGGACCCATTGGTTGCCCTCGCCCTTCCAGCTGACTTCACCGGCGGCCAGCTTGATGTCGCGGGTGAGTTCGCGAATCAGGCAGCGCACCCGTTGCTGGCAGAACACCGCGTCGCTGTCGATGGCCTTGCGCAGTGTGGGGCGGTCCTTGCGGTCCAGGCTCAGCAGGAGCTTGCCGTCCGGGCGCGGTTTGATGGAAACGGTGTAGCCGGGAAAGGCGTCGAAGAATTCTTTGATGGCGATCTGCATTGTTGTCACTCCAGTACGGTTCATTGCCGCAACGACAATTGCACCGGGCATGCCAGCTTTCCCGATTGGCAAAACTCCCTTTTATTCAATGAGTTGAAAAACATTGATATCAGGCTGTCATTTGCAGGATGCACGGGCGGCCCGGATCGGCGCGGCATTCTGCAAGCCCTCAGCCATCACGCAGGCAGCGGGCGAAGAGCTGCTGGATGGGCAGGTTGCGCTGCCCGTGGCGGGTGAGCAGGAGGATGCGCCGCTGGAAGGTCAGCTCGCCCAGGCGGATGACGCGGATGGCCGCCTCGCGCTCCAGCCATAACCCCGCCTCGGGGATCAGCGACACCCCCAGCCCCGCCTCGACCATGCGCACGATGGCGTCGAGTTCGTCCAGCTCCAGCGCCACCTGCACCTCCAGGCGCTGCCGGCGCAGGAAGCGGGTGACCTGCCGGCCGCCGAACGAGGTGCGGTCGTAACGCACCAGCGGCTGGCTGGCGAGTATCTGCAGCGGGTCATCGCCCTCCAGGCCACGGGGCACGATGAGCACGAAATCCTCCTCACGCAGCACCTCGGCGTGCAGTTCCTTGGGCAGCTCGAATGGCGGCTCGATGAGAATCGCCAGGTCCAGCTCGCCGGCATCCACCTGGTTCAGCAGGTTCAGCGAGACGCCGGGAATCAGCTTGGGCTCGACCCGGGGTGCCGCCTCGCGCAGGCGCAACAGCGCGGCGGCCAGCAGGCCGGTCTGCACCGTGGCGATGGCGCCGATGCGCAGCTCGCCGCTGAACTGCTCGGCCGCCTCGGGGGTGGCCATGCGCGCGAAAATGTCCAGCATCTCCCGCGCCATGGGCAGCGCGCGGTGGCCGGCAGCGTTGAGGATGGCCTGGCGCCCGGTGCGGTCGAACAGGCGCACGCCCAGGGCGTTTTCGAGGTTGCGAATCTGCGCGCTGACCGCCGACTGGGTCAGGCCGATGTGCATCCCGGCGGCGGCAAAGGTGCCGTGGCGGGCGACGGCGATGAAGGTACGGAGTTCGCGCAACATGGCGTGGCCTCTGATCGAAATTATTCGCGCTCGGCACAAATTATCCCGACTTTCCATCGACAATCCCATCTCTAGAATGGGCCGGAAACCACCACGAGGCAGCGCGCCATGAGTCTTTCCCCGTTCCACCTGGCCATTCCCGTCTACGACCTGGCCGCCGCCCGGCACTTCTACGGCGAGGTGTTCGGCCTCGCCGAGGGCCGCTCCAGCGAGCACTGGGTGGATTTCGACTTCTTCGGCCACCAGCTGGTGATCCACGAACACCCGAAGACCGCCAGCCAGGAAGCCGCCCACACCAATGCGGTGGACGGCCACGATGTGCCGGTGCCGCACTTCGGCGTGGTGCTGGGCTGGGCTGAATGGGAGGCGCTGGCCGAACGCCTGCGCGGGCTGGGCACATCGTTCGTGATCGAACCCTACGTGCGCTTCAAGGGCCAGGTGGGCGAGCAGGCCACAATGTTCCTCTTCGACCCCTGCGGCAATGCGCTGGAGTTCAAGGCGTTCAAGGACATGGGGCAGCTGTTCGCCAAGTGATGGGGCGGGCGGCACCGCGAGCCGTACCAACCCCGCCAAACACTACGCGCCGCTACAGCATGGGTTTCGCTCCGCTCGCGGAACGCCGCCCGACCCATCCTACGGACTGGTTGGAGCGTCGTCGGGCAGCTCGCGGGAGAGCAGCGCCTTGATGGTGTTGGCGTGGCGCTGTTCATCCTGCAGCACCGCCTGGAAGCGGCGCAGCCAGGTGTCGTCGCCGCTGGCGGCCATCAGGGTCACCAGGGTTTCCCAGGCGGCCTGTTCCCCCAGTTCGTAGATGAGCATGGCGTGCAGGCACTGCGACATGCTGTTGTGCGGCTGGGCCAGCACCTGGGCCACGTGCTGGGCGGCGATGCCCCAGTTGCGCGGGTGTTCGGCGAGGGCGGTACGGGCACGCACGCCGACCCGCTCCAGCGCTTCGATCAGGGTCCAGACGTGGGCAAGCTCTTCGTCGCGGATCTGCCGGAAGGTGGCCACCAGCTCGGCGCGGTAGCCGTCGTGGTGCATGGCGCGCTCCAGCAGCATGTCGTAGAGCTGCACGCAGATGCTTTCGGAGAGCACCGCTTCCTCCAGCTTGGCGATGAACAACCGCGAGTCGCTGCGGACCATGGCTTCGAAGGCTTGCTCGCCCCGGCTGCGCCAGCCGTCCTCGATCTGCAGGTCCAGCTGCTCGGGGCTCTGGCCGATGATGCCGGCCTGAGTGAGTTCGCTGGGGTTGGCGCGTCCTGACGTGACACTGGGCATTGTTATTCTCCTCTCGTGACCCGGCCGGTACTTGCCTGATTACCGGCCTTGTCATGGGAAAATCTGCCCTGCGGGAGGTTCAAGGAGTTTTCACCCGGGATGACCGGATGGCGTGCACCTCAGCGCGCCATGCAGCGCCGGTAGCGCTCATCCACGCGCTGGGCGAACCAGGCGGTGGTGAGCTTGCGGGTGATCTTCGGGCTCTGCAGGGTGATGCCCGGCAGCACCGCACGGGGCAGCGTGCGCCCGGCGCCCTTCTCGGCCAGGGCGTAAACCTTCTCGTACAGCTCGCTTTCGGCGAAGTCCGGCCCGTCGCCCTGTTCCAGCGCGCGACGGATGGCACCGTCGCCCATGTCCAGGCGCCGCCCCAGGGTGCGCACCGCCTTTTCCGTGGAGCCGGCGTCGCGGCTGCCGTGGATGATCAGGTCGCCATCCAGCGCCAGGGGGATGCCGCTGGCCAGGCTCACCGCCTGCTGGAAGGCGGCGTTGCGACTGGCGTACCAGCCGGCGTTGAAGTCGGCGAAGCGGTACAGCGGCTCGGGGTAATCTGCCTCGTAGCCCAGCAGGTGGGCGATGCCGAAGTACAGGCCACCGCGGCGGGTGAACACCTCGTCGCGCAAGCTGCCGGTGGTCGTATAGGGGTAGTTCTCGGCGTGCTGCTGGGCGAAGGCGATGCTGACCTGCATGGGGCCGCCGGTGTGCACCGGGTTGAAGGTACCGAACAGCTGGCGGCCAAGGGGCACCATGCCGATGAAGTCGTCGAAGATCACGCTCAGCTGGCGCTCGGTGCGCACGGCGGCGAGGCGCTGGGCGTAGGTCTTGCCGGTGGGCGAACGGATGTCCAGCGCCGAATCCACCAGGAAGCCCGGCAGGTGCAGGCGCGCGGCGCGGCGGTCGATCTCCTGGCGGGCGATCTTCGCCAGGCCCGGCACCGCCGGGTCGGCCTGGTAGGTGGACTCCTGCTCGGTCACCGCCAGCACCGCGCAGAAGTTGCCTTTCACCGTGGCCAGCTCCTGGGCGGTGAAGGCCACCTGGATGTCGGTGGCCCAGCCCTGGCGGTCCACCACGTTGCTGGGGATCAGCCGCGCCACCTGGGCACGCACTTCGGCCGGGGTGAGCTGCGGGCCTTCCTGGCTGCGCTGGCTGCCGCAACCGGCCAGCAACAGCGTGGCGAACAGGATGAGGCTGGCGGGGGCGAGATTCATGGGGGCTCCGGAGGCGGTAAACGAAACGGCGTGGCCCAGCTTCGACAGATGTGCAGTGAAGCTGTTCAACCGACATGCCGGCAACCCGTGCGCGAAGGCGCGCGCCTCTGTAGAGTCGCCTCATCCACGCAAGGAGCTGCTGCATGACTGACGATTGGGATTTCTATTTCGCACAGGTCGACGACCGTCCCGCCTCCATCTACGTCGACCTCGGCGCGGTGCGCGAAGTGCCGCTGGAGCACCTGCCGTTCATGGCTTACGTGCGCCTGCACATGCGTACGCCACGGGACGATGGACTCTCCAGCCAGGAGGAGTTCGACCGGCTGATCGAGATCGAGGACCAACTGACCGCGCGCCTGCTCAATGAAGGCTGCGCCTACCTGGGCCGCTACACCGGCAACGGCCTGCGCGATTTCTTCTTCTACGTGGGCGACGAGACGCTCTGGAACGAGCGGGTCGCCGCCGTGCTGGAGGCCTTCCCGGAATACGAGTACGAATCCGGCACCCAGGAAGACCCGGAATGGTCGACCTACTTCGACTTCCTCTTCCCGCCCGCCGAAGACCAGCAGCGCATCAGCAACCGCCGCCTGTGCGCGGTGCTGGAGAGCAACGGCGACACGCTGGAAACCCCGCGCGAGATCGACCACTGGTTCTACCTGCCCGACGAAGCCCGGGGCGAAGCGCTGATCGCCGAGGCCACCACCCTCGGCTTCACCCTGCGCGACCGCGGCTGGACCGAGGACGAGGAGGCCTACCGGGTGCAGCTGTGGCGCGAGGACATCCCCCAGCCGGGCACCATCGATGAGCTGACCCTGGCGCTGCTGGCCCTGGCCCTGTCCTTCGACGGCGATTACGACGGTTGGGAGACGGTGCTAGTGACGGACGAGCCGACGACCTTGCATTGAGGTCGGGATGGTTGATGGGGCCGCTGCGCGGCCCTTTTCGCGAATGAATTCGCTCCCACCGTTGGGGGCGCAATGGAAGCGGGCGAATGAATTGGCTCTGTCTGCGTTAAGTGTTGCTAGAAGATTTGAGCCCAGCTGATTGCCGAGCTTTGCTGGGCCTTCTGGTTTCGCCCCCCGGGCGAGTCCCTTTTCCAGTCGCTGGAACGCCAGCCCGGTGAAAAGGAACCAAAAAACTTGCCCCTCCATACGGGTCTGGCTAAAGCCAGACTTCCCTCGCTCCATCATCGTTCCAGGGGCACGCCGCGAAGGGCCATCCCTGGCCCATCGCGGCTCTCGCGACATCCATGTCGCTCAACCCCTTACACGACGATTCGCTCGGCCTCCTGGGAAGGGGCGTTTGGCGGCTGCTCCAACTTTATTCGCCCGGCGTATCAGGACGTGGTGCGCACGGGCTTTCGTAGGATGGGTAGAGCGGAGCGAAACCCATGCGGTGGAGGTGGCAGAGGTCCATAAATGCCCGGAAACCAACGTACTTAAGCGGTTGCTTAAAAACCACAACAGCTAACGCAGACAGAGCGAATGAATTCGCCCCTACAGGCCGCCGATTTCCTCGATGCTGATTTCGCGCATGCGGAATTTCTGGATCTTGCCGGTGACGGTCATGGGGAATTCGCTGACGAAGCGGAAGTGCCGCGGGACCTTGAAGTGGGCGATGCGGGCGCGGGCCCAGTCGCGCAGTGCTTCCGCCGTGGCGTCGTGGCCGGGGTGCAGCTGGACCCAGGCCACCAGCTCCTCGCCGTAGCGGCTGCAGGGGATGCCGATCACCTGGACGTCGGCCACCGCCGGGTGGGTGAAGAAGAATTCCTCCACCTCGCGCGGATAGATGTTCTCGCCGCCGCGAATGATCATGTCCTTGCTGCGCCCGACGATGCGCACGTAGCCCTCCTCGTCCATGGCCGCCAGGTCGCCGGTGTGCATCCAGCGCCCGGGGTCGATGGCGTCCGTCGTCGCCAGCGGGTTATTCCAGTAGCCGAGCATCACGCTGTAGCCCCGGGTGCACAGCTCGCCGATCTGCCCACGGGGGACGATGCGGCCGTCGGCGTCGACGATCTTGCTTTCCAGTTGCGGCTGGGTGCGGCCGACGGTGGTGACGCGCAGCTCGAGGCCGTCATCGGGGCCGGTCTGCAGGGAGACCGGGCTGGTCTCGGTCATGCCGTAGGCGATCTGCACCTCGGCCATGTGCATCTCGTCGATCACCCGGCGCATCACTTCGATGGGGCAGGTGGCGCCGGCCATGATCCCGGTGCGCAGGCTGGAGAGGTCGAATTCGTGGCGCCGGGGGTGGTCCAGCTCGGCGATGAACATGGTGGGCACGCCGTAGAGCGCGGTGGCCTTTTCCTCGGCCACGGCGGCCAAGGTGGCCAGCGGATCGAAGGCGTCGCCCGGGTAGATCATGGTGCTGCCGTGGGTCAGGCAACCGAGGTTGCCCATGACCATGCCGAAGCAGTGGTAGAGCGGCACCGGGATCACCAGGCGGTCGTGCTCGGTGAGGCCCAGGCTCTCGCCGACCATGTAGCCGTTGTTGAGGATGTTGTAGTGGCTGAGGGTGGCGCCCTTGGGGAAGCCGGTGGTGCCGGAGGTGTACTGGATGTTGATCGGCTCGTCGAACTGCAGCTGGGCCTCGCGTTCGGCCAGGGCCTCGGTGCTCACCGCCCCCGCCGCTTGCTGCAACACGGCCCAGGGCAGGAAGCCGGCCGGTGGCTCGGCGGCCAGGCTGACCACGCCGCGCAGCTCCGGCAGCTTGTCACTGGCGAGCGTGCCCGGCTCGCCGTCGGCCAGGGCCGGGACCAGTTCCAGCAGCATGGCGTGGTAGTCGGAGGTCTTGAAGGCGTCGGCGCAGATCACCCAGCGGCAGCCGGACTGCTTGAGGGCGTATTCCAGCTCGCTGCTGCGGTAGGCCGGGTTGATGTTGACCAGGATGGCACCGACCTTGGCGCTGGCGAACTGGGTGATGGTCCATTCGGCGCAGTTGGGCGCCCAGATGCCGAGGCGATCGCCCGCTTCCAGGCCGATGGCCATGAGCGCGCGGGCGTGGCGTTCCACTTCCGCCGCCAGTTGCGCCCAGGTCAGGCGCAGGCCCTGGTGGCGCACCACCAGCGCTTCGCGCTCGGGGAAACGCGCCACGGTGGCGTCGAAGGCGGCGCCCAGGGTCATGGCCAGCAATGGCTTGTCCTGGCGCCCTCGGGTGTAGCTGGGGTGATTCATGGCTTTCCCTTCTTGTGCTTATTGGGACAGACGCAGAACCGACTGCCGCTGCCAGGCAGGCAACGCGGGGTGCCGGTCATATTTAACCTTTACGTAAACGTTAAGCCAGGGTCGGGGATGGCTCCGTTGGTCGTAGAGGCGTTGCGCCATGTCGGCCGCAACGCCCTGCCCTCTCACCCTAGCGGACGAACACCTGGGTGGTGGTGATGGCCATGTCGCCGCCGGGCAGCTTGATGTTCTTCACCTTCTCGAGGCTGTCCGGGTCGAACACGGCGATGTCGTTGAAGGTGCCGGCGAGGTAGAGCTTGCTGCCGGCCTTGTTGAACGCCACGCAGTAGTAGGTGTGTTCGAGGTTGGCGGCCTTGATCAGCTTCTGCTGCTTGATGTCGTACTTGGCCAGGCGGTTGAGCACGCCGAACATCAGGTTCGGGTCCTTGGGCGAGCGCATGCCGGTGAAGTACAGCTCGGTGAGCGGGGCGAAGTCCTGCACCGTGCTCTTGCCGGTCTTCAGGTCGACGCTGACGAAGCCGTAGATGAAATCGGCGGTGGCCAGGTCCTGCTTGTCGTCCTTGAACTTCGCCGTGGTGTAGAGCATGGAGAAGTCATGCAGCGCGCTCTGGTGCGGCCAGAAGTACAGCACGTCCGGCGCGCTGTAGTTGGGCCGTTGCCAGTTGCGCCCGGGCACGGCCACTTCGTACTGGCCGGTGTGCACGTCCATCTTGTAGATGTCCGGCCCCGCCACGAACAGGCTGCCGTCGTCGGCGGCGCGCATCAGGTAGACCTGACGCGGCATGGGGAAGCTGCGCACGGGCTTGGCGTCGAGGCCGTCGGCGGTGCGGAACACCTCCAGGCGCGGCGGCTTGACCACGTAGTGGTCGCTCATCATCTGGGTCGGGTTGACCGTGGTGTAGAGCTCCTTGCCGTCCGGGCTGAGGGCGAAGGAGAACATCGAGCGCACCTTCTCCCCCGGGTTGCGCGAGAGCCGGGCGTGGAACACGGTCTTGCAGTCATCCAGGTCGACGCCATAGAGGTCGCCGAAGTGGTTGTTGAGCAGGTAGGCGGTCTTGTTGTCCGGCGCCATCATCGCGGTGCCGGGACCGAAGGCGTCGGGCAGGCGGCAGGTCTTGTAGAGGCTGTCGCTGGCCAGGTCGACCACGTGGAGGTTGTTGGGGTAGTTGGTGGCGATCAGGTATTCGCTGCCGGGCTTGAGGGCCGGGCCGGCGTTGTCGGCGGCCCAGGCGCCGGCGCCCAGGGCGAGCCCGGCGATGGCGGTGGCCAGGCGGGCGATGACGGTGAGTTTCATGCGGATTCCCCTGTTGTTCTTCTTGTCGTCACTTGTCTTTCGGGAAGACGGTGCCGAGGTTGCGCCAGTCCTGCGAGGAATCCGCGGCGTTGGCGTTCCAGTCCTGGTAGGTGCTCATCATGTCCGGCACCTGGGCCGGCCACCAGCAGGGGTCGGAGCACCCGTAGAGGTCGGCTTCCATCGGCTGGCAGAGCGAGGAGACGCCACCGAAGGCGTCCACTTCCCAGCCCGGGTCGGTGGTGGCGGTGCAGCCGGCCACGGCGCTCATGGCCACCACTTCTTCGACGCGGTCTTCGGCCACGGCCTGGTCCAGCAACTGGGCTTTGTTGTTCAGCGGCTTGAGATGCTTCATGTCAGTGCGCCTTCCGCGGGGTGATGTAGCGGCTGATGAAGGCCGGGTTGGCGGCCATGATCCGGCTGTAGACCTCGATGCCGAAGTCCACCCAGTCGCGCATCAGGTCGCAGTAGTGGTAGGTCGGGTGGGTGGGGTCGCCGTAGCGGGCGTAGCTCTCGTGATAACAGCCGCCGGAGCAGAGGTTGCGGATGCGGCAGGTGTCGCAGCCGGTGCCTTGCCGGTCCAGGCGCAGGGAGAGGAAGTCGTTGAGCTCGGCCTGTTTCACCCCGCTGTGCACATCGCCGAAGGTGGGCAGGCTGGAGCCGGTGAAGCGGTGGCAGAGATTGAGGCCGCCTTCGTGGTCCACGGCCAGCATCTTCAGTCCGGCGCCACAGGGCAGCGCCTTCTTCTGCCCCTCGTGGATGTCGGTGATGAGCTGGTGCAGGTTGGAGAAGCCGATGTTGCGGTGCTCCAGCGCCGCCTCCAGGTAGCGCCGGCCGAGGGCCTTCATGTTGGCGAAGACCTGCACCAGTTCCTCGCCCGTGAGGTTGTAGTCGCTGAGGTCGCCCGAGGTGACCGGGGCGAAGCCGACTTCGGCGAAGCCCATCTCGTTGAACAGGTGGTTCCAGATGGTTTCCACATCGGTGACGCCGCGGGTCAGGGTCACCCGCGCGCCCACCGGGCGGCTGCGGTAGCGCGACAGCAGCATGTCGGCCTTGCGCCGCACCACGTCGTAGGTGCCCTGCCCGCCCACGGTGATGCGGTTGCGGTCGTGCACCGTCTTCGGCCCGTCGATGCTGATGGAGAGGCCGAAGCGATGGGCGTCGAGCCAGTCGACGATCTCTTCGGTGAGCAGCGTGGCGTTGGTGGTCATGATGAACTCCACCTGCTTGCCGGCCGCCGCGAAGCGCCGCTCGCAGTAACCCACCATGTGCTCGATCAAGGCGCGGTTGGAGAGCGGCTCGCCGCCGAAGAACACCACGCTGTAGCGGGTTTCGTCGGGGGATTCGCGCAGCAGCATCTCCACCGAGGCTTCGGCGGTCTCAACGGCCATCTTGCGGCCGGCGGAGGGCTTGTCGAGGTCTTCCTTGTAGCAGTAGGTGCAGCTGAGGTTGCAGCCGGTGTTGACGTTCAATACCACGGTGTTCAGTGCGGTGCGCTCGACCCGCTTGACGCCGATTTCCGGCGTCAGCGGCGAGCCGTCGCTGACCAGTTCCAGCGCGATCAGCTCGCGCAGGGTCTCGCTCACCTCCTGCCCGGGGAAGCGCCCGGCCAGGCGCTGCACCAGGTCTTCGGGCGAGCAGCCCTGCTGGCGCAGCGTGTCGATGATGCCGCCGGTGACGGCGTCGGTGCTGAACAGCGAGCTGCTGGGGATGTGAAACAGCATGCGGTCCGCGTCCACCTGCACTTCATGCAGGTTGCGCTCGACCAGATTCAAGATTGCGCCCATGGCGACCTCCGGGAAATTTGCCCAATCGTCGATGCGGTTCGCGGCCGGTTCATGGCAGCGGCGGGTTGTTCCAGCGCTGCACGGTGACGATCAGGTGGCCTTCGCCCTTCTGGCCGCCCTCCTCCAGCTGGGCGATCACCTTCAGGTTGCCGGCGTTGTTGGTCATCATCCGCCGCTCGGGGTTGGGGCCGGCGGCGCCGGGGACGAACACGCCGTCCTTCTGCATCTGCCCGGCGAACTTCACGTCCTGGTCTTCCTCGGCGCGCTCATCGAAGGGCGCGACCGACCAGGTAGCCGGCAGGTAGCCGATGCGATACGGCTGGCCGGCCGCATCCTTGCCCCAGGCCTCCGCTTCGAAGCGGCCTTGCACCTTGGGCGTGGAGCCGCCGTTCTCGCCCACCCGGGCGATGGAGAAGGCGGGCACCACCTTCACTTCGGCGATGTCCTTGTACACCGCGAGGTCCACGCCCTTGAGCGCGCCCAGGGCCACCGCGCGGGGGCCGACCGCGGCATCGGCGGCGGCCTTGACCTTGACCCGCACCTGCCGGGGCGTGACCTCCAGCACCTTGACCACCTCGACGCCCGGGCCGAACTCGGGGGTGCCGGACAGGCCGCTGCCCACCAGGGTCAGCTCGGCCTCGCCACCCGCCTTGAGGAAGGCCGGCTGCACCGAGAGCAGCCGGGCGTTGCCGTCCTTCGCGGCGCTGAAGTCGAGGCCGCGCTCATCGTGCTCGGCCTCGAACATGCGGCCCTTCATCTCGCCGTTCAGGGCGGCGAAGACCTGGCGCATGGGGGTGTCGCCGACCTTCACATTGCCGCGCCATTCGTAGCCGTTGTAGAGGATGGCCGAGCCCGAGCCGGTGAAGGGGGTGCCGTCGGCGTACTGGCCCTGTACCTCGACCTTGAAGGTGTCGCCGCTGTCGGCGCTGACCGTCATCACCCCACGCACATCGCCCTTGGCCAGCATGTGGCCGCTGAAGCTCCACTGCCCCGGCAGCGCCTGCGCCTTGGGCCGGGCCTTCTGCCAGTCGGCCCAGGCCTGGTCCTCCAGCGGGAAGCGCTTGGCCAGCTCGGGCACCATCTGCGTGAGGGCCAGCTCCAGCCAGTCGCGATCACGGGACTGGGCCTGGTATTCCAGCGAGGGCCACTGGCCGAGGTGGAAGTTGACCAGGTGTTCCCACTCCTTGGCCGGGCGGCGTTGCAGGGCCACTCGCGCGCCGGAGTGGCAGCGGCCGCACATCTGCGTCAGCTGTTCGTCGAAGTGCTCGACCGTGTTGAGGCGCCGCTCCATGGCGTAGCGCACGCCGTCGGTCTCGCTGGGGGCCAGGCCCTGCTTGTCGGCCAGGTACTTGACCAGGGTGCGGCGGTCGTCGTCGCTGATGGAGAGGCCGTGCATCACCTGCATGCGCGCGATGCTCATCAGCCAGCCTTCGGGGGTCTTGCGCTGGTGGCTGATGCGGCTGTAGCTGTCGCCGCCTTCGGGGATATGGCACCCCATGCACTTGCCCTTGAGCAGCGCCGGGCCCTCGTCCGCCGCCTGGGCCTGGGTGCACAACAAGGCGGCTGCAGCCAGGACCAGGCTGCCCGCACGCCACCGGAGTCGAATCGTCTTCAAGGTCAGACCTCCACGGTATTGTTCTTATGGTTCGCACCTGTCTCGCCGGCGGTGCGTCTGCCATGGCAAATACACAATGTGTGCCAGTGGCCGGCAGCCCCTTGCGGAACAATGACTTAGGTCATTTCCAGCGTTGTATCGAGGCCCTCGGTAACGGGGCCGGGCGTCTAATTTCGCGACAGCTCGTCACAGGCTGAGACAGGAGCACCCACCGCGCTGACTGGGCCGGGCGGCGGGACTGTCCGGCGGTTGTCTCAGGCCGTCTCAAACTGCAACACGCCGGCCTGGCGGGCGCACGCCAGCCCCCGAACAAATCATCGACAGATCAACGGGTTAACGGCTTCCAGGAGCCTTGGCACGGCGGTTGCGCACGCCTGGGGGATGCCCACAGACAGAGGCCCTGACCCATGCATGCCGAACTGCCCGTACTGCCCCACACCCAGGCTTTCCTGCAACGCCCGCTGAAGATGCTGATCGGCGCCCAATGGCAGGACGCCGCCAGCGGCGCCACCATGAGCTTCCGCAACCCCGCCACTGGCACTGTGCTGGGCGATGTGCCCTCCGCCGCCGCCGAGGATGTGGACCGCGCCGTGCGCGCCGCGCGCCAGGCCTTCGATGATTCGCCCTGGAGCCGCATGCGCCCCCGCGAGCGGCAGAACCTGCTGTGGCGCCTGGCCGGGCTGATGGAGCGCGATGCCCAGGAGCTGGCCGAGCTGGAGTGCCTGAACAACGGCAAGAGCGCCGCCGTCGCCCAGGTGATGGACGTGCAGCTGGCCATCGACTTCCTGCGCTACATGGCCGGCTGGGCCACCAAGATCGAAGGCACCACGGTGGAGCCCTCCCTGCCGCTGATGCCCGACGACCGTTTCCACGGCTTCATCCGCCGCGAGGCGGTGGGCGTGGTGGGCGCCATCGTCGCCTGGAACTTCCCCCTGCTGCTGGCCTGCTGGAAGCTCGGCCCGGCGCTGGCCACCGGCTGCACGGTGGTGCTCAAGCCGGCCGACGAGACCCCGCTCACCGCCCTCAAGCTGGCCGAGCTGGTGCTGGAGGCGGGCTACCCGGCGGGCGTATTCAACGTGGTGACCGGAACCGGCCTCAACGCCGGCGTCGCCCTCACACGCCACCCGGGTGTGGACAAGCTGACCTTCACCGGCTCCACCGAGGTGGGCAAGCAGATCGGCAAGGCGGCCATGGACAACATGACCCGCGTGACCCTGGAGCTGGGCGGCAAATCCCCCACCATCGTCATGCCCGACGCCAACCTGCAGGAGGCCGCCGCCGGCGCCGCCACGGCCATCTTCTTCAACCAGGGCCAGGTGTGCTGCGCCGGCTCGCGCCTGTACGTACACCGCAAGCACTTCGACAACGTGGTCGCCGACATCGCCGGCATCGCCAACGCCATGAAGCTCGGCAACGGCCTCGACCCGAGCGTGCAGATGGGCCCGCTGATCTCCGCCAAGCAGCAGGACCGCGTCACCGGCTACATCGACCTCGGCCGCGAGCTGGGTGCCACCGTCGCCTGCGGCGGCGAGGGCTTCGGGCCGGGGTATTTCGTCAAACCCACCGTCATGGTCGACGTCGACCAGAAACACCGCCTGGTGCAGGAAGAGATCTTCGGCCCGGTGCTGGTGGCCATGCCCTTCGACGACCTGGACGAGGCCGTGCGCCTGGCCAACGACAACCCTTACGGGCTGGGGGCGAGCATCTGGTCCAACGACCTGTCGGCGGTACACCGGATGATTCCGCGCATCAAGTCCGGCTCGGTGTGGGTCAACTGCCACAGCGCGCTCGACCCGGCACTGCCGTTCGGCGGCTACAAGATGTCGGGGGTGGGCCGGGAGATGGGGGCGGCGGCGATCGAGCACTACACGGAAGTGAAGTCGGTGCTAATCAGGGTGTGAACGGAGCGGCAGGCCGGTCGCGGGTACCGGCCTGCGATCAGGGCTTCAGCCCTTGAAGCCCTTGCCTACGAGGTAGACCTCGCGGGAGCGCGGGCGCGAAGCTTCCGGCTTGCGGATGAAGACCTTCTCGAACGAGGTGCGCACGTCTTTCAGGAACTCGTCCGAGCCTTCACCCTGGAAGACCTTGACCACGTAGTTGCCATTGGGCTTGAGCACCTGGCGGACCATGTCCAGGGTGAGCTCCACCAGGTACATGGAGGACGCCTGGTCGGCCGCCGCGACGCCGCTGATGTTGGGCGCGATGTCGGAGACGATCAGGTCGGGCTTGCGGCCGTCGAGCTTGTCGAGGAGCTGCTGGAACACGCCGTCGTCGGTGAAGTCGCCCTGGATGAAGTCGACGTTGTCGAGGCCGTCCATCGGCAGGATGTCGGTGGCGAGGACGCGCCCGCTCTCACCCACCAGCTTGCCGGCCACCTGCGACCAGCCACCGGGGGCGGAGCCCAGGTCCATGACCAGCATGCCGGGGCGGATCAGCTTGTCCTTCTCGTTCAGCTCGATCAGCTTGTAGCTGGAGCGCGAGCGCAAGCCATCCTTCTGGGCCCGTTTCACATAGGGGTCATTGACGTGTTCGTCCAGCCAGCGGCGGCTGCTTTTGGATCGTTTCATGAGAGAGCCAACCACGGAAAATCAGTAGAGGAACGGGCCACCCTGGGCACAGCGGGGAGCTGTACGGGCCCGAAGCGGCGGCAATTATAAGCCGAGAATCCCGCTCAGGTTAAATAAGCCGGCCGGTGGCGCCCGGCGCACCCGCGGCAACGCCCGACGGAAACCTGCAGGCCAGGCCTGACAGGGGCCCGCGGCGGCGAGTACAATTCGCGCCCTACCCCCTCTGTTACCTCCTTTGCCGGATCGACCGGCCAGGATATCGCCATGATTCGCATCAACGAACTGTCCCTGCCCCTCGAGCATTCCGCCGACGAACTGCGCCAGGCCATCATCAAGCGCCTGAACATCAGCGACGCCGACCTGCTGGATTTCACCGTATTCAAGCGCAGCTACGATGCCCGCAAGAAGAACAGCGTGATCCTGTTCATCTACATCATCGACCTCGAAGTGCGTAACGAGGCGGCGATCCTCAAGCGCTTCGCCGACGACAACAACGTGCGCCCGGCCCCGGACACGAACTACTACCCGGTGGGCCAGGCACCGACCGACCTGGGCGAGCGCCCGATCATCATCGGCTTCGGCCCCTGCGGCCTGTTCGCCGCGCTGCTGCTCGCACAGATGGGCTTCAAGCCCATCGTGCTGGAGCGCGGCAAGGATGTGCGCAGCCGCACCAAGGACACCTGGGCGCTGTGGCGCAAGAAGATCCTCACCCCCGAATCCAACGTGCAGTTCGGCGAAGGCGGTGCCGGTCTGTTCTCCGACGGCAAGCTCTACAGCCAGATCAAGGACCCGAAGTTCTACGCCCGCAAGGTGATGCACGAGTTCGTCCGCGCCGGCGCGCCGGACGAGATCATGTACGTGAGCAAGCCGCACATCGGCACCTTCCGCCTCACCGGCGTGGTCGCCACCATGCGCGAAGAGATCATCGCCCTGGGCGGCGAGGTGCGCTTCGAGAGCAAGGTCACCGACCTGGTGATCGATGACGGCCAACTCGAAGGTGTGGTACTGGCCAATGGCGAAACCCTGCGCAGCCGCCATGTCGTCCTGGCCCTGGGCCACAGCTCCCGCGACACCTTCCGCATGCTGCACCGCCAGAACGTATTCCTCGAAGCCAAGCCCTTCGCCATCGGCTTCCGCATCGAGCACCCGCAAGGCCTGATCGACGAAGCCCGCCTGGGCAAGTACGCCGGCCACCCGGAGCTCGGCGCCGCCGACTACAAGGTGGTGCACCACGCCAAGAACGGCCGCGCCGTGTACAGCTTCTGCATGTGCCCCGGCGGCACCGTGGTAGCGGCCACCTCCGAGCCGGGCCGCGTGGTCACCAACGGCATGAGCCAGTACTCGCGCAACGAGCGCAACGCCAACTCCGGCATCGTCGTCGGCATCACCCCGGAGCAGGACTTCCCCGGCGGCCCGCTGGCCGGCGTCGAGTTCCAGGAACGCCTGGAATCCCGCGCCTACGAGCTGGGCGGCAGCGACTACTGCGCCCCCGGGCAACTGGTGGGCGACTTCATCCGTGGCGTGCCTTCCAGCGAGTTCGGCGACGTGGAGCCTTCCTACAAACCCGGCGTGCGCCTGGGCGACCTCGCCCCCTCGCTGCCGGACTACGCCATCGAAGCCATCCGCGAAGCACTGCCGGCCTTCGGCAAGCAGATCCGCGGCTTCGATCGCAATGACGCCGTGCTCACCGGCATCGAAACCCGCACCTCCTCCCCCGTGCGCATCACCCGCGACCACGAGACGCTGCAGAGCCTCAACCTGCGCGGCCTGTACCCGGCCGGCGAAGGCGCCGGCTACGCGGGCGGCATCCTCTCGGCGGGCGTGGACGGCATCAAGGTCGCCGAAGCCCTGGCCAAGGCGATGCTGGCCGAGCTGGGCAACGCCAACGAGCAGAGCAACTGAGCGCCGCATTGATGAAATTCGATGACATCAAGAAGCTCCACCAGAAGAAGTACCGGGCCGAGTTCGGCCACTTCCTGGTGGAGGGCGAGCACCTGCTGCTGGAACTGCAGAAGGCCGCCGAGCACAACCCGCTGCTGCTGCGCAGCCAGCTGTACGTGACCGGCGCCTACGAGCACTGGCACAGCCCGTTCGAAACCCAGGTCATCAGCGACCGGCAGATGGCGCAGATCGCCGACACCAAGACGCCGCAAGGCATCATCGCCCTGGTGCCGATGCTGCCGGCCGCCGCGCCGGCTGCCGCCGCCAACGAACGCGCCATCTACCTGCACGAGATCCAGGACCCGGGCAACCTCGGCACCATCCTGCGCACCCTGGCCTGGTTCGGCGGCTTCCGCTGCCTGCTCAGCCCCGGCAGCGTTGACCCGTACAACCCCAAGGTCGTGCGCGCCAGCATGGGCGCCATCTTCCACGCACCGATGGAACTGGACGTGGAACTGGAATCCCTCGGCAGCCGCTTCCAACGCATCGCCTGCCTGGACATGCACGGCGAGCCCGTGCAATCCGCCGCCTTCAAGACCTTCGACTGCTACCTCTTCGGCAACGAAGCCCGCGGCGTCCCCCGCGACCCGCTCACCGCACTCAACGCCCAACCCTTCACCATCCCCGGCAGCGGCGCCATCGAATCGCTCAACCTGGCGACCACGGTGAATATGTGTGCGTATGAGTTGAAGAGGTAACGGGGGCTGGCGGGAGCCGAGTGGAGCGGTGCAACGCCAATCCCTGGTTCCTTGTGCCAACTACTGTTGGCACATTCTTCCTCGAGCGGAAGTGCAAACAGGCACTCGCCATTTCAACCAGCGGAACCCGCCACGCAGGTGCGTCAATACAGCACTTCGCCAGTATGGATTTTCCCCTTTCAAGCTGATTGACTAGCGCACTGATCGCCGGATGCGGTCATCCCCTCTGCGGCTGTCTACGACAACGGATTGCTCGATGCGCAAGTACCTTCTCCCCCTCCTTCTGCTCGCCTGCTCGAACAACGCCTTCGCGCTCTACGGTTATGACTACATCTGGGAAATCGGGAACTGGATCGGATGGGGGGCGGTCGTTGAAACCCCTGAAGCAGGCTGCCGCGCCGGGGAGCACACTAACTCCTACGGCCAGACATACATCTATCGAGGTTACAGGCTCACAAGCCCGGATAGGGCCGCGTGCATCTTCAGCTACATCACCCCTCAAGGCGAAAATCAGGGAGAAGGTGAGTGGCTGAACTGGGGGGTCTACAGGTTCGGCGACGGTTGCACCGGCGGCACGATCTACGATCCCACCAAGCTCAAGTGCACGATGCCGGATGCCTCCGCCGGCTCCTTGTGCCAGGATCAATTCGGAGCCACTGCGGGCAACCCACTTCTCAAACAAATCGACGGAAGCTGCAAGAGCCTTTCGCGCTCCCCTAGCCAGAAAGGGTATGAAGCAGGCCCTTCCTGCGGTGCGACAGCCGGGAACCCAATCAACTTCGCGTCGGGAAACAAGGTCCAGACCGAGCTGGATTTCACCTTTCAGGGAAGCTCGCCCCTTGCCTTGCAGCGAACCTACAACAGCATCGATGGTTTCTGGCGCCACAACTACTCGGCAAACCTGAGCGCCGGCACGAGCTTCGCGCTGATCACACTGCCTGACGGCAAGGAAATCTACTTCCAGGTATCTGGCGACCAGGCTCACGCCACCCGTGAAGGTGTCGGGGAGCTGCGTAAGATTGCGGGGGTCTGGGAATACACCGCCCCCGATAATCGACGCATGGGCTTCGATAGCCAGGGGCGCCTCAGCTATGCCATTCAACCCTCGGGGGAAAGGACAACGCTGAGCTATGGAGCCAGCGTGATCACCTTGCAGAATGATGCGGGAAACAGCCTTGCATTGACCGAGGATGAACAGCATCAACCGACCCGGCTTGCAGGCGACTCGATCGAGATCCAGTACACGTACGATTATCTCAGCCGCCTCACAAAGCTCACCAGGACGCTCAACGGCCAAGTAAGCGAACGCACCTATCACTACGACCCCACGCCCGGCTCCCGGCTTCTCACCGGCATCACCGATGAACGCGGCGTCCGCTACGCCACCTGGACCTATGACGACCAGGGCCGCGCCATTTCCAGCGAGCACGCCGGCGGTGCCGAACGCACCCTGGTGAGCTACAACGCCGATGGTTCTTCCACGGTCACCAACGCCCTGGGCAAGCGCACCACCTATCGCTTCCAGACCATCCAGGGCGTGCGCCGCATCACCGCCATCGAAGGTGAACCCTCGGCTAACTGCCCCAACAGCAACTCGACGTACACCTACAACGAGCGTGGGCTGGTGAAGAGCCGTACTGACAACAAGGGCAATGTCACCATCTTTGACTACAACGACCGTGGTCTCGAGGTATCGCGTACCGAAGCCTTTGGCACGCTTCAGGCGCGTACCGTTACTACGGAGTGGCACCCGACGCTGTTTCTGCCAACCACCATCACAGAACCTGGCCGAACCACCCGTTACAGTTATGACGTACAGGGAAGACTGATTGGGCAAACCACTACCCAGCGTTGAGTGCTGCCATAGTCAACCCAAGGACCATGCAGACAAGGATGATCTAAATTGCAGACTCGCTTTCCATTTAAAGCCGGCACCCTGCTTGCTTTGCTTCTTTTAACTTCTACCGCAAAGGCAGAGTATTTCTATTGGTGGGCCCCCATCTACGGATTCGACAAATTCCCCTCACGCGATGCGGCAGCCCAAGCGGTACTTTCTATATATACAGAAAATGACAGAGACTATTACAGCAACTATTCCATAACAAGCATTGATTATGTACGAGAAGGAACTTACATAGTAGAGATGCTTGGCTACTTCGTCGGGACAACACCATCGCGCGCCAACAACCTTGTTTATCTTGGTGGCGATAGCTGCCCACCTGGTGCGTCCTATGACACTATTTCGTATAAATGCAGCAGCCCACTACTGGATGCTAATAAAGGCCTACCACCTACTGACTTGACCTGTGCAGTCCCGAATGACCGTCAGGGAAACCCAATAAATATATCTATTGGCAACAAGGTCCAGACTATCGTAGACGCCCCAGCTGCAAGCAACTCACTCATCAGCCTTACGAGAACCTACAACAGCGCTGATGGTGTATGGCGACACAGCTACTCGACCCATCTAGAGAAATATGGAAGCTCGTTGATTCTTGTTCGCGCGGATGGCCGCGAGACAAGATTCCAGTTGCAAGATGGCGTGAATAGCTATGGCATAGCTGCTAGCGGCATCCTCACCCGCCAAGGGGAAGAGTGGTCTTTTGAAGAACCTAATGGCGCCAAGCTCTCCTTCAATCCAGCACTTCGGCTTTCAAAAATCACTGAAAAGAATGGTCAATGGCAAACGTTGACGTATCTCGATGCGCTCATAACCATTACCGACTCTTTCGGCAACACGGCGACTCTTCGCCAAGATGCTGAGTATCAGCCCAAGCAGTTTGCAATGGGAGAAACGTCCGTCAGCTACACATACAACTCCATAAGAAGATTGACTGCTGTAACGACGACTCGGGGCACGGCCATTTCCAACCAGACCTATCAATACGAAGACGCCAACCCCAACCTCCTCACCGGCATCACCGACGAGCGCGGCGTTCGCTACGCCACCTGGGCCTACGACGACCAGGGCCGCGCCATCTCCAGTGAGCACGCTGGCGGCGCCGAACGTACCCTGGTGAGCTACAACGCCGACGGTTCCTCCACCGTCACCAACGCCCTTGGCAAGCGCACCACCTACCGCTTTCAGACCATCCAGGGCATACGGCGCATCACCACAATCGAAGGCGAACCCTCAGCCAACTGCCCCAACAGCAATTCCACCTTCACCTACGATGACCGTGGCCTGGTGAAGACCCGTACCGACAACAAGGGCAACGTCACCACCTTCGACTACAACGAGCGTGGCCTCGAGGTGTCCCGTACCGAAGCCTTCGGCACGCCCCAGGCACGTACCGTTACTACGGAGTGGCACCCGACTCTGTTTCTGCCAGTTACTGTCACAGAACCTGACCGAGTTACCAATTACAGTTATGACACGCAGGGACGCGAATTGAGCCGCCTGGTCTCACCGCGCTGACGACGGTCAGCGACAGCGGCATCATCAAGACCACATGGAGGTTGAATGAAACGGAAACACACAAGATTCGCGTGGGTAGCGAGTAGTCTGTGCTTGGCCATCGCATCGAGCGCCTATGCGGAAACCCGAAAGCCGGAGCTCTCGTATGGTGGTTACAGGACCCCCATAGAGCTGAAGATGGCTTATTACTCATCATGGGTAAGCCACTTCGGTTATACCAGCTGTGGTTTCGATCAATGGAGCTGGATCGAAACCACAACCTACATCACTGGCATACCTGCTACTAATGCAATCTGCGGCAGCGGCCACGGGTATAACTACTTCTACATAACCAAGGTATGCCCTTCAGGCTTCACGCCAGATAACAAGGAAAACCCGTCTATTTGCACCAAGCCGGATGACGTTCCCGATCTAGGAAAAGAGAACGGCGAACCTGACGGCCCCCAAGCATGCAGTGCGGCAACGGGAAACAGCAAAACAGCCGGCAACCCGATCAACTTCGCTGTTGGCAACAAATTCCAGCGTGAAGTGGACTATCTAGCTTCGGGCAAGCTTCCGCTTACCTTCGAACGCATCTACAACAGCCACGACAAGCTTTGGCGCCACAACTACAGTGCTCATTTGGTACTGGGTCCCGACAACATCCTTTTCATCGGCAATGATGGTAAGGAGTCCTATTTCCAGCTTGAGAATGGTGTTGCTACAGCTCAGCCAAATGAACTGGGCCGGCTCTATATGGAGAACGGCAACTGGACATATGAAGGTCCGACCCAGGAAATCTTCTCGTTTGATGGTGAAGGCAACCTGATGAAGTGGGGCAACACTGCTTCGGGGTTCCATACGCTGGTGCGGAATAACGTGCTGACGATCACCATCACGGACTCCCTGGGTAACTCCATGGTCGTGCAGGAAGATGCGAGACGTCGTGGGCAGCCTTCGTCACTCGTCACAAGTGACTCGCGTATAGATTTTGAATACGACTCCAGCGACAGGCTCACGAAACGCATCACCACTATCCAAGGCCAAACGCAACAGCGCATTTATCACTATCAGGACAGCCGAAACCCCAACCTCCTCACCGGCATCACCGACGAACGCGGCATCCGCTACGCCACCTGGGCCTATGACGACCAGGGCCGCGCCATCTCCAGCGAGCACGCCGGCGGCGCCGAACGCACCCTGGTGAGCTACAACGCCGACGGCTCTTCCACTGTCACCAATGCCCTCGGCAAGCGCACCACCTACCGCTTCCAGACCATCCAGGGCATACGGCGCATCACCGCCATCGAAGGCGAGCCCTCGGCCAACTGCCCCAACAGCAATTCCACCTTCACCTACGACGACCGTGGCCTGGTGAAGACCCGTACCGACAACAAGGGCAACGTCACTACCTTCGACTACAACGAGCGTGGCCTTGAGGTCTCCCGCACCGAAGCGTACGGCACGCCCCAGGCCCGCACCGTCACCACCACCTGGCACCCGACCCTGTTCCTGCCGGCCACCGTGACCGAGCCCGACCGCATCACCACCTACAGCTACGACGACCAAGGACGACCACTCAGCCAGAGCGTAAGCCAGCGCTGATTCGCACAAGGACTTGCCCATGAACCCCCTGCACCACCGCTTGAGCGTCCTTACGCTCGCCCTGGCCGGCACCCTCGCCGCCGCCAGCCTCCAGGCCGCCCCGCGCAACTGGAGCTACACCTACACCGCCACCGGCCAGATCGAAACCGCCGATGGCCCGCGTACCGATGTCCAGGACGTCACCCACTACGCCTACGACGCCCAGGGCCACCTCATCAGCGTCACCAATGCCCTTGGCCATATCACCCAGCTGTCCAGCTTCGACAGCTTCGGCAACCCGCAGACCGTCATCGACCCCAACGGCGTCACCACCGCCCTCACCTACACCCCGCAGGGCTGGCTCGCCTCGGTCAGCGTCGGCGGCGGCACCACCGCCTTCGAGCACGACGCCATCGGCCAGATCACCAAGGTCACCCGGGGCGACGGCAGCTGGCTCGCCTACACCTGGGACGATGCCCGGCGCCTGACCAAGATCACCAACAACCTCGGCGAGCAGGTCGAGTTCGACCTCGACGCCATGGGCAACCGCACCGCCCAGCGCATCAAGGACGCCTCCAACAACCTCACCCAGCAGCAACAGTGGGTGTACGACGAGCTCGGCCGCCTGCTGCGCTCGGTCGGTGCTGGTGGCCAGACCCACAGCCAGCAGTACGACCTCAACGACAACCCCACCACCGACACCAACCCGCGCCAGTTCAGCCACACCCAGGCCTATGACGCCCTCGACCGCCTGGTCTCCAGCACCGACCCGCTGAACAAGGTCACCAGCCTCGGTTACGACGCCCAGGACAACCTCACCCAGGTCGTCGACCCGCGCGGTGTCACCACCCGCTACGAGTACGATGGCCTCGGCAACCTCACCACGCTCATCAGCCCCGACACCGGCACCACCACCTACGGGCACGATGCCGCCGGCAACGTCACCCAGAAGACCGACGCCCGCGGCATCGTCACCACCTACAGCTACGACGCCCTCGACCGCCTCACCGGCCGCCAGTACCCCGCCACTCCTGCGCTCAACGTCCAGTACCACTACGACATGACCGCCAACGGCAACAAGGGCATCGGCCGCCTCACGGCGGTGCAGGACGCCAGCGGCGTGCTGGGCTACAAGTACGACGAGCGCGGCAACCTCATCGAGCAGCTGCGCTCCGTTGCGGTGTTGGGGACTGATCAGTACGACACCCTCGGCTACGCCTACGACGCCGCCAACAACCTCATCCGCATCGACTACCCGGCCGGCTTCAGCATCCACTACAGCCGCAACGCCGCCGGCCAGGTCAGCCAGGTCGGTTTCGCTGTCGGCAGCGCCACGCCCACCAGCCTCGCCAGCAACATCGGCTACGCCCCCTTCGGGCCGCTCAAGAGCCTCACCTGGAACAACGGCATCGTCCTCAGCCGCACCTACGACCAGGACTACCAGCTCACCGCCCAGCAGGTCGGCAACTGGCAGAGCAGCTACAGCCACGACGCCAACGGCAACATCACCGCCCACGCCCACAGCCTGTTCGGCAGCCTCGACTACCGAGTACGACGCCCTCGATCGCCTGACCGAGGAAAAGGCTGCCGCCAGCCGCAAGGCCTACGCCTACGACGCCACCGGCAACCGCAGTTCGCGCACCACCTACGCCACCACCAACGGCAGCGAAGCGCAGACCGCCAAGCAGACCCTGCACTACGCCACCGACAGCAACCGCCTCAGCCAGCGCAGCACCAGCTACGCCGTCGAAGCCGATGCCGCCGGCAACTACACCCGCTACAGCCAGAGCCGCCGCTACACCTACGACGACCAGGGCCGCCTCAACGCCGTCACCGACGAGGCCGGTACGCCCATCGCCCGCTACGCCTACAACGCCCTCGGCCAGCGCGTGCTCAAGGACGTGCAGCAAGGCACTGCCCATACGCCCTACACCTACCTCTACGGCCCGGACGGCCAGGTGCTCGGCCAGGTGCGCTACACCAGCAACGGCAAGAAGAGCAAAGCCAGCTACTACGTGTGGCTCGACAGCCTGCCCATCGCCCAGATCGACCTGGGCTACGACGCCGCCGGCACCACCATCGCCAGCACCACCCTCACCTACCTGCACAGCGACCACCTCAACACCCCACGCCTGGCCACCAACCAGGGCGGCAACCTGGTGTGGAGCTGGCAGAGCGATGCCTTTGGGGTGGGGCAACCCAACACCTATGGCGGCAACATCGATGTGATCCTGCGCTTCCCCGGCCAAGTCGCCGATGCGCACAGTGCGCTCTACTACAACTACTTCAGGGATTACGATCCGGAGACCGGAAGGTATGTGGAGAGTGATCCGATTGGATTGGATGGGGGGCTGAATACTTATGGGTATGTGTATGCCAATCCGCTCATCTACGCCGATCCACTCGGGCTCGCTGTAAAATGTAAAACAATTCTCAAACTTCCTTTCAGAGACATCCAAGCCTGTACAACAGACGACAGCACCCCAAGCGAGCAAGATGCCAAAAATGCCACACGGATGACTAAAACAGAGTTGGATGAGGCATGTAAAAACAATGGGTACAAGGATGCCCATGACATGAAGAGAGACTTACAGCTAGATTCAAAATATGACATTTTTGCAGACAAACATGGAAACATGTACGCCGGCCCTCGCAAAGGCACGGGCATCCCGCAATATCTAAACATGAACACACAGGGTTGGTAGCTGCGTAATGAATGCTTCTCTACAAATTGACTTTCAGCTTCTAGGGACTACGGTACCCCCGAAAGAAATTTCAAAGCTTATTGAAATAATTCCGGACACCGCCCTATTACAAGGTGAACGAAACCCAGCCCGTGGGCTGCCCCACTGGCAAAATATTTGGTCTATCAGATCGAACGCCTCATCGAGTGACCTTGCTGATCATTGGAAAAGCCTGGAAACAGCGCTAGTTAAGGCTAAGGATAAAATAAGAGAAATAGCAATGACAGGCAGGGCAAAATTGACAATTATAGTATCTGACGAAAATAAAATTCCGCCAATCACCATACCCCCTGCCATGTCTGAGTTTGCTGGCTTTATAAATGCTGAAATAGATATCGATCATCTCCAGCAATAGATCCCCATATAAAAAAGCCACGCCCCACGCAACGTGGCTTTCTAGATCTCATATTCCCGCCACGATCTTGTATCGAAAAACACCCAGCAATATGCTCACGTTTTTCGATTAGAAGTTTCAGGGGAGACTGACGCGACATCAAGGCTAAAGCACCTGAGCGACAGGCCAATTCGTTGAGACACCTAGACGACTTGTCGATATATCAAATTCTGCCAACACAACAACCCCCCAGCTATATTGTTAAGCAGTCCATATACAATTTGACCTTTATAAATTTTCATTAACAGACTTCAGAGCGGGGCGATCACGCAACTTGTTTGATAGCCGGCCCCGCCCCTTGCCCTCCCGCCCCCTCCTCCCTATCCTGCCCCGGCCACGGTCAATCCCGTGGCCGGGTTTGACAGCCCGAAACACTGGCGCGAATGCGCCACAAGGTGTAGTGCGAGAAACAGCGAATGTTTTTTGCAGGCATCGGCACGCATGCAGCTTTCATAGCTGCTCTGCTTTATGGCAGATCGCGCGGGGAGATCCTCGTGGTCTGCCGGTATCCAGTGTCCGGTCTGTCAACCCCGCGTGGTCTCCACCCTCCGACGACAGCGAATGGCGGCGGCTTGGTCCTCTTAGCACTGGAGCTCCACCATGCATGAAGCTTATGTCCCTCTTGCTCACCCCCTCCACGTATCCACAAAGGAGGCCTCGGCATGAACAGCGCCTCTCTGATCGATTACAAGGAGCAGCGCATCCAGCAGCTGGTCGACCACCTCGACACGCGGATTGCACACCACCCAGGTGATGGCGGAATTGCTTCTGGATTTCGCAGCCTTGCGCGACGGCGCCGACTACTCCTACCTCAGCCGATACCGGGAAGGCGCCTTGATGGACGCGATGGTCCATCTGTCGCGCAACAACTATGAAGACTTCTGCAAACTGGCAGAGCTGGCGCAGTTGCCGGGTAAATAGCCGGGGCCCTGATCTATTCCCTAATTAAGGGATCGCCAGGGACAACGACGTTGCCCCTGGCAAATAACCGCTCCCAACAAACCCGGCCCGCCGACCACCGGCCACCCCTCCTCCACGGATTCAGGCCTCTCTCACAGAATTTCCTGCCTGGCTCCCCCGATAATTGCCGCCTCAACACCTCATCCCAAAATCATCTGCTGCCACCGCAGCCGCCGGAACGAGACCGAAAGGACGCACCATGGCCAACGCCCCGAGCCCCGCTCTCGCCGCAATCGATTACGACCGCATCCAGGCCCTGCTAATTCGGAGTACGTGGAAGAGCACTTCCACGCGTACATCGAAGGCGGCGACAACGACGAGTGGGTGACCCTCGAACACGGGGATGACGAGGAGACGGAAGCGTTCGT
>NZ_JBSZIE010000004.1:0-94021 GCF_056491235.1 Pseudomonas sp. C9D1
GGGCAGCAGGCGGGCGCGGGGATCGTCTTCGCTGTTCTTCGGCTGGCGGTTGGCGCCGGGGTCGACGGGCGCGCGGGCCAGGGCCTGGAGCACGCCGAAGCAGAAGGTGGCGCTGCGGATGCCGCCGCCGGAGAGGGCGACGGCCCAGGGGCGGCGCGGCGACTCGTTGTCGGTGTCGAGGCCGAGGGCCTTGCGGCGCCAGGTGATCCGGTCCTGTTCCGCCTTGTATTGGTCTTCCATCCGCCGCTCCCTGGTCGTTGTAGGTCTTCGCTGAAGTCCGCCTAGTAAAGCAGGAGTCGGGCCGATTGCCATTACGGCAAGCGGGCGGCGGGGCCTGCCGCCTCCGGCAAACCCTGGCCTTGTTCGGGGTCCATGTTGGGCTGCAAGCCGCGCCCGGCGTGGGTTTGCAAGCGGTTGAAGGCAAAGGTTTTTGTCGCTGGGGGCCGGTGTGGCGGGGCAGGGCTGGCACGGCCATTGCTCCCCAGGCCCTGTGCTTGAAATTCCGTATGGCAGCACACGCCGGCTTGGTGCAGTTGCAAGCCCCAGCCCTCCAACCCCGGCAGCGGTTCGCCGGGCAAGGCCAAAAGGAAACCCCATGAAGATCAACGCAGGAGTGAACGACTGGTATTCCTACATCAGGCAGTCCAACGCTATGAAAGACCCCTCGATCTCCGCCCTCGACAAGTCCGTCCAGGTCCAGGAGGAGAACGCTTCCCGCTACCAGGACAGGGTGTCCATTTCCGCGGAGGCCAAGAGCCTCCTCAGCCAGGTCGATGGAGGTGACCCAGCCCTCGCCGACGATCCGTTGAGCCGGGTGGTGCCCGAGGCGACCTACAGCCCTGCCAGCCTGCAATCGCCTGCCGCCACCAGCGAGCCGGAAGCCCAGGCCGCTGCCCGCGATGGGGTGGCCGTCGACTCATCGGGCCCGCCCTGGCGCGTCTTTTCCGCTGGGCAGCCCCTGACGGCCACCAGTCCGGCCGAGGCGGAGGCGCGTATCGACGAGGTCACCCGCCAACGCGTCGCCCTCTATCAGAAGGCCATGGAGGCCGGTGCCAGTGACGAGGAGATCGGGCGGCAGATGGCCGCCTTCAACGCGGCGTTGCCGGATGACTACAAGGCCCTTGCCGGCAAGACCGAAGACCCCGCCGCTGCGCTGCGGGTGATGACCGAAGGCGCGGGGCTGACGGTCAGCCAGGACCCCGACGCGCGGCTGAGGTCGCTGGGTATGCAAGTGGGCTGATGTTCAGTGGGTTCCCGCGCTCGCGGGGACCCACTGAAAAGCTCCGCAGGTTTACTTCCCCTATGGCTTGCTTGTGCACGCCGCGCCCTGTGGCTGGCGCGACAGGTGCAGGGCGATCAGCAATGCCAGGCTGAGCATCAGGCCGACGAACAGGCCGATGCCGTTCCAGCCGGCGCGGTTCCAGAACAACCCACCGACCGTGCCGGCGATCCCCGAGCCCGCGTAGTAGAAGGTCTGGTACAGCGAAGCCGCCTGCCCCTTGGCCTGCACGGCGCGGCGCCCGACCCAGCTGCTGGCCACCGAGTGGGCACCGAAGAAGCCGAAGGTGAACAGCAGCATGCCCAGCAGGATCAGCGGCAGCGGCGTGAGCAGGGTCAGGCCGAAGCCGGCCAGCATCAGCAGGATCACCGCCCAGAGCACCTTCTGCCGGCCGACGCGGTCCGCCAGGGAGCCGACCATCGCTGAGCTGTAGGTGCCCGAGAGGTAAACGATGGAGAGCATGCCCACCGCCGCCTGGCTGAGGTGGTAGGGCGCATCCAGCAGATGGAAGCCGATGTAGTTGAAGACGGTCACCAGGTTGCCCATGAGCAGGAAGGCTTCGAGGAACAGCAGCGGCAGGCGTGCATCGCGAAAATGCAGGGCGAAGCCGCCGAAGAGGTTTTTCGCGGTGATGGGCCGCGCCTGGAAGTGCCGCGACTCGGGCAGCACGCGCCAGAACACCAGCCCGGCGATCAGGGCCAGGGCGCCGATGCAGGCGAGGGTCCAGTGCCAGGACACGTAGTCGACCATCACCCCGGCCACCAGCCGCCCGCTCATGCCGCCGATGGCGTTGCCGCCGATGTACAGGCCGACGGCGAGGCCGGTGTGGCGCGGGTCGATCTCCTCGCTCAGGTAGGTCATGGCCACGGCGGTCAGCCCGCTCAGCGACAGGCCCACCAGCACGCGCATGAGCAGCACCATTTCCCAGCTCTGCATGGCCGCGCTGGCCAGGGTGAAGAGCCCGGCGCAGAGCAGCGAGACCCCCATCACCCGCTTGCGCCCGAGGGCGTCGGAGAGCGAGCCGGTCACCAGCAGGCCGCAGGCCAGGGCCAGGGTGGAGACGGAGAGGATCATGCTGCTCTGCGCCGCGCTGATGGCGAAGGCCTGGGCCAGCACCGGCATCATCGGCTGCACGCAGTAGAGCAGGGCGAAGGTGGCGAAGCCGCCGCAGAACAGTGCGAGGCTGGTGCGCAGGAAGGCGGGGGTGCCTTTTTCGATATGGCTGGGCAGGGCGCTGTCCTGGGCGGACGGATTCATCATGGACCTCGGCAAGGCTTCATCAGGGCCCCGGCGCCTGTCGTGCAGGCGTGCGCCGTCGCACCCGCTGATCGGGGGTGGAGTGGCTGCTTCGTTCGGGAGTTGGGCAAAGCCTATCGGCGGGGAGTGATACTTTCCAATATATTGTTCGGCATCTTTGATAGGCAGGACATATCATTCCCGCCATGGAACTCCGTCATCTCCGTTACTTCATCGCCGTTGCCGAAGAGCTGCATTTCGGCCGCGCCGCCGAACTGCTGGGCATCTCCCAGCCACCCTTGAGCCAGCAGATCCAGGCGCTGGAGGAGGAGCTGGGCGCGCGCCTGTTCGAACGCACCAACCGCCGCGTGGCGCTGACCGAGGCGGGGCGGCTGTTTCTCGTCGAGGCGCGCCAGGTGCTGGCCCAGGTGGGGCAGGCGACCGAGGTGGCGCGCCGGGCCCAGCGCGGCGAGCTGGGTGAGCTGAAGGTCGGCTTCACGTCGTCGGCGCCTTTCACCTCGGTCATACCCGAAGCCATCTTCCGCTTTCGTCGCGCCTACCCGGACGTGCAGCTGGAGGTGCACGAGATGGTCAGCCGCGACGTGGCCGAGGCGCTGCTCAACGGGCGCATCCAGGTGGGGCTGATCCGCCCGCTGCCGCTGCCCGAGTCCCTGGTGGCGGTGGAGCTGTTCCGCGAGCCGCTGGTGGCGGTGCTGCACGCCGACCATCCCCTGGCGACGGACCCGGCCCTGGACGCCGGGCTGTACCTGCAGGCCCTGGCCGCCGAGCCTTTCGTGTACTTCCCGCGCACTGCTGGTACCGGGCTCTACGACCAACTGATCGCCCTGACCCACGAGATGGGCTTCAGCCCACGCATCACCCAGGAATCCCACAGCGCGCTGACCATCATCGGCCTGGTGGCGGCGGGGCTCGGCGTCTCGGTGCTGCCGGCGTCCTTCACGCGCATGCAGTTCGATGGCGTGGTCTACCGCCGCCTGCTTGACCCCGTGGCGACCACGGCGGTCTGGCTGGTGCGCCGCAGCGACGAGCGTTCGCCGTTGTCGCGCTCCTTCATCCAGATGCTGACGCAATGAGATTCGCAGGATCAGGCAAGCATCACGCAGGAATCGTCTAACCGGGAAAGCCTTCCCGCCCGTAGTCTTTCGCTGTATCGGCGCTGACTACGGGCGCCGCATGCCGAGGTCGAAGGCGATGCGAGAGCAACAGCGAAGCAACCCGCGCAAGGCCGATCGTGCAGCACTGCCGGTGATCCTGTGGTTGCTGGTGCTGACGTCCCTGTTTCTCGCCACGCCATTGATCGAGGCCTGTGTCCTGGGCCACGTGCAAGAGGAGAACAGTCCATGACCCCATCCCCATCCTTTACCAGCCTCGCCTCGATCCGTGCCCGCAACGGGCGTTCGGCCGAGCTGGGCGAGCGCCTGCTCGCCCTGGTCGAACCGGCGCGGCGCATCGAGGGTTGCATCAGCCACGACGTGCTGCGCGCCCCGGGTGACCCCGATCTGTGGTTGCTGCAGGGCCGCTGGGCCAGCCAGGCGGCGCTGGAGCACTATTGCGACGGCACCTGCGGCCAATGCCTGGCCGAGGTGTTGCAAGGCGCCCTGGTGCTGGAGGCGAGCTACTCCAGCGACACCCTCTAGCGTCACCGCGGCGCTGCAATGGCGCAGGCGTACCCGCCCCATCCACGGCGGCTTTCAACCCTATAGATAATCCCTAAGAGCCGCGCCCCGGCTGCTTCCCTATCATCGGCCCACTGATTTCCGCAGCCTGGCTGCCACTTCAAGGAGAGCCTGATGAGCGAGCAAGACAAAGCGGCCGCACTGGACGACGCCACCCTGGAATTCGCCAACAAGGTGTTCGACCTGGCCCGCGCCGGAGATGCACACAACCTGGTGGCATTGCTCGACCAGGGGCTGCCGGCGGACCTGCGCAACCACAAGGGCGACAGCCTGCTGATGCTGGCCAGCTACCACGGCCACGCAGACACGGTGCGTGCCTTGCTGGAGCGCGGCGCCGACCCGGACCTGCGCAACAACAACGGCCAGACCCCGCTTGCCGGTGCCGCCTTCAAGGGCGACCTGGCCATGGTCGAGCTGCTGCTCGCCCACGGCGCCGATGTGGAAGGCGCGACGCCCGACGGCAAGACGGCCTTGATGATGGCGGCCATGTTCAACCGGGGCGAGATCATCGACAGCCTGCTGGCCCATGGCGCCCGTATCGACGCCACCGATGCCGGCGGCGCCACCGCCCTGTCCGCCGCCCGGCAGATGGGCGCGGCGCAAGCGCTGGAGCGGCTGTCCGCCCGGCATTGATCCCGGATGGGGCCCCGTGGGAGCGGATTCATCCGCGATTGGATTGCCTCCGCGCCCGCCGCATCCCCCTCACCCCGTAGGGCGGGTGAAACCCGCGTTGTCGTGGTACACCCCCTCGTCGGGTTGCACCCGACCTACAGCGGCACGGCGCCGTAGGTTGGTGCCGAGCGTAGCGAGGCCCAACGTTGCGTGGTTCGGGTCTGTCGCGTTGGGCTTCGTACCTCAGCCCAACCTACGGGGCTCCGAGTTCCCAGGCAGCACTGCCTGGTGGATGAAAAGAGCGTCATCCACCCTACAAAAGCTGTCGGCGGCAGGGCATGGAAAGGGGGCGGCTGTAGGGCGGATGCAACCCGCGAAAGCCTTCCTCTCAGATTTCCAAACACCAGAAATGAAAAAGGAGCGGCGCTTGTGGCGCTGCTCCTTTGCCCGAAGGCCTTGGATGGCGGGACGAGCCGCCTGTTGGAAAAGGCGCCAGGCGGATCACCGGGAACCTTGGGTGCCCACATCCCTCTTGAGGAGGCGGGCGCCAGGAGCAGAAGCCCCTGGTTGGAACGGGTGGCGGGCCAGGTGTTCGCCGGGCCCGCCGGCCATCAGCCGATGGTCATCAGGCTGGCGTTGCCGCCGGCCGCTGCGGTGTTGACGCTCAGGGCGCGCTCGATCAGCAGGCGCTCCAGCGGTACCGCGGTCTCGCCTTGGGACAGGCCCTGGACACCGATGATCGGGCCTTTGCGCGCAGCCACTTGTTGGCAGATGCCGCGCAGCTGGTCCGAGTCACCGTGGTGCAGCACGGCGTCGAATTCCACGCCTTCGGCTTTCCAGTCAGCGACCAGCTGGATGCGTGCCTGTACCGCCTTGGGCAGCTTGCCGCGCAGGGTCTTGGTGAGGTCGCCGTCCTGCCAGATCATCGCGCTGCCGACCGCGAGGGCGGCGGCCAGCTGTACCAGCAGGTCGCCTTCGTCGTCGGCCAGACCCAGCACATTGGCGCGGGGCAGCAGCATGTAGGTGTTGCGCTCGCCGGTCGGGCCGGGGAGGGTGCGGGTCAGGCCACTCTGGGAGAGTTCGGCGAAGCCGTCGCAGAGGCTGGCCAGCTCGGCCTTGCCTTCCTTGCCCGCCCATTCCTTCAGCGCTGCGAGGGGGGTGCCCTGGCGTTGCTGCAGGCTGGTGCGCAGGTGGGTGTCGGCGGCCTGTTCGTCCATGCGCTTGAAGGTGCGGCTCACCGCGTCCACCGGGCGGGTGGCCAGCAGGCGGTACATGTACAGCGGGCCGCCGGCTTTCGGGCCGGTGCCGGAGAGGCCTTCACCGCCGAAGGGCTGCACGCCGACCACGGCGCCGACCATGTTGCGGTTGACGTAGAGGTTGCCGGCGTGGGCCTTGTCCACCACCTTGGCGATGGTCTCGTCGATGCGGGTGTGCACGCCCAGGGTCAGGCCGTAGCCGGTGGCGTTGATCTGGTCCAGCAGCTGGTCCAGGTCCTGGCGCTTGTAGCGCAGTACGTGCAGCACCGGGCCGAAGACTTCGCGCTCCAGCTCGTCCAGGCTTTCCAATTCGATCAGGGTCGGCATCACGTAGGTGCCGCGGCTCATCACGTCGCCTTCGGTGCGGGCGACCTGGAACACGTGGCGGCCCTTCTTGCGCATGGCGTCGATGTGCTTGTCGATGCCGGCCTTGGCTTCAGCGTCGATGACCGGGCCGATGTCGATGGCGAAGTTGTCCGGGTTGCCCAGGCGGCATTCGGCCATGGCGCCCTTGAGCATTTCCAGCGCGCGGTCGGCGACGTCTTCCTGGATGCACAGCACGCGCAGGGCCGAGCAACGCTGGCCGGCGCTGTCGAAGGCGGAGGCGACCACATCGGTGACCACCTGCTCAACCAGCGCGGAGGAGTCGACGATCATCGCGTTCTGGCCACCGGTTTCGGCGATCAGCGGGATCGGGCGGCCCTGGGAGTCCAGGCGGCCGGCGACGTTGCGGGCGAGGATGCCGGCGACTTCGGTGGAGCCGGTGAACATCACGCCCTTGACGCGCTCGTCGGCCACCAGGGCAGCACCGACGGTGTGACCTTCACCCGGCAGCAGCTGCACGGCGCCTTCCGGGATGCCGGCTTGCAGCAGGATGCGCACGGCCTGGGCGGCGATCAGCGGGGTCTGCTCGGCGGGCTTGGCCAGCACGGTGTTGCCGGCGGCCAGGGCGGCGGCTACCTGGCCGCTGAAGATCGCCAGGGGGAAGTTCCACGGGCTGATGCACACCACCGGGCCCAGGGGGCGGTGGCTGTCGTTGGCGAAGTCGTGGCGCGCCTGGGCGGCGTAGTAGCGGAGGAAGTCCACGGCTTCGCGCACTTCGGCGATGGCGTTGGCGAAGGTCTTGCCGGCTTCGCGGGCCAGCAGGCCCATCAGCGGCTGGATCTCGGCCTCCATCAGGTCGGCGGCGCGGTCCAGGGCGGCGGCGCGCTCCACCGGCGGGGTGGCCTGCCAGATGGGGGCTGCGGTCAGCGAGGCGAGCACGGCGTTGCCGACGTCTTCCAGGCTGGCGTTCTGCACGTGGCCGACGATGTCGCGACGGTCCGCCGGGTTGGCCACCGGCAGGCTCTCGCCGGCGCTGGCGTTGCAGCCGAGCATCGGCTGGGCACGCCAGTCGGCGTGGCCGCTGCTGAGCAGGGCGCTGGACAGCGAGCCCAGGCGGTGCTCGTTGGACATGTCGATGCCGCTGGAATTGGTGCGGGCGCTGCCGTACAGGTCACGCGGCTGGGGAATGCGCGGGTGCGGCTTGCCCAGGGCGCCTTCGGCGGCGGCGATGGCTTCGATGCTGGCGACCGGGTCTTCCACCAGTTGCTTGATGGAGATGGTCTGGTCGGCGATGCGGTTGACGAAGCTGGTGTTGGCGCCGTTTTCCAGGAGGCGGCGGACCAGGTAGGCCAGCAGCGTTTCGTGGGTGCCCACCGGTGCGTAGATGCGGCACGGGCGGTTCAGCTTGCCTTCGGCGATCTTGCCCACCACTTGCTCGTACAGCGGCTCGCCCATGCCGTGCAGGCACTGGAACTCGTACTGGCCGGGGTAATAGTTCTGCCCGGCGATGTGGTAGATGGCCGAGAGGGTGTGGGCGTTGTGGGTGGCGAACTGCGGGTAGATGGCATCCGGCACCGCCAGCAGCTTGCGCGCGCAGGCGATGTAGGAAACGTCGGTGTAGACCTTGCGGGTGTAGACCGGGAAGCCTTCCAGGCCGTCGACCTGGGCGCGCTTGATCTCGCTGTCCCAGTAGGCGCCTTTCACCAGGCGGATCATCAGGCGATGGCGGCTGCGGCGGGCCAGGTCGATGACGTAGTCGATCACGTACGGGCAGCGCTTCTGGTAGGCCTGGATGACGAAGCCGACGCCGTTCCAGCCCTTGAGCTGCGGCTCGAAGCAGAGGCGTTCGAGCATGTCGAGGGAGATTTCCAGGCGGTCCGCTTCTTCAGCGTCGATGTTCAGGCCGATGTCGTACTGCTTGGCCAGCAGGGTCAGCGACAGCAGGCGCGGGTACAGCTCGTCCATCATCCGCTCGTACTGGGCGCGGCTGTAGCGCGGGTGCAGGGCGGAGAGCTTGATGGAGATGCCCGGGCCTTCATAGATGCCGCGGCCGTGGGACGCCTTGCCGATGGAGTGGATGGCCTGCTCGTAGGAAGCCAGGTAGCGCTGGGCGTCTTCCTCGGTCAGCGCGGCTTCGCCGAGCATGTCGTAGGAGTAGCGGAAGCCCTTGGTCTCGAAGCTGCTGGCATTGGCCAGGGCTTCGGCGATGGTCTCGCCGGTGACGAACTGCTCGCCCATCAGGCGCATGGCCATGTCCACGCCCTTGCGGATCAGCGGCTCGCCGGACTTGCCGATGATGCGGTTCAGCGAGCTGGAGAGGCCGGCCTCGTTGTGGGTCGACACCAGCTTGCCGGTGATCAGCAGGCCCCAGGAGGCGGCGTTGACGAACATCGAGGGGCTCTGGCCCAGGTGCTGCTGCCAGTTGCCGTTGCTGATCTTGTCGCGGATCAGGGCGTCGCGGGTGCCCTTGTCGGGGATGCGCAGCAGGGCTTCGGCCAGGCACATCAGCGCCACGCCTTCCTGGGAGGAGAGGGAGAACTCCTGCAGCAGGCCCTGGACGATGCCGGCGCGGCCGCTGGCGCTCTTCTGGTTGCGCAGCTTCTCGGCGATGCCGTAGGCGAGCTTGTAGGTGGCGTCGGCCATGTCGGCGGGCAGGCGGGCCTGCTCCAGCAGCATCGGCACCACTTCTTCCTCGGGGCGGCGATAGGCCCCGGTGATGGCGGCACGCAGCACGGACTGCGGCAGGATGCTTTCGGCGAAGTCGAGGAACGGCTGGTGGATCGGGTCGATCAGGGCTTCCACGGCCTCCAGGTCACCCTCGGCCAGGCGCGCGGCGATGCCTTGGAGCTCGGGAAGGGTCTTGCCGCTTTCCAGGGTCTCCAGGTAGCTGTAGATGGCCTGCTTGATCAGCCAGTGGGGCGTGCGGTCGATCTGGCGGGCGGCCTCTTTCAGGCGCTCACGGGTGGCTTCGTCGAGCTTCACGCCCAGGGTGGTGGTGGTTGCCATTTCTTATCCTCATTCTTGCCGTGGTCGCGACGGCTTTTGCGGCGCCAAGAGTAGCTGCGCATGAAGCGAGGTGCAACCAGGTGCAACCTAAGTTTTTCCAGTCAATCCGACCATTGGCCGGGCCGTGCAGCAAAAGCCGCACCGCCTTGGTGCCCGTGGCCTGTAGCGCTTCCTTATAAGGTGCAACCCGGTGGCCGGTGGCAGGGTAACCCGCCAGTCACAAGCCTAGACGCTTTCTGGTTGCACCTGTGGAATCAATCGGCGGTCCGACGGGCTGCACCGGGGCGGCGCAAGGGGTCGAGCAGTGGCTTGAGGCCGTTGTGGTCGATCTCCTGCATGAGGGCGAGCAGTCTGCCGATCTCACCTTTCGGGAAGCCTTCACGGGCGAACCAGTTGAGGTAATGGCCGGGCAGGTCGGCGAGCAGGCGGCCCTTGTACTTGCCGTAGGGCATTTCACGGGTCACCAGGAGCAGCAGGTCTTCGGGTTTCATCGGTCTCGCGCCGGCCGGGAGGAGGGAAGTGGGCAAGAATACCTGCTAACCGGCTACTGTCACTTGAGCCTGAGTCACGAAGCCGATATTTTTGAGCCGCCTAATCATTAGTCTGCTACCAAATCGGGCGCGGACCACCCCGGAATCCCCATGAGCACCAACCCCCCATCGCTGCGACGAGAGGAACCCCTGAAGGGCATCCTGCTCGTGTGCCTGGCGATTTTCCTGTTCTCCAGCCATGACGCGATCTCCAAATACCTGTCGGCCTTCTACCCGATCGTCATGGTGGTCTGGGTGCGCTACCTGGTGCATACGCTGCTGATGGCGGGCTTCCTGCTGCCCCGCGAGGGCCTGCGCGTGTTGCGTACCCAGCGCCCACTGCTGCAGCTGGGCCGGGCGCTGTGCCTGATCGGCACCAGCCTGTTCTTTACCACCGGCTTGCGCTACATCCCCCTGGCGGAGGCCACGGCGGTGAACTTCCTGGCGCCGCTGGTGGTGACCGCGCTGTCGGTGCCTTTCCTCGGCGAGCGCGTCACCCGTGGGCAGTGGGTGGCGGTGCTGCTGGGCCTGGGCGGGGTGATGCTGATCGTGCGGCCGGGCAGCTCGCTGTTCACCCCGGCGATTCTCCTGCCGCTGGCCTCGGCGCTGTGCTTCGGTTTCTACCAGCTGTTCACCCGGCGCCTGAGCCAGACCGACAGTCCGGGCACCAGCAACTTCATCACCGGCATCACCAACACCCTGATCATGAGCACCCTGGTGCCGTTCTTCTGGGAAGCACCGGCCACCCTGGCCCACGGCCTGCTGTTGCTGGCGCTGGGTGCCTGCGGGATGGGCGGGCACGTGCTGCTCACCCAGGCCTTCCGCCATGCCTCACCGGCGCTGCTGGCGCCGTTCAGCTACGGGCAGATCGTCTTCGCCGGGTTGCTCGGCTTCCTGCTCTTCGGCCACGCGCCGGATGCCATCGGTATCGCCGGCATCCTGGTGATCGTCGGCAGCGGCCTGTTCACGGCCTACGCGCAGCGGCGCTGAAGTCGTCGGCGCTGCGGGCCAGCGTGTGGCTGGCCTGGGCGTTGTCGACGTACTCCTTGAGCCAGCGCAGCACCTCCACCGGTTCCCAGCGGCCCGGGTCGAAGAGGGCATAGGCCAGCCCCTGGTAACCCACCACATCGAGCTGCTTGTGGTAACCGGCGCGCTGGAACAGCGCTTCGATCTCCGCCAGGCAGGTGTTGAAGTGCACCCGTGTGAACGGCGTCTTGCCGTCGGTCACCAGCCCTTCCAGGCGCAGTTCCGCGACCGCCTCGCTCACCTCGTCCACGGCCATGCGATTGACCGTGTATTTCAGCTGCAGTACGTCGACCATCCCTGTTCTCCTCCTCAATGCAGGCCTTGCGCCTTGTTGCGGCTTCCAGCCGACTGGCGCAGGGGGCGGGGGGCCGGCCGCTTCGGCAAGCGGGGTGGAAAGCCGAGACCGGCGACCTGGGAGACGATGATCCCAGGGATTTGTGACAGTGGTTTTGGCAAGGCGGTTGGGGCTGAAAGGTTCATAGGACGCTTCTCTGAAATACTGTATATTTATACATCTATCAGCTTCGCCGCTTCGTTTGCAACCAAACTCCGATGAATAAACGTTGTCAGTGAAGGCCTTGAAAACAGCCGTACCGGGAACCCCAGAAGTAATGATCCGTCTCGTCCTGCTGCTGAGCCTTCTATTGGCCGGCACCGCCCACGCCTCCGCCCCCCGCACCTTCCAGGAAGCCAAGAAGGTCGCCTGGAAGCTCTACGCCCCCCACCCCGTCGAGTTCTATTGCGGCTGCCGCTACAGCGGCAACAAGGTCGACCTGAAAAGCTGCGGCTACGTGCCCCGCACCAATGCCCAGCGGGCCAAGCGCATCGAGTGGGAGCACATCGTCCCGGCCTGGGTCATCGGCCATCAGCGCCAGTGCTGGCAGAAGGGCGGGCGCGAGAACTGCGCCAGGCACGACGCCGCCTTCCGCCGCGCCGAGGCCGACCTGCACAACCTGGTGCCGAGCATCGGCGAGGTGAACGGCGACCGCAGCAACTACGGCTTCGGCTGGCTTCCACAAAAGCCCAGCCAGTACGGCGCCTGCCCGATGGTGGTGGACTTCAAGGCACGCAAGGCCATGCCGCGCCAGCAGGTGCGCGGCATGATCGCGCGCACCTACTTCTACATGAGCGAACGCTACGGCCTGCGCCTCTCCAAGCAGGACCGCCAGCTCTACAGCGCCTGGAACAAGCAGTACCCGGCCGAAGCCTGGGAGCGTAACCGCAACCAGCGCGTCGCCTGCGCCATGGGCCACGGCAACCACTTCGTGGGGGCGGTGAACCTGAAGTTGTGCAAGTAGGGGCGATTTCAGTCGCCCAGGGCAACGGAGTTGCCGCGGCTTGCGGAGGGCAGCCCTGCGGGCTGCTTGGCGACTGAAGTCGCCCCTACAGGTTGCGCTGCGCATCAGCCGCGAACCCTTCTGAAACATCGCATCGCCAATGAATTCGCTCCCACGAGGCGGCAGTGCAGGCACCCCTTGTGGGAGCGGCTTCAGCCGCGAAAGATCTTCCGCAGGCACCCGGTAGCGAATGACCGGATAACCCAGGGCGACTGAAGTCGCCCCTACAGGGCGGCCTGGCGCTGTATGCCGTTTTTCCCAGCGATCTGTGCCTATCGGCTGCCGCGCGTTGCGCCCTAGCATCGGTCATCGATGAAGAGGGTGGTGCAATGGACGGGATTCCCGGCGGTATCGAATTTCCTGGCCTGCAGGTGCGGCGGCTGGTGCCGGACGACCTGGAGCGGGTCTGCGTGCACCGCGAGGCGATGTTCCTCGAAGCGGGAGGCGACCCGGCGGGGCTGCGGGTGATGACCGAGCACTTCCGCCCCTGGCTGCGGGAGCGCCTGGCCGACGGCCGCTACTACGGCTTCGCGCTGATGGACGAGGCGCGCATTGCGGCGGCCATCGGCCTGATGAGCATCGAGTGGCCGCCGCATCCTTCCCACCCGGAGCAGGACCAGCGCGGCTATGTGCTGAACGTGTTCGTCGAGCCCGACTACCGGCGCCGAGGCCTGGCGTCGGCGCTGATGCAGCTGGCGGAGGCCGAATTCACCCGTCGTGGCCTGGGCTTCGCCGTGCTGCACGCGACCCAGGTCGGCCGCCCGGTATACGAGGCGTTGGGTTGGGCGGCCACCAGCGAGATGGCCAAGGCCATTGGCTGAGCCGCCATCCCGGCACCGTCCCTGGCCGGAAATCACCGCGCTGTCCCCTTAAGCCCCCCTGGCTGTCCGCGATTGCCCTCAGCCCCTGTCGAGCGGCTGGCTTAACGTTGCCCTCTACCCACCACAACAAGAGCCCGTGCCGGCTGCCTGGCACGGTAGACGAGGGGAGTGCGATGCCGAAACCCAGAACACTGCTGATTCCCGCCGCCCTGCTGGCCCTGGCCGGGCTGCTTGGCGGTTGTGGCGAGGAGGCCAAGCCGGCCGCGCCGCAGAACGCCGCCACCCTGGCCCCCACCGACCCGGCCCTGGCCAAGGTCTACGACACCAGCTGCAAGCTGTGCCACGCCAACCCCGCCTCCGGCGCCCCGCAGAGTGGCGACACCGCGGCCTGGGCGCCTCGTGTAGCCCAGGGCACGGACAGCCTGCTGGACCACAGCATCAATGGCTTCAAGGGCATGCCGCCGATGGGCATGTGCATGCAGTGCTCGGAAGAACAGTTCCTGGCGCTGATTTCCTTCATGTCCGGTCAGCACCTCGAATAAGGCGTCCTCCATGGTTATGAATCTCACCCGACGCCAACTGCTGCAAAGGGCCGGCGTCGCTGGCGCCTTCACGGCCCTGGCCTGCACCCCGGCGATGGCGGAACTGGTCCGCGCACCCCGCCTGATTCCCTGGCGCAACTGGTCCGGCGGGCAGAGCTGCCTGCCCCAGGCGCGCCTCGCCCCGCAGAACCTGGACGAACTGGTCCAGGCCATCCGCCAGGCCGAAGGCAAGGTCCGCCCGGTGGGCTCCGCTCACTCCTTCAGCGCCCTGGTGCCCACCGACGGCACCCTGGTGTCGCTCGCCTATTTCAATGGTTTGCTGAGCCACGACCCGGCCACCCTGCAGGCGGAGTTCGCCGCCGGCACGCCGATGTCGCTGATGGGCCCGGCGCTCAAGGATGTGGGCCAGGCCCTGCACAACATGGCCGACATCGACTACCAGACCCTGGCCGGGGCGATCGCCACCTCGACCCACGGCACCGGCGTCGGCTTCGGCTCCTATTCCGACCATGTCACCGGCCTGCAACTGGTGACCGCCAGCGGCGAGGTGCTGGATTGCGACGCCCAGCGCCACCCCGAGGTGTTCAATGCCGCGCGGGTGTCCCTCGGCGCCTTTGGCATCGCCACCCGGGTGCGCATGCAGAACCGCGAGGCCTACCGCCTGCGCGAGAAGCAGTGGATCGCCAGCACCGAGGAGCTGCTGGAGGACGTGGACAACCTCACCCGTGACAACCAGCACTGGGAAATGCTGGTGATCACCCATTCCGACTACGCGCTGTCCATCGCCCTCAACGAGACCACCGACCCGGCGACACCGCCGCTGGACCCGGCGGAGGAGGGGGGCAACGAGTTCGTGAAGATCATCGAGAACCTCGACAAGTACGGCAGCGACTTCCCCGCCGCGCGCCGTGCGCTGCTCAACAGCCTGCGCCATATCGCCAGCTTCGATGACCGGGTCGGCGACTCCTACGAGATCTACGCCAACGTGCGCAACGTGCGCTTCAACGAGATGGAGTACTCGGTGCCCGCCGAGCACGGCCCGGCCTGCCTGCGGGAGATCCTTGCGCTGATCCGCGAGAAGGACCTGCGCACCTGGTTCCCCATCGAGTACCGCTACGTGAAGGCCGACGACATCCCCCTGAGCATGTTCGAGGGGCGCGACAGCTGTTCGATCTCCGTGCACCAGCATTACGGCATGGACCACCACAACTTCTTCGCCGCCGTCGAACCGATCTTCTGGAAGTACGCCGGCCGGCCGCATTGGGGCAAGCTGCATACGCTGAATGCGCGCACCCTGCAGCCGCTCTACCCGCGCTGGAAGGAATTCACCGAGGTGCGCCAGGCGCTGGACCCGAGCGGCAAGTTCCTCAATGCGCACCTGGCCTCGATCCTCGGCGTGGCCTGATAACAAGGAGAAACCATGAACCGTCGCAAATTCCTCGTCGGTACCGCCGGTGCCGGCGTGCTGCTCGCCGGTGTCGGTGCCTGGATGCGCCCGGCCGACAAGGGCGCCCCCTACAGCGATTACTTCGCGCGGCTGAACCGCGAGCTCAAGGAGCGGGGGCCGATGCACCCGGTGATGCTGATCGACCTGGACCGGCTGGACCACAACATCGACGTGGTGATGCAGTCGGTGCGCCGTGCCGGCAAGGCGTTGCGCCTGGTGGAGAAGTCGCTGCCGTCGCCGCAACTGCTCGATTACATCGCCAAGCGCGCGGGCACCCGGCGGATGATGTCGTTCCACCAGCCCTTCCTCAATCACGACGCCGAGCGCTTCCCCGATTCCGACCTGCTGCTCGGCAAGCCGATGCCGGTGCGCTCGGCGCAACTGTTCTACGAAAGCCATCGCGGCGCCTTCGACCCGACGACCCAGCTGCAATGGCTGCTCGACACCCCCGAGCGGCTGGAGCAGTACCTGGCACTGGCCAAGGGCCTGAACACGCGCATGCGCATCAACATCGAGCTGGATGTGGGGCTGCATCGGGGCGGCGTTCAGGACCAGGCGACCCTGGGGCGGATGCTCGGCCTGATCGGCGCCAACCCGCAGCACCTGGAGTTCGCCGGCTTCATGGGCTACGACCCCTTCGTCGGCATGGGCGTGCCGGGCATCCTCGGCTCGCCCGAGGAGTTGTTCGCCAAGGTGATGACCCTCTACGACGGCTTCGTCGACTACACCCGCACCCAGCACGCCGCGCTGTGGCGCCCGGGCCTGACGCTGAACACCGCCGGCAGCCCGAGCTACCGCATGCACGAGCGCGAGCGCACCAGCAGCGAGGTGTCGGTGGGCTCGGCGCTGCTCAAGCCCACCCATTACGACCTGCCGTCCCTGGAGGAGCACCAGCCGGCGGCCTATATCGCCACGCCGGTACTCAAGAGCACCGGCGCGGTGCGGATCCCGGCGCTGGACGGCAAGTCGGCGCTGTTCTCCTGGTGGGACCCGAACCAGCGCGAGACCTTCTTCATCTACGGCGGCAACTGGATGGCCGAGCCGGAGTCGCCCAAGGGGCTGCAGTTCAACGGCCTCTACGGGCGCAGTTCCAACCAGGAGATGGTCAACGGTTCCCACGCCGTCGGCCTGGGCGTGGATGACCAGGTGTTCCTGCGGCCGACCCAGTCGGAATCCATCCTGCTGCAGTTCGGCGACCTGCTGGCGGTGCGCGATGGGCGCATCGTCGACACCTGGCCGGTGTACAGCTGAGTGGATGGCACACCGCCGTAGGTTGGCGCCGAGCGCAGCGAGGCCCAACGGTGCGATGCAGGGGCTCGCTACGTAGGCAGATAAGTAGGGCGGGTGAAACCCGCGTTTGCCCTCGTGCCCAGCCCTGTCGGGTTGCACCCGACCTACAAGGCGCATTGCCGCGTGATGCAGGATGCAAAACGAAAACCCCGGGCATTGGCCCGGGGTTTTCGTGTCTGCCTGTCAGAGGGTGAAGGGCAGGTTCAGCTTGGCCCAGAACATCTCGCCTTCCGGGCGGTTCTCCACGGCGAATTCCTTGGCCCAGCGCATCTCCACGCTGGCGTACTTGAGGAAGGTGAGGTGCACGGCCGGGCCGATGGCGAAGACCTGGCCGCGCACGCCGTCGTCCACGTCCTCGCCCATGAAGGTCACCGTCCTGCCGAACTGCTCGTCGTCGGTGGTCTGCTTCACGTAGTAGCCGTTCAGGCCCAGGCGCAGGTTGTCGGTCACCCGGTAGCTGGCGGAGTAGTCGAAGTGGAACAGCTGACCGGAGCGGTAGTCGGTGTCGTGGTTTTCCTCGTTGAAGCTGTAGGTGGTCTTGATCGACAGCTCGGTGCGGTCGTCGGGCTGCCAGGTCGCCGAAAGCATCGGTTTGTAGGTGTAAAAGTTGTTGCTGGTGTTGGCCGGGCGCGCGGCGTCGTAGCTGCCGGTGGGGATTGTGATCTCCAGGGCGGCGCCCAGGGTCAGGTCCTTGCCCATGTCCCAGAGGATGAGCGGTGCGACTGTGGTGTCGCCCTGGCTTTCACGTTCGCTCTGCATGCCGAACATGGCCACCTGCTGGCGCATATAGGGCTGCGCGACGTAGCCGCCGACACGGCCACCGAACACCCGCAGCGGGCTGAGGTAGTCCAGGCGCGGGATGAGTGCGTCGGAGGTGATCTTCACGTCCGGCACCTTGCCGCCGAGGGAGCTGATGTCCAGCTTCTTCGACTCGTAGTGGTTGTAGTAGAGGTTGAAGGCGAACATGTGGTCCGGCAGGTTGTTCACGTCCAGCGGCAGGACGAAGAAGCCGTCAGTACCGGGGCCGATGTTGTCGACACCGTTTTCGGTGGCCTGGGCCGGTGAGGAGAGGGAGGTCGCCATGGCGAGGGAGGCTGCCAGCACGGACAGCCGGGGGACACGGATAGGTTTCATAGTGAGCTCATTTCTTATTGTTGGTGGACGGCTCCGGGGCGTGGCCCGGGCCGCCGCATAGAAATAAGCGCTCAAGGCCGAGGGATGCAGGGCATTGCCGGACAATCAGGGGGCCTTTCGGGGCCAGGCCGCAATATTCAGTTACACCCTCATCTGGGACACCCGCTAACGCGATATGATGGCGCCGCCACGCCCCTCCCCAGAACAAGAATTCCGGGCGCGTGGCTGGGGAACCGCTCGCCATGTCCATTACCACCACCGATGCCCAGTTCGACCTCGCCCTGGTTTCGCCCTTCCTCCTGCAGACCCTCGCGGAGGTGGCGCACGACAAGGGCGTCAGCGGCGAACGCCTGTGCCGCGGGCTCGGCTTCACCCTCGAAGAGCTGCAGGACCCTGCCCAGCGCATCTCCTATCGCCAGGCCGTGACCATGATCCAGCGCGCGCTGGTCGCCTTGCCCGAGCGCGGCCTCGGCCTCTGGGTCGGGCACCGCAACGTGCTCGGCACCCTCGGCCTGCTGGGCCACGTGCTGTCCCTGTGCAAGACCCTGCGCGACGCCTTCGAGATCGGCCAGCGCTTCCAACACACCTCCGGCGGCATGGCCGTCTACACCCTGCGCGAAGGCGCGGGCGAAAGCTTCGTCGAAGTGGAATGCCGGCTGCCCTACGCCGATGTGCAGCTGTTCGCCGTGGAAGAGTTCTTCGCCAGCCTGGTTGTCTACAACAACGCGCTGATCGGCAGCGAGTTCCAGCCCCTGCGCTTCGAGTTCACCCACGCCGCGCCGGCCTATGAGGCCGAGTACCAGCGCCTGCTGGGCCCCAACCTGCACTTCGGCTGCCTGCACAACCGCATGGTGATCGACAGCCACTGGCTGGACATGCAGCTGCCCAGCCACCAGCCCGTCGCCCTGCGCCAGGCGCTCAACCTGCTGGAGCTGGAGTGTGCCCAGGTGCAGCAGAAGATGGGGCTGCTGCAGACGGTGGAACGCGCCATCGCCCGCGACCTGGCCCAGGGCTGCCATATCGACAAGGTGGCCAGCGAGCTGAACATGAGCAGCCGCACCCTGCGCCGCCGCCTGACCGAGCACGACATGACCTTCGACGCCCTGCAGGAGCAGGTGCGCCGCGCGCGGGCCATGAGCCTGCTGAGCAACCCGGAGATGCCCATCGAGCGTATCGCCGAAGAGCTCGGCTACAGCGACATCCGCGGCTTCCGCCGGGCCTTCAAGCGCTGGACGGGGCTCAGCCCTTCGGCGTATCGCGATGAGGCGCCATCCCTGTCCACGGGCGCTGACTAGCTAGCGGGCTGGGTGGACGCATCCACCCAGCCCGCCGTCCTTTCACTCAGTACTGACAGAACCTGATGCGGTTGCCGAAGGGGTCGTACACCTGCAGTTCCTGGCCCCAGTCCTGCTGGACGATGTCCGGGCGGCCGTAGTTGTAGCGTTTGCCGAGCAGTTCATCGCGCAGGGTAGTGATAAGGGCCCCCGGTGTCGGCGAGCCCGTTCGTGTGAGGGGGGATCCGCGAACTAGCGCCGTGGATCCCGCCACAGGGTGAGCAGCGCCAGGGCCGCGACCCAAATCACCGAGACCCCGTAGTTGAGTCGCTGGTAGAGGCCGAAGAGGTGGCCATCGGCGAAGGCCTTGCCCATCAGCGCCACGGTTGTCAGGGCCAGCACCACGCAGAGCGCCGAGAACAGCCCGAAGCCGGGGGCGCCGAGCAGGCGCCGGCCGAGAAACACCCACAGTGCGCTGGCCAGGGTCAGCGAGAGGAACATCACCAGCCCTGCCAGGTTGTGCACCTGTTGCGAGAGCGACGGTTGTGCCGGTGCGCAGCCCTGGTCGCAGGGGAAGTAGCCGGTGGCGAAACTGGCCAGGCCGTGCAGGGCGATTAGTGCAGCGCTCAGCAGGGCCAGGCGCGAGGTCTGGAAGCGCCTCGCCACACCCGCCGCGAAGAGCACGAACAGCAGCCCCAGGGGCGCGTTGTTCACCCAGGCGGAGAAGCCCCGGGTGGGCGCGCCTGCGGCCCCCAGCTGGCTCATCGCCTGGTCGAGGTGGCTGTAGCCGGGGTAGGCGAGCGCGGTCAGCGCGACACCGGCGAACAGCCAGAACGGAATCAGCACGCCCAGCCCCAGCAGGGCCCGGTCAATCGTCTTCACGGCAGTACTCCCACTCATCACGGATGGCGTTCCGACTCCTGCGGAATCACGGCTCCATGCTAAGGCGCGCCCCTGCCGACGGTTACCGAATTTTTTGCAAGGCAGCTTGCGCATGCGTCATCCTGTCGCCCCATCGATCCACGGATGGCCACCGATGACCAGACGCCTGCCCAGCACCTCCGCCTTGCTCGCCCTGGAGGCCGCCGCGCGCCACCAGAGCTTCGCCAGGGCCGCGCAGGAACTCTCGCTGAGCGAAGGCGCCATCAGCCGGCAGATCGCCAAGCTGGAACAGTTCCTCGGGGTGCGCCTGTTTCTTCGCGTGGGCAACCGGGTCGAGCTTTCGAGCGCCGGTACCCGCTACGCGGCGCAGATGCGCACGCTGCTGGCGGACATGGAGCGCCACACCCGCCAGGTGATGAGCGAGGCATCCGCTGGTACTGCCCTGGAGATCGGCGTCATTCCCACCCTGGCCAGCCGCTGGCTGATTCCCCGGCTCGCACGCTTCCGCCAACGCCACCCCGATATCGAGATCAACCTGCGCGAGCGCACACAGCCCTTCATCCTGGAGGACAGCGACCTGCACGCGGCGATCAACTACGACCACCCCATCTGGCGTTCCATGCGGGTGCAGCCGCTGTTCGAGGCGCCGATGGTCGCGGTCTGCCACCCGCGCCTGGCGGACGAGGTGCACGCACGCATGCCGCTGCTGCACAAGCACGGGAGCCCCTATGGCTGGTCGCGCTACGCGGAGCTGGCCGGCATGGCCCTGCCCAGCGCCACGACGGGCCCGGTCTATGACCGCTATGCCTTGCTCATCGAGGCTGCCAAGGCGGGCTTCGGCATGGCGCTGGTGCCGCGTCGCTACGTCGAGGACGAACTGGCCGAAGGCCGGCTGAGCGCGCCCTGGCCGACGCTGCCGCAACTCAGCGAGCGCTACGTGCTGGTGACCCGGCCCGCCGCCGAATCGCCGCCTGCGCTCGCGACCTTCACCCGCTGGCTGCTCGCCGAAGGCGAAGCTCCATCGTCTATGTGACGACTCCGTTTCCGAGCCACCTGACCCCGAGGACCGCCGATGTTGACCAAGGCCTTTCAGTACAAGTGCTGGGCGGACCGACGCGCGCTGGAGGCCATCGGCCTCATCGACGCCGAGCGCTTCCCCGACTCGCTGGCCTTCACCCTGCAACAGCTCAACCACATGGTGATAGTCGAGGACCTGTTCCGCGCGCGGCTCACGGGCACGGCGGAACCTCACCCGGCTACCAACACCGAGGCGGTGCCGGGTTATGAGGTGTTGCAGCGCCGGCTGCTCGCTTCCGGCCAGTGGTACGCCGAACAGGTGGCGGCGCTGGAGCCTGCCGCCGCCTCAGAGGCCATCACCTTCCGCTTCACCGATGGCCGCATGGGCCGGCTGACCCGCGAGGAGATGTTCTTCCACGTGCTCAACCATGCCACCTACCACCGCGGCAACATCGCCCACGCGCTGGACCTGGCCGGCGTGGCGCACCCGGCGGACACCTACACGGTGTTCGTGCACGCCACCGAGCCGGCGCGTCGGGAAGCCCGCTGACGGCCCCTAGGGGCGGGTGTCTTCCGCACCGGCCAGTGGCTCTTCGAGGCGCGGTTTGTAGAACAGCAGGCGCTTGGTCTGCGCCGTGCGGGTGAACGTCTTCGCCCAGGACGGCGAGACGTTGCGGTCGTGGAAATACAGGGCGCCGTGGGTGCGGTCCTGCAATTGCCCGTTGAGGGCTTTGCGGGCGATTTCGCGGGCGAGGGTGAAGCGTTCTTCTTCCACGGCTTCGTCGGGGCGGCCGTCGCACCACCAGGAGAACTGGCAGCTCTTGGTTTCCGAGCCTTGCTTGACCACTGCGCAAACGGTCTTGGGGAACTGCTCGTTGCCGAGGCGGTTCATCACCACGTTGGCCACCGATTCCATGTCCTGCGCCGGGGCGCCCTTGGCTTCCCAGTAGATGGAGCGGGCGAGGCAGGTGATGGGGTCGTCCAGGGGCGCTTCGCCGGCCGGGTCCACGGCCTTGGCTTCGCTGCGGGTGATGGGCGGGGTGCCAGCGGGGAGTGGCGCCTGGTTGGCGGCTTTTTCTTCCAGCACCTCGGCCTTGGTTTCCGCCGCCTGGGCTTTTTGCCGGGTTTCCCCGGCGAAGGTTGGACCGCCGATCAGCAGGGCGGCGACGCAAAGCATTCCTGATATCCAGCGCATGATCGACCTCGCCATCGCTGTGCGTTCGGGGCCGCCCCTGGGGGCAAGGCGGGCGGTTGTCGGCGTGGCTGCCGTCTGGCTTGCCGCGCTTGAGGGATAGACTGCGGCGCCGCTCAATCATTCCCCGGTGGCGGGCGCGACCTGGGTGAAGGCCAGGGTGTAGCCGTTGCAGTCGCGGATGCCGAACTCCCTTGAGCCGTAGTCCATCTCCTGCAGGGGCCAGGCGATCTCGGCCTTGTCCCTTACCTGCTCGTAGTAGCGGGCGACGTCGGCGATGGCGAGGTAGAGGGTGCCGGAGCAGGCGACGGGAGCGGCCCACAGGTCCTGCTCGGTGAAGATCAGGCGGCAATCCTGCAGCTGCACGGTGAGGCTCGCGTGCGCCGAGTCGAGGGTGGCGAAGCCCAGGGCATCGCGGTAGTGACGGCGGGTGGCGTCCAGGTCGTGGCCGCGCAGCAGGGGCGCGAGCGGCGTGGGTGGCTCCGGTGGCGTGGCTCGAGGTCACCTTTTACCGCTGCGGAACCGTCTTGCCAGTTGCGCCTACGACATGCCGCTGCCCGCGCGGCTTTCCCGTTCGGTGATGGCCTGGGTGAAGTCCAGGAAGGCGTCCAGTGGCAGCGGCTTGCTCAGCAGGTAGCCCTGGAACTGCGCGCAGCCGTGGCGCAGGAGGAAGTCCTTCTGCGCTTCGGTTTCCACCCCTTCGGCGATCACCGTCAGGCCCATGCTCTGGCCCAGGGCGATGACGCTGCGCACGATGGCTTCGCTGCTGGCGTCGGTGAGCAGGTCGCAGATGAACGAGCGGTCGATCTTCAGCTTGCCCAGGGGTAGCCGCTTGAGGTGGCTGAGGGAGGAGAAGCCAGTGCCGAAGTCGTCCAGGGAGAAGGACACGCCATGCTGCACCAGGACCGACATCTTTTGCGTCAGGTCTTCCAGGTCCTGCACCAGCACGGTCTCGGTCAACTCCAGTTCCAGGCGCCGCGCGTCCATGCCGTAGCGCCGCAGCATCTCCAGGACCTCGGGCACGAAACTGGCCTGGCGGAACTGCTTCTGGCTGATGTTGACGGCCAGGCACAGGTCGCAGCGGGCCGGGTCGTCCGCCCAGGTGCGCAGTTGCGCGCAGGCCTGCTCCAGCACCCACTTGCCGATGGGGATGATCAGCCCGCTGCGCTCGGCGTGGTCGATGAACTCGCCGGGGGGCAGCAGGCCCCGCTGCGGGTGGCGCCAGCGGATCAGCACCTCGGCGCCGATCACCCGGCCGGCGACGTTCAGCTGGGGCTGGTAGTGGAGCTCGAACTGCTGCTCGCGCAGCGCGGCCTGCAGCTCGCGCTCCAGCACCGAGCGCTCGGCGGCATCGGTCTGCAGTACGTGGAGAAGGGCGAAGAACATCGCCATCGCCGCCCCGGCCTGGCCCCAGGAGCCCGGCGTGCGCACCTCGTCCGGCAGGCTGTAGCCGATGACGGGCGCCCAGTTGCTGGAGGCGAGGCAGGTGAAGGTGAGCAGGCACAGCAGGGCGATGCCGTAGCGCAGCCACGGGCCCTCGTCGCGGAACGCCATCAGCGCGGCGAGGGTGAGGGGCAACAGGTACAGGTGGGTGGCGCGGGGCGCGGCGGCATTGGGCACATCGAGCACGATGGCGGTGCCGGCAATGATCACGATCAGCACGCTGAACAGGATGAGGTTGGCGCTGCGGGCCTTGTTGCGCACGGTGAGCATCAGCACGGTGAGGCCGGAGACGATGAGCACCGCATCCATCGCGACGATGGCCCAGAACCCCCGCAGGGCGAAGATCACCGCCCAGATCACCCCCAGCACTAGCATCACGCAGCTCGCCAGCAAACGCATGCGCCGCTCGCGGCGTTGGGCCACCGACACCAGGTCGGCGGCGTGCCAGAGCTGTCTGACGCGCTTGAAGAAACGTGATTTCGCAATCATTCGGCGTTCCCGTACAGCCTGCTCTCCACAAGGCTCCCTGCAGGCTGGAGTGGATTATAGAAGGCGCTTTTCGAGGGCGTCGGGATGGCGATGCTGCCGCTGGAGAAAGTGACCTGGGGCAGCGCGTCGGCGGTGAACGGCGCGGTGACGCAAAGCCGGCCCCGGGCCGGCTTCGTCGTTGTCGGTTGTAGCTCAGATGGGCATCGCGCTGCGGGGGATGATCGCGCCCGGATGCTGGATCACGGCTGCAGCCAGGCGGTGCCCGCTTTCCGCCGCCAACCGGAGTGGCTGCTGCTGGATGCGTGCGGCGAGGTAGCCGGCGGCGAATGCATCGCCCGCCGCGCAACTGTCCACCACCCGGGTCACCGGGCGGGCGGGGACCTCGATGCGCTGCTCCGCCGTGGCTACCAGGCAGGGCTCGCCTCCGCGCTTGATCACCACTTCCGTGCAGCCCAGGCCCAATGCCCGATCAGCGACTGCCTGTGCGCCCAGCGTGCCGTGCAGCAGGCATTCGTCAGCCAGCGTCAGCAGGGCGGTATCGGTCAGTGCCAGTACCTGATCGTGAACCGGGCGGGCGTGCGCGGCACTCCAGAGTGCTGGCCGCAGGTTGTTGTCGAAGCTGATCTGGCCCCCTTCGGCCTTGAACGCGGCGAGCGCGACCAGCAGCTCCTCCCTGCGCGGCGGCGGGAACAGCGCGAGGCTGATGCCGGAAAGATAGAGCATGTCGATGCGTGAGCGGTCGACCCAGCGCGCCAGTGCTGTGCCGCTGGAGAAGCAGTGGCGTGCGGCACTGTCTTCGCGCCAGTAGTGGAAGCGCCGTTCGCCCAGCGCGTCCACCTCCACCAGGTAGAGGCCGGGGCGACGACCCGGTAGCCGTAGCACTTCCCGGGTGTCGATGCCTTCTTCGATCCAGCTTTGCTCCATCTCCTCGCTCAGGGTGTCATCGCCGAGGGCGCTGAGGTATTCGACCCGGTGCGCCGTCCCGGCCAGCAGGCGGGCGAGGTAGAGCGCGGTATTCAGGGTGTCGCCACCGAAGCTGCGTCGCAGCGGGTTGCCGGCGAGCTCCACCATGCATTCTCCAAGGCAGGCGATGCGCATGCGGCTACCTCCCTTCGGGCGCACGGTAGGCGATGCAGTCGACCTCGACCCGGCAGTCGATGACCATGCTGGAGACCACGCAGGCCCTGGCTGGCGGGTGGTCGCCGAAGAACTCGAGGAACACCGCGTTGAAGGCGCCGAAGTCCCTCGGGTCATCCAGCCAGACCCCGCAGCGCACCACGTGCTCGGGTCGATAACCGGCCTCGTCGAGAATCTCCAGCAGGTTGTTCAGGCACTGGCGGGCTTGCGGGACGATGCCGCCATCCACCAGCACACCGTCGCGGAGGGGCGTCTGCCCGGAGACGTGGAGCCAGCCATCGGCCTGTACGGCGCGGGCGAAGGGCATGGGTTGGCCGGCGGTGCCGCTGGCGCGGGTGTAGCGTTTGAGTTCGGTCATGGGGTGCTCCTTTCAGTTCACGGGGGAGGGGGTGTCGCGGGCCAGGAAGCGGCCTGCCCTGTCTGGGCAGGCCTCCCCCGGGCAATAGGCCAGGGTGCCGTTGACCCAGACGGCGTGGATGCCGGTGGCGGGGCGTTGCGGGTCGGTGTAGCTGGCGACGTCGGAAAGGGTCAGGGCGTCGAACAGCACCAGGTCGGCCCAGTAGCCGCGGGCGACCACGCCTCGTTCATGCAGGCCGAAGCGGTTGGCGGGAAGCGAGGTCATCTTGCGCAGCGCCTCTTCGATGCTGAACAGGCCGATGTCCTGGGCGTAGTGGCCGAGCACGCGGGGGAAGGTGCCCCACAGCCGCGGGTGGGGTTGCGGGTCTTCCGGAAGGCCGTCCGAGCCGATCATGGTCAGTGGGTGGGCGAGGATGCGCTGCACGTCCGCTTCGCTCATGCAGTGGTACACCGCACCGGCGGGCTGCAGGCGCCGCGCGGCCTCCAGCAGGGGAAGCGCCCAGTCGGCGGCGATCTGCACCAGCGTGCGCCCAGCCATGTGGGGGTACGGCTCCGACCAGGTGATGAGGATTTCGTAGGCGTCGGTGACCTGTTTGAGGTCGAGGGTGGACGAGCTGGCGGCGTAGGGGTAGCAGTCCCAGCCCAGGGGTTGCCCGGTGCTGGCGGCGTCCAGGTGGGCGAGCACCTCGGCGCTTCGGCCCCAGTTGCCGACACCGGCGCATTTCAGGTGGGACACCACCACCGGCCTGTCGATATGGCGGCCGGTCGCGAGCGCTTCGTCCAGCGCACCGAGGATGCCGTCGAACTCGTCGCGCAGGTGGGTGGTGTAGAGCCCGCCAAAGCGACTCAGCTCTTCGGCCAGCTGGCGCACCTCGTTGGCGTCGGCTGCATGGGCCGAGGCATAAGCCAGGCCGCTGCTCAGGCCGATGGCGCCCTCGGCCAGGCTGGCTGCCAGCTCGCTGCGCATTGCGCGTATCTCGGCTTCCGTGGCGCTGCGGTCGAGGCGGTCCAGGTGGTTGTTGCGCAGGGCGGTGTGCCCCACCAGTGCCGCGACGTTGACCGCCGGACGGACCCGTTCCACCGCCGAGCGATAGTCCGAGAAGCGCGGGTAGCAGAAGGCTTCCGCCGTCCCTAGCAGGTTCATCGGGTCCGGCGGAGAGCCGGTCAGGCGCACGGGGGCGGCACTGATGCCGCAATTGCCGACTATCACCGTGGTCACGCCCTGGCTCAGCTTGGCCAGCATGGCCGGGTTACGGATGAGCGCCAGGTCGTCGTGGGTGTGCACGTCGATGAAGCCCGGGGCCAGGATCAGCCCATCGGCATCGACGGTGCGCTCGGCCGTGGCATCGCCGGCCTCGCCGATCAGGGTGATGCGGCCGTCCAGCAGGCCGACGTCGGCGACGAAGCCTTGCGTCCCGCTGCCGTCCATGACCTGTGCGCGGCGGATCAGTGTGTCGTAGTGGTTCATGTGTCAGTCCCCCAGCGGAAGTCGGTCCTCGCCCTGGCGATAGCCGTCCAGCGCCAGCTTCACCCGGCGCAGGAGTTCCTGGCTGGCTTCGGCGTTGCGCAAGGCGAGCTCGGTGGCGAGGAGGTCGATGATCAGCAGCATCCCGTAGCGGGCGGCTGTCGGTTTATGGATGAACTCGGTTTCGTCCAGGTGCACGGGCAGCACGATGTCGGCCAGCGCGGCGAGGGGGCCATTCGCCCGGGTGAGGGCGAGTATCCGGGCGCCGTAGTCCCTGGCCAGGCGCAGGACGCTCGGCAGGTCGGGCGGCGTGCCGGTGAGCGACAGCACGATCAGCAGGTCGCCCTCCGCGAGGGTGGAGGCCACCATGCGCATCATCACCGGGTCGTGGTAGGTGGACACCGGGTAGCCCAGCCTCACCAGCCGGAACTGGAACTCGGTCGATAGCAGCGTGGAGCAGCCGCCCATGCCGAAGGCGTAGAGGCGGCGGGCGGAGGCCAGCAGGTCCACTGCGGCACTCAGTTGCGCTTGGTCGAGTCCGTCGAGGTGGTGGCGCAGGCTGTTTTCCACGTCTGCCAGGATCTGTTCGTGGAAAGGCAGCGCCGGTGTGGCAGCCCCGGCGAGGAAGCGGCGGCCGACGAGGGAGGCCCGGGCCAGCTTGAGGCGCAGGTCGCGCAGGTCGTTGCAGTCCATCGACCGGGCGAAGCGCGACATCGCGGCCTTGCTCACGCCGGCCTTGGCCGCCAGTTGATCGATGCTGGCTGCGGCCGCGAAGGCCACGTCGTGCAGCACGGCCTCGGCGATGCGCGCCGCGTTGCCGCTGAGCCGGCCCTGGCGGCTGCGGATGGTGTAGAGGATGTCCATCACAGCACCAGGGCCAGGCCGCAGGTGAGGGCCAGGGCGACCACCGAGATCAGCGTTTCCAGGACCGTCCAGGTCTGCAGGGTCTGGACCACGGTCATGTTGAAGTACTCCTTTATCAGCCAGAAGCCGCCATCGTTGACGTGGGAGAGAATCAGCGAGCCCGCGCCCGTGCTCAGTACCAGCAGCTCGGGGTGCGGGTAGCCGCTGGCCAGCGCAATGGGGGCGACGATGCCGGCGGCCGTGGTCATGGCGACGGTGGCCGAGCCGGTGGCGATGCGCATCAGCGCGGCCACCAGCCAGCCCAGCAACAGCGGCGAGAGCTCGAAGCGGGACGACAGGGCGACGATCTCGGTGGTGATGCCGGTTTCGATGAGGATGCGGTTGAGGCCGCCGCCGGCACCCACCAGCAGGGTGATGGCAGCGGTGGGGGCCAGGCATTCGGTGCTGAACTTGAGAATGGAATCGCGGTTGAAACCACGGGCCAGACCCAGGCTCCAGAAGCTGAACAGGGTGGCGATCAGCAGGGCGATCACCGAGTTGCCGACGAACGACAGAAACTGGTGAAGCCCGCTGCCCCGGGTGCTCAGTTGATCGGCCCAGCCGCCAAGCAGCATCAGCGCCACCGGCAGCAGAATGGTGCCGATGGTGATGCCGAAGCCTGGCAGCGATGCCACGGGCTTGCCGGAGCCGAGCAGCTGTTCACCGATGGGGTTGTGGGCGGGCAACTGGATGCGCGGGGCCACGAGCCGGGTGAAGAGGGGCCCGGCGATCGCCGCCGTGGGAATGCCGACAACGATGGCGTAGAGAACCGTCCTGCCGACCTGCGCCGAGTATTCGCCCACCGCCAGCATGGCCGCCGGGTGTGGGGGGACCAGCCCATGCACCACTGATAGCCCGGCCACCATGGGCAGGCCGGTCATCAGGATCGATACCCCGACCTGGCGGGCCACGGTGAAGGCGATGGGCACCAGCAGCACGAAGCCCACTTCGAAGAACAGTGGCAGCCCGCAGAGGAAGGCGATGGCGGCCATGGCCCAGTGGGCGTTGCGCTCACCGAAGCGGGTGATCAGGGTCTGGGCGATGCGTTCCGCGCCGCCCGACTCGGCCATCATCTTGCCGAGCATGGTGCCGAGGGCCACCACCAGCGCGATATGGCCGAGGGTGCGGCCGACGCCGGCCTCGTACGCGACCATGATGTCCTGGGCCGGCATGCCGGTGGTCAGGGCCAGGCCGATGGACACCAGGGTGATGACGATGAAGGGGTTGAGCCGATAGCGCGCGATCAGCAGCACCAGGGCAATGATGGCGAGCAGTGCGTGGATCAGCAGGTAGGTGCCGGAACTGGCGGGCATGGTGTGCTCCTTTTCTCGGGGCAAAGGCCGGCCGCCCCGCCTGATAAGGCGGGAACCGGCTCGTTCCAGGGGGTGAGCTAGAAGAAGGTTTCCACCGCGCCGATGACCCGGTAGTGGTCATCCACCAGCAGCAACTGGCGCCACTTGTCGAAGGTCAGGCAGGGGTGGGAGATATCGAACGCAAGCAGGTCGCCCACTTGCAGGTCGGCGTCGGGGGGCGTTTCCAGGAAGGCGTGCTGATCCATCATCCGCGTGATCTTCCAGGCGGCCGGAGCGACCACCGGCGGCGCCTCGCGGCCAGGGCGGTGGTGAAGCGCCGGCAGGGGCATGCCCGCGTCGAACGCGGCATCGCGTTTGCCCAGGCCGATGATCGCCAGGCCCGGTTCGGGCAGCGCCTGCACATGGGCCCAGAGCTGCAACGCTGGCAGCAGGCTGCTACCCATTTCCCTGGCCACGGTGTTGCTGGCGTGGATCCGCTGCGCCGCTTCGCGGTAGATGCCTTCGTCGTGGGTCAGGTAGCAGCCCGGGCGCAGTATCACCTGCAGGGGCTGGCCGATGTCCTGGCCGCTGAAGGTTTCGGCGACCACGTCGTACCAGGCGGAGCCCGCGCCGGAGAGGATCACCTCGGGCTCGTCGAAGCAGCCTTTGGCGGCCAGCTGCCGCGTGCGTTCCAGTACATGGCGCAGCAGGTTCCGAACGCTGGGCTCGTCCTGCAACACGCCTTCGTAGACTTCACAGCCCACCAGGCTGAGGGTGCCAGGCCAGCGCCCGATGGCTGCGAGCACCTCGGCCTCCTGTCGCTCGTCACGGATACCGGTGCGACCGCCTTGCACGCCGAACTCCAGCAGCACCCGCAGGCGTTGGCCGGTGGCGGAGAAGTGGCGCCCCAGTGCCTCGACGTTCGTGCTGGAATCCACCAGGCAACAGAAGCTGAAGGCCGGGTCCCGGAGCAGGTGCGCGACCAGCGCCATGTTCGCCTTGCCTACCAGTTGGTTGGCCATCAGCACACGCCGCACGCCGTGGTTGTAGGCGGCCTGCACCTGTGGGGCGGTGGCCAGGGTGATGCCCCAGGCGCCCTGTTCGAGCTGCATGTGGAACAGTGCGGGGCTCATGGTGGTCTTGCCGTGGGGGGCCAGCTGTACGCCGTAGTGGCGGATGAACCGGCCCATCCACGCCAGGTTGTGTTCGAGGCGGCTCTGGCGCAGTACGGCGACCGGCAGGCTGACGTCGTCGGCGAGGATGTTCCAGCCCAGGCTCGTAACGTCGGCGATACGGCAGCCGCTGGGTGCTGGGCCAAGGCCTTTGCCGTTAGGGTCGAGCGGCCGTTCTTGAAATTTGTTTTCAGCCATCGGGTCTTCCTCCTTGGTTCGCTGAAAACAAGTACCACTACCTCCCGACGTTCCGCTACGTGCCAGCGGGCCTGCCTTGCAGCTTCGGAAACGCGAGCGGATCTGCGGCAAACAGCGTATTGCCAGGGTATTGGCCGGATTCCTTGTCGTGGCTGCGTGTTCTCCGACCTGCGATGTTCCGGATTCGCCCGCCCGGGCGGCTGGATGCGTTGGCGGTGCGGGACGGTGCATCGGCTCACCCCTGGCCAGTGCCGACTCATGGATTCATCGGGCGATGAGCGCTGCGATCACGGAGATCGGCGCTTGCACATCGAGGTTGCGCGCACGCTTTTGGCTGAACGCCCGGCCGTTGGCCAGGGTCCACCCTAGGTCATGCCGAATGAACCTGGAGGTTGAGATGAGACGGCTGAATCTTCCGTTGCTGCTGCTGGTCGGCGCCGTTTCCACGGTGGTGCTGGCGGATGACGAGGACCTGACCATGGAGCAGGAGCGCGACCAGATCGGTGCCAACATGGAGGCCGAACGCAAGGGCGAGCAACCGGCGTTGAACAACTCCGGGGTGCCGTCTTCGGCGGCGACGCCAGGCGCTGAGGGCTCCGGCAGCTCGGTGGGGTCGCCGACCACGACCACGGGCAATCCGACCACCTCGCCGGGCTCGCCGACCCCTGGTCAGGGCAGCTCCATCGCGGCTCCCGATACACCGACGACGGGGCAGGGCATGCCGACCCATGCGCCGGGCAAACCGACCACGGGGCAGGGGCGTTCGACGGCGTTGCCCGGGACTTCCACTGCCGTGCCCGGCAGCTCGACGGCGCGGCCGGGTACGTCCACGTCCGTGCAGGACTCATCCACCGCCGCGCCCGGCGCGCCGACCACCGGCCAGGGCCGTTCGACCACGGGGTCGGGCGCTGCAGGTGGGGCGGCGGGCGGTGCTGGAGGCGCAGGCGGCAGTAACTAGCGGGTCAGGCCTGGGCGAAGCGGCTTTCGAGGTAACGGATGATGTCGTTGGATTCGTACATCCAGCGGCTTTCGCCGTTCTCGTCGATGCGCAGGCAGGGCACCTTGACCTTGCCGCCGCCGGCAAGCAGGGCTGCGCGGTGGCTTTCGTCGTTCTTGGCATCACGCAACTGCACCGGCAGGTTGAGGCGGTGCAGGGTGCGGCGGGTCTTCACGCAGAAGGGGCAGGCGTGGAACTGGTAGAGGGCGAGGCCGGCGGTTTCCTCCTCGACCCGGGCTTGCGCCTCGGGGCTGCGGCGCAGCTTGCGCGGGCGGGTGACGAGGTCGATGAGGATGATCAGTTGGCCCAGGCCGATGCGGAGTGCCTTGATGAACACGGTTGGTAACCCTTGCGGCGGAAAACGGGTCGGCAGTCTACCCGATGCGCAGCGCTGCGACCGGCTTTCACGCCAACCGGTCGCGGCAGCAGAGCAGTGAATCCATGACGAAGGCGGCGGGCAGCTGGAACTGCCGGCGGATCGGCGGGCTGCCGAGTTCGCCCTTGAGCGCCACCTCGTTGGCGAGCTGGCGGTCGATCTCGTGGCGGGCCTCGATGTTCTTGGCCACGCCGCCCACCGAGCCGTGGGCGTAACCCATCAGCGAAAAGCCGTTGGTCATCAGCGCCAGGCCGGCGAGCAGGAGAAGCCGTTTGCGTTGTGCCTTCATGGCGATTTCGCTCCTCAGCCGCTTTGCCGTCCACTGACCGGTTTCTGGCTCATCAGCATCGCCGGCACGCTCTGGCTGAGCTGCTGGTAGAAGCCCATGGAGCCGTCCACCGGGCTGACGCCGAGGCGGGCCTTTTCGTAGCTGAAGCTCACCACCAGCAGCAGGGAGATGGCGATGGTGTAGAGCCCGAGCGAAGCCAGGGCGCCATTGCGTGCGTATTTGAGGGTGAGGTTGCTCATGGTGGTTTCCGCTTGGCTGTTCCGTGGGGTGGGCACAGCTTCGCGAAAAGCGATTCGATAGAAAAACGGATATCAGGCATTTAAACTATCGACGAAACCAATAGGTCTGCATGGGATCGTAAAATTTTATTGACGATCGATCCAAGTGCCTGAGTGGCAAGGGAATCTGTTGAAAGGCCGTCACATACGGCGTCTCCGCTGCTGTTCCCTATCCCGCTGTTAGTCAGCCTCTATGGCGCTTCGGTGTAGGCGCTATTTCCTTATAGGGGTGCTTGTGTTAAATAAATCGCACACTTTGCGCTGCCCCTTTCATTGCTTCAGGAAGTCCGCCATGCCGTTACGTATCTGCATTCTGGAAACCGATCTCCTTCGCCCCGAACTGGTCGACCAGTACCAGGGCTACGGGAAGATGTTCGAGCAACTGTTCGCCAAGCAGCCGATCGAGGCCCAGTTCAGTGTCTACAACGTGGTGGAGGGCAACTACCCGCCGGCCGGTGAGCGCTTCGATGCCTACCTGGTGACCGGCAGCAAGGCCGACTCTTTCGGTGATGACCCCTGGATCCAGACCCTGCGCACCTACCTGCTGGAGCGCTTCGAGAACGGCGACAAGCTGCTGGGCGTGTGCTTCGGCCACCAGTTGCTGGCGCTGCTGCTGGGCGGCCGTACCGAGCGTGCGACCCAGGGTTGGGGTGTTGGCACCCACGCCTACCGCATCGCCGAGCAACCGGCCTGGATGAGCCCGGCACTGGACCAGCTGACCCTGCTGATCAGCCACCAGGACCAGGTCACCCAGCTGCCGGAGAACGCGACCCTGATCGCCTCCAGCGACTTCTGCCCGAACGCGGCCTACGCCATCGGCGACCAGGTGCTGTGCTTCCAGGGCCACCCGGAGTTCATCCACGACTATTCCCGCGCGCTGCTGGACATCCGCCAGCAGTTCCTCGGCGATGAGATCTACGGCAAGGGCGTCGCCAGCCTGGACAAGCAGCACCAGGGCACGACGGTGGCGGAGTGGATGATGCGTTTCGTCGCCCAGGGCCGTAACGCGGCCTGACCGCTTCGTGTCATGAAAAAGCCCGCCTGATGGCGGGCTTTTTCATGGGCGCGCGGCGAGACTCGTGGCTAGAGCCAGCCCGAGCGCTTGAAGCTGGCGAACAGCCCGGTGCAGCCGACGGCGATGAAGCCGAGCACGCCGAAGTAGCCGTAGTGCCAGGTGAGTTCCGGCATGTTCTGGAAGTTCATCCCGTAGATGCCGGCCACGGCGGTGGGGAAGGCGAGGATGGCGGCCCAGGCGGCGAACTTGCGTTGCACCACGCTCTGGCGCGAGGACTCCAGCAGCAGGCCGATCTCGATGGCGTGGTCGGCCATTTCGCGCAGGCCGGTGAGGTCTTCCAGCAGGCGGTTGACGTGGATGGCGATGTCGCGGAAGTAGGGCCGCATGTTCTTGTCGATGAAGGGGAACTCCAGGCGCTGCAGCTCCTGGCAGATTTCCGCCAGCGGGCCGATGTAGCGGCGCAGGCGCAGCAGGTCGCGGCGCACGCCCTGGATGTGCTCGACATCTTCCTGGCTGAGGGGGCGGTCGAGCACCAACTGCTCGAGGGCTTCCAGCTCCAGGTGGTAGCCGTCCATCAGCGGACGGTAGTTTTCGATGACGAAGGCCAGCAGCGCGTAGAGCACGAAGTCCTCGCCGTGCTCCAGCAGCAGCGGGCGCGCTTCGCAGCGCTGGCGCACCTGGGAGTAAGGCGCCGAGGCACCGTAGCGGGCGCTGATCACGTAGCCGGTGCCGGCGAACAGCTGGGTCTCGACGAAGGTGAGACCGTCGTCGGTGCGGATGGGCGAGTAGAGCACCAGGAACAGGGCGTCGCCGAAGGTTTCCAGCTTGGGCCGGGTGTGGCGCACCAGGGCGTCTTCGAGGGCCAGTTCATGCAGGTCGAACTGGCGCTGCAGGTTGGTCAGTTCCTCGGCGCCAGGATCGTGCAGGCCGATCCAGACGAAATGGCCGGGCTTCTTCGCCCACTCCTTGCCCTCGTCGAGGCTGATGTCGGTGATCTTCTTGCCCTTGGCGTAGACGGCGGCGGCAACCACATGACCCATGCGCTGGTTTTCCTTGTTCGAATGGTGAGCGGCGGTGAGCTTAACCCGCCCCTGCTTGAGAGTGTCGGTGGATGCGGGGAGTTCTTCCACAAAGGCGGGCACTTCGGCCGAATTACCCGGCGGGTCATGGTGCCGGTGCGGCGCTTGCTCTAGATTCGGCGGCTCCCGCTCATAACAAGGAGAACAGGCGTGAACGAGGCATTCCCTTTCGCTGCGGGTACTTTCGATTGCCCGGTGACGATCCATCCGGGGCAACCGGGTGCGCCGGCCCTGGTGGTGATGCCCGCCATGGGCGTGGCGGCGCGCAAGTACGAGGCGTTGGCCCAGGCGCTGGTGGCCGCCGGCTGCAATGTGCTGGTGGCCGACTGGCCGGGCCAGGGCACCAGCCGGCCGCGCCCGGACCGCGGCCATGACTATGGCTACCGCGAGCTGGTGGAGGATTTCGTGCCCATGCTGCTGGCCATGGCCGCGCGGCATTTCCCCGGCAGCCGCCAGGTGTTGCTGGGGCACAGTTTGGGTGGGCATGTCGCGGCGCTCTATGCCGCGGCTAACCCGGATGCCGAGGTGACGGTGATCGGCGTCGCCTGCGGCAACATCCATTACCGCCACTGGCACGGCCGCAAGCGCCTGATGACGCCGCTGGTGGCGCTGAGCTTCAACCTGATGACAGCGGTGCTCGGCTACCTGCCGGGGCCGCGCATCGGCTTCGGCGGCTACGAGGCGCGCAGCCTGATCCGCCAATGGGGGCGGGTGGCCTTCAGCGGCAACTTCAAGCATGTGGGCCTGCCCCTGGCGGAGCCGGCGCGGGTGGGCGTGACCTCGCTCTTCGTCAATATCGAAGGCGATAACTTCTCGCCGGAAGCCTCCACCCTCGGCCTGGCCGCGCTGATCCAGGCACCGGCCCGGGTGCAGCGCCTGCCGTCGCCCCGGCCGCCCCACGAAAACCCCCACAGCGCCTGGCTGCGAGCGCCGGGTTCGGTGGCGGAGTTCGTGCTTGGCTGGCTGGTGGAGCGGGGCATCCTGGTTGCACAGGGGCAGGTTTCGAGCCGCGTGGGCTGAAGCCCACCCTGCACGCCCGCGCAAACGAAAAAGCCCGGCATCGAGCCGGGCTTTTTCATGGACGGTGATCAGGCCTGGGCCAGTTCGCGGTCCATGGCGTTGATGCAGTCGAGCATCTTCTGCCGGCATTCCTCGATGAGCATGGGCAGGTCGTCCAGGCTCAAGCCGGCGGTGGGGATGGCGGGCAGGGCGCGGATGATGACCTTGCCGCTGTTCCAGCGGTTCAGGCGCATCTGCTTGACGTAGTTGCTGACGCACACCGGGATGATCGGCACGCCGGCGGCGATGGCCATCTGGAAGGCGCCGCGTTTGAACTGCAGCAGCTCCTCGCCGAGGTTGCGGGTGCCTTCGGGGAAGACCCAGATGGAGGTGTCTTTGTTGCGCAGCGTCTCGGTGGTGGTGAGCATCGCTTCGCGGGCCTTGCGGGCGTTGCCACGGTCGATCAGCACGTTGCCGGCGAGCCAGTAGAGCTGGCCGAAGAAGGGCACCCACTTGAGGCTCTTCTTGCCGATGCTGACGGTGCGTGGCGGCACCACGCGGCCGAGCACGTAGAGGTCGTAGTTGGACTGGTGGTTGGCGACGATGACGCAGGCCTTGTCGTGCTCCAGCAGCTTCACGTCGGGCTTCACGTCCAGGCGCAGGATGCGCAGCGCCGGCAGGGAATAGAAGCGGGCGCAGAGGCGACTGTTATCCGGGTTGAATGGGCGGCAGATGCCGAGCAACAGACCGGCGATGCCGGCGATTATGAAGTGCACGCCCATGAGGATCATGCGCAGAAGGAAAAGCATCGATATCGCCCAGTCAGACAAAAGGCGCGCAGTGTACGGGTGTGCACTTTATTGGGCAATTGCTGCCGGTCAGGGGGTTGTAACCTTTTCTGTACCGCTGGCCGTGGCAGGGAGGAACTCCGGCGAGCTGTAGTGTTCGGCCAGTCGGTCGAGGGTGCCGTTGGCCTGTACCTGGGTCAGTGCCGCGTCGAAGCGCTGCATGAAGTCGGCCTTGTAGGGGTAGGCGACCGCATTGAGACGGGTGAAACCGAGGTGGCCGCGTTCGCTGGCCAGAACCGGGCCTTCCACCAGGCTGATGGCTTCCTCCTCGGTGATGCTGCCGTCTTCGCGCATCTGTTGCAGTTCCCAGAGGATCGACAGGCGATCGTTGATGTAGACGTCGATCCGCTGGCGCAGCAGCTTGAGCAGGTTGGTGCGGTTGTCGCGGGCGTAGGACTGGTCGATCTCGCCGGTCTCCACCATCTCGCGGTAGCGCTGGGAGTTGACCGTGACGAAGCCGCTGTTGAGGCCCACGCGCAGCCCGGCGTAGGCACTGGGGAAGTCGTCGAAATTCCGGGTGCCGGCCAGCCCCGGGCGGATGAACACCGCCAGGCGCTCTTCCATGATCGGCCGCGAGTACTCCATCCACGGGCGTTCGTCCGGGCGGTAGTAGGGCGGGTAGAGGGCAAAGGCGTTGCCCTTGGCCACTTCCGCCAGGCCGCGCGGCCAAGGCACCGGGCGGATGGTGACGCGGTAGCCCGGCATCAGGGCGAAGACCCTGCGCAGGATATCGGTATAGAGCCCCTTGGCTTCGCCATTCTCCTCGTAGCTATAGGGCGGGTAGCCCGAGTCGCAGAGGATGGTGACCTCGACGGGCGTTGGTCCCTGGGCACGGCACAGGGCCGTGGCGCAGAGCAGGGCCACCAGCAGAAACGCGCGCATGGCATGCCTCCGGCAAAGCGGCCGCGCTTCATGCGCGGCCTGCCCGGGTCAGATCTTGAAGCGGCTGAGCAACCTGTCCTGCTGGCCGACCTGTTCCACCATCACCGCGCATTGACGCACCTGCTGCTCGGCACCGCCGGCAACCTCGTGGCTGATGTCGCGGATGTTGGTGGTGTTGCGGTTGATCTCTTCGGTGGTGGCGCTCTGCTGCTCGGCGGCGGTGGCGATCTGCAGGTTCATGTCGTTGATGCGGTTGATGGCATCGCGGATGCGCCCGAGCATATCGTTGGCCGCGCCGGCATCGTCGGCGGTCTTGCTGGCGGTGTCGCGGCTTTGCTGCATGCGCTGCTCGGCCTGGCGGACGCCGGTCTGCAGCTGGTCGATCATCTGGCGGATTTCCTGGGTCGACTGCTGGGTGCGCGAGGCGAGGGAGCGCACCTCGTCGGCCACCACCGCGAAACCACGGCCGGACTCGCCAGCCCGCGCCGCTTCGATGGCGGCGTTGAGGGCGAGCAGGTTGGTCTGGTCGGCGATGCTGGTGATCACCGAGAGGATGGATTCGATGCTCTGGCTGAGCTTGGCCAGCTCGTTGATGGCCTGGCCGGTGTCGTCCATCTCGTTGGCGAGCTGCTTGATCGCCTCGGTGGAGCGGGAGACCACGGTGACGCCGTTCTCGGTCTCCTCGTTGGCGGCCAGCGCTGCCTGGGCGGCGGCCTGGGCGTTGCGCGCCACTTCCTCGGCGGTGGAGGCCATCTCCTGCATGGCGGTGGCCAGCTGGTCCAGCTCCATCAGTTGCACCTGCAGGCGGTTGGCGGCCTGGCCGGCTTCATTGGAGGTGAGGTCGGTGCTGCCACGCACTTGCTGGGAGCTGCCCATCACGTCGCCGATCAGGGTCTGCAGGTTCTGCAGGAAGCTGTTGAATTCGCGGGCCACCAGGGAGATTTCGTCGTTGCCGGCGGCCGGCAGGCGCTTGGTCAGGTCGCCCTGGCCGCTGTTGATCTCGTGCAGCGAGTCACCCAGGGCATCCAGCGGTCGCAGTACGCTCTTCATCAGTACGCCCAGCAGCACCAGGCTGATGATCACGCCCAGCACGGTACCGACCACGGCGCGCCAGCTGAGGGCGTTGGCTTCGGCCATCACCTTGCCCTGGTCGAGCACGACGCCTATGTACCAGTCCATGCCCTTGAGGTTGGGCAGCGGGGTGAAGGACACCAGCAGTTGCTGGTCGCCGGTGTCGATTTCCTGCAGGTCCTTGTTCAGGGCCGGGCTCTTGCCGCCGAACAGTTCGCTGTAGGGCTTGCCGTTCAGTTTGGTGTCGGGGTGGGAAATGATGTTGCCGTTGCGGCTGAGCAGGAAGGCGTAGCCGGCCCCGTTGAAGTCCAGGGTGTTGACCGCGTCGGCCACGGTCTTCAGGCGGATATCGCCGCCCATCACGCCGAGGAACTTGCCGGCATCGGTGATACGGGCAACGGCGGAGATGAGGATCTCGCCCGTGGTGGAATCGACGTAGGGCTCGGTGAGCACGGCCTGGCTGCCGGCCTTGCCAGTGGCGTACCAGGGGCGCTGGCGGCCGTCCCAGTCGGGTTTGGGCTGCCAGGAGGGGTCGTTCTTGATTGGCTTGCCGTCGGCTTCGAGGGCGCCGAACACCAGAATGAATTCGTTCTTCAGCATCGTCGAATCGACGACGCGCTGGGTTTCCTCGGGGCTGTATTTGCTGTCGATGGTCTGGGACATGAGGTCCAGCAGGCGCAGTTTGGCGTTCAACCAGTTTTCGATCTGGCGGGCCAGGGCGTTGCTGGATTCGGAAATGCTGGATTCAGCTTGGGCGCGAAGGGTGCTACGGACCTGGCTGACCTGGGCCAGGGACAGGAGCGCGGTGGTGAGGAAGAGTACTGCAGCGGCGGCAAGGCTGACCTTGTGGGCAATCTTCATGCGGAGCTCCTGGCGAGTGAAATGCCTGATGCCTTCCGTCCGTGCCCGGCGTCATGGCTTAAAAGTAATACAGCTTTTCGAGCTTGTCCGAAGCAAAGTGCCATCACTTGTCGGAAATTTCTGCTGCTCGTCTGGGATGGGAGTCTAGGCGGCTACAGCGAGGCAGGAGGCGGAAATGAAAAAGCCCGGCACGGGGCCGGGCTTTCTACAGGGGACGGTGTGATCAGAGCGGGTGCTGCTTGTCCTGCTCGATGGCGGCGTCCAGGGTCTCCAGCAGCGCCTTGCGCACCTTGAGCTTGGTGTTCTTGTGGGCGGTGGAGTTGATCTTCTTCATCTGTTGGGCGACGGCCTGGGCGGTGGCCAGCAGTTCTTCGGCCGGCACCACCTTGTCTAGGAAGCCGGCTTCCTGGGCGCCCTTGGGGTCGAACATCTCGCCATTGACCACCGAGCGCTGGAAGGCGGCCTTGGTCAGGCGGTCACGAGCCAGCTCGATGCCGACATGGTGCATGGTCATGCCGATCAGCACTTCGTTCAGGCCGATGCTGAAGGGGCCCTCGACGCCGATGCGGTAGTCCGCCGACAGCAGCAGGAAGGCGCCCTTGGCCACGGCGTGGCCGGAGCAGGCAACGATGATGGGGAAGGGGTGGGCGAGCATGCGGCGCGCCAGGGTGGAGCCGGCGGCGACCAGGTTCACTGCGTTCTGCGGGCCGGAGGTCATTACCTTGAGGTCGTAGCCGCCGGAGAGGATGCCCGGCTGGCCGGTGAGGATGACGATGGCGCGGTCCTGCTCGGCGCGGTCCAGCGCGGCATTGAAGGCGGCGATCACGTCCGGGGAAATGGCGTTCACCTTGCCGTTGGCAAGGGTCAGGGTGGCGACGCCGTCTTCGAATTGGTAGGAGATCAGCTCACTCATGGCAGGGGTCCTTGTTGTGGAGTGGGGCAGACACTACTCAGGCGCAGGATTCAGGTAAAGCGCTTTGACTGACTGACAAGTCAGGCGGGCCGGGCGTTTCCTCCCTATAAGGCGTTCTCTATGGGGGTGATGGGCAGGGACAATTGGGCGGGGCCGCGGGAGGCCGGTAAGTTCGCCTCCATTGTCGACAGGAGCTCCTATGGACCGATTCGCCCACAGCGCCAGCATCATCCTCGCCGTCGTTCTGCTGCTCGGCTCGTTGCTCGTGGCCAACAGCGCCACCCTGCAGAACCCCACCGGCGTGCTCCTGTTATTCGTCGCCGGGGTGTTCGTTTCCTTCGGCTTCATCTTCTTCGGCAGCCTCAAATTCGACGACTACCGCAACGGCCAGGACGGCGACTCGCCCCGTTCTCCATAAGCGCATGAAAATTCTCAAAAAAATGTTTGCATTCCGGAAAACACTCCACTAAATTAGCGCACCTCGACGGGGCTGACGCCTCGGAGAGATTCCGGTGAGGTGTCCGAGCGGTTGAAGGAGCACGCCTGGAAAGTGTGTATACGGGAAACCGTATCGTGGGTTCGAATCCCACCCTCACCGCCACTTTCCGATTCAAGCAAACCCCTGATATTCCCAGCGAAGTCAGGGGTTTTTGCTTTCTAGCGGTTTCGTTTAGGACCATTTTAGGACCAAACCACCGTATTCCAGTCCTGCCCAGGACGACCCCTGAAACCTGTCATCTCGGAAGTTGCTGCTGCCAGGCTCCTGGTTTGGGTTGGGGGTGGCTAAAGCGAGGCCTCTGCGCCCAGAGTGCACCGCTCCTTTATGGCTGCAAGCAGGCCCTCTGTATCACTGGCATCCCGGTTTTGGCAGTTGGTCACAGGTGACGGGGTCCTGCCCTGGAAACCCGTAGCTGTACTTCCCGATGATGTCCCTGTCTTCAACAGTGATGTTGAGGTAGGTGCCGTCCGCACAGACCCAGCCACCAGACAGGAACCATGCGTTCCCCATCACTACGCCCCCATCCATTTCGCCGAGGTGGTCCAGGCGGCGGTAGGAGGTCTGGCCGAGCTTGAGCTCGGAAATCAGGGAGGGGGTGATGCGGCACTGCTCCGGCTCGGTAGCGCATCCGGAGAGGAGGGTTGCCATCAGTGCGGGCCACACAAGAGCAAGGCGCCTTTTGTTCACCTTCATAGCTTCAATCCATCCCATCCCGGCGTTGTGATCATTGCGTCCTGAGGGAACTGGGGATCGTATTTCACCTTCACGGAGGTGCCCGGCTTGTTCTGGCTAAGGGTTCCGTCGAGAGTCCGTCTTTTGACTTCTCTGGTTCCGACGTCCGAGTACGTGTGGCCATCAACGGTATAGGAGACGTTGATCTTCACGACGTAATAGGAGCCGCCGTTCTGGGGCTTGTGCGTGATCGTCGTGATTGTTCCGGTGGTTTCGGGCCAGCTCTGGTGGATGAGTATCTGCTTGACGCAAAAGTAGGCGAATGCGACGAAGGCCGCGGCCTTGAGGATTGTTCCCAGCTTCATGGTGTTCTTCCTTGAATCGACGTCTTCAGCGGCCCGGGCCTTGGCTGATGTCGCGCAACTCTACTGGCAGTGCGGCGTGTCGGCAAACGTCCGGAAACCGGCTATTGATGAGGTTGGCAAAGGAGCTGGATTCTTCGGGCTCAGAATGAAAAAGCCCCGCATTGGCGAGGCACTCTACATCCGACTGGCACGTCAGGTTGCTCGTGAGCTGTGTTTTCAATGACGCGTTTGTGCTGCTTGCAGAGCAGCTGCGATACCAGTGTTTTTTCCTGTTCGCGTCCGAGGTAGCCTGGCGCCGCTTCCGGAGGGAAGCCTGTGAGTTCGGCCGCTCAAGGCGGCCCGAACTCGATCTGCGCACAGCCGTGGGACAGCAGCATCTGCCCGTCATCGGCTTCGAAGGCAGTGATGGTCTTCGACTTGTCGACGGTGATGGTGATGATGCAGCGGTTGGGGTGGTGGACGTTGTCCCAGTAGTTGGTGGTGACGATGACGTTGCCTTGCTGCTCCGACGAGGTGCCGACCACTTCGTTCTGGTAGTAGGACGTGTCGCTGTACCAACTGAGCACGACTTCACCGGTGCCGGTGGGGTTCATCTGGTCCGGTTTGCCGAAGAAGTTGATGGCTTCCTCGGCGGAGCGGCCCTTCCATTGGCTGGCGGCGTAGAGCTCGGGGAGCGTGTCCATCTGGATGCAGCCGCCCAGTGCGAGCGGCGGGCAGGCCAGGGCGAGTATCCGTAGCGCTTTCATTTGTCTGTCTCCTGGCTGCCTGTCACGGGTTGGCGGGCTTGTTGCCCAGGAGGAGGTCGAGGTCGCGCAGGACGCCCTGGCTGCTGTTCTTCACGGCGTTGGGGCCGTTGTTCTCTTCATAGGCGCTTGGGCGGGTGATGCCCCACATCTTGGTGCGGGTGACGGTGGCGAGGACGTCGGCGGTGGTGTTGCCAAGGCGCATCATCGCGTTGGCTTCACGCCCGTCGGGTTTGCAGGCGAAGTCGTAGGAGCGGTCGATCCAGCTTTGCGGGACCGGGTTCCAGCCCTTGGGCGCCGGCAGGGTGGAGGCGGTGGCGGAGCGGTTGTAGGCGGTGACGGTGTTGACCTTCAGCAGGCGCTTGTTGCACTGGAACTGCAGGTCGTAAGCAACGAAGTCGGGGGCGTCGGCGGTTTCGAATATCTGCACGACGGTGACGGAGCGGGCGGGTTCTGACTGGCCGGATTCCATCTTGAGTTCGGCGACGGAGGCGCCGTCGGCGTAGAAGAGGTCACGGTTGGGCTGGTCGCCGGTGCCGAAGATCACCCACCAGTCAGCAGCCATCGCCGATTGCTGGACCTGGATCAGCAGCAGTGCCAGCGATACGCCCAGTACGACTTTGTTCTTGATGTTCATGCGTGTCTTCCATGAAGGGCCGCTTGGCAACTGGAGAGCCCAGCCCCTTGCACGGCAGAGCGCGGACGTTAGCGAGCGCTCGTGGCGACTTGAATAGGGCGCATGAGCTAGTGGCGTGGTGTTAGCAGGCAGGTTGTGCGCGGCGTCGCAACCTGCCTGTGGCGCAGTGCCGGTTTTTCCGTGTGGGGTCATTGCTGCATGGGTTGCCGGTTGGTGACGTAACCCGGAAACTGCCATGCCTGCTCGGGCATGTTCGGTTTCAGTCATGGGCGCCGGTCGGCGCTTCACTCATGGGTACATCGGGAGCTGCATCGTGGTTTCAGGGAAATGGCTGGCGGCGCTCGCCGCAGTGATGGTGTTGTCGGGGCTACCGGTGGTGGCGGGTGCGCAGATCTACAAATGGGTGGATGCCAACGGCAAGGTGCAGTTCGGCAACGTGCCCCCGCCGAGCGGGGCGGAGCAGATCAAGGGGGCGGCGTCTCCGGCCGAGAAGGCGCCCGAGGCGGCTGCGAAACCGACCACCGAAGCCGCGCCTGCGGAGCCTTCGGCCTTCAAGAGCGCCGATATCGTCGGGCGCTGGTACATGAAGAACGATGAAGAAACGCTGGACTGGACCTTCAAGGCCGACGGCAGCTTTGCCGGCACCCTGGTCGACAGCATGGGAACCGGGCGCTTGGCCGGGACCTGGGAGCTGAAGGGCGACACGTTGCGGGTGGTGACCCGCAACACCTTCAAGGACGGCTTCTCGGGCAATGGGGAGCGCGAGGCTACGGAGCGTTCCGAATACACCCTGCTCGGTGTCGAGGCGGGCAGCCTGAAGCTGCTGCCGGATCAGTCGCTGTTCAAGCGGCCGCCGTACACCTTCATCAAGCGCTGATCTTCGCGTGTATGAAAAAGCCCCCTGGAGTCGAGGACTCCAGGGGGCTTTTGCGTTTCAGGGCCTGCCGTCAGCTCAGCGCTTGAGCACGTAGGTTTCGCCCCAGATGGTTTCATCCTTCACCGGCTTGGCGTTGAGCTTCACCGGGCGGTACTGCAGGTTGGCCAGGGCCTTGCTCATCTTCATGTAGCCGTACTTGGAGGGGTCGGTGGCGCCGCGGAACTCCTGCAGGCCGGTGGGGATGCGCACCATATAAAGAGCGGAGAGTTCGCACTCGAGCTTATCGTTGGCGGTGCGGCGGCAGTCCTTCTCCTCGAAACCGACGTTGGGCGCTTCGGGGTAGAAGCCGTCGACCACGATGGCCTCGCCAGGGGCGACATCGAAGGAGGCGAAGGCCTTCTTCAACTCGCTGTGGGTTTCGACGCTCGCCACCTTGCGTGCGCTGACGCTGGAAACCCAGCCGGCGGCGGCGGTCTGGTTGGTGACGTCGTAGGAGTTGTTGCCCCAGCTCACGCATTCGCCGCTGACCACGCGCACGGCGGCGCAGTAGCTCTGGTTCACCGTTTCCGTGCGGTACTGGGCATCCTGCCAGCGCTGGCCGCGGTCGAACTCGGTGAATTCCTTTTCCACCAGCGTCACCTGGCCCAGCGTCGAGGGTTTGATGTCCTGGTTGGTGCGCGGGTTGGGCGTGCTGGTGCGTGGTGAGTTGTAAAGGCTGCCGACCAGGTCGTAATGGCCGGGTTCGACGATGTAGATCTGATAGAGGGTGCGGCCGAACACCGTCTGGTAGTGGGAGCCGTGGGCGCCGATCTTCTCGGCCTGCATGTTGTTGCCCACGTAGAGCAGGCGCTTGGGATTGGAGCTGTTGCGCCAGACCGCGGTGCCGGTGCGCAACTTCTCGAAACGCACCGAATCGTCATTGTTTTCGAAGTTGTACTGCTGGCTGTCGAGGTTGACGGTGGTGGTGACGACTATCGCCATGCCGCTGGCCATCGCTGCTTCGAACAGGTCGTCGGTGGCGGCGTGCAACAGGCGCGCCTGGGCTTCGACATCCTGCGTGTACTGGTTCTGCTGGTCGATCAGCGAGGGCCGCGGGACGCAACCGCTGAGCAGGGCCAGGCCGAGAAGGCTGAGGCAGGGGAGTCCTTTGTTCATGGGGCGTTCCTTCTGGATGCGGTACTGCCAGGGGCGAGGAGTGTTCGGGGCGGCCGAGCATAGCGGCGGTGGCCGTCACGTTACGCCAACCTGCTCACGCTTGGAGAAGGACTAGTACATCTGTACTAGTGGGTGGGGCAGCTCCCGGCCATGGCCGGGAGCTGGCGGGTTACAGCGGTTTGATGGTGCCGAGGCGGTCATTGATGATGAAGGTGCGGTTGGCGCTGTCGACCACGGTGATCTCGGCGCCGGCCACGCCGTCACGGTCGGCGACGGCATAGATGGCGTAGGTGCCGGAGACGGCATAGTCCTTGGCCTGGCCGGTGCGCTGGTGCACCACGCGCACCTTGCCCGGCAGCGCGAGGATGACTTCCTGCCCCGGCTGGCCGTCGGTGTCGGCGAGGGTGCCGTGGACGTTCCAGTTGGCGCCGGTGCCACCGGCGTAGCTGCTGAGCACGGCGGTCTGCACGCCACCGGTGATCACCAGCAGGTTGCTGCTGGAGCGGGCCACCAGTTCGTTACCGGGCGCGCCGTCGAGGTCGGCGGCGGTGATGACGCTGGTGGCGCCGTCGGTGGGGAACTCGCGACCGGCCTGCAGGCTGTAGTCATACAGGCGCAGGCTGGTGCCGGCGGTGTAGGCGAGGGTGGCGTAGGGCAGGTTGCCGAGGGTGTAGGCGCCCTGGTATTGCCAGGTGCCGGTGATGCCATCGCTGACGGTGCGCTTGGTGCGGTTGAGGTTGGAGATCAACACCAGGGCGTTGCCGGCGCGAACGATCACCTCATCGCCCTGGCCGCCATCCAGCTGAGCGGTGCCGACCACGTCGAACAGGGTGTTGCCGATGGCGTATTTGCGCACGTCGTTGAGCGCATGGTTGACGATCGCCACGTCCGGGCCGGCCTTCACCACCAGTTCCGCGCCTGGCTGGCTGTCGGTGTTGGCGGCAGTGGCGAGGCTCCAGGTGACGTTGCCGAAGTTGTAGCTGCGCTCCAGGGCGCCGGCGGCGTTGCGCACTTCCAGCACGCCTGTGCCGCGGTACACGCTTTCCAGCGTGCCGTCGCCGTTGAGGTCCCATTTGCCGAGCAATTCGGCGGCGATGGCGTTGAGGGCGAATCCCTGGGCGCCGAGTAATCCGGCGCCGGCCAGTACCAGCTTCGCTAGCTTTTTCATCTCTCAGTCCTTTTCCTTGATGAATCGGTCAGGTGTTTGACCGGCGCACAGCAGAGCACAGGGCGCAAAGGCAGGAAATGATGGCAAAGAGGCGCTAGGGGGAACCCCTAGGAAAACGGCGGGTGGCGCGGGTGTGGCGGATTGGCGCGGGGGCATCGCCAGGCTTGCGCGCTGGCGATGGAAAGCATCGCTGTTACCAGTAGAGCGTTACGCGGGTGTCGCCTTTGGCGTCGCCGCTGACTTGGGTCACGGCCTGGTCGGCGAGGGTTTCGCTGTGACCGTTGGCGTGCTCGGTGCGCACCTGGTATTCACCGCCCTTGGAGCAGGATTGACGCGTCACGCTGTAGGAGCGGGAGCTGGCGTCATAGCCGCTGTCGACCGCGCAGGAACTGGAGATCGTCAAGCTGACGCCCATGTTTCCAACGGCTTGGCCGGCATTGCTGGTGGTGGAGAAGAAAGCACTGGTGATCATTAACGCTGCGAAGATGGAGCGCTTGAAGGCCGTACTCATTCCGACTGCTCGACGGTGAAGCTGACGGTGATCGGCCTTCCTGGTCGAGTCACAACTGACAGCTTGGATTGCTTTCCTTGGATTGATTGAACGCTGCGTTGCAGGGGGCGCTACGCCAGCAGGTTCGCCATGAACTTGGCGCCAAGTGTACGGTGATGGCTAGGTGATAGCTAGCTCATTTCTTAACCACTTGTCGGCAATCTCTTACACGACTTAGGGGTGACCCCTAGATCCCCTACATACCTGGCACATGGCCGCAACTCTTGCGCGGCGTAGCGGGTCGAACGAAGGCGCGTGCTATAACCCTATGGTTTGAAGCCACAACGCCACGGAGACGGACACATGAGCGATACAAGCAAACTCGCCAAGCAGGAGCCCGCAGCCCTGCCCGAATATGACCTGAGCAAGGCCAAGGATTTCGAGTGGACGGGCCGCAGCATGGACTGGTTCCTGCAGATGCTGGTGCGTCAGGCCAACGACCTGGGTGTAGAGGTCGGGATCACGCTGACCATCGGGGCGGGAATGATCAGCGGCACGCTCATTTCCGTGGAGACCTACTTCGCCCAGTTCGCCGACGAGTACGCCAACTCCTGGCCTCAGGAGGGCAGGGAGGAGATCCGCGCCACCTTCGCCAACATCGGGGTGATGACCAAGACCACCGGCGACGACCCCAAGCTGCTGCCGCCGCAGTACATCCACCTGAAGAACGTCAACGTCTATGCCGCCGGCGGCCTGACCTGCACCGGGCTGACGCTGTGGCGCGGCACCCTCGCTTCGGTGACCGGTTTCAACCTCGGCACCCTGAGCTGATCACTGCACGGAAGACGTGCAGCAATAGAGAAGCCCCGGCATCGACCGGGGCTTCTTGCTTCTAATCCTCGTTGCTTTCAGTACTTGCGCCGCACCGCGACGTCGGTGATGCCCTTCTCTGCCGTCATGCGCAGGTAGTCGCCGTTGTCCCGCGGCTCCCCGGTAAAGGGGATGCCGTGTTTCTCCATCAGCAACCCGTAGATGTCGGCGCTGGACGGCTGGTAATCCACCTCGACCATCAAGGCGCGTGGGCTGCCGTTTTCCTTGTAGATGATCTCGTAGCGGTTGTGCCCGTTCATGTCTTCCTCCTTGCCGGGGGTGTTCTTGCCAATAGACGGGCAGGGCGGGAATTGGTTTTGCCGATTTTCCCGAACGGGATGCCGGCTGTGATTGCGCTTATCCATAAGCACTATCGAGACGACTGATTTCAACGCGGCGCCAAGGCCCCATAAAGTGGCTCCAACAGATTCAAGGAGGTAGCCATGCCGCATATCGACATCATGTCCCTGGTTGGAAGTGCAGTTCCCGAGGCGCTGCGAGCGCAAGGGCATCTCGCCTGCTGGTTCGTGGTGATCGACGGCCAGCGCAAATCCGGCCCCTACACCACCCAGGACATGGCCAGCGCAAGCAAGGCCATCTGGGAGTTGGAGATGGCCAAAATGGCCAAGCGCCACAAGGGTTTCCTGGCCATGGCCGCCTGAGGTTTCTTGCGCCCGCTCCGGCGCATTTTGGCAGCGTGGGGCTGCCCGTTTATTCCTGGTGCCCATCCCGCACCCCCTTTGGCCCGCCACTTGGCGGGCCTTGTTTTTTCCGCCCGGGCCGGCTGCAGGTAAACTGCCGGCTTTTATCGCGGAAGCCCCCATGTGAACTGGGACATTTTCTGTAGCGTCGTCGACAACTACGGCGACATCGGCGTGACCTGGCGCCTGGCACGGCAGCTGGTCGCCGAGCATGGCCTGCAGGTGCGCCTGTGGGTGGACGAGCCGGCCGCCTTCGCGCGCCTGTGCCCGGATGCCGACGCGGCGGCCGACTGCCAGCTGCGCCAGGGCGTGGAAGTGCGTTGCTGGGCGGCCGAGTGGCAGCCGGTGGAGCCTGCGGATGCAGTGATCGAGGCGTTCGCCTGCCAATTGCCCGCCACCTACATAGACGCCATGGCCGCACGCGACAGGGCGCCGCTCTGGTTGAACCTGGAATACCTCAGTGCCGAAGACTGGGTCGGCAGCTTTCACGGCCTGCCATCGCCGCAGGCCGGCGGGTTGCAGAAGTTCTTCTTCTTCCCCGGCTTCAGCGAAGGCACCGGCGGCCTGCTGCATGAGCGTGGGCTGATCGAACGACGGGACGCGCTGCGCAGTGATGCCGCCGCCCAGGCCGAGTTCCTGCGAACGCTTGGCGTGGAGCGGGTTGCCGGTGCTCGCTTGATCTCCCTGTTCGCCTACGAGAACGCGGCGCTGCCCGGTTGGCTCGATGTGCTGGCGGCCGCGCCGCGCCCCACCCAGTTGCTGGTGCCGGAGGGGCGTGTGCTGGGTGATGTGGCGCGCTGGCTCGGTGTCGATTCACTGGCCGTCGGCGCCAAGGGCCAGCGCGGCAACCTGTCCGTGCAGGTGCTGCCCTTCATGCCCCAGGACGATTACGACCGCCTGCTCTGGTGCTGCGACTTCAACGCCGTGCGTGGGGAGGACTCCTTCGTGCGCGCCCAATGGGCCGGCCGGCCGTTGCTCTGGCACATCTACCAGCAGGAAGAGGACGTCCACCTAGAGAAGCTCGAGGCCTTCCTCGCGCTCTATGTCGCCGGCCTGGACGATGCCCCGGCGCAGGCGTTGCTGGCGGCCTGGCGCGCCTGGAACCAGGGCGGTGACATGGGCGCCGCCTGGCTGGCGCTGCAGCCGTTCGAGGCCCAACTGCAGGCTCACGCCGAGCAATGGTGCGGCTTGCAGGCGGGGCGGCGGGATCTGGCTGCGGGGCTGGTGCATTTTTATACAAATTGGATATGATACGCGGCCTGTTTTTTGTCACTCATCCAAATCGGATATTCGTATGAAAACCGCTCAAGAGTTCCGCGCTGGCCAGGTTGCCAACATCAATGGCTCCCCCTGGGTCATCCTGAAAGCCGAGTTCAACAAGTCCGGCCGTAACAGCGCAGTCGTCAAGATGAAGCTGAAGAACCTGCTCAACGGTTCCGCCACCGAGACCGTGTACAAGGCCGACGACAAGCTGGAACCGGTAATCCTGGATCGCAAGGAAGTTACCTACTCCTACTTCGCCGATCCGCTGTACGTGTTCATGGACAGCGAATTCAACCAGTACGAGATCGAGAAAGACGATCTGGAAGCCGTACTGACCTTCATCGAAGACGGCATGACCGACGTCTGCGAAGCCATCTTCTTCAACGAGAAAGTCATTTCCGTTGAACTGCCGACCACCATCGTTCGCCAGATCGCTTACACCGAGCCGTCCGTGCGTGGCGATACCTCCGGCAAAGTGATGAAGACCGCTCGCCTGAACAACGGTGCCGAGCTGCAGGTTTCCGCATTCTGCGAAATCGGCGACTCCATCGAGATCGATACCCGCACCGGCGAGTACAAATCCCGCGTCAAGGCCTAAGCCTTTCGCGAGATGTGAAAAGCCCGGCCTAGGCCGGGCTTTTTGTTGCCTGCGATTCAACCGTCGCGGTTACTGCAGGTGCTTCTTCAGTTCGGCGCCGGCCTGAAGCATGGCCGAGCGCACCGCCGGAACCTGGTTGACCACGTTGAGCAGGCCGTAGTCGTGGATCATGCCGTTGTAGCGCACGGCGGTGACTTCGACGCCGGCGGCATCCAGCTTGCGGGCATAGGCTTCGCCTTCATCACGCAGCACGTCGAACTCGGCGGTCTGGATCAGGGTCGGCGGCAGGCCCTTGAGCTGCTCGGTGGTGGCCCGCAGCGGCGAGGCGTGGATCTCGGCGCGCTGCTTCGGGTCGGTGGTGTAGCTGTCCCAGAACCACTGCATCATCGGTTTGGTGAGGAAGTGCCCCTGGGCGAACTGGTTGTACGAGGCGGTCTCGAAGTTGGCGTCGGTCACCGGCCACAGCAGCACCTGGGCGCGCAGTTTCGGGGTGCCCTGTTCCTTGGCCATCAGCGCCACCACCGCCGCCATGTTGCCGCCGACGCTGTTGCCGGCTACCGCCAGGCGCGAGCTGTCCACGCCTATGTCCTTGCCGTGTTCGGCCACCCATTGGGTCGCGGCGTAGGCCTGGTTGATGGCGGTGGGGTACTTGGCTTCGGGCGAGGGGGTGTAGTTCACGTACACGGCCACCGCACCGGAGTTCACCACCAGGTCATGGATCAGGCGCTCGTGGGTGGGGTAGTCGCCCAGCACCCAGCCGCCGCCGTGGAAGAACATGAACACCGGCAGGTCACCCTTGGCGCCTTCGGGACGGACGATGGTCAGTTCCAGGGGCTGGCCCTTGATGCTGATGGTCTTGTTCTCGACGCGGGTGCCGGAGAGGTCGACCTTGACCCCGGCCTGGGCACCCACCAGCACGGCGCGGGCATCTTTCGGCGCGAGGGTTTCCAGCGGTTTGCCGTTGCCGGCTTCGAGGGCTTCGAGGAAGGCCTGGGTGTTGTGTTCGACGCCGGGGCTGCCGGCGGCGAAGGCGCTGCCGATGGACAGGGCGAGGAGGCTACCGGTGAGGAGGTTTGCGATGCGCTGGGTGTTCATGGTGATTCTCCGTTGAATTCGTTTGGTTTCGTAAAATATTGCGCACTAACTAAATGCGTGGAGAGAAAGTTAGCGATCTTTTAGTTTGCGCGCAAGGTATTTCTTGAGAAGAAAAACGAATAGCGCTCAGCCAGATGGGAATAAGGCCGTCAGACGGCCTTCTGCAAGCTCCTGCGCAGGCTCACCAGCTCGTCCTTCAACTGGCCGAGGCCGGCGATGTCCATCTCGCTGGCGGCGAGGATGCAGGCGGGCACGCGCTGGGCCTGCTGGTGCATGGCGCGACCTTTTTCGGTGAGGTGCAGCTCCACCACGCGCTCGTCGGCGCTACTGCGGGTGCGGGTGATCAGGCCTTCGGCTTCCAGGCGCTTGAGCAGGGGCGTGAGGGAGCCCGGGTCGGTCAGCAGGCGGGCGCTGATATCGCCCACGGTGATGCCATCGCCTTCCCAGAGCACCATCATCGCCAGGTACTGCGGGTAGGTCAGGCCCAATTCCTGGAGCAGCGGCTTGTACACCTTGGTCATCAGCAGGGAGGTGGAGTAGAGGGCGAAGCACAGTTGGTTATCGAGCAGCAGATCGTCGCAACGTTCCAGCGGGGTATTCATGGCGGCCTCCTTGGGGGCGGAAATGGACATAATTTAGCGCACAAGCCTTTCGTGAGCAAAATTTGACCGGTTCTCATTCCGGCGCACTGGGACTTGCGCCGCCGTGCGCAGCAGCCAGAATTGCCGGCTAGACCCCTGCAAGGAGAGCTGTAAATGACCGATGCCCAGAACCCCTACCAATCGCCCCAGGCGGAGCTGACTCACGAAGCCACCGGCCTGCCGCTGGCCGCCCGCGGCTCGCGCTTCGGCGCTGCGCTGATCGACGGGCTGATCCTGTTGTGCGTGACCATCCCCATCAGCTACCTGCTGGGTGTCTACGATGGGCTCATGGAGGGCGTGCAGCCCGGCTTCGGCCAGCAGGCGCTGGGTTCGCTGGTGGGTATCGTGGTGTTCCTGGCGATCAACGGGCACTTCCTGAAGAACTACGGCCAGACCGTCGGCAAGCGCGTGCTCAAGCTTGCCATCGTCGACCTGCAGGGCAACAAGCCCGAGTGGATCACGATGTACCTCAAGCGCTACCTGCTCTGGGGCCTAGTCGCCTACATCCCGATCATCGGCGGCCTGATATTGCTGGCGAACTACCTGTTCATCTTCCGCGCGGATCGCCGTTGCCTGCACGACCTGACCGCCAGTACCCGCGTGGTGCAACTGCCCAACTGATGGCGCGGCCGCCCGGGCTTTGATCCGGGCGGTTATTCCGTGGTGATGGATTTCGCTTCGCTCTACGCCATCCTACGTTGCGGCGCTTGCCCGCTTTGCCCTGGATCGGTAGGAGCGAGCTCTGCGCGCGAAGCGTTTCGCCGGCGTTGCCGCACCGTACCCTCAAGACTGCCCCAGCCCGCTCAGGGCCAGGTCCCAGGGCGGTACGGGGCCGAAGCGGTTCTTGAGAAACTCCAGCAACAGCCGGCTCCGCGAGCTGGCTTCGCCCTCCAGGCGCAGGGCGTAGATCCCGCTCGGTTCCGGAGCGGGCAAGCCGTTTTCGCAGAGCAGCGGCACCAGTTCCCCGCGCAGCAGGTAGTCGCTGATCAGCCAGGTCGGCAGGTGGGCGACGCCCAGGCCGGCGACGGCGCTGAACAGCAGGGTTTCGGCGTTGTTCGCGGTCATGCGCATGCGCCGGGGGCGGATCACCTGGGCGCGGCCCTCCACCTCGAAGCGCCAGGCATAGGGCGGTGCGAGGGCATCCCAGTCGAGGCCGTCGTGCTCGGTCAGCTCGCGGGCGTCGCTGGGTACGCCGCGTCGGCGCAGGTAATCGGGGCTGGCGCAGAGCACGCGCACCAGGGGCGACAGCGGCGTCGCCACCAGGCGAGTGTCGGCAAGCGGGCCGATGCGCAGCACCAGGTCCACCTCGCCCAGGTGGGCGCCGTGCATGTCGATGAAGCTGTCGATCAGCCGCAACTGAACGTCCAGGCCCGGGTAGGTGACGAGGAATTCGGCGATGGCCGGCGCCAGGTGACGACGGCCGAACGGGGCGGGTGCATCAATGCGGATCAACCCCTCCGGTGCACTGCTCAGGGACACGGCCTCAGCACGTGCCAGGCGCAGTTCGGCGAGTATCCGTTTTGCCCGCTCGGCAAAGGCCAGGCCTGCCGGGGTGGCGCGCACCGCGTGGGTGCTGCGGGTGAAGAGGGCGCTGCCGAGGCCGCGCTCCAGGGCGTCGATGCGCCGGGCCACGGCCGAAGGTGTCAGCGGGTGGCGCCGGGCGGCGGCGGAGAAGCTGCCCGCTTCCAGTACATCGAGAAAGAGGGCCAGTTGGTCGGTCAGTGCATCGGGATTCATGAGGGTGCCTATGCGGATTTCGCAAAGCCATTGTGCGCTGCTGTGCGTTTCCGTGGTAGCCGCCGCTGCGTAGCATGCGCGTCATCGGAACGGAGGCGTTATGGATCTGCTGGCAATTGCGTTGAATGTGGTGCTCGGTGCGGCTCTTGGCACCTTGGGTGGGTTGTTCGGCATCGGCGGCGGGCTGATCGCCATTCCCGCCCTGGGGGTGCTCTTCGGCCTGGACCAGCAACTGGCCCAGGGCACCGCACTGGTGATGGTGGTGCCCAACGTGCTGCTGGCGCTGTGGCGCTACCACCAGCGCAACCGCATCGACCCGCGCTATGCGCTGCTGCTGGCTGTGACCAGCTTCGGCTGCGCCTGGCTGGCCTCGTTGTTCGCGGTACGCCTGGAGGCGGAGAGCATGCGCCTGGCCTTCGTCGCCTTCCTGCTGGTGCTGGCGGCCTACAACTTCGCGCGGATGTTCATGGCCAAGGCCGCCACCAGCGCCGAGCTGCGCCACCCCTGGCCATGGCTGGGCGTGCTCGGTGGTTTCGCCGGCGCCATGGGCGGCCTGTTCGGTGTGGGCGGGGCGGTGGTCGCCACGCCGGTGCTGACCAGCGTCTTCGGCACCACCCAAGTGGTTGCCCAGGGGCTGTCACTGTCCCTCGCCGCGCCCAGCACCGCGGTGACCCTTGCCACCTACGGCTTCAACCACCACGTCGACTGGGCGATGGGCATCCCGCTGGCTGTCGGCGGCCTGCTCAGCATCAGCTGGGGCGTGCGCCTGGCCCACGCCCTGCCGGAACGGGTGCTGCGCACGGCGTTCTGCGTGTTCCTGTTGGTGTGTGCGGTGATGCTGGCGTTCGAGTGATCGAACTTGGCGCTGTGCGTGGCGTGGGCAGGACGGGCGCTCCGTGAGTGCAGAACGCCCGCCGATGGTCCGCTACCGGAGCTACAGGCGGAAGCCTTCGACGATGTGCTCGGCCAGGGTCTCGGTGACCGGCGAGCTGCTGCGGGGGTTGCGCACCAGCACGATGCTGCAGGCGGGCAGGGTGGGTAGCCCCTCCGCTTCACCGAGGATGCGCATGTCGGTGGTGATCAGGCTCTGCAACTGGGCGGTCACCGCCAGGCCGGCGCTGACCACTGCCATGATCGCCGACAGGCTCGGGCTGGTGTAGGCGACGCGGTAGGGGCGCTCCATGGCGTCCAGTGCGTTGCAGGCCCAGGCGCGGCAGAAGCAGTCGGTGTTGAACATCGCCAGCGGCAACTGGGTCTGCTCGTGGGGGCTGAAGCCAATGGCCTCGGCCCAGACGAAGCGCTCCTGGCGCAGCAGCTGGCCGATCTCGGTGCCCGGCTCGCGGGTGACGATGGACAGGTCCAGGTCCTGGCGCTGCAGCAGCTGCGAGGACGACTCGCAATGCACCTCCACCTGCACCAACGGGTAGGACTGGGCGAAGCGCGAAAGGATGCCGGGCAGGAAGCGCATCACGTAATCGTCCGGGGTGCCGATGCGCACCGAGCCGACCATGTGCGGCTCGCGCAGGGTGGTCATCACCTCGCCATGCAGCTTGAGGATGCGCCGCGCATAGCTCAGCAATATCTGCCCCTCGGCGGTCAGGCGCACCTGGCGGCCGTCACGCTCGAACACCGTACGTTCCAGCACGTCCTCTTCCAGCCGCTTCATCTGCATGCTCACGGCCGACTGGGTGCGGTTGACCACTTCCGCTGCGCGGGTGAAGCCACCGTTGTCGGCGATGGCGACGAAGGTGCGCAGCAGTTCGGTGTCGATGGCGGGGTAGCTCATTCATCAATTCCTGAGATGCAGTGCATAAGAAACATTCGTTGGATTGATCATAAGCGTCGCGGGAAACTGGCGCCAACCCCACAAGGAGGGCGATGCGATGAAAGGTCAATTCGGTTTCGTAGGCACGCTGCACCCCACCCACCGGCCCGCCGTTCGTGGCTCCCATCTTTCCCTCGGGACCCGCCTGCTGCGCTGGTACCAGCTGTACAGCCAGCGCCGTGAGCTGGCCAGCCTGAGTGATGCCATGCTCAAGGACCTGGGCCTGACCCGGGGCGATGTGATGCAGGAAAGCGAGCGGCCTTTCTGGGACGACCCGCTGGGCAAATGAACCCCACGCAGCTACCCCCGGCAACAATGAACCCACGCAACACCCACACAACAAGGAAAAGCGATGCAAGTCGAAGTCAGGATCGTGAATGCGTTCGTTGATGGCGGGCAGGGTGGCAACCCCGCCGGTGTAGTGGTCGGTGCCGATGCGCTCAGCGCGGCGCAGAAGCAGGCGATCGCCGCCCAGCTCGGGTTGTCGGAGACGGCCTTCGTCTCCGACTCCGGGCAGGCTGCCTTCAAGCTGGAGTTCTTCACCCCCAACCGGCAGATCCCCCACTGCGGCCACGCCACGGTGGCCACCTTCTCGCTGCTGCGCCAGCTGGGCCGGGTCGGCGAGGGCTGGAGCAACAAGGAAACCATCGACGGCAACCGCGACATCTTCATCGAGGGCGAGCGGGTGTTCATGGAGCAGCGCGCGCCGCAGTACCAGGACGTCGAGCAGGGCTCGCGCCTGCTGGCGGAAAGCCTCGCGGCCCTGGGCCTGGAGCCTGGGCAACTGGCCGAGGGGCTGCTGCCGTCGCGGGTCAGCACCGGCGTCGCTTTCGTTGTCGTGCCCCTGCGCAGCGAAGCCGATGTGGCGAGCATCCGCACCGACCTGGAAGCCCTTGAGCGCATCAGCGAGGAACTGGACGTGGTGGGCTTCTACGCTTTCTCCCGTGACTGCCGCCAACCTGGCCGCGTGGCGGGTGCGCGGATGTTCGCGCCACGCTTCGGCATCCCCGAGGAGCCGGCCACCGGCATGGCCGCCGGGCCACTGGCCTGCTACCTGCACGACCGCATGGGCCTGCCCGGGGCGCAGCTGCTGATCGAACAGGGCTACCTGATGCAACCGGCCTCGCCGAGCCTGATCACCGTCGACCTGGACCTGGACGGCGAAGGCCGCATCCAGCGCCTGATGGCTGGCGGCAACGCCCAGGTGATGCACACCCTGACCCTCGATATCTGACGCCACACGGAAAGGAGACCCCGATGGCCCCGGCCTTCGAACTGGCACAACTGAATATCGCGTTGATGACCGCGCCGCTGGATTCCCCCGGCATGGCCGATTTCGTCGCCAACCTGGCGCGCATCAATGGCCTGGCGGAAGCGTCGCCCGGCTACGTATGGCGCCTGGAGGACGAGGGCGGTGACGCCACGGCGATCCGCCCCTTCGGCGACGACGTGCTGGTCAACCTCTCGGTCTGGCGGGACATGGAATCCCTGCGCGATTTCACCTACCGCGGTGCCCACACCGAGATGCTCAAGCGCCGCAACGAGTGGTTCGCGCGCATCAGCGAAGCGCATCTGGTGTGCTGGTGGGTGCCCGCCGGGCATCGCCCCGATGCCCGGGAAGCCGCCGAACGCCTGGCCCTGCTGCGCGAGCAGGGGCCGGGGCCACGGGCCTTCACCTTCCGCCATCCCTTCCCGCCGCCGGCGCCCGTGCCGAACGATGGGAAAGCCGCCGCGACGGGTGCTAATGTCCTGGGCTGATCCCGCCGCCAGGACCCCGCCGATGCCCCTCGAACTCAGCTCCGCCGAAGCCCGCCGCCTGGCCCTGGCCGCCCAGGGCTTCATGCGGCCGCCCCGTGGCGCCATCCGCGCCAGCCACGTCCGTGCACTGGCCGGGCGTCTTGGCGTGGTGCAGATCGACTCGGTCAACGCCCTGGTGCGCTCGCACTACCTGCCGTTCTTCTCGCGCCTGGGCGATTACCCGCGCGAGCTGCTGGACGAACTGGCCTGGGGCAAGCCGCGCCGTCGCGAGTTCTTCGAGTACTGGGGCCACGAGGCCTCGCTGCTGCCGCTGGACCTCTACCCGGCGCTGCGCTGGCGCATGCAGCGGGCGGCCCAGGGGCGGGGTATCTACCAGCAGATGGCGCGCTTTGGTCGCGAGCAGCAGGAGGTGATCCAGCGCGTGCTCGCCGCCGTGCGCGAGCAGGGCGCCCTGGGTGCCGGTGCCCTGAGTACCCGCCAGGAGCGCGCCGGCCCCTGGTGGGACTGGAGCGCCGAGAAGCACGCCATGGAATGGCTGTTCGCCGCGGGGGAGGTGACGGTCACCGGTCGTCGCGGCTTCGAGCGCCTCTACGACCTGCCCGAGCGGGTGATCCCGGCGGACCTGCTCAACGCCGCCGAACTGCCGGAAGACGCCGCTATCCGCCAGTTGCTGCTGCACTCGGCGCAGGCCCTGGGCGTGGCCACCGAAAAGGACCTGCGCGATTACTACCGGCTGGACCCGGCCGACAGCCGCCAGGCCCTCGCCGAGCTGGTGGAGAACGGCGACCTGCAGGCGGTGACGGTGCGCGGCTGGAAGCAGTCCGGCTATTGCATCGGCGAGCCGACGGTGCCGCGCAAGGTGCGCGCCAGTGCGTTGCTTTCACCCTTCGACTCGCTGGTGTGGGAGCGCGCCCGCACCGAGCGCCTGTTCGACTTCCGCTACCGCCTGGAGATCTACACCCCGGCGGAGAAGCGCCAGTACGGCTACTACGTGTTGCCCTTCCTGCACGACGAACGCCTGCCCGCCCGGGTCGACCTGCGCGCCGAGCGGGCCCAGGACCGCCTCGCCGTGCATGCCCTGCACGAAGAGCCCCGGGGCCTGAGCGAGGCCGGCATCCAGGCCCTGGCCGAGCAGCTGCGCAGCCTCGCCACCTGGCTGGGGCTGGAGGCGGTGGCCATCACTTGCCAGCGCCCCGGCACCCAGCGGCTGCGCGCCGCCTTGGCGGGGCTCCCCGGCTAGGGGCGCGCAGGCAAGAAAAAGCCCCGCATCGGCGGGGCTTTTTCATGGGGCGAAGCGGGGCGTCAGACGATCACGCCCTGGCTGCGCAGGTAGTCGTCGTAGGTGCCGCTGAAGTCGGTCACGCCGGTCTCCGAGAGCTCGATGATGCGGGTGGCCAGGGAACCGACGAACTCGCGGTCGTGGCTGACGAAGATCAGCGTGCCCGGGTAGTTCTCCAGCGCCAGGTTGAGTGCCTCGATGGATTCCATGTCCAGGTGGTTGGTAGGTTCGTCCATCACCAGCACGTTGGGCTTCTTCAGGATCAGCTTGCCGAACAGCATGCGGCCCTGCTCACCACCGGAGATCACCTTCACCGACTTGAGGATCTCGTCGTTGGAGAACAGCATGCGGCCGAGGGTGCCGCGCACCAGCTGCTCGCCGCCCTGGGTCCACTGGCCCATCCAGTCGAACAGGGTGACGTCGTCTTCGAAGTCGTGGGCGTGGTCCTGGGCGTAGTAGCCCAGCTCGGCGCTCTCGGTCCATTTCACGCTGCCGGCGTCCGGGGTCATTTCACCGACCAGGGTGCGCAGCAGGGTGGTCTTGCCGATGCCGTTGGGGCCGATGATGGCGACGCGCTCGCCGGCTTCGATCTGCAGGTCCAGGCCCTTGAACAGTTGCTTGTCCTCGAAGCCCTTGGCCAGCTTCTCCACGGTCACCGCCTGGCGGTGCAGCTTCTTATGCTGCTCGAAGCGGATGAACGGGCTGACACGGCTGGACGGCTTGACCTCGGCCAGCTGGATCTTGTCGATCTGCTTGGCGCGGGAGGTGGCCTGCTTGGCTTTCGAGGCGTTGGCGGAGAAGCGGCTGACGAAGGTCTGCAACTCGGCGATCTGCGCCTTCTTCTTGGCGTTGTCGGCCAGCAGCTGCTCGCGGGATTGGGTCGCCGCGGTCATGTACTCGTCGTAGTTGCCCGGGAACAGGCGCAGCTCGCCGTAGTCCAGGTCCGCCATGTGGGTGCACACGCTGTTCAGGAAGTGGCGGTCGTGGGAAATGATGATCATGGTGCTGTTACGCGCCGTGAGGATGTTTTCCAGCCAGCGGATGGTGTTGATGTCCAGGTGGTTGGTCGGCTCGTCCAGCAGCAGCACTTCCGGGTCCGAGAACAGCGCCTGGGCCAGCAGCACGCGCAGCTTCCAGCCGGGGGCGACTTCGCTCATCGGGCCGAAATGCTGGGCCAGCGGGATGCCCAGGCCCAGCAGCAGCTCGCCGGCACGGGATTCGGCGGTGTAGCCGTCCATCTCGGCGAACTCGGTCTCCAGCTCGGCCACGGCCATGCCGTCTTCCTCGCTCATCTCCGGCAGGGAGTAGATGCGGTCGCGCTCGGCCTTCACCCGCCACAGTTCCTCGTGGCCCATGATCACGGTGTCGATGACGCTGAAGTTCTCATAGGCGAACTGGTCCTGGCGCAGCTTGCCCAGGCGCACGTTCGGCTCGAGCATCACCTGGCCGCCGGAAGGCTCCAGGTCGCCGCCGAGGATCTTCATGAAGGTCGACTTGCCGCAGCCGTTGGCGCCGATCAGGCCGTAGCGGTTGCCGTTGCCGAACTTGACGGAAACGTTCTCGAACAGCGGCTTGGGGCCGAACTGCATGGTGATGTTGGCGGTGGAGATCACGGTTGAATCCTGGGCTGGCTGGGGCGCTGACGCGCAAAAGGGCGCGATTGTAGCGGTTTTGCGGGCGGGGCGGGGAGTCGGTTGTCGGCGGCGCGTCGGTTTAGCGGGCGAGCGCCGGTTTTCACCCGCCCGCGCGGGGTACCGCCCATCACTCCCTGAAGAACACCTGCACCAGGTGGTAGCCGAACTGGCTCTTCACCGGGCCGTGGATGGTGCGCACCGGCTTCTTGAAGATCACCTGGTCGATCACCCGCACCATCTGCCCGGGGCGTACTTCGCCCAGGTCGCCGCCGCGCTTGCCCGAGGGGCAGAGGGAGTGCTTCTTCGCCAGCACGGCGAAGTCTTCGCCCTTGGCCAGGCGCTGCTTGATCTGTTCGGCTTCCGCCTCGGTCTTGACCAGGATGTGGCGGGCAAGGGCCTTGGCCATGGGATTTCCTCGTGGTTTGTGGAGCCGTTCATTGTGCCAGCGCGCGGCGCGCCCATACAGTTCATCGGTTGCGCGTTTACGCGCAGGAAGCCGGGCGAAATTCGCCTACCGTTATTCGAAATGCCCTTTGGACGTTCGCTCCCATGGATCTCCCCTCGATGCTCAAGGTTCTGGCCTCCCAGGATGGCTCGGACCTTTACCTTTCCACCGGCGCGCCGCCCTGCGCCAAGTTCAACGGCGTGCTCAAGCCGCTGGGCACCGACCCGCTCAAGCCGGGCGACGTGGCGCGTATCGCCGAATCCATCATGGACCCGGAGCAGCGCGGTGAATTCGACCGTGAGCTGGAGATGAACCTGGCCATCTCCCTGCCCAACATCGGGCGGTTCCGCATCAACATCTTCAAGCAGCGCAACGAGGTTTCCATCGTCGCGCGCAACATCAAGCTGGACATCCCCAAGTTCGAAGACCTGAAGCTGCCCGAAACCCTGCTCAAGGTGGTGATGGAGAAGCGCGGCCTGGTGCTCTTCGTCGGTGGCACCGGCTCCGGCAAGTCCACCTCCCTGGCCGCGCTGATCGACTACCGCAACCGCAACAGCGGCGGGCACATCATCACCATCGAGGACCCCGTGGAGTACGTGCACCGGCACAAGAAGTCCATCATCAACCAGCGTGAGGTGGGGGTGGACACCCGCAGCTTCCACGCCGCCCTGAAGAACACCCTGCGCCAGGCGCCGGACGTGATCCTGATCGGCGAGATCCGCGACCGCGAGACCATGGAACACGCCCTGGCCTTCGCCGACACCGGTCACCTGGCCATCTCCACCCTGCATGCCAACAACGCCAACCAGGCGCTGGACCGCATCATCAACTTCTTCCCCGAGGAGCGCCGGCCGCAGCTGCTCAACGACCTGGGCAACAACCTCAAGGCCTTCGTTTCCCAGCGCCTGGTGCGCACCTCGGACGGCAAGCGCCGCGCGGCGGTGGAAGTGCTGCTGGGCACCTCCACCATCAGCGACCTGATCAAGCGCGGCGACTTCAGCTCGATCAAGGAGATCATGGAGAAATCCAAGGCCCTGGGCATGCAGACCTTCGACCAGGCGCTGTTCGATCTGGTGATCGAGGGCTCGATCCAGGAAGAGGAGGCGATCAAGAACGCCGACTCGGCCAACAACCTGCGCCTCAAGCTCAAGTTGCACCGCGACGGCCCCGGCACCCGGCCCACCGCCGCTGCACCGACCCCGCCTCCCGCACCGACGCCCCAGGCCACGCCGACCCAGGATGCCGCCAGCTGGGGTCTGGAGCTCAAGCTCGAAGACCTGCCCGAAGAAGATCCGCCGCCGGAAGACCCGGGCAAGCATTACTGATCCCGCTGTTAGTTTCCGCCCGGACGTAGGGCGGGTGAAACCCGCGATGCACCTGCACAGTCATGTCGGGTTGCACCCGACCTACCGGGTCGTCGAGGCCTGTAGCCCGGGCTTCAGCCCGGGGCTCTGGAAAGGGCTTCGCGAGCACAGCTCGCTCCTACGATGGGGGTGGAGTTTCGGTGGGCGTGTGCGTGCTCTGAACTCTTCTGCCCACCCGTAGGGCGGGTGAAACCCGCGAGGCTTGCATGGGCTCATGTCGGGTTGCACCCGACCTACGGAGCCTGTTGTTCCAGTAGCGGTTGCGCGTCCTTCAGGTACCGCGCCTGGATGCGCTTCAGGCTGCCGTCCGTGCGCAGGGCTTCGATGGCCTTGCGCAGGTCGTCCACCAGTTGCGGGTTGCAGGCCAGGGAGCAGGCGAGGTAGAGGTCGGTGGCCGCCAGGGGCGGGCTCATGCGCAGGCGCTGGTGCGAGACCTTGGGCCAGATGTAGAGCGCCTCGGGGACGCCGGTGAACCAGGCGTCGATGCGCCCCATCTCCAGCAGCTGCGCAGGCTTGTCGCCCAGTACCAGGGAGCGTATCTGCCCGCCGTCGAAGCCTTCGCGGCGGAGGATCTCGTTCTGCGCGGTGCCCAGGCCGACGCCGACCTGGCGGTAGCGGGCGCGAGCCTCGGCGAAGTCTTTCACCGGCTCGTTCAGGGTGAAGAAGGCGCGCTGCAACTCCATGATCGGTGCGACCCAGGTGTAGGAGGCTTCGCGATCCGGCGTGCGCGACAGGGGGATGACGAGGATGTCGCGGCCTTCAATGGTGCGCTTCTGTGCCCGTGCCCAGGGCGCGACGAGGATGCGCACCTGGTAACCGGCGCGCTTGAGCGCCAGCAGGGTGGCGTCGCCGACGATGCCGTGGCTGTTGCCGGCTTCCAGCATGGTCAGCGGCGGCGCATCGGGCAGGTACAGGTCGACCTGCAGGGGCCGGGCGGTGGCCTGGAGGGCGCAGCAGAGCAGGGCGGCGAGGCACAGGGTTCTGGCGAGCACGGTGGGGTCCGTTTCAGGGCGACGCCAGGAGTATAGGAGAGGCTGCCGCCGCGTCGGGGTGGCGCGGCGGAGGGGTCACTCCACCTTCTCGTAGCCGGCCAGGGCCTGGGTCACGCTGGCATCGTCCTTGTAGCGCTGGCGCAGGGCGTCGAGCTGGGCGTCGATGCCGGTGCACAGTTCTTCCACGGCCTGGGCCAGTTCCTTGGCTCGCTCTGCGTCGTAGGGCTCCTCGCCGAGGAAGTGCTCGCAGTTGGCGTAGCGGTCGGCGAAGGTGGTGACGTCCTCGGGCTGGCCGCTGGCGGCCGGTTCGGGCTGGTCGTCGCCTTCACTGCGCGACGGGGCGGCGTCCAGGCGGTTTTCTTCCACCCAGCCACTGAAGTCCTCGCCCTTGGCGTTGATGTACATCACCTGCATCCAGCCGTTCTCGGCGGCGTAGATGGTCACGCCGTCGCCGGGGATGATGAACAGGCCGGGGATGGTGCAGGCCTTGTCCGGCGCGCTGTGGAAGTGCAGCCGGCCTTCGCCCTTCACCGTGCCCCACCAGGGCGGGTGGAAGCCGACAGCGTCGTTGGCCTTGGCGGCCAGGGCTTCGCAGTCGGCGCTGGCGGTCGGCTGGTCCTCCAGCCATTGCACGTCCTGCATCAGCAGCGGCGCGTAGTGGAAGGCGGTCTCGGCGGAGAACAGGTGGCCGGCGAGGGTCACCTGCTGGCCCAGATGCGGTTCGAGCTTCTTGTAGCCGGCTTCGTCCAGCACCAGTTGCACCAGGCGCACGTCCTGCTCGGCGCCCATGTCCGTCTCGTAATCGTTGCCCTTCACGCAGGCGGGCTCGGCCAGCACCAGGTAGAAGCCGGTGCGTGCCTCGTCGCCGTTTTCGACGCTTTCGAAGTTGGGCGGGCCTGGGTGGGTCTGGCGCTCCAGCTTGCCTTCGAGGCGCGCGGTAGCGGGTTCGAACTCCTGGCAGGGCGTGGCCAGGGCGATGGAGGGCAGGGCGAGGCCCAGGCAGAGCAGGGCACGGGGGATGAGATCCATCTCGGGTTCCAGGTGGGGTGAAGCGGCCATGGTAGCGCCGGTGCCCCGGCCATTCCCTTGGCCATTGGTCCAAGCGTGATGGGGTTCGCAGGGCGGGTGACGCGCGCAAGTGCCAGGGAACCGTCGGTCTGCCCCCCGGCTTACGGCCTCGCCGTGTTCACTCGGCCAGTTCCGGCAGGTCCCTGAACAGTTCCAGCGCCTGGGGGTTGGCCAGGGCGTCGGTGTTCTTCACCGGGCGGCCGTGGACGACGTTGCGCACCGCCAACTCGACGATCTTGCCGCTGAGGGTGCGGGGGATGTCGGTGACAGCGATGACCTTCGCCGGCACGTGGCGCGGCGTGGTGTTGGCGCGGATCACCTGGCGGATGCGCGCCTGCAGCGCTTCGTCCAGCGCCACGCCGTCGCGCAGGCGCACGAACAGCACCACGCGCACGTCGCCCTGCCAGTCCTGGCCGATGGCGATGGACTCCAGCACCTCTTCCACCTTCTCCACCTGGCGGTAGATCTCGGCGGTGCCGATGCGCACGCCGCCGGGGTTGAGCACGGCGTCGGAGCGGCCATGGATCACCAGGCCGCCGTGCCCCGTCTCCTCGGCGTAGTCGCCGTGGGCCCAGACGCCGGGGAAGGTCTCGAAGTAGGCTGCGCGGAATTTTTCGCCGTCCGGGTCGTTCCAGAAGCTCACCGGCATCGAGGGGAAGTGCCGGGCGCAGACCAGTTCGCCCTTGCCGGAGGTGAGCCGCCTGCCGTCCTCGTCCCACACCTGCACGTCCATGCCCAGGCCCTTGCACTGCAGCTCGCCGCGCCACACCGGCAGCACCGGGTTGCCCAGGGCGAAGCAGGAGACGATGTCGGTGCCGCCGGAGATGGACGACAGGCACAGCTCGGCCTTGATCTCGCGGTAGACGTAGTCGAAGCCCTCGTGGGCCAGGGGCGAGCCGGTGGAGAGCAGCGCCTTGAGGCGCTCCAGGCGATGGCTCTGGCGGGGCTTGGCGCCGGCCTTCTCCAGGGCGGCGAGGTACTTGGCGCTGGTGCCGAACACGCTGATGCCCTCGGCGTCGATCAGGTCCATCAAACGCTCGGGGCCGGGGTGGAAGGGCGAGCCGTCGTAGAGCACCAGGGTGGCGCCCAGGGCCAGGCCGGAGGCCAGCCAGTTCCACATCATCCAGCCGCAGGTGGTGAAGTAGAACAGCGTGTCGTCGGCCTTCAGGTCGCTGTGCAGCGCGTGTTCCTTGAGGTGTTGCAGCAGGGTGCCGCCTACGCCGTGGACGATGCACTTGGGCACCCCGGTGGTGCCGCTGGAGTAGAGGATGTACAGCGGCTGCTCGAAGGGCACGGGAACGAAGGCGGGTTCGCCGCCGGGGCGGTAGAAGTCGCTCCACAGGCTGACCCGGGCCGGGGTGGCGAAGTCTTCCGCGCGGGCCTCCTGGCGGGCATAGGGCACCACCACCAACTGGGCGAGGGCGGGCAGGCGCTGGAGGATTTCATTGAGCTTGGCGGTCAGGTCCAGGGTCTTGCCGGCGTAGTGGTAGCCGGCGGCGGCGATCAGCACCTTGGGTTCGATCTGGCCGAAGCGGTCGATCACCCCCTGGGTGCCGAAGTCCGGCGAGCAGGACGACCAGGTGGCGCCGAGGCTGGCGGTGGCGAGCATGCCCACCACCGTCTGCCAGGTGTTGGGCATGAAGGCCGCCACGCGGTCGCCGACGCCCACCCCGGCGGCGGCCAGGCGCTGCTGCAGGCCGGCAACATGGGCGGCCAGTTCGGCATGGCTGAGCTGCTCACGGCGGCCGTCCTCGGCCACGGCCACCAGCGCCGGGTGGTCGTCACGGCGGCGCAGCAGGTGTTCGGCGAAGTTCAGGGTGGCGCCGGGGAACCAATGGGCGCTGGGCATCGCCGCGCCTTCCTCCAGCACGGTGCGGGGCTGTGCATGGAAACGCACGTCGAACAGCTCCACCAGCGCCTGCCAGAAGGCTTCCCGCTGCTCGATGCTCCAGGCGTGCAGGGCGGCGTAGTCGGCCAGGTCGAGGCCGTGGCGGCGGTTGATCTCGCGGCGGAAGGCGTCCATCCGCGTGGCCGCGATGCGTTCCGGGCTGGGGCTCCACAGGGGCTGGTTCATCGGGCGATTCCTCTTCTTCTACGGCTGGGCCCACTGCGCTGGCGGGCGATGTTCACAGCATGGCACGGGCCGTGGGCGGCCGCTCCGGTACAAGGTTCGGGGTTGGTCTCATTCACTTGATCCCGATGGCACCTGGCGGTTCCAGTCGCGCAGGTGCAGCAGCACGTCTGCCAAGGCCTGGGCAGCGGTGGAGAGGCTGTGCCCGGCGAGCCACAGCAGGCCCACGCGGCGTTCGATCTGCGGCTCGCCGAGGGCGATGCAGCGGGCGCCCAGTTCCTCCATCTGCTGGATGCACAGGCTGGGCACGGCGCTCACTCCCAGGCCCTGGGCGACCATGCGCCCGACCGTCACCAACTGGTGGCTCTCCAGGGCCACCGGCAGCCGGCCATGGCGCGCCGCCACCCGTTCCTCCAGCAGCAGGCGCACGGCGGAGGGGCGCTGCAGGGTGATGAAGGGCTGACCCAGCAGCTCCGCCCAGCTCACTTCGCTCTGCTGCGCCAGCGGGCAATCCCCTGGCACCACGGCGACGAAGCGGTCGGTGTAGAAGGGCGTGAAGGCCAGGCCATCGAGGGATTCCGGCTCGAAGGCGATGCCCAGCTCGACGCGGTGGTTGCGCACCATCTCCAGCACCTGTTCGTTGATCACGTCATGCACCGCCACGTTGACCTTCGGGTGGCGATCGCGGAAGGCGCGCAGCCCCACCGGCAGCAGGTTGCCGGCGAAGGAGGGCATGGCGGCGATGGCCACCTTGCCCAGCTGCAGGGTGAAGTGCTGGCGTAGCAGCTCCTCGGCGTTGTCCCAGTCCGCCAGCAGGCGCCGGGCGATGGGCAGCAGGGTTTCGCCTTCGGGCGTCAGCGCCACGCTGCGGGTGGTGCGCACCAGCAGCTGGCCGCCGAGGGACTCCTCCAGGTTCTTGATCGCCAGGGACAGCGCCGGCTGGGACAGGTGCAGGCGTTCGCAGGCCTGGGCGAAGCTCAGGCTCTGGGCGACGGCGAGGAAGGCACGCAGTTGCTTGACGGTCATTGATTTGTTTTTCAGATCAATAGCGAGGAAAAACAAAATTAACAAATGAGTCGAACGAGGAGAAGCTTGGGCCCACTCACCGGCCCCGCGCCGGGCCAACGACAATCACAAGAGGCAGCACCATGAGTGGACTCGACAAGCGCGTCAGGCAGCTACAGGAAGCCCTCGAAGGGCTCACCGACGGCATGACCGTCCTCGCCGGGGGCTTCGGCCTGTGCGGCATCCCCGAGAACCTGATCGCCGAGATCCGCCGCCGTGGCGTGCGCGACCTCACCGTGGTCTCCAACAACTGCGGCGTCGACGGCTTCGGCCTCGGCGTGCTGCTGGAAGACCGGCAGATCCGCAAGATGATCGCCTCCTACGTGGGCGAGAACGCCCTGTTCGAGCAGCAGCTGCTCAGCGGCGAACTGGAAGTCGAACTCACGCCCCAGGGCTCCCTGGCCGAGAAGCTGCGCGCCGGTGGCGCCGGCATCCCCGCCTTCTACACCGCCACCGGCTACGGCACCCCGGTCGCCGAAGGCGAAGGAGGCCCGCGGAATTCAACGGCCGCCCCTGCCTCGCTCGAGCCGGCAATTCACCGGTGACTTCGCCATCGTCAAGGGCTGGAAGGCCGACCGCTACGGCAACGTCATCTACCGCCACACCGCGCAGAACTTCAACCCGGTGGTGGCCACCGCGGGGCGCATCACCGTGGTCGAGGTGGAGAGGTGCGAGACCCGGCGAATTGGACCCGAGCCAGATCCACACCCGGGCATCTACGTCGATGGCATATCTAGGGCACCTTCGAGAAGCGCATCGAAAAGCGCACCACTCGCTCCTGAGCATCCTCTCCGATAACAGAACAAGATGAGGCCTTTGAAATGGCACTGACCCGCGAACAGATGGCCCAGCGCGTGGCCCGCGAACTGAAGGACGGCTACTACGTGAACCTGGGGATCGGCATCCCCACGCTGGTGGCCAACTACGTGCCCGAGGGCATGGAAGTGATGCTGCAATCCGAGAACGGCCTGCTGGGCATGGGCGCCTTCCCCACCGAGGACGAAGTCGACGCCGACATGATCAACGCCGGCAAGCAGACGGTCACCGCCAGCAAGGGCGCGGCGATCTTCGACTCCGCCGAATCCTTCGCCATGATCCGTGGCGGCCACGTCGACCTCACGGTGCTGGGCGCCTTCGAGGTGGACGTGCAGGGCAACATCGCCTCCTGGATGATCCCCGGCAAGCTGGTCAAGGGCATGGGCGGCGCGATGGACCTGGTGGCCGGCGCCGACAACATCATCGTCACCATGACCCACGCCTCCAAGGACGGTGAGTCCAAGCTGCTCAAGCATTGCAGCCTGCCGCTCACCGGCAAGCTCTGCGTCGCGCAAGGTGCTCACCGACCTGGCCTACCTGGAGATCGAGGACGGCGCCTTCATCCTCCGCGAACGCGCCCCCGGCGTCAGCATCGAGGAGATCGTCGCCAAGACCGCCGGCAAGCTGATCGTCCCGGACGACGTGATCGAAATGAGCTTCTGATTGCTCTTCCCGCCTCGCGGACGAAACGCCACGCACGCTTCGTCCGCGGGGCGGTCTTTTGTTCATCGGCCAGGCCCAGTGCGGCGTGGCCCCGCAGGAGATCCGCGCATGCAAGACGTCGTCATAGTCGCCGCTTCCGCACCGTCGTCGGCAGCTTCAGGGCTCGCTGGCCCACATCCCCGCCCCCGAGCTGGGCGCTGCGGTGATCCGCCAGTTGTTGGCCCAGACCGGGCCTCGATGGCGCCCAGGTGGATGAAGTCATCCTCGGCCAGGTGCTCACCGCCGGCTCCGGCCAGAACCCTGCACGCCAGGCCGCCATCCTCGCCGGTCTGCCCCACGCCGTGCCGGCCATGACCCTGAACAAGGTCTGCGGCTCCGGCCTCAAGGCCCTGCACCTGGCCGCCCAGGCCATCCGCTGCGGCGACGCCGAGGTGATCATCGCCGGCGGCCAGGAGAACATGAGCCTTGCGCCCTACGTCATGCCCGGCGCCCGCACCGGCCTGCGCATGGGCCACGCCAAACTGGTCGACACCATGATCCAGGACGGCCTGTGGGACGCCTTCAACGACTACCACATGGGCATCACCGCCGAGAACCTGGTGGAGAAGTACGGCATCAGCCGTGAAGCCCAGGACGCCTTCGCCGCCGCCTCCCAGCAGAAGGCCTGCGCGGCCATCGAGGGCGGGCGCTTCAAGGACGAGATCACCCCGATCCTGATCCCGCAGAAGAAGGGCGACCCCGTCGCCTTCGCCACCGACGAGCAGCCCCGTGCCGGCACCACCGCCGAATCCCTGGCCAAGCTCAAGCCAGCATTCAAGAAGGACGGCAGCGTCACCGCCGGCAACGCCTCCAGCCTCAACGACGGCGCCGCCGCCGTGCTGCTGATGAGCGCCGAGAAAGCCAAGGCCCTGGGCCTGCCGGTGCTGGCGCGCATCGCCGCCTACGCCAATGCCGGTGTCGACCCGGCGATCATGGGCATCGGCCCGGTTTCCGCCACCAAGCGCTGCCTGGAGAAGGCCGGCTGGAATCTCGGCGAGCTGGACCTGATCGAAGCCAACGAAGCCTTCGCCGCCCAGGCCCTGTCGGTGGGCAAGGAGCTGGGTTGGGAGGCCGAGAAGGTCAACGTCAACGGCGGTGCCATCGCCATTGGCCACCCCATTGGCGCCTCGGGCTGCCGCGTGCTGGTGACCCTGCTGCACGAGATGATCAAGCGCGATGCGAAGAAGGGCCTGGCGACCCTGTGCATCGGCGGCGGGCAGGGCGTGGCCCTGGCCATCGAGCGTTAAGCGTCCAGTCGGGCCGAGGAACCCGGCCCGACGCATCACCCGGCCCAGCCTCCCGTGCTGGGCTCCGTTGCGCCCGGTGACGACCTCCGGATAGAGGTCACGCCGGGAATTGCATCACGCACCGCACCGCTCACCGAGCGGGGCAAGACGCATTCCACGCCCTGGGCGTGGTGTCGTCGTTTCAGGCAAACAGGGGGCAAAGACCCCCGTGCTGGTTCCAACCCTTATCCGGTGCCCGGCCCCGGCCGTGCCATGCCGACAAGAATAAAAGTGAGGTAGACCGATGGTCACGCAACTCGAAGAAAGCCGTTCCGCCCGTTTCGCCATGCGCTGCTCAGCCTGGGCCGAGCGCTGGTTCCCCGACTCCTGGGTATTCGCCGCGCTCGCGGTACTCATCGTCACCGTTGCCGTGTTGGCCATGGGGGCGCCCGTCAGCTCCACGGCCAAGGCCTTCGGCGATGGGTTCTGGAGCCTGATCCCCTTCACCATGCAAATGGCCTTCGTGGTCATCGGCGGCTATGTGGTCGCCAGCTCCGGCCCGGCATCGCGGCTCATCGACCTGCTGGCGCGGGTGCCGAAGAATGGCCGCACCGCAGTGGCCTGGGTGGCGCTGATCTCCATGGTGGCCTCGCTGCTCAACTGGGGCCTGTCCCTGGTGTTCGGCGGCCTGCTGGTGCGCGCCCTGGCCCGCCGTGAAGACATCAAGATGGACTACCGCGCCGCCGGTGCCGCCGCCTACCTGGGCCTGGGCGCCGTCTGGCCCTGGGGCTGTCGTCGTCGGCCGCGCAGCTGCAGGCCAACCCGGCCAGCCTGCCGCCGTCGATCCTCGCCATCACCGGCGTCATCCCCTTCACCGAGACCATCTTCCTCTGGCAGTCGGGCGTGTTGCTGCTGGCGCTGGTGCTGGTGTCCCTGGCCATCGCCTACATGACTGCGCCCAGCGCCGCCAGTGCCCGTGATGCCAAGGCCTGTGGCGTGGACCCGAGCTTCACCGCGCCGCCCCAGCCGAAGCCGACCCGCCCGGGCGAGTGGCTGGAGCACAGCCCGCTGCTGATCATCATGCTGGTGGTGCTGGCCGGCGGCTGGCTGGCCCAGGAGTTCGCCAGCAAGCCGGCGATCACCGCCATCTCCGGGCTCAACACCTACAACCTGCTGTTCATCATGGCCGGCGCGCTGCTGCACTGGCGCCCGCGCAGCTTCCTCGACGCCGTGGCCCGCGCCGTGCCCACCACCACCGGGGTGCTGATCCAGTTCCCGCTGTACGGCTCCATCGCCGCGATCATGACCACGGTGAACGGCGGCGACGGCCAGACCCTGGCGCACCACATCTCCACCTTCTTCGTGCAGATCGCCTCCCACGACACCTACGCGCTGCTGATGGGCGTGTACTCCGCCGTGCTGGGCTTCTTCATCCCCTCCGGTGGCGGCAAGTGGATCATCGAGGCGCCCTACGTGATGCAGGTGGCCAACGAGCTGCGCTACCACCTGGGCTGGTCGGTGCAGATCTACAACGCCGCCGAAGCGCTGCCGAACCTGATCAACCCCTTCTACATGCTGCCGCTGCTGGGTGTGCTGGGCCTGAAGGCGCGCGACCTGATCGGCTTCTCCTTCGTCCAGTTGCTGGTGCACATCCCGCTGGTGCTGGTGCTGCTGTGGGCGCTGGGCAGCACCCTCGGAATACGTGCCGCCGGTCATGCCGTGACAGGGGAGAGGCGTAGGAGCGGTTTCAACCGCGAAGCTTTGGGTTAGCCCGATCGCGAATGAATTCGCTCCTACGGGGGCGGCACGGTCTGTAGGGCGGGTGAAACCCGCGTCGCCTTCTGCACGGAATTGCCGGGTTGCACCCGACCTACGGCGGATTGCGGTTGTGGGAAGGCCGGTAGCCCGGGCTTCAGCCCGGGAGCGGTGTTGGACAAGTCCCCGGACTGAAGTCCGGGCTACGGATGTGGGAGCGGTTTCAACCGCGATGCTTTTGGGGCAGCCCGATCGCGAATGAATTCGCTCCCACCGGAGCCGGCAGGGCTCAGCTGCGCTTCGCCAGGAGCGCGCGGGCGACGCGGGAGCCGTTTTCCTTGCCGAGCACGGTGCAGATGCGTTGGCCCGCGTCCACCAGGCGATCCATGTCGATGCCGGTTTCGATGCCCATGCCGTTGAGCAGGTAAAGCAGGTCTTCGGTGGCGACGTTGCCGGTGGCGCCCTTGGCATAGGGGCAGCCGCCGAGGCCGGCGACCGAGCTGTCGAACACGGCGATGCCTTCCAGCAGGCCGGCATGGACGTTGGCCACGGCTTGGCCGTAGGTATCGTGGAAATGCCCGGCGAGGCGTTCGCGCGGCACCTTGGCACCCACCACTTCGAACAGGTGGCGGGTGGCGCCAGCGGTGCCGGTGCCGATGGTGTCGCCGAGGGAGACTTCGTAGCAGCCCATGGCGTCCAGCTGGGCGGCGATGGCGGCGACCTGCTCGGCCGGCACCTCGCCCTCGTAGGGGCAGCCCAGTACGCAGGAGATGTAGCCGCGCACGCGGATGCCGCTGGCCCGTGCCGCGTCCATCAGCGGCACGAAGCGTTCCAGGCTCTCGGCGATGGAGCAGTTGATGTTCTTCTGCGAGAAGGCCTCGGAGGCGGCGGCGAACACCACCACTTACGTTCACCCCGGCCTCCAGGGCGACCTCGAAGCCTTTCATGTTCGGCGCCAGGGCAGCGGATGGTGACGTCCGGGCGGTAGCTGATGCCGGCGAACACCTCGGCGCTGCCGGCCATCTGCGGCACCCACTGGGCGAGACGAAGCTGCCCACCTCGATGTAATCGAGGCCGGCGGCGGAGACATCGCCCACCAGGCGCACCTTGTCGGCCACGCTAATAGGGTTGCTTCTCGTTCTGCAGGCCATCGCGTGGGCCGACTTCGACCAGGCGGACCTTCTTGGGAATCGTCATCGCGTCTTCTCTCTCATTCATCGGTCTTCGTGGCCTGATGGGTTTCGGGTGCCGGACTCATGGAATGCTATGAACGTAGGATGGGTAGAGCCCCGCGAAACCCATCGCGGAGTTGATGGGTTTCGCTTCGCTCTACCCATCCTACGGACCTACGGAGGTGGGCTCACGCCTCTTCCAGCTCCACCAGCGCGGTGCCTTCGGCGACCAGTTCGCCTTCGCTGCAGTACAGCGCCTTGACCGTACCGGCGTGGGGCACGCGGGTGTGTGCTCCATCTTCATCGCCTCCAACACCACCAGGGCGGTGCCGGCTTCCACGGTTTGGCCGGCTTCCACCAGGATGCGCACGATACTGCCGTTCATGGGCGCCGTCAGCCCTCCGTGGTGGGCGTGGGCGGGCCTGGGCCTCGGCCACCGGGTCGACCTGCTCGACGCGTTGCAGCTCGCCGATCCATTCCAGGTAGAGGGCGTTGCGACGGCGGATCGCCAGGCGCTGGCGGGTGATGCCGTCCTGCTCCTGCCACAGACGTTCGCCGTCCAGGCGCAGGGTGCTCGGCGCGGTGCCGCGCAGGCGCACCAGATGGCGTTCGTCGCCGCAGGCCAGGTGCAGGTCGGTCTCGCTGGGCAGGCCGGGGCGCCAGCCGTCGTTGCGGCTCCAGGGCGAATGCGGGTCGTCCTCGCGCAGGCGTGCGGCGCTGCCCTGGCGGAAGGCTTCGGCGGCGGCCTGCCAGAACAGCTCCGGGCGCGCGGCGGGGGCGGGCAGCAGCTGCTCCTGGTGGCGGGCGATGAAGCCGGTGTCCAGCTCGGCGGCGGCGAAGGCGGGGTGGGCCAGCACGCGGCGGAGGAAGGCCAGGTTGGTGGCGAAGCCGCCCACGGCGGTTTCGTCGAGCGTGGCCAGCAGGCGCTGGCGGGCTTCCTCGCGGGTTTCACCCAGGCGATCAGCTTGGCCAGCATCGGGTCGTAGAAGGGCAGACCTCGTCGCCCTCGGCGACGCCGCTGTCCACCCGGCGGCCGGGGCCGGCGGCGGGTTCGCGGTACAGGGCGAGGCGGCCGCTGGCGGGGAGGAAGTCCTGTTGCGGGTCTTCGGCGTAGAGGCGCACCTCGATGGCGTGACCGTTCAGCGGCACCTGCTCCTGGGTGATGGGAAGCGTCTCGCCACGGGCGACGCGGATCTGCCAGGCCACCAGGTCCAGGCCGGTGATGGCCTCGGTGACCGGGTGCTCCACCTGCAGGCGGGTGTTCATCTCCATGAAGAAGAAGTCGCCGCGCTCGTCGAGGAGGAATTCCACGGTGCCGGCACCGACGTAGCCGATGGCCTGGGCGGCGCGCACGGCGGCTTCGCCCATGGCACGGCGCAGCTCGGGGCTGAGGCCGGGGGCGGGGGCTTCCTCGACCACCTTCTGGTGGCGGCGCTGGATCGAGCAGTCGCGCTCGTTGAGGTACAGGCAGTTACCGTGGCGGTCGGCGAAGACCTGGATCTCCACGTGGCGCGGCTTGAGCACGTACTTCTCCACCAGCATGCGCGCGTCGCCAAAGGCCGACTGGGCTTCACGCTGGGCCGAGGCCAAGGCTTCGCCCAGTTCGGCCTCGCGCTCCACCACCTTCATGCCCTTGCCGCCACCGCCGGCGGCGGCCTTGAGCAGCACCGGGTAGCCGATGCGCTCGGCGGCGGTACGGAAGGTCTCCAGGTCCTGGGCCTCGCCGTGGTAGCCGGGCACCAGGGGCACGCCGGCTTCTTCCATCAGCGCCTTGGCGGCGGACTTGCTGCCCATGGCGTCGATGGCGCTGGCCGGCGGGCCGAGGAACACCAGGCCGGCGGCCTCGATGGCGCGGGCGAAGGCGGCGTTCTCGGAGAGGAAGCCGTAGCCGGGGTGGATGGCCTGGGCGCCGCTGGCCTGGGCGGCAGCGATGATGTGCTCGGCCCGCAGGTAGCTTTCCGAAGGCTTGGCGCCGCCCAGGTTCACCGCCATGTCGGCCTCGCGCACATGGCGGGCGTTGCGGTCGATTTCGCTGTGCACGGCCACGGTGTTCAGGCCCAGGGCCTTGGCGGTGCGCATCACCCGGCAGGCGATTTCGCCACGGTTGGCGATCAGCAAGGTTGTAATCATTATTCTGCTCCTTTAGCGAGCTGGGGGCTAATGCTGGCTGCGATTGCTTCCAGCTTCGGGCTTCCAGCTTCTAGCTGTTCGTTTGCCACCCCGGCTTACGTTTTTCCAGAAAGGCATTGAGCCCTTCCTGCCCTTCGGGGCTGACGCGGATACGGGCGATGGCGTTCTCGGTGTAGCGGCGCAGGTTGGGGCTGAGCTCGCCGTTGCCGACCTCACGCAGCAGGTCCTTGCTCACGCGCATGGCCTGGGGGCTGTTGAGCAGCAGGTTGGCGGTCCAGTCCTGCACCGCCTGCTCCAGTTCCTCCGCCGGGTAGCACTCGGCGAGCAGGCCAAGTTCGCGGGCGCGCTCACCGCTGAAGCGCTCGGCGGTGAGGGCGTAGCGACGGGTGGCGCGCTCGCCGATGGCCTGGACCACGAAGGGGCTGATCACTGCCGGGGCCAGGCCGATGCGTACTTCGGACAGGGAGAACTGCGCGTCGCTGGCGCCGATGGCCATGTCGCAGCAGCTGATCAGGCCCAGGGCGCCGCCGAAGGCCGCGCCCTGCACCACGGCGAGCGTGGGCACCTTGAGCTGGTAGAGGCTGTACATCAGCTCGGCCAGCTCGCGGGAGTCGTCCAGGTTGGCGTTGTAGTCGAGGCGCGCGGACTCCTGCATCCAGGCCAGGTCCGCGCCGGCGGAGAAGTGCCGGCCCCGGCCGCGCAGCATCAGGAAGCGCACGTTGGCGGCGCTCTTGACGGCTTCGAGGGCGAGGATCAGCTCACGGATCATGCCGGCGTTGAAGGCGTTGTTCTTCTCCGGGCGGTTGAGCCAGAGGGTGGCGACGCCGTTGTCGGCGAACTCCAGTTGCAGGGTGTCGAAGTCGGTCATGGGATTCCCCAGCTGCACGTTTCAAGCGGCAAGCTGCAAGTGCGAGCCGCGTCTCTTGAAGCGTGCGGCTGGCAGCTTGCGGCTGGTTTTTTCACATCCGGAACACGCCGAAGGTGGTCGGCTCGATCGGCGCGTTGAGAGCGCTGGAGATCGCCATGGCGAGCACCTCGCGGGTCTGTGCCGGGTCGATCACGCCGTCGTCCCAGAGCCGTGCGCTGGAGTAGTAGGGGTGCCCCTGGCGCTCGTACTGGTCGAGGATCGGCTGCTTGAGGCGCGCCTCGTCCTCGGCGCTGAACACCTGCCCGGCGCGTTCGCTCTGCTCGCGCTTGACCTGGGCCAGCACGCCGGCGGCCTGCTCGGCGCCCATCACGCCGATGCGTGCGTTGGGCCACATCCACAGGAAGCGCGGGTCGTAGGCACGGCCGCACATGCCGTAGTTACCGGCGCCGAAGCTGCCGCCGATGATCACGGTGAACTTGGGCACCTTGGCGCAGGCCACGGCCGTGACCAGCTTGGCGCCGTGCTTGGCGATGCCGCCAGCCTCGTACTTCTGGCCGACCATGAAGCCGGTGATGTTCTGCAAAAACAGCAGCGGGATGCCGCGCTGGCAGGCCAGTTCGATGAAGTGCGCGCCTTTTTGCGCGGCTTCGGCGAAGAGGATGCCGTTGTTGGCGAGGATGGCGATCGGGTAGCCGTTGAGGTGGGCGAAGCCGCACACCAGGGTGGTGCCGAACAGGGCCTTGAATTCATCGAACTCGGAGCCGTCCACCAGGCGCGCGATCACCTCGCGCACGTCGAAGGGCTGCTTGGCATCCGCCGGGATCACCCCGTACAGCTCCTGCGCCGCGTAGCGCGGCAGCAGCGGCTGGCGGTGGTTGAGCTGGCCGAGCTTGCGCCAGTTGAGGTTGGCGATGCTGCGCCGGGCCAGGGCCAGGGCGTGGGCATCGTCTTCGGCGTAGTGGTCGGCGACGCCGGAGGTCTTGCAGTGCACGTCGGCGCCGCCCAGGTCCTCGGCGCTCACCACCTCGCCGGTGGCGGCCTTCACCAGCGGCGGGCCGGCGAGGAAGATGGTGGCCTGGTTGCGCACCATGATGGTTTCGTCGCTCATCGCCGGCACGTAGGCGCCGCCGGCGGTGCAGGAGCCCATGACCACGGCTATCTGCGGGATGCCGAGGGCGCTCATGTTGGCCTGGTTGAAGAAGATGCGGCCGAAGTGCTCGCGGTCGGGGAAGACCTCGTCCTGGCGCGGCAGGTTGGCGCCGCCGGAGTCCACCAGGTAGATGCAGGGCAGGCGGTTCTCCCGAGCGATGGCCTGGGCGCGCAGGTGCTTCTTCACCGTCAGCGGGTAGTAGGAGCCGCCTTTTACCGTGGCGTCGTTGGCCACGATCATGCATTCGACGCCTTCCACGCGGCCGATGCCGGCCACCACGCCGGCGGCGGGTACGTCCTCGCCGTACACCTCGTGGGCGGCCAGCTGGCCGATCTCGAGGAAGGGCGAGCCGGGGTCGAGCAGGCGGTTGATGCGCTCGCGGGGCAACAGCTTGCCGCGCGAGGTGTGGCGTTCCTGGGCCTTGGCGCCGCCGCCTTCATGGACGCGCGCCAGCAGCTCGCGCAGCGCGTCGACCTGCTCGCCCATGGCCGCGGCGTTGGCGGCGAAATCGGGGGAGCGCGGATTCAGCTGTGTAGTGAGAATGGTCATTCGGGGCTCCGCGAGCTTGAAGCCGGAAGCTGGAGGCTGGAAGAGGGCAGTGCATGCGTCCGGCTTCCAGCTTCTGGCTTCCAGCTAGTTCGTTTACTTGGTTTCGTTAAACAGCTCGCGCCCGATCAGCATGCGGCGGATCTCGCTGGTGCCGGCACCGATTTCATAGAGCTTGGCGTCGCGCAGCAGGCGGCCGGCGGGGAATTCGTTGATGTAGCCGTTGCCGCCGAGGATCTGGATCGCGTCCAGGGCCATCTGGGTGGCGCGCTCGGCGGTGTAGAGGATCACCCCGGCGGCGTCCTTGCGGGTGGTCTCGCCACGGTCGCAGGCCTGGGCCACGGCGTAGAGGTAGGCGCGGCTGGCGTTGAGCTGGGTGTACATGTCGGCGACCTTGCCCTGGATCAGCTGGAACTCGCCGATGCTCTGGCCGAACTGCTTGCGGTCGTGGATGTAGGGCACCACCACGTCCATGCACGCTTGCATGATCCCGGTGGGGCCGCCGGAGAGCACCACGCGCTCGTAGTCGAGGCCGCTCATCAGCACCCGGACGCCGCCGTTGAGCACGCCGAGGATGTTCTCCTCCGGCACTTCCACGTCATCGAAGAACAGCTCGCAGGTGTTGGAGCCGCGCATGCCCAGCTTGTCGAACTTGTTGCTGCGGGAGAACCCCTTCCAGTCGCGCTCGACGATGAAGGCGGTGATGCCGTGGGGACCCTTTTCCAGGTCGGTCTTGGCGTAGATCACGTAGGTGTTGGCGTCGGGGCCGTTGGTGATCCAGGTCTTGCTGCCGTTGAGCACGAAGCGGTCGCCCTTGCGGTCGGCGCGCAGCTTCATGGAAACCACGTCGGAGCCGGCGTTGGGCTCGCTCATGGCCAGGGCGCCGACGTGCTCGCCGCTGATCAGCTTGGGCAGGTACTTGTGCTTCTGCTCGGCGGTGCCGTTGCGGTTGATCTGATTGACGCAGAGGTTGGAGTGGGCGCCGTAGGAGAGGGCGACCGAGGCGGAGCCGCGGCTGATCTCCTCCATGGCGACCACGTGGGCCAGGTAGCCCAGGCCCGCGCCGCCGAATTCCTCGGGCACGGTGACGCCGAGCAGGCCCATCTCGCCGAACTTCTTCCACATGTCCATGGGGAAGGCGTTTTCGCTGTCCACCTGGGCCGCGCGGGGCGCCAGTTCGGCGGCGACGAAGGCTTTCACCTGCTCGCGCAGCATGTCGATGGTGTCGCCGAGGGCGAAGTTCAGGCTCGGGTAAGTCATGGTTCCACCTGTGCTTGTGATTGTCGGGAAACGGGTTGTCGGGTCAGGCGCTGGCGCCCTGTTTCTTGGTTTCGGCGAGGGCGGCCAGGCAGCGTTCCTCGGCGGTGTCCAGCTCCAGCTGCATCTGCTGGATGTCGAGCAGTTGCTGTTCCAGCTGCGCGCGGCGGGCGGCGATCTTCTCCATGAAGGTCTCCAGCTGCTTGCGGTTGCCGCTGCTCGGGTCGTAGAGGTCGATCAGCTCCTTGCACTCGGCGAGGGAGAAGCCGATGCGCTTGCCGCGCAGGATCAGCTTCAGCGCCACCAGGTCCTTGGGGCTGTAGATGCGTTCCTGGCCCCGGCGTTCGGGGAAGAGCATCTCCTGCTCCTCGTAGAAGCGGATGGCGCGGGTGGTCACATCCAGTTCGCGGGCGAGGTCGGAAATGCTGTAGGTCTTGGACATGGAAACGGGCTCGGTTGTGTTTACCTTTACGTTAACGTAAACCTGTGCGAACCTGCCTGTCAACGCTCGTCACGGTCGTTCCGCTGGCCTCTTCTGGCGCGAAGATTGCTCGCCATGCCAACGGACGACACGACTCTTTACGGCGCCGAAAGGCGGGTGTAGACATTCTGGGCGACCCTGCCGCCGGCTTCCCCACGAGAGGGCAGGCGAGGAGGGCGCTGGAGTACGGATGACATGCGAATAACAAGAAATGACGATGTCCTGCGGCAATCCCGCCTCGCCCGCCTGCGTTTGCAGAACGAAGGCGACCTCCCTGATGGCGTGCTGCGCGAGGAGATCGACGCCTCCTGGCGGCGCAGCCTCGGCCACGGGCTCGACTGCCTGGAAGGCGACGGCGCGGGCATCGAGCAGCTGCGCGACCTCGACCTGCTGCTGGCGGGCAACCGCCTGCTGATCGACGCCGCCACCCCCGAACTCGAATACCTGGTGCGCCAGCAGGGGCAGGGCGGCCTGGTGATACTCGGCGACGCCCAGGCCAACGTGCTGGCCATCGAGGGGCAGACCGACGCCCTGCAGCTCGCCGGCCTGCGCGACCTGCGCCCGGGCAGTTGCTGGAGCGAGTCCCTGCGCGGCACCAACGCCCTGGGCACCGCCGTGGTCGAGGGCCGACCGACCCTGATCAACAGCGGCGAGCATTACCTCGACCGCCTCAGCCGCTTCGCCTGCACCTCGGTGCCGCTCAAGGACCCCCACGGCCGGGTGGTCGGCGTCATCGACCTGACCCGCGAAGGGCACCTGGCCGAGCCCCGCGACAGCTTCGCCACGTTGCTGCTGGCGGCCGGCAATATCGAGAGCCGCCTGTTCGGCCTGACCTATCCGCAACAGTTGGTGCTGGCCTTCCATTCCCGCCCGCAGTACCTCGGCTCCGTCTGGCACGGCCTGCTGGCCCTGAGCCTGGACGGCGAACTACTGGCCGCCAACGACCAGGCCTGCCACCTGCTGCGGGTGGAGCGCCAGGCGCTGGTGGGCCACAGCTGCGAGGAATTGCTCGGCGCCCGCGCCTCGGGCTTCCTCGCGCGCCTGCTGCAAGGCGGCGTGAGCAGCGTACAGACCCCACGCGGCGAGTTCTTCTTCCGTGCCCTGCAGCTGCCCCGGCACATCGGTGTCGCCTCGGCGGCACCGGCCAGGCCGACCGCCACGCCCGCGCCGGAGCTGGAAGCCCTGGCCGGCGGCAACGCGCGCCTGGCCCGTGCCCTGCGCATGGCCCGCCAGGGGCTGGCCGGCGAGTTGCCGGTGCTGCTGCTGGGCGAAACCGGCACCGGCAAGGAAGTGGTCGCCCGTGCGCTGCACCAGGCCAGTGCGCGGGCGGGCAAGCCCTTCGTCGCGGTGAACTGCGCGGCGATCCCCGAAGGGCTGATCGAATCCGAACTCTTCGGCTACCGCGAGGGCGCCTTCACCGGCTCGCGCAAGGGCGGCATGGTCGGCCGGGTGATGCAGGCCCAGGGCGGCGCGCTCTTCCTCGACGAAATCGGCGACATGCCCCTGGCCCTGCAGGCGCGCCTGCTCCGCGTGCTGCAGGAACGCCGCGTCGCGCCCCTCGGCGCCGGCGAGGAACAGGAGCTGGATATCGCCGTGATCTGCGCCACCCACCGCGATCTGCAGCGCCTCGTACAGGGTGGCCAGTTCCGCGAAGACCTCTACTACCGGGTCAACGGCGTCAGCCTGCGTTTGCCGTCCCTGCGTGAGCGTGACGACCTTGCCACTCTGATTACCGAGGTGCTGGCGCGCCTGGGCGAGCCGGCCGTGAGCCTGGACCAAGACCTGACCGAACTGCTCACCGGCTACGACTGGCCGGGCAATATCCGCCAACTGGAGATGGTGCTGCGCTCTGCCCTGGCCATGCGCGAAAACGGCGAAAAGGAGCTGGGCCTGGACCACCTCACCGACAGCCTGCTGGACGAGCTGACCAGCAGCCGGCGCCAGCCCGGCAGCATCCGCGAGAACGAGCTGGAGCTGATCCGCAGCGCCCTGGAGCGCCACCAGGGCAACGTCTCCGCCGCGGCCGACGCCCTGGGAATCAGCCGCGCGACGCTGTATCGCAAGCTGAAGCAGCTGAGGGGATGAGTCTGTTCCATGCAGGAGCACATTGTTCTTGTAGGGGCGAATTCATTCGCCAAGGGCAACGTAGTTGCCCCGTTGGCAGCCCTCCGGCCTGCTGGGCGAATTCATTGGCTCTGTCTGCGTTAGCTGTTGTGGTTTTAATGCAAGCGCTCAAGCACGGTACTTTCCGGGCGCCCAAGGATTCGTGCCACCTCCACCGCATGGGTTTCGCTTCGCTCTACGCCATCCTACGAACGTGCGCTGGGTTACTGCGCACATCAATGTGAGGGTTCGAGCGAAGGAGGTGGAGCAGCCGCCAACGCCCCTCCAGGAGGCCGAACGCAGTCGTTGCGCCGGGGGACGAGCGGCATGGATGCCGCGAGGCGCGCCAGGCCATGGATGGCCCATCGCGCCGGCCCCCAGAGCAACGATGGAGTGAGGGAACCCGACGCAGTCGGGCCGGGATGATGGGGCAAGCGTTTTTGGTTCCTTTTTTGGCGATTGAAAAAAGGGACTCGCCCGGGTGGGCGAAACCAGAAACATCACCAGAGCTCGGCAATCAGCTGGACTCAAATCCTCTAGCAACACTTAACGCAGACAGAGCCAATGAATTCGCCCCTACAGTGTTTCTGTGCCTCATGACCCGCCTCCTGCTCAAGCTCGTCGACGCCAACGACCCTGACCTGCTGCGCCGCGCCCTGGCCTGGCTCTACGGCTTCGTCCGCCCCCACGGCCGGGCCATCGCCGTGCTGCTGGGGCTGTCCCTCTGCGCCAGCCTGCTGGTGCTGGCGCAGCCCTGGCTGACCAAGACGCTGATCGACGACGGCCTGCTGGCCCGGGATTTCGGCACCCTGGTGCTGGTGGCCCTGGCGATGATCCTGGTCGGCCTGCTCGGCACGGCGCTGTCGGGCATCAACCGCTACCTGCACACGCGGCTCTCGGGGCGCGTCCTCTTCGCCCTGCGTGATGACCTCTACCGCCACCTGCAGCAGCTGTCGCCGGCCTTCTTCGGGCGCAAGCGCCTGGGCGACATCCTGTCCCGGCTGGATGGTGACGTGGCGGAGATCCAGCGCTTCGCAGTGGACTCCCTGTTCTCCGCCGTCTCCAGCGTCATCGGCCTGGTGGGGGCGGTGGCGCTGATGCTGATGCTGTCCTGGCAGCTGTCGTTGCTGCTGGCGCTGCTGATCCCCATCGAGGTGCTCTGGCTGCGCTGGATGCGGCGCAAGGTGGAGCGCGAGGTGCGCAGCCTGCGCGAACGCTCGGCGGACGTGTCGTCCTTCCTGGTGGAAACGCTGCCGGCGATGAAGTTCATCCAGGCCGCCGGTGCCCAGCAGCGTGAATCGCGCCGCCTGGAGGGGCTGGGGCAGGGCTACATGCGCCAGCTGCTGCGGGTGCAGGTCACCGAGTTCTTCACCCATGCGGTGCCCGGCACGCTGACCTCGCTGTCCCGCGCCTGCGCCTTTCTCATCGGTGGCTACTGGGTGATCCAGGGCACCTGGCAACTGGGCGCGCTGATCGCCTTCTCCACCTACCTGGGCATGGCCGTGGGGCCGGTGCAGAGCCTGCTCGGGCTCTACGTCGCGCTGCAGCGCATGACGGTGAGCCTCGGCCGGGTGATGGAGCTGCAGCAGGAGCCGGTGACCGTGCGCCAGCCCGACGCGCCGCAGCCGATGCCGGAGGGCCGCGGTGCCTTGCGCCTGGAGGGCGTGCATTTTGCTCATGAGCAGCGTGCCGGCCTGCTGCTCGATGGTGTGGAGGCGGAGATCCCCGCCGGCCTCAAGGTGGCCATCAGCGGGGCGTCGGGCGCTGGCAAATCCACCCTGATCGACCTGCTGCAACGCTTCTACGACCCGGACCGGGGCCGCATCCTGCTGGACGGCGCCGACCTGCGCGAACTGGACCTGCTGGCCCTGCGCCGGCGCATCGCCGTGGTCAGCCAGGACATCGTGCTGTTCCGCGGCACCCTGGCGGAGAACCTCGCCTACGCCGCCCCCGATGCCAGCCGCGAAGCCGTCGAGCAGGTGGCGCGGCTGGCCCGCCTCGACGGCTTGATCGCGTCCCTGCCCCTGGGGCTGGACAACCCGCTGGGCGAGCGCGGCCAGCAGCTTTCCGGTGGGCAGAAACAGCGCATCGCCATCGCCCGCGCGTTGCTGCAGGACCCGCTGATCCTGGTGCTGGACGAGGCCACCTCGGCGGTGGACGAAGCCACCGAGCGCGACGTGATCGCCGCCATCGACCAGCTCTTCGCCGGGCGCACGCGCATCCTCATCAGCCACCGCGCCTCCACCTTGGCCGAAGCCGATCTCGCCTTCCGCCTGGAGCAGGGCCGCCTGCAGCGCCTGGAGCCGGTGAGCCATGAGCACTGAGCGGGCCATCGGCATCATCGACAGCGGCTTCGCCCCCGAGCAGGCCGCGCGGGTGACGCTGGCCCGACGCTTCTGGCTGGAGGGCGGCGAGCTGCAGGAAGGCGAGGCGCAGCCCGACATCCTCGGCCACGGCAGCCTGGTGCTGGATACCTTCGGCCGGTATGCCGGGCCCGCGCGCGTCTGCATGGCCCAGGTGTTCGGCGAGCGCTGGCAGACCAGCCCGTTGCAGGTGGCTGCCGCCCTGTACTGGCTGCTGGAGCAGGATGTGGCGCTGATCACCATGAGCCTCGGCCTGCGCAACGACCGCCCGGTGCTGCGCGAGGCCTGCGTACTGGCCCAGAGTGCCGGCGTGCTGCTCTGCGCCTCCAGCCCCGCCCAGGGTGAACCGGTGTACCCGGCCGGCTACCCGGGGGTGATCCGCATCACCGGCGATGCCCGCTGTGCCCCGGGGCAGTGGTCCTGGCTGAACAGCCCCCAGGCCGATTTCGGTGCCCCTGTCAGCGCCGCCAACGGCGCGGCCGGGGCGAGCATGGCCTGCGCTGCGCTGAGCGGAATCATCGCTGCCCACCTGCGCGAGCACCCCGGCGCCAGCCGCGAGGCGGTGCTGAACTGGTTGCACGAGGGCGCTGCCTTCACCGGTCCGGAGCGTCGCCATGGCTGAGATCGTCGTGCTCGGCGCCGGCCCGGCGGGCGCGGCGGTGGCCCTGGGGCTGAAGCGGCTGGGCTACCCGGTGCGGGTGGTCAGCGAGTGGCGGCGTTTCGCGGCGCTGGAGGGCGTGTCGCAACGGGTGCTCGAAGGCCTGCGTCATGCCGGCCTCACCCATGCGCTGGCCTGTGCCGATGCGCCGTCGCCACGGCGGGTTGCCTGGGGCGCTGGCAGCCAGTCGATCAACCACGAATGCCTGCTGGACCGGCCGCGCTTCGATGCGGCGCTGCGCGAGGACCTGGCCGCTGCCGGTATCGCGGTGCAGGAAGCGCGGGTGCTGCGGGTCGAGCCGCTGGAGCGTGGGCACCTCGTGCATCTCGACGGCGGCGCGCCGTTGCGTGCGGACTTCCTGGTAGAGGCCCGGGGTCGCCAGGCACCGCTGGCGGGGGGGGCGCCTGCGTGGGCCGGAAACCCTCAGCCTGCTCAATACCTGGCGCGATGCGCCGGGCCGCCCAGGCTCGGCGCTGGAAAGCCTGCCCGACGGCTGGGCCTGGATGGCACGGCTGGAAGACGGGCGTTGCTACTGGCAGATCACCCGCGACGCCCATGGCCTGCCGCCCAAGGAGCAACTGCCGGCCTGGTGCGCGTCGCGGCGCGGCGAATCCACCCTGGTGCGTGAGTTGTTCGGCGACGCCGCGTTGCAGGCGACCGAGCTGCACGCCCGCAGCAGCACCGCCATTCTCTTCAATGAAGCCAGTGGCCCCGACTGGCTGCGGGTGGGTGATGCCGCCATGGCGGTGGACCCGCTCTCGGGCAACGGCATCTTCCAGTCCCTGTCTTCCGCCTTGCAGGCGCCGGCGGTGATCAACACCCTGCTACAGCGGCCGGAGCGCACTGCACTGGCCCGGCGTTTCCACCAGCAGCGGGTGGAGCAGCTGTTCCTGCGCTTCGCCCGCACCGGCCGCGACTTCTACGCCATGGAACAGCGCTGGGCTGCACAGCCGTTCTGGCGAGAGCGCAGCACCTGGCCCGATGCCGAGCCGCTGCACGTACCGGCCGATATCAACCCGCTGCGTGTGGCGCGCGCGCCGGTGATCCAGGGCGACCTGATCGAGGAACGGGAGGTGGTGGTCACCGCCGATCAGCCCCTGGGCATATGGCACCTGGACGGCATTGCACTCGCACCCATCATCCAGGCGTTGCACGCCGGGCAACTGGCCGAGGCGCTGGCGGGTCTGGCGCCCGAGGCGCGGCGCAAGGTGCAGGGCTGGCTGCTGGGGCAGGGTTATCGGCCCTGATTCGTGCGTTTCCTGCCCTGCTCGGAATGTGCGAAGGCTAGAATGTGCCGCGCAGATTCAGCCTGGCCATTGAAGGGGACTCCATGCATTTCGACCTGATCCAGACCCTCAGCCTCGCGGGCAAGAACTCGGTTCCGAACGATGACCGCATCGGCAGCGCTGAGCAGCACGCCTGGGTCATCGACGGCGCCACCGACCTCGGCGAGCCGGGGCTCATGGGCGAGCGCGGTGGTGCAGCCTGGCTGGCCGGCGCGGCCCATCGCGCATTCGCCGGCGCCTCGGGCCCGCTGGCGGAACTGTGCGGTGGCGTGTTCGACCGCGTCGCCACGGACTACGGGCGTGATCGCCAGCGCGAGCCGGTCGCCCACTGGGAACTGCCCCGCGCCTCGCTCGCCGCGGTGGCCATTGAAGGCGAAAGCCTCGCCTGCGGCCACCTCGGCGATTGCGTCGTCATCCACCGCAGCGCCAGCGGCGTCGCCTTCCTCACCCCCGAGCCGAACCGCGACACCGAGCAGGCCGAAGCCGCCGCGCTGGGCCCGGGCACCGGCGCCGACAACGTGCGCAGCGCCCACGTGCTGGCCGACCGCCGCGCCGCCCGCGAACGCCCCAAGGCAGTGCTGAGCGTCGACGCCGAGCAGGCGAAGGCCGGCATGCACTACGCCCGCACGCCGCTGGCCAAGGGCGACGACCTGCTGCTGATGACCGATGGCTTCGCCGCGCTGTTCGACACCTACCGCCACTACGACGCCGCCACCCTGGTGGCCCGCGTGCTGGAAAGCGGCCTGCTGCCGCTGGCTGCCGAACTGCGCCGCATCGAACTCGAAGACGCCGCCTGCCTGCGCTACCCGCGCTTCAAGGCCAGCGACGATGCCTCGGTGATCTGGTTGCGGGTGGGGTAGGGCCCATAGGCCCTCGTAGGGCGGGTGAAACCCGCGATGCTCCGGAGCTCGCGCGGTGTTGCGCCAAGGGCCCGATTGATGCTGAAACGAAAGGATGAAGACGGATGCGTCTGGACCATGAGGCTGTTGGCCGGCCAATGAAGATTGTCTACTCGCTGCGGGACGAACTCCGTGAAAACCCGCAGCTCGTGGCTCAAGTACAAGCGTTGACGCTCAATCGTCAGAAGCCCGACATGGGGCTGAAAGGCGCTCACGGGCTCTATGGCTCTGATGAGTGGTGGCAGAGCATCGCGACAGGGCGAATCAAGACGCAGGTCACCACTGGCACCATCACCGAGTTGTATTTCGCCGGGCAGGACTCTCGGTGGGGCGATGAGGTCAATAGCTTCCGCATGAAGCTTGAGGACGGCTCCATAGTGGAGGACTCGATCTATCCGACCTTGAAGAGCGAGCGCCGCTTGTTCGTCGTCGGCGCGGTGGTGAGCGCTGTTCATGCCCTCGACAAGATGAAGCAGCAGCCTCGGTTCTTCGGCAGCCCGAACTACTTGAAGATCCTCCTGGAAATGGCCATTTCGCTTCCATCGCACAACGCCTGATGGCCCGCATGTCGGGCGGGTGAAACCCGCGATGGTCCTGTTCTCGGACCGTCGGGTTGCACCCGACCTACGGGACTTACCCGCGCCGCACCACCGGTACCCATACCTCGACGAATCCCGTGCCCTGCATCGGCTCGAAATCGGCGCTGTACTGCTCGAATTCCGGGGCGTCGGCGAAGGCGTGATCGGACTCGGGCAGCCACTTGTTGAAGATGGTGAGGAAGGTCTGGTGGATGGTCGAGATGTGGCCCAGGTGGCGGAACACGGCGTAGTCCTGCTGAGGCACCTTGAAGTGGCGCAGGGCGGGCGGTAGCCCTTCGATACGGGGTACCTCGACGCCGGCGATGTATTCGAAGCTGCCGTCCTCGCCCGGGTTGCAGCACAGCCCGTAGGTGACGTAGCTGGTCTGCCCGGGGATGTTGCCCAGGTAAGGCACGAAGGCCTGCCACAGGCCGACGATGCCCTCGTTCTTGTCGAAGGTGAAACGCTCGCCCAGGCCGGCGATGATGAATTCGGCGCGGGTTTCGTAGCGGGGTTCGGACAGTTCCACAAAGCTCATTTCTTTCATACGCAAGGCTTCCACCAATGACAGGCTGCCGTGCCCCTGTTCACGAACCTGCCGGGGCGTGGCCCCGAACAGGTCGCAGAAGGCACGCGTGAACGCTTCATGGGACCCATAGCCGGCACCGAGGGCGACATCGAGAATGTCGTGCTTGCCGTCGCTCAATGCCAGCGCCGCCTGGCTCAAGCGCCGGGCGCGTATGTAGCGCATCACCGACCAACCCGTGGCCAGGGAAAAGAAGCGCGACAGGGCGAAAGGCGACAGGCCGAACTGGCGCGCGACACGCCCGAGGTCCAGCTCGGAGCCCAGCTCCGTTTCGATGAACCACAGGACTTTCTCGATGCTTGGCATAGGTGCTCCTTGAAGACGGGGGCGACGTTAGCAGTGGAGCATGGTGGGGATTTGATCGTTCTTGCGGACTCTTTCCGAGCCGTTGCAGAACTCGCTGAAATTACGGTGGTTGCCTACCAGCCGTAATCGCCCATGGCGTTCCTGAACTGATCAGCCAGCTTGGTTCTGCAGTCGGATTGGTGCGTGCTCGCCCAGGCTCCGCCATAGGTCCGGCTCATCGAGCGGCAGAACTCGGCGCGGAACTGTTCCCAGTGTTCCTTGGCTGCTGCCAGTGCTCACACGACACTGTCACGCCCCAGTGCGCTTCTGTGGCCGACACCTGCAGTCTTCAGCCGTTGCAGCAGGTCCTGGCGTGCGTCGTAACCGCCAGCACGGACGTAGTCGAGCTCGGATGCGGTGATCAGCACAACGGGTACCAGGGTCACCGGGGATAGAGGCATGTCCTCCAGGTGGGTGGCGAAGTCCGGCTCGGGGCCACCCAGCAGGACGCCGATGCAGTCATCGTCGGTGACGAAGGCAGGCGGCAACTGTTCGCCCAGGTGATGGGACTGGCTGACTCCCGGGAGCTCCAGGGACAGCGCACCGTGCTGTTGCAGTTGCGCGGTGATGCCGCCGGCGTTCGCCACGGTCTTGGCCACGTTCTCCAGCAGCTCGAAAGCCCAGCTCTGCTTGAGCGGGTCGACTTCCCCCATTGCTCCTCGGGCGTGCTCGGGGATGTCAGGCGTGTCGATGAACAGTTCCATCTCGAAGCCGTTCACCGGCTCATCGCCGTCATCGAATGGCGACGACAGGCCATCGGTGGCGAGGAGGATGCTCCCGGCGCGGCGCACGACCCGATAGGCCTGGCGAGTGGAGGGCCAGTAGGGGCCGCCTGTGAAGCTGGGACTGATGAGGTAGGCCAGCACATCCCGCTCGACGGTCCCGATGCTTTGCCAGTGCAGATCCAGGCGTTCGCTACTGGCTTCCAGGGCCGCCTGCTTGGCCGCTTCGGCTTCGGTCATCTCATAAGGGGTTTCAGCGTTGCCGGGCGCTGGAGTTGCTGGCGCGTTTTCGGCAGCGGGTTGTTTCGATGATCCGAACAGCTTCCTGAAGAATTCCATGGGCATTCCCTGCGTTGGGTGGGTGGCTCGGAAGGGGCATTGTGAGGGGCGCGCCTGAGGATGGAAATAGCCGGGGGTGGGTTCCGTAACGGTGTTCTCATCGGTTGCGTTGAGTTGCTCCTGGCTGCACCATCCGTGCCCTTCAGGTGTAGGGGCAAGGAGGCAGTGCATGTACAAGTTGGGGCATCTGGTGGACGGTGAATGGGCGCCGTATCGGCACCCAGCGGTTTTTTCGCTTCCCGATGCGGAGGCGCACCAGCGGGTAGTGGTTGGCGTTCCAGGCTCTGATCCGGAGGTGATCCTGCGGCTTGCTCGTTGCCTGGAAGAACCGTTGTTGCTGCTTCATATCCTGCACACGGTTCGTGGCGAGGCCGAGCCGGCGCGCTACCAGAGCCCGGAGCTGTCTTGCTCTGAGATCGAAGCGTTCATCCGCGAGTTCAGGCCGTTCCTGGCGCATGACAGCCGCTTCGATCTGTGGATCCATTCACCGTCGCAACAGGCCACGCTGGCCTGGGACCGACACGACATGCTCTACGCCTACGGCCCGCTCGACGGCTATGTGGATGCGCTCAGGGAGCTTGGTTTCACTGAGGGTGAGCCCCAGGTCCCCGTGCCTCACGCGCACAACTACCACGCGACGTTCGACGGTATGTCCCGTGAGGTGGTGGAGTGGTGCGATTGGTGGAAGTCACCGCTGCGGCCCGAGGATGAGCAGTAGCGGCGCTGGCGGTCAGTCGCTCAGCTCGCAGGTAGCGGTGCCTTCGACGCCCGTCGCGTGCATGCTGACATGCCGTACGGCAAAGCCGGGTTGTTCGATTTTCATCTCCTTTGACCAGACGTCACCGCTGGCGACCTGATAGCTGATGGAGCCATCGCCGTGCCAGGCCAGGCGTAGCGTATAGGCACCCTTGTGGTCCGCGGTGGTAAGGATGTTGCTGCTGACGACCGGCTGTGCGGCATTGAAGGTACGAACGGAGAAGCTGCGCTGCCCCTTACCCGCAGGTGCACTGTCGAGAAACAGGGTGTTGTCTTCCACCTCATCCTCCGCTGCCGCGAGAATCACGCCGGGACTCCATTTCTCGCCGTATCGGTGATCGTCGATTTTCACGTCGCAGGACAATCTGCCCTGTTTCCCGACGTTCTGCTGGAAGAGGGTGCCGTAGTTCCCATAGGGGACATCGAACTCCATCGCGTGCTCCGATGCACTGCAGGCCAGTGAGAAACACAGGCTCGACAGCCCGATCAGGTTTACAGCGTTCATGACGGCTTCATTCCTTGAAATGGCGAATTCAGGGCGCGCAAGGCTACGTGTGTCACCTGTCCCGCACAATGCTCCCGGTACTCAAACCTCGGGGCGCCTGCATCAGCCTTCATGCCGCCCGTCGATCCCCCAGCCGCTCGCCTTGCACAGCACGTCGAAATCACGTGCCAGCTCCGCCAGGGTGATGGCGCCGAGGCGGTCGATGAGTAGCGCTTCGGCCTGGTTCAGGGCGTCTTCCAGGGCGGCGTTGACCACGCGCTCGACGGCGCATTCCGGGGTTTCGTTCTCGATGCCGATGGCGAAGATCCTCGGGCCGCCAACGGCGTTGTGGATGTCCAGCAGGGTGATGGTTTCCAGGTCGCCGGCCAGGGTCCAGCCGCCACCGTGGCCTTTCTCCGAACTCACATAGCCCGCCTGGCGCAGGCCGGCCATAGTGCGGCGAACCACCACCGGGTTGGTGTCCAGCATCCGGGCGATCTGCTCCGAGGTGAAGGGTTGGTCGTGGCGGGCCATGTGCAGCAGCACATGGAGCATGCGGGAGAGCCTGCTGTCCTTTCTCATTGCATTGCCTCTGTTGCGCCTTACGTCAGGTGAATCGGATAACGCCACTTTATAAGTTGCGTGAGAAAAAATCTTCGCTCTATCATGTAGCTCTAAAAGTTTCATGAGTTTCGGCCGGCCTTTCCGAGTCCCGGATGCCGGCGAGCAACGGAGGAGAGCAGCGATGCAGTACGACGTGATCATCATCGGCGGCAGCTATGCCGGCCTGTCGGCGGCCATGCCCCTAGCGCGGGCGCGCCGGCGCATCCTGGTGGTGGACGAGGGGTTGCGGCGCAACCGCTTCGCCGCCCATTCACATGGCTTCCTGACCCAGGACGGCAACGCGCCCGGCGCCATCGCCAGCCAGGCACGCGAGCAGGTGATGGCCTACGAGACGGTCGAGTGGCTCACCGGCAAGGCCGTCGCCGTTGCGCTGACGGCGCGGGGTTTCCGTATCGAGATCGAGGGCGAGGAGCCGCGCGAGGCGCGCCGGCTGATCTTCGCGGGCGGTGTCGTCGACCAGCTCCCCGAGATTCCCGGCCTGGCCGAGCGCTGGGGCAGCCGGGTGTTCCATTGCCCCTACTGCCATGGCTACGAGCTGCAGCAAGGGCGGATCGGTGTCATCGCCACCTCGGCCATGTCCATGCACCTGGCCTTGCTGCTGCCGGATTGGGGCAGCACGACGCTGTTCCTCAATGAGGCGTTTGAGCCCGACGCGGAGCAACTGGCCAAGCTCGCCGCGCGCGGCGTGACGCTGGAGCGCGAGCCGGTGCGCGGTCTCGAGGGCGAGCTGGATCTGGTGCTGCGCGATGGGCGGGTGATCAGCCTGGACGGGCTGTTCGTGCCCACCCGCATCGATGTCGCCAGCTCGCTCCCGGAGTCGCTGGGCTGCGAGTTCGACGAGGGCTTCTACGGGCGGATCATCCGCACCGACGCGATGAAGGCGACCAGCGTCAAGGGCGTCTACGCCTGCGGTGATGCGGCGCGGATGGGCGGCTCGGTGCCCTTGGCAGTGGGCGATGGGACCCTGGCCGGTGCCGCTGCGCATCAGTCACTGATCTTCGACAGCCACTGATCGCGGAGGCCCCTATGCAAGCGTTTTCCGATCCGCAAGCCGTCGCCCGTTACGCGGAGGGGCCTGTCCGCCAGGTGCCCGGGTTCCATGCCCTGCAGCAGATGACAGCCCTGCTGCTGGCCGAACGGGTGCCCGCACAGGGCCGGGTGCTGGTGCTCGGCGCGGGCGGTGGCCTGGAGCTGAAAGTATTCGCCCAGGCGCAACCCGGCTGGCGTTTCGTCGGGGTGGACCCCTCGGCGAAAATGCTCGCCCTGGCCCGCCAGACCCTGGGCGATCTCGATGCACGAGTGGTGCTGCACCAGGGCTATATCGAGTCGACTGCGCTGGAGCCTTTCGATGGCGCCACCTGCCTGCTCACGTTGCATTTTCTGCCGGAGGCGGAGCGCCTGCGCACGCTCCGGGAGCTGCTGCTACGCCTGAAGCCTGGCGCGCCGCTGGTGGTCGCCCATCACAGCGTTGCACAACCGCTTGAAGAGCGTACGCGCTGGCTGAGGCGCTACGCGGCCTTCGCCACGGCATCCGGGGTTCCCGCAGCCCAGGCCGAGAATGCGATTGCGGCCATCAGCGAACGTTTGCCGCTGCTTTCGCCCGAGCAGGATGAGGTGTTGCTGCGCCAGGCCGGTTTCGAGGGCGTGGAGCTGTTCTACGCCGGCTTCACCTTCAGGGGCTGGGTGGGTTACCGGCCCCTGTAAAAGCCTGGCTTGGTGAGGCCATGAGCGCGTCGATGTTTGGGGCGCGCAGGGACCTACCCAACGAAAAAGCCCATTCCGGAGAATGGGCTTTTTCGTTCGTTACCGCCGCTCGGCTCAGCCGATCAGCACATAGCCGAAGGGGTTGTGACGCAGGTCGCCCAGCGGGTAACCGAAGTCGGGGCGCTTCTTGTAGGGCGTGAGCGGCTCGCTGGCGTCTTCCAGGCCGAAGGTCGCCAGGAAGGCTTTCTCGAAGCGCGCGACCGAGTCGAGCTGCTCCTGCTCGGTGGGCTCCTCGTCCTCGCCGAAGGCGATCACGAAGTCCGGCAGCCCCAGGTTCTGCATACCGCAGCTGTAGAGCTTGTCGTCATCGCTGATGGGCTTGCGCACGAACATCTTGTACAGGGCCAGCAGCATGGATTTCTGGTCGCGCTGCTCCACGGCGTCGGTCATCTGGGTGATCAGCTCGCGCCAGCGCACGAGGCCGTGGGCGAGGCCGGCGGTCTCGATCTTGGCGGCGGTGATCATGCCCTTGTCGATCAGGTTGCCCAGGCAGCGCGCGGTCACCATCGCCACGGAGATGCGCGTGCGCTCGGAGAAGATGTTGCGCACGATGAAGTAGGCGGAGGCAGTGTGGTTCTCGATGTTCTCCCAGTCCTGGTCGGTCATCGAGGGCTCGGTGCGGTCCATGCAGGCGGAGTAGGAGCGGGGCATGCGGTCGTCGTTCTCCAGCTCGCTGAACTCGGGGTCCAGGCGATAGGTATCGACGAAAGCCGCAGCGGCCATTTCCTCGAATTCCGACTTGAGGGCATCGAAGGAATCCATGTTGCCCAGCACGTTGAGAATCATGGCCGGGGGCAGGCTGGCCTTGATGTTCGTCAGTTGCTCGTCCTTGGCGGCGATGTAGGCCTCCAGCGCCTCGAAGTACGTCACGGCGCTTTCCTGGATCGCCGCGCTCTGCTCGGCGATGGGGAAGGTATCGAGCGTGTCCTCGCCCTGCGCATCCACCTCATAGGGCTGGTAGCGCACCTCGTATTCGCGGGTCTCGTGGTCCACCAGCTTGAAGATGAAGTGGCAGTGGTCGCTGTGACCGTTCTTCGCGCCCGGGCTGTTGAAGTTCTCCACCGCAACGCGAATGCGGTGCTGGTCGAATACCACGAACGCTTCCGTCTCCTCGTCATCCCCGTGTTCGAGGGTCACCCACTCGTCGTTGTCGCCGCCTTCGATGTACGCGTGGAAGTGCTCTTCCACGTACTCCGAATTCAGCAGGGCCTGGATGCGGTCGTAATCGATTGCGGCGAGAGCGGGGCTCGGGGCGTTGGCCATGGTGCGTCCTTTCGGGCTCGTTTCGGCGGCTGCGGTGGCAGCAGATGATTTTGGGATGAGGTGTTGAGGCGGCAATTATCGGGGGAGCCAGGCAGGAAATTCTGTGAGAGAGGCCTGAATCCGTGGAGGAGGGGTGGCCGGTGGTCGGCGGGCCGGGTTTGTTGGGAGCG